>CALRVC020000012.1:0-88150 GCA_943371515.1 Synechococcus sp. UW140 | reverse complement strand
TGGGGGTTGTCGGCCAGGGCGGTGATCGCTTCGAGGTCGAGGCCGCTGTTGCCCCAGGCCAGCAGCGGCTCACCGCTGAGCGCATCGACCGGTCGTTTGCGGCCATCAATCGGCAGCAGCGCCCAGTCGGAATCGATCGCCTGCAGGCTCTCGATCAGCTGGGCAGGCAGGGGCATCAGCGCAGGGCCTGGATGTGGGAGTGCTCAGAGCAGCGGTGGCTGCCGCTGTGGGGCGGTGGCGGTCTCCCTGGTGTGTTCAGCGACCGCGGAGCGAACTTGGGCCTCGGTCTTGGCTTTGGTTTTGCTGTGGCGGCGGATGTGATCGCGCAGGATCGCCCGCAGGAAGGTGGTGCGGGCCTCGCCGCCGCGATGGGCGTCGAGCCAGTGGATCAGCTCAGGGGGCAGACGCACGGCAAGAGGACGCACGGCTTGATAGCGCGGGGAATCGAACTGTATCCAGTTTGCCCCGTCCTCGCAAGGCTGAGGTGGATACTAAAACGGCCATAGGGGTGCTTGCTCAACAAAGGCTTGTGAACGCTGGGCACCCGTAACGTCATGCCTTACCGTGCCGCTAACGAACCTCAGCCTTGTGAGGCATGGCCGAATCCTTCGCCCAGATCGAGGAGCGCCAGGCCGAGGCTCGCCTGGCCTTCGGGCGCATGCTCCGCTTGTGGCGGGAGCGCAACGGCTGGACCCAGTACACCGTCGCCGACTGGGGCAAGGAGGCCGGCTTCCCTGCGATCAGCTACGGCAATCTCAGCGCGATCGAGCAGGGGAAGGCTGGGGAACTGCGCCGGCCCGCCTTCTTTCAGCTTGCCGAGGTCAACCGCCGCATCGCCGAGCAGAGCTGGGGTCGGCTCAAAACGCAGGCCCTCAAGGACAAGCTCAAGGGCGCCGCGGCAATCGTCGATGACGACGGGACCTTGTGGGGACCGATCGAGCTGTGGAGTTGTTATGTCGGACTACGGCCGGTGCCAACGGCTTTCCAGCCCAAGTCCAGGCCCGAGGCCCCGACCGTGGCGCTCCAGGAGGCCAGGGCGCTGAGCCAGACCTGGCGCGAGCTGGTGAGCAGTGCCGTCGACGAGCGGGACCTCGATGCCTTCGAGGCGGTGCAGGAGATCGCGCGACAGGCCCCCCTGCCCCTGCGCAAGCAACTGCGCACGGTGCTCACCTCGTTTGGCGACTACGAACCCGAGCAGCTCAAGGAGCTGTGGGACGGCGAGTGGCTGCCCGAGCGCTGGATCCAGAGCTGGCTCGAAACCCTGCCGCCAGCATCCGGCGCCGCCGAACCGGTGAGCGGCCAGCCGGAAGCGATCAAGACCAAGGCCAAGATCAAGAGCAAGAGCAGCCGGAGCAAGGCCAAACCAACGCCAGCCTCGGAATCCTGAGGAGGACTTGCGCCCCGCATTAGCGAGCCCCTAAGATCCGGGCCATGCGGGCGACGGTCCCGCCCCAGGCCCCATGGACACCACCACCTCCACCGGTCCACCGCTGCCCAGCGAACACGTCAGCCCCCACGAGCGCCAGTGGCAGGCCGAGTGCGTGTTGGCAGAAGCGCTCTCCGCCTTCCAGGCCGATCTCCAGCCAGCCACGGACTTCTCCTTGGCAGCCGTGGTCACCGCAGCCAAGCCAGCCTTCGCGATGGGTTTCAGCTTCTCGGTGCAAAGCACTGGGGAGAGCACCGTGGTCGTGCTGATGCACAAGGACGGCGCCCAGCTGAGCGCTGAAACCAGCTCCTATGACGCCGACTTCGCCCTGAGCGCACGCCTGTTGGCGGGCCTGCTCGGCATTCCTGTGCTGCAACAGGCTCAGCCCAGCAAGGCCGGGGAGACAACGGCTGGGCTGTCTTCTGCGGCGTCTTCTGCGGCGGCGGATGCAGGCGAGCCACAGCCCGGTCCCAGCGATTCCGCCCCCCAGCAGGTCGCCTCACCTGCTGAGGAGCCAGAACCAGAGCCGGTGCCGACCTCGTCCTCGCCCGGCCCGCCCCCGGCCACCCCTGCCGAGATGCCCCCAGATCCTCCGGGCCTGGAGCCCCTCGAACCCGAGGAGATCGCCACCCTCACCGCGATGCTCAAGGCCATGGCCCGCAGCGACAAGGAGGTCTGGAAGCGCTTCACCATCGCCTTCCGCTCCCAGTTCCAGGTGCCGAGCACCGCCCGCACCATCACCGACCGCGTCACCCAGCGCCGCCATGCCGACTTCATCGACCGCTTCGAGCGGGAGCTCGCGGGGGTGCCGTCATGAGCAGACCCTGCAGCTGCGCCATGCCGCTCACCTGCTCTCCGCTGTGGCCGATCAGCGGCAGCGGGAGCTGGCCGTTCGCTACTACCGCGATGTGCCAGATGGCCGCATTCACGGGCTCATGCGCCGGGCCAGCGAGATTCACCTGCTGCGCTGGCTGGCAAAAGCCATCGAGAGCTGTTGTGAGCCCGCGTTGGGGTCTGCGCCACCGCAGCACTGGCCTGCTGCTGAAAACCATCCGCAATCAGATACCGATCTGGACCCCGGTGCCTGAGCGGGCCTGGCACTGCCTCTGGCCTCTGCGTGCCGCCGCTCTCGTGGACGCGTGCCCGGCGCTGCAGGGTGCGATCGATGAACTCCAGCTGGTGAGGGTTCCCGGCTGCGGCTGCCAGGCCAGCGATCCCCATGGCTGGGGTGGCGATGGCTGAACCACGTCCCCGCCGAATCGCCTACGGCCACCGCCAGCACGAGCAGCCCAGGGCCCCGGACGGGGGCCACTACCTGCAGTCAAAGGTCCGCAGCGATGTCTGGCAGGCGCTGCAGCAACTGCGCCAGCAGCACGGTCTCTCGATCAGCGGCGCCGCCCATCACCTGATGCGGCTCGGCGCCGGCCTTGAACCCCTACCCCCCCTCAACACCAGCCCCCAACAGAGCCATGGCGATTGAACTGAACGACGGCGCCCGCATCGGCGCCCCCGTGATCCGTCAGCAGCGCTTTGGCGAGGTGGCGACGCTGGCGATCGTGCGCACCGAGCAGCGCGACCGGCTGCGCAAGAACCTCGCCAGCGGCGAGATGGAGCCGATCCCCAACGGCAAGGACCGCCAGGGGAACCCCAAGGTCAAGCAGGAGATCGTCATCCACTGCGTCGCCCTGCCCGGCACCTCGATGGAGGCCAAGCTCGGCGATGAGGCATCGGTGCCGGCCCCCGGCGATCGGGTGCGGGTGATCCTCAAGGCCAAGGGCTTCGGGGACTGGATCGAGGCGCGCAAGGGGCACCGCAAGGGCAAGCTCAACGTTGGCGACCTGCTGACGCTGGCCACCCGCTGGGCCCAGCAGTACGACCAGGACGGCAACCCCAAGGGCAACAAGATCGAGACCCAGGCGGAAGCCGATGCGGTGCCGCGCAACGTCACCATCGGGTTCTACGGGCCGATCAGCCTGAGCGAGGGCAGCGATCCGGCCTGGATCGAGGCGGCCGAGCAGGCCTACCGCGACGATCAGGCCAGCGAACGCCAGCAGCGCGCCATTCCCCTCGGCGAGGGCGATGACTTCGACGATGAGTTTGGCGACGACGACGAGGTGCCGTTCTGATGGCCCGCACCTCCGACCCACGCCGGCCCCAGCTGCCGCGCTTCTGCCAGCGAGAGCCGCGTCACACCCTGGTGACGATCACCAACCTCCGCTATCTGCACCGGCTGATCTGGTTGCTGCTGCTGTTTCAGGTCACCACGGTGCTGCTGGTGATCGCCGGGCCGGTGCCGCCCAAGCCCACTGGGCCGCAGATTCCCACCCTCCCCAGTGGCGCTGAGAGCACCGGCCCGATCACGCGAGCCCGGTGAGCCCCCCCGATACGCCCCCTTGGTTTCTGGACCCATGACCGCTTCTGCTACCCGTCGACTGCTACGCCTGCCAGAGGTGAAGGACAAGGTCGGCCTATCCCGAACGGCGATCTACAAGCTGATCGCCGCCGGGGCATTCCCCAGACAGATCAGCATTGGTCCACGCACCGTGGCCTGGTCACAGGACGATCTGGAAGCCTGGATCGAAGAACGGCTGAACGGGCATGAACCGACGTGAGCAGAACGCTGGTATTGGGCGTCAGCAGCCGGCTCACACCTGATCGAGCAGGTCAGCCCAGCGCTGCATCATCGAGACCCGTTGCGGCCAGTACTCGGCACGGTTGTAGGCCGCAGTCACCTTGTTCTTCTCGATGTGAGCCAGCTGTCGGTCGACGATGCGGAGGTCAATCCCCAGTTGTTCCTGCACGTTGGTCATTGCCAGAGCCCGGAAGCCATGGCCGCACATGCGCCCATCGAATCCCATGCGCTTGAGCGCCATGTTGACGGTGTTGTTGCTGATGTATCCACTGCTGGTGCGCAAGCTCTTGAACACGAAGCCCTTGGGGCCTGTGAGGAGGGACTGGGCCTGCAGGATCGCCGCGGCCTGACGGCTCAGGGGCACCAGATGCTCCTTCCGGTTGCCGCGCTTGCCTTTCATCCGCTCGGCCGGCACCGTCCAGACCGCCTGGTGATCGCCATCTGGTCCGCGCCAGTTGGGATCGATCTCCTCCCATCGCGCAGCGATCAGCTCGCTGGTGCGAACGAAGGTCAGTGCCAACAGCCACATGGCGTTGAGGGTGGTGGGATCTGCCTTGACGGTGTTGGTGCGCATCGCCCCCAACAGCTCGGGCAGCTCGCTCCAAAGCAGGCACGGGAAGTGGGTGATGGTCTGCTTGACCGGGGCGTGGCGCTTGAGGGAGTGGGCTGGGTTGCTGGTGCAATGGCCGAGGGCCACGGCGTAATCCAGCACCAGGCTGATGACCCCAAGCGAGCGCTTGGCGGTCTCGTGAGAACCCCGCTTCTCGATGGAGCGCAACACGCCCAGGCAATCCACAGCGGAGATCTCGGCAATGGCCATGCTGCCGATCGCCGGGAGGATGTCCTTGTTGAGTTTCTTGATCACGTCGTCGCCATGGCGAGCGCTCCAGGCGCCGGCGCTCTTGGTGCGGTGCCAATCGAGGGCCACCGCCTCAAACGAGAGCTTCTGATGGATGCCCCAGCGCTCGCTTTTGTGCCGCCGCTTGGCCTCGCAGGGATTGATTCCCTGGTCGTGCAGCAGCTTTTTCTGCTCATCTCTGAGTTCGCGGGCTCTCTTCAGAGAGACGGCTGGATAGGGACCAAGGCGCAGATCTTGCCGACGGCCGTCCTTGGTGGGTGGAAAACGGTGCCGCCAGAGCCAGTACTTGCCGCCAGCCGGATCCACCTCAAGCAGCAGGCCAGCGCTGTCGGAAACCCGGTAACGCTGAGACCGCAGTGGCAGCCCGCGAACAGCTGCGTCGGTTAGAGCCATGGCGCATTTACACCACCACTCCAAATCGTACACCACCTATTACACCACCACTATTTTTTGCTGCCACGGTTTTTCCAGGGATGCCTTGGGACGCCCCAATCCCCCAGAACCACTGCACTGCAATCACTATGTGTACATCCAAGGACGTCAAGGGACCTCTCGGAATACCCTCAAAATCTCGGTTAACGGAGAGGGTGGGATTCGAACCCACGGAAGGTTTCCCTTCAAACGATTTCGAGTCGTTCGCTTTCGACCACTCAGCCACCTCTCCAGGGCCTACCGCCAGTGCCCGCGGACACCGGTGGATCAGCCAGGGCCACTCTACGGAGCCGCCGGCCGAGGCCGATGCCCGGATGCCTGAAGGGCTCGGCATCCAAGCGATCACCGTCGACACGTGGGGGACGCGACCTGACGCTTGCCGGCGGACATGGAGCTGGCGCCCGCATCCCAGCTGTCGGACGAGCGCGAACAAGGATCCGGCTGAAGTCAGCCACAACATTGCGGACGAATCTTCATGATTCGTTTTTACAATGAAACACCCTGCCACGACAGGCCAATCCGCAGGGTGGAGCAGTGAAAACCGCAAACGAGCAGGCACCCATGTTCCCCGCCTGAATACGTGGCTAGCTTGGAACTCAGAGAGGTGCTGTTGCAGATTGCATGAACATTCGCCCGAACATTTCTATTGCCTCGCTCATGGCGCTGGCAGTTATGCTCTTCACCATGCTGATTCCATTGACTGGCTCAGCCATGGCCGTCACCCATCTCACTCACCCCATCGCATTCGCAACCATGTCAAACAAAATGGACGCCGCCGCCAAAGATGCAGAAGGCAAGCTGGAATCGGCCTACGGCGAACTCACAGGCGATGCAGGCCACCAGATCAAAGGCAAGGCCAAGCAGGTTCAGGCTTCTGCCATGAACACAGCAGAGAACTTGAAGAAAGGCGCACAATCAGTCGCCAGGAATGTTCGTGATGCCGCCGGAAAGGTGGCAGACGATCTGAGCTGAGCCACACAGACGCCGCACTCCTCAACGTCCTGCTGATCATCGCAGGGACGCCATCCTGCTTCGCCTGATCAGCAGGCTTCGGCTTTGACCATTCCAAGAGTCTGCTCCATGAATCCATACTTCATTGTTGACACGGACAAATCGTTCGAGCAGGCAAGCACCGATCTTCAGGTCGCTGTAGCCGCCCACGGGTTCGGTGTTCTGGCTGTGCTTGATCTTGGCGACAGCCTGCGCAGCAAGGGCATCAACTTCTCCGAGAACTGCCGGGTGTTCGAGGTCTGCAACCCCAAGCAAGCGGCCAAGGTGTTGATGAACGACATGAGGCTGACCATGGCCTTGCCCTGCCGGATCTCCCTCTACACCGAGGCTGGCCAGACCCGGATCGGCATGATCCGGCCCGAGGGCATGCTGCTCAATCTCTCCTCCGAACCCGACCTGATCGAGGTGGCACGAGAGGTCGAATCCTCCACCACAGCCATCATCCAGGCGGCAGCATCAGACATCAGCTGACTCAAGGGAAGTAGGTGGCTGCTCGGCCCACGGCTCATTCATACGAACGGAGCCATCAGCCTGGAGCGCCCTGCAGGGATCCGCTCACCCCGCTGGCACTCCAGCCCTGGGGCAACCCGGCGGCTGCGCCGCTGAGCCACACCTGCCGGGGGCCAGCCGCGCTCAATTGCCGCTGCTGGCGGCGGCTGGGACGAAAGCCCAGCCACACCCCCGCCACCGGTTCGCCGCCGGCCGGGCCCTGATGGCTCCAGGCCTCGAGTGACTGCGGATCGGGCAGCAGCCACCAGCGGTGGCGGCCGATGCCGAGGGCCATGGCCTGGCTGTCGCCGCTGAGGGGAGCAAGGCTGAGGCCGGGGCTTTCCAGGCGCTGACCCGGCTGCAGGCTGCTCTGGCCATCGTGGCTGGAGAACAGCAGGGAGGTCTGGCCGTTCCAGCAGGCCGGATCGTCCGGGGCGACCGGATCGAGCAGGGTGATCCAGTCGTAGCGCTCCAGGCCGAGGCCGCTGGCGAGCTTGCGGGCATCGGAGCAGCTGAGGCCATCGGCCTTGCCACTCACCAGGGCGCCGCGGCCCCGGTGCCGGGCCACCAGCAGATCGCCGCTCCAGCGGTGCACCAGCAGCAGGGCATCTCCGCCGAGCAGGGCCAGATGGACCGCCAGCACCAGCGCCAGCCCCGCCGCCCCCAGCCGCCGCGGCCAGGCCCCCGCGCCCGGCAACAACCAGGGCAGCAGCGACAGCCCGAAGAGCAGCACCAGGGCGGGCAGGGGGCGGCCCAGCTGCCACTGGGCCATCGGCAGGGCCGCGAAGCCGCGGGTGATCGCCAGCAACAGACCGCACAGCGGCAGCAGCGGCCAGGCCAGCAACGGCAGCAGGGGCGGCAGCAGCACCGCCGTGAGGGCCATCGCCATGGCGCCGAGGGTGAGCGGGGTGAGCAGGGGCGCCACCAGCAGGTTGGCGGGCACGGCATAAAGAGGAACGATGCCGAAATGGTGCAACTGCAGCGGCAGAGTCCAGAGCGAGGCGGCCACGGGCACCGCCAGCCCCGCCGCCGCCCAGGCCGGCAGACGCCGGGCCAGTGCTTCCTCCAGGGGGCGGGCGGTGAGGATCAGCCCGGCGGTCGCCGCCACCGAGAGCTGGAAACCCACGTCCTGCAGCCACCAGGGCTGCACCAGCAGCATCAGCAGCACGCTCAGCAGCAGCACCCCCAGGGGCCGGCTGCGGCCGCCGCTCTCCAGCACCGCGAAGGCCACCCCACCCATCAGCACCGCCCGCACCACCGAGGGCTGGGGGCCCGCCAGCAGCAGGAACAGCAGCATCGCCCCAAGGGCCAGGAGGCAGCGCGCGAGTTGCGGCAGCCGGCGACCCAGGGCCATCACCGCGCCGAGCATCACCGAGAGGTGGAAGCCGGAGGCCGCCAGGGCATGGGAGAGCCCGGCGGCACGGAAGCTGGCGCCCACATCCGCCGGCAGAGGCACCACGGCGCTGCCGAGCACAAGGGCCGCCAGAATCCCGCCCCGGCGCTCGCCGCCCTGCTGGATCAGGGCGGCGGCCATGCGGCGGCGCAGATCAGCGATGGGGGTGGCCGGGCGCGCCAGCACCTTCAGATCCGTGCTGGCCTGCAGACGCAGCTGGCTCCAGATGCCGCGGCGGGCCAGGCGCTCCGCCGGACCACTCAGCAGCGGATGGGGCCCTGAGGCCGGCCGGCGCAGGGTTCCATGGGCCTCCACCAGCCAGCCCTGGCGCAGGGGCGGACAAGGCTGCAGCAGCAGCTCGGTGTGGCCACCGGCCGAGCGCAGGGGCACTGAACAGCCCCCCGCATCGCCCCGCGGGCGGGGATCGCTGACGAGCTGGCCGCGCAGCACCAGCTCACGGCTGCTCTGGCCCTGCAGCAGCTGCACCGGATCGCCGGGGCCAGGCTGGGGCTGACGCCAGAGCGCCCAGAGCAGCAGCGACGGGGCGATCAGCAGCAGGGCCAGCGTCGGCAGCGGTCGGGCCCCCAGCTGCCGTGCCCGCCAGCAGCCGGCGGCCCCGAGCAGGAGCAGGAGGACCAGCCGGGGCACGGCAGCCAGGGGCACGGTGCCCAGCGCCAGCCCCGCCAGGGCGAGCGACACCACCAGAAAGGGCATGGAACCAGCGCCAGTCCCCGAAGGGTTCCCCGCTCAAGGGACTCTGGTCGTCATCTGTGTCGTCATCTGGTCGCCAGCGTCAGCCGGGCAGGCTGAGCATCAGCTCACAGAGCTGGGGGCTGGGCAACTCCTGACCCAGCAGCGGTGCCACCAGGGCCGCCAGCGGCCGCAGCCGGCAGGGCCAGATCGCCCGCTCCGTGATCCGGCCCGCCTGGAAGCTCCCGGCGATCAGCACCAGCGCCAGCAGGTTGCGTTTCATCGGCGGAGCCTCCCTGGAGTGACCTCAGGCCAGAGCCGGTTCAGCCGCCAGGGCGCGGCGCTGGTCGTCGCCGAGCAGGGGAAAGCCCAGGGCCTGCCGTTCCTGCAGCCAGGCCTCGGCCACCTGACGCGCCAGGTGGCGGATGCGGCCGATGGTGGCGGTGCGCTCCGTGACCGAGATCACGCCGCGGGCCTCCAGCAGGTTGAAGGTGTGGCTGCACTTGAGCACGTAATCCAGTGCTGGGGCGGGCAGGCCAGCCGCCACCAGATCGCTGGCTTCCGCTTCATAGAGAGCGAACAGCTGCTGCAGGCGTTCGGGGTTGGAGGCCTGGAAGTTGTAGGTGCACTGGCCCTTCTCCGAGGCCAGCCACAGATCGCCATAGCTGCGCTGGCCGTTCCAGCTCAGATCCCAGATGCTCTCCACGTCCTGCAGGTACATGGCGAGGCGTTCGAGGCCGTAGGTGATCTCGATCGACACCGGCCGGCAGTCGAGGCCGCCGCACTGCTGGAAATAGGTGAACTGGGTGACCTCCATGCCATCCAGCCACACCTCCCAGCCCACACCCCAGGCACCGAGGGTGGGCGACTCCCAGTTGTCCTCCACGAAGCGGATGTCGTGGTCGCTCTGGCGGATGCCGAGGGCTTCGAGGGAGGCCAGGTACGTCTCCTGGATGCCATCGGGGGAGGGCTTAATCAGCACCTGGTACTGGAAGTAGTGCTGGGCCCGGTTGGGGTTGTCGCCGTAGCGGCCGTCGGTGGGGCGGCGGCAGGGTTCGGGATAAGCCACGGCCCAGGGCTCGGGGCCGATCGCCCGCAGCACCGTGTGGGGGCTCATCGTGCCGGCGCCCTTTTCCGTGTCGTAGGGCTGCAGCAACAGGCAGCCCTGGTCGGCCCAGAAGCTGTTCAGGGCGGCGATGATGTCCTGGAAATGCATGGGGGAGGAGGGGTCGCCACCGTTGGCGGGCATTCTCCCGTGCAGCTGATCCGGCTGGCCTCAGGCCAGCAACTGCAGCAAGCCCATCTGGCCTGCAGCCAGGGGACGGTGGCGGGCCCAGCTGAAGCCCGCCGATCGCGCCAGCTGGTGCTGCTCGTCGCCGCTGGGGAAGCGCTCCAGGCTGGCTTCGAGGTAGGCGTACTGCTCGGGCAGATCGAACAGGCGCGCAGTGGGCACCACCAGCCGGCGCAGGTAAAGGCGCTGGAAGGCCGCCGCCATTGCCCCGGTTGGGGAGCTGGGGTCGGGGCGGTTGAAATCCAGCACAGCCGCCCGCCCGCCCGGGCGCAGCAGCCGGCGCAGCTCCCTGAAGCCCTCGGCTGGATCAGCCAGATTGCGCAGCCCGTAGGCCATCACCGCCCCATCGAACGACTGGGGGGGCAGCCCTGTGGCCAGGGCATCGCCCTGGCGCCACTGCAGCGGCAGCCAGGGCTGGCGGGCGGCGCGGGCGGCGGCCACCTGCAGGGGAGCACTGGCGGCGTCCAGGCCGATCACCTGCCCGCCTGGCCGCACCTTCCCGGCCAGAACCAGTGCCAGATCACCGGTGCCACAGCAGAGATCGATCAGGCGCTGACCTGGCCTCGGGCGCAACCACAGGACTGCCTGGCGCTTCCAGAGGCGGTGGAGCCCGAAGGAGAGCCAGTCATTGAGCTGGTCGTAGCGAGGGGCGATGGCCTCGAACAGCTCACGAACCGCCTGCGGATCACCGGGCTTCAACGGCGGAGATGGAGCGGGGGACGCTCAAGACAATCGCAGGTCGGAACAGTGGCTGGGATCCACCAGGCAATCGAGGGATCCATCCCAGGGCAGTTTGACCGCATCGAGGCTGACGCCGGGTTCCTCGATGGGCCGGGGCAACCAGAGAGCGCGGCCGGCGAGGTGGTTGGGACCGGTGAGGGTGAGCACCATCACAGTGGCCAGACCGACAGCGGCCGAACAGACCATGCAACCCGCGAGCATCAGCGAAAACTCACGGCGGTCGTTGGCCGCCTGCATCAACTGAAGAGCCCAGGCCACCAGGGCCACCACCACAACCACCATCAGTAGGCCGAGGGCTGTGGAAAGAGGTGGCTGCAGGGCCGGCACGGGGAGGAAGGCGAAGGAGAGCCTAGGTGAAGGCCCTTGAATCAATGTAACGACAGTTTGCGATCGGCCGTGATCGCATCGCCTGCGCCGGCCAAGGCCGGCGACTCAGCCTCCAGCGACTCAGCCTCCAGCGGCCGTAGCTCCAGGCCCCGCGCCAGCAGCTCACTCTTGATCGCCTGCACCGTGAGCACGCCGTCGTGGAGGAGGGAGGCCAGCAGCGCCGCTGATGCCTGGCCCTCATCAAGGGCGGCGGCGATGTGATCGATGCTGCCGGCGCCACCGGAGGCGATCACCGGCACTTCCACCGCCTCGGCCACGGCACGGGTGAGGACCAGGTCATAGCCGGCCTGGGTGCCATCGCCATCCATGGAGGTGAGCAGGATCTCGCCGGCGCCGAGGGCCACGGCGCGCTTCGCCCAGGCCACGGCATCGAGGCCGGTGTTCTGCCGCCCACCCTTGACGTAGACGTCCCAGCCGCTGCCATCCGGACGGCGCCGGGCATCGATCGCCACCACGATGCACTGGCAACCGAACTGGCGGGCCCCTTCGCCGATCAGCTCCGGCCGCGCCACCGCCGAGGAGTTGAGGCTCACCTTGTCGGCACCGGCCCGCAACAGCTCGGTGATGCCCTCCACAGCGCTGATGCCACCGCCCACGGTGAAGGGAATGGTGACGGCCTCGGCGGTGCGGCGCACCAGATCCACCAGCGTGCGGCGGCCCTGGTGACTGGCGGCGATATCGAGGAAGACCAGCTCATCGGCACCGGCGACGTCGTAGCGGCAGGCGAGCTCCACCGGATCACCGGCATCGCGCAGACCGATGAAATTGACCCCTTTGACCACCCGGCCGTCGGCGACGTCGAGGCAGGGAATGATGCGCCGGGCCACCATGGTCTCGCTGTTAAGGTTGCGCCACCCGATCCAGTCGCGCCGGTCATGTCCCAGGCTGCCACCTCAGGCCCCTCGAGTGCCGTGAAGATCGGTTCGAAGGTGCGGATCACGCGGGTGCGTGATCAGATCCCCGCCGAGCTTGTCGAAACCCTGCAGAGCGATGCCACCGGCACCGTCCGCGACTTCAAGATGACCGACGGCAGCGGCATCGGCGTGGTGGTGGAGCTGTCCAACGGCAGCACCGGCTGGTTCTTCGACGACGAAATCGCCGCGGTCTGACTTGAGCGACGCTCCCGAACCCAGCACCAACGGCGGTGGCGCCCGCCAGCTGCTCGGCATGAAGGGTGCCAGCGGCACCAGCTCCATCTGGAAGCTGCGTCTGCAGCTGATGAAGCCGGTCACCTGGATCCCCCTGATCTGGGGTGTGATCTGTGGCGCAGCGGCTTCGGGCAACTTCCACTGGACCCTGCCGGAGGTGGGCGCGTCCCTGGCCTGCATGGTGATGAGCGGGCCGCTGCTGGCCGGCTACACCCAGACGATCAACGACTACTACGACCGCGAGATCGACGCGATCAACGAGCCCTACCGGCCGATCCCCTCGGGCGCCATCTCCCTGCCGCAGGTGAAGGTGCAGATCTGGGTGCTGCTGATCGCCGGCCTGGCGGTGGCCTGGGGGCTCGACCTCTGGGCCGGCCACACCACCCCGGTGCTGCTGCTGCTGGCGCTCGGCGGCTCGCTGGTGAGCTTCATCTATTCAGCACCGCCACTGAAGCTGAAGCAGAACGGCTGGCTGGGCAACTATGCCCTCGGCGCCAGCTACATCGCCCTGCCCTGGTGGGCCGGTCAGGCCCTGTTCGGCCAGCTCACCTGGACCACGGCCCTGCTCACCCTGGCCTACAGCCTGGCGGGCCTCGGCATCGCCGTTGTGAACGATTTCAAGAGCGTGGAGGGCGACCGGGCCCTGGGGCTGCAGAGCCTGCCTGTGGTGTTCGGAATCAAGCGGGCCAGCTGGATCAGCGCCGGCATGATCGATCTGTTTCAGCTGGCGATGGTGGCGGTGCTGATCGCCATCGGTCAGAACTTCTCGGCCGTGCTGCTGGTGCTGCTGATCATTCCCCAGATCACCTTCCAGGACATCTGGCTGCTGCGCGATCCAGTGGCCTTCGATGTGAAGTATCAGGCGAGCGCTCAGCCGTTCCTGGTGCTGGGGATGCTGGTCACGGCGCTGGCGATCGGTCACAGCAGCCTGTCCGTGGTGATGTGAGGACGCTGTGAGCAAACGCAGGCGTCGCTTGCTGCTGGTCGCAGCCTTCGCACTCACGGCTGGAGGCGTCACGGCGCTGGGGGTGAACACCCTGGTGAAGGGGATGGACAGCCTGTTGCCCGACGCTCGCCGGATCAGCACCTTCAACCGTCCGGGCACGGTGACGATCCTCTCGGCCGACGGGGAGGTGCTGCAGAAACTGGGCCCGGCCACGCGCGACAAGGTGGCCAGCGGCCAGATGCCGGAGCTGGTGAAGGAGGCCTTCATCGCCGCCGAAGACCGCCGCTTCTATCAGCACAACGGCATCGACCCCACCGGCATCGCCCGGGCGATGCTGCGCAACCTGCGCCAGGGCTCGGTGGAGGAGGGGGCGAGCACGATCACCCAGCAGCTGGCGCGCACGGTGTTCCTCAGCCAGGACCGCACGCTGATCCGCAAGCTGAAGGAAGCTGCCCTGGCCGGAAAGCTGGAGCGGCAGCTGAGCAAACAGCAGATCCTCGAGCAATACCTCAACTATGTGTATCTGGGCTCCAGCGCCTACGGCGTGGCCGATGCCGCCTGGATCTACTTCTCCAAGACCCCCGACCAGCTGACCCTGCCGGAGGCGGCCATGATCGCGGGGCTGCCGCCAGCCCCCTCGGTGTATTCGCCGCTGGTGAACCCGGAGCTGGCCCTGCAGCGCCGCAGCGTGGTACTGGAGCGGATGGCCCAGGCCGGCTTCATCGATGCAGGGGAGCTGGCCGACGCCAGGGCCACCCCGCTGCAGCTGAAGCCGGCCCTGCCGAAGTACTGGAACAGCCGCGCCCCCTTTTTCACAGGTTGGGTGGCGCAGGAACTGCCCAAGGTGCTCAGCGCCGAGCAGCTGGAAGTGGGCGGACTGACGATCCGCAGCAGCCTGAATCAGGCCTGGCAGGAGGAAGGCCAGAAGGTGATCGACGCCAGCGCCTACGGCGGCCTGGAGGGGGCGCTGGTGACGGTGGAGCCCGGCACCGGTCTGGTGCGGGCGATGGTGGGCGGCAAGGACTTCAACAAGAGCCAGTTCAACCGTGCCACGCAGGCCCTGCGTTCACCCGGCTCCACCTTCAAGCTATTTGTCTATCTGGCTGCCCTCAAGGCCGGCATGAAGCCGGAAGACACGGTGCTGGATGCCAAGCGCTGCTTCGCGGGGTACTGCCCCAAGAACTTCAGCGACCGCTACCTGGGGCGGGTGTCGCTGGCGACGGCGCTGCAGAACTCGCTCAACACCGTGGCCGTGAGCCTCTTGCAGCAGGTGGGCTTCGACAAGGTGATCGCCACGGCCCAGAGCCTGGGCATCACGCGGGAGCTGGGGCGCTTCTACCCGATGGCCCTCGGCGCCTATGAGCAGACCGTGCTCGACATGACCACGGCCTATGCAGCGGTGATCAACCGCGGGGTGTACGTGCCCGCCTCCCCGTTCGAGGAGATCAACGGACCGAATGGTGAGCTGCTCTGGAGCCGGCGCGTGGATGGCGACAAGGGGCGGCGGGCGGTGGACAGCGACATCGCCGATGCCATGGTGTGGATGCTGGAACGGGTGGTGAGCGGCGGCACCGGCGGCGCGGCCTCCCTGGCCGGGCGTCCCGTGGCGGGCAAGACCGGCACCTCTGAGGGAGCGCGCGACCTCTGGTTCATCGGCGGCATTCCCCAGCTCACCACCGGCATCTGGCTGGGCTACGACAACAACCGCAAGACCGGCAGCGACAGCGGCTCGGCCGCCGCGGCCTGGGGCCGCTACATGGCGGTGGTGGTGAAGGACCTGCCCGTGAAGCAGTTCCCGCCAAAGCCCGTGCTCACCGGCACGTTCAAGCCCACCAGGGCGGCCAGATCCACCGTCCAGCAGGGCCGTCCCAGCGACCTGCCCACCCCCGGCGAAGACCGCGGGCTGCCGGAGCCCTCGCAGGCACCGCCACCGAGTGAGCAAGGCAGCGACCTGCCTCCCCTGCCGGATCTGCCGACGCTGCCGCCGCCGAGCCGGCCACCCCAGGAGCGTCAACCAAGCGCCGATCCCCAACCCGCTCCGGAGCCCGCGCCAGCCCCGGTGGCACCCTCCTTCCCGGTGGCACCCCCGCCCGTGGCACCGCCTCCCCCGGTGGCGCCACCTCCCGTTCCCTGATCCGTCTCGCCCGCCGGCTTCAGCCGGGCGCCTGCAGCACCGCGGCATAGAAGCCATCTCCACCCTGGGGGCCTGGCCAGTGCTGCTGTTGCGACAGCAGCCGCCAGCCAGGATGGTGCTCCTGGAAAGCGGCGATCAGGTCGCCATTTTCGCTGGGGTGCACGGTGCAGGTGGCGTACACCAACCGGCCACCGGGGACCAGCAGCGGCAGCATCGCCTCCAGCAGGTTGCGCTGCAGGGCCACCAGCTCGCGGATGCCGCCGGGGGTCATGCGCCAGCGAGCATCAGGGTGGCGCGCCAGGGTGCCCAGGCCCGAGCAGGGGGCATCGAGCAGGATGCGATCAAAGGGCGGTCCTGGGATGGCGCCGGGGATGGCGGCATCGGCGGTGAGAGGCTCGATCGCGCTGAGCCCCAGGCGGCGGGCGTTATCGCGCAGGCGGCGGAGACGGCCGTCGGAGCGATCCACCGCCAGCACGGTGCCGGCATCGCCGATCAACTCGGCCAGGTGGGTGCTCTTGCCGCCGGGGGCAGCGCAGGCATCCAGCAGGTGCTCCCCAGGCTGGGGGTCGAGCAGGGGGGCGATCACCTGGGCGGTGCGGTCCTGCACGCTCCAGAGGCCTTCGGCGTAGCCGGGCAGGGCACGCAGATCACCGCTGCGGCCGCCGAGGCTGAGGCCCCAGGGCAGATCCGGCAGGGGTTCGGCGCTCACGCCAGCGGCGGCGAGGGCCTCGATCACCCCGTCGCGAGTGGCGCGCAGGCGATTCACGCGCAGATCAAGGGCGGGCGGCTGGTTGGCGGCCAGGCCGAAGGCCTCGGCACCCTCGCTGGGCAGCCACTCCAGCAGTCCGGCAGCCAGCCAGGGTGGCAGGGAAGCGCGCAGAGCCAGGCAGGCGGCGGGATCGGCGGGAAGGGGCAGGGGCTCCCAGGGGGCGGCGCCGGGGGGGAGGGCCTGCCGGCGGCGCAGACAGGCCCGCAGCAGGCCATTGACCACCGGCGCCAGGCGGGCGAGGCCGTCGCGCTTGGCCAGCTCCACCGTGGTGCTCACCGCCGCCGAGGCAGGCACCCGGGCGGTGAACAGGAGCTGATAGAGGCCGAGGTGCAGCAACCAGCGCAGCGGCGGCGGCTGGCGCTCAGCGCGCACCTTGCCGAGGGCATCGATCCAGCCGTCGAGCAGGCCCCGCTGACGGATGGCACCGCAGGCCAGCTCGGTGGCCAGGCCGCGATCGGCCGGCGCCAGGGGGGAGCGGCGCAGCTCCCGCTCCAGGGCCAGGTCGGTGTAGGCGCCGGCCGCCACGGCCTGCAGCACCCGCCAGGCCACGCGCCGGGCCTCGAGTCCGATGGCGCCCTGGTCTGCTGCCGGCGGGGCGGGGGTGGCGGGGGAGGCGCTCAAACGGCAGGGGGCGGCGGCCTCCACAGATAGCGCCGCAGGGGCAGCCGGCCCTGCTCATCCACGGGGATGCCCTCGGCGAGCAGCAGCTGGCGCTGCATCCAGTCGCTGCCTTCGCGCGCCAGGCTGAGGCTGATGCAGCCGCGGGCATTGACGATCCGATGCCAGGGCACTTCCGAGGGCAACGGCAGGCGGCGCAGGGCCCAGCCCACCTGACGGGCACAGCCGTAGGCACCGATCAGCTCGGCGATCTGCCCATAGGTGGCCAGCTGGCCGGCGGGAACCAGAGCCACCGCTGCCCACACCCGCTGATCGAAGCCCGGAGTGCCATCAACCATGACAAGGGCTGACCGGAAGCAGCGGCAGGAAGATCCTGTCATCAGCGGCCGCGAGGGCGTGATCAAAAGGAACGAGTCGCGGCCATAGAACGGAATTCTCGAGTCCTTCCAACCCCTCGACGGGTTTCCACCATGACCAGCAGCAGCAGGATCAGCCGCACAGCCTGGGGGCTGACATTAGGGGCCGCCGGCCTGGCGCTCACGCTCAGCGGCTGCAGCCTGGTGCGCGCCACTGCCGCGGCGCCGGCAGCCCGTGCCGCAGCCGCCACGCTGCCGGCTCCTGCCAGCCAGGCGGGGACTGGGGCAGCCGGCGCCTGTGCCACGGGCCAGCAGAGCGCCGAGGAGGTGTTCCGCTCGGCCCGGGAGGGGGTGGCGGTGGTGTCCACGGGCAGCGGCATGGGCAGCGCCTTCGTGGTGGCCCAGCAGAACGGCATGACCTATCTGGCCACCAATGCCCATGTGGTGGACGGCAGCGAGATGGTGCGTTTGAAGTGGGTGGATGGCAGCGGTGACCGGGCCCGGGTGGTGGCGCGGGGATCGGGAGAGGATCCCACCAGCGACCTGGCCCTGCTGGCGGTGGAGGGCACGCGGGGCAAGGTGCTGCGCCTGCGCGATCAGGCCTCTGCCGTGGGTCAGGAGGTGTTCGTGATCGGCGCCCCGAAGGGCCTGGAGTTCAGCCTCAGCCGCGGTGTGGTGAGCAGCCTGCGCGGCAACGAGCAGATCCTGCAGATCGATGCGGCGGTGAACCCGGGCAACTCCGGCGGGCCGGTGCTGGATGCGGGCCAGTGCGTGGCGGGCATCGCCACCTTCAAGTTCGGCGACAGCGAGGGGTTGAATTTCGCCGTGTCGTCGTCGGTGGTGCGCGAATTTCTGGCGCAGCTGCCGGCCGATGGCCAGCCAGCCCCGGAGCTTCCTGACCAACGCCAGGCCCAGCGGCCGCAGCGGCCTGATCTGAACCCCAGGCAGGATGCGCTCTGCCTGTTCCGCGCCGCCGGTGGCCGCGATGAACAGATCCCCTGCCGCATCAGCCGCGTGCGTGGCCGCGGCGGCGGCACCCTCTACGACCTGGCCTGGGCCGACGGCTCCCGCAATGCCTATGCCTTCTTCGCTGATGGGCGCGTGGCGATCCGCGCCGAGGACGGCAGCGGCCAGACCCAGGACGACGAGGGCAGCTTCAGGCGGTTGCAGGGTGGAGTGGCGGTGCTCAGCAGCGGCAACAGCCTCGCCTTCATCCCCGGTCTGGATCCGGTGCTGAACTGAGGCGCGGCAGGCGGCCTACGGTCGCCCCTGCCGCGCCGCGCCCATGCCCCTGCTGCCCCGCCGCTTCGAGCGGATACGCGCCGTGCTCGATCGGCGCATGGCCGATCTCAGCGTGGTGCTGGAGGCGGTGGACAAGCCCCACAACCTCTCGGCGATCCTGCGCAGCTGCGATGCGGTGGGGGTGCTTGAAGCCCATGTGGTGAGCCTGAAGGGCCGTCCGCGCACGTTCAACAGCACCGCCCAGGGCAGCCAGAAGTGGGTGCCCCTGCGTCCCCACGACACGGTGGAGGAGGTGCTGGGCCAGCTGAAGCAGCAGGGCTTCCGGCTCTATGGCACCCAGCTGGGCACGAGCGCCGTGGATTACCGCCATTGCGACTTCCGCGGCCCCACGGCCTTCGTGCTGGGGGCGGAGAAATGGGGCCTGAGCGAGGCGGCGGCGGCGATGGTGGATCAGGCCCTGTTCATCCCCACCGGCGGCATGGTGCAGTCGCTGAATGTGTCGGTGGCGGCGGCGGTGCTGCTGTTCGAGGCGTTGCGGCAGCGGCAGGCGGCGGGCCTGGTGCCGCAGGCCGGCGAAGGGTTGCCGAAGGGAGCGCGCGAGAACCTGCTGTTCGAGTGGGCCTACCCCCAGGTGGCGGAGTGGTGCCGTCGCCAGGGGCGCCCCTACCCAGCACTCACGGCGGAGGGTGAAATCAGCGAGGAGCTGCCGCGAACCCTGAAGCTGCGCTACTGAGCTGTTGAGCCCCCCCAGGGTTCAGAGGAACGGAATCTTCAGAGGAACGGGATCAGAACGTCGTTGTGGTTCGGCAGCGGCGGCGGCGCCTGGCCGCTGTGGGCCCTCGGCAACCAGAGGGCCAGGCCCACCCCGAGAAGTTCCAGCGGCAGGGGCCGCGCCACCAACACCACCACGGCCAGGGCGCCAATGGCCAGCATGCGCTCGAGCAGGCCGATCACGTCGTCGCTGTTGGCGGTGCCCAGCAACCAGAGCAGCGCCGAGGCGGCCAGCAGGCAGAGCGTGACCCAGACAGGCATTAGCGAACCCATTGATTTGTCTTATTCTGACGCGAGGCCAGGGTTAAGAGTGCGCTGCACTAAGGCTCCTCTCAAGACCAGGAAGCGACTGGAGATCCGCTTTACCTGGAAAAAAGCGAGAAAAACATTAGAAGTTCATTAAAAGCACATTAGAAGACAATTAAAAGCTGGATTAGTTTTGCCTAATTTCTGAGGAGCTGACCCTTGTCCGCGCCAAGGCCAAGGGACCAAACACATTGCTACGAGCAGAGTTTGCCATGAAGGCCATAGAACGCAATGGCTCATGTGATGAGATTGCAGCCAAACGGCCCATGACCGCCAAGAGGGGAACGCTGATAAGCGTCGACTTGAAATCTCTGACCATGAGCACCCACATGAACATCGCCATCATCCGACAACTGAGACAGCATCAGGCCAGTGCCAACAGGTTCACCAAGGGATTCACACTGGTGGAGCTGATGATTGTGGTTGCTGTTATCGGCATCCTCTCTGCTGTGGCACTCCCGCAGTACCTGCAAGCCCGCAATGCAGCCCAAGCAGGAGCAGCCATTGGTGAAGCCCTTGGACTGGCCAAGGAATGTGCGACATTTGCCGCCTCGGACATTGGCGGTGCACCCAATCCACCTGCCGCTGCTGGGGTTGAAAATCCAAAACCCTGTGAGGCTGCTACTGGGGGGACGTATACAGCCAAGTGGACAGCAGGCCCGGTAGGCATTCGTTGTCTTGCTGGAACGTCAACCTCAGCAAACAGTACGGCGACGATCACTATCGACGGGAATGGAACCATTGCCTGTGCCTTGTCCTGACATGGATCAAGCCATCTCCGCCTCCCTTCTTTGCGGGCATGACGTGAGGACTCGTCACCCTCCGCGTCCTCCATCCCCTCCACTCACCCAGCCCTCCAGCCCTTCCCCCAAGAACGAAAGCCCCAGCACCAGCACAAACATCGCCAGGCCGGGGTAAAGGGCAGTCCACCAAATGCCGGTGGGTAGGGCGGTGAGGGCCTGCTGGAGGTCGCCGCCCCATTCCGGGATCGTTTCCGGCAATCCGAGACCAAGGAAACCCAGACCGCCGAGCACCAGCACCGCATCGGCGGCGTTGAGGGTGAGCAGCACCGGCACCGAGGTGATCACGTTGCGGAAGAGGTAGCGGCGCAGGATCCAGATCGGACCCGCCCCCAGAGTGCGGGCAGCCTCCACGTAGAGCTCGGCCTTCACCTGGGCCGTCTGGTTGCGCACCACCCGGAAATACTGGGGGATGTACACCACACAGAGGGCGGCGGCGGCATTGGGCAGGCCCCGGCCGAGCAGGAAGGCCAGCACAACTGAGAGCAGCAACACCGGCAGGGTGTAAAGCGTGTCCATCAGCAGCACCAGCACCCGGTCGAACCAGCCGCCGAGGTATCCGCTGAGCATTCCCAGGGGCACCCCGATCACCAGGGCCACCACCAACGCCAGCAGCACCACCTGTAGAGCGACGCCAGCGCCGGAGAGGGTGCGCACACACACATCACGCCCGAGCCGGTCGGTGCCGCACCAGTGCTGCGGCGACGGAGTTGAGTAGATCGAATTGTCCAGGCCGGTGTTGGGGTCGGCCAGCAGCCCCAGTTGGATCAGCAGCGGCGTGAGCAGGGCGATCAGTCCGTAGATCAGCACGATCACCAGCCCCCAGCGGGCCATGCGGCCTGAGAGGTCGGTGGGGCGCCAGCGGCGCAGCAGCCCGGAGCGCGGCAGGGTGGTCATGGGCAGCGGGGCTCGGCGCCTCCAGTCTGGGGCAGCGCCTGTGGTCCGTAGGGTGACCGCTGACGCCCCGCGAGAGCTGGCCCCTTGACGCGCTCCCCCCTGCAATCGGAGATCGCTGCGATCGGGGGAGTGCTGCGATGGGGGGGAGTGCTGCTGGGCAAGGAGCGGCGTTGAAGCTGGCGCTGGATGCGGGGCTGGACGCCAGGGCGCTGCTCAGCCACAGCCTGCACGTGGGGCTGGAGGCCCTGCCCATGGCGCTGCTGGTGCTGCGGCTGAATCCTTTGGTACCGCTGCCGACGCCGGAGGATCGGGTGGCCGAAACGGGCCTGAACTCCGATCTCGATCCAAACGGCATCGCTCGGCTGGCCGACAACGACGCGCCGCTTCGATGGCCGTAGCTGGCAACGGGGCGAGCGGTCACTGGAGGAGGGCACGACCCCGTTTCCGCCGGCCGAGGATCCGGTGACCCAGCTGTGGCTGATCGAGCCGAGCCGGTTCGCGGCTGTGCTTGGCGATGGGGCCTCACGGGCGCCGGGGCTGGCGATGCTGGATGCTGGCCACCGATGGTGACTTTGCTGATAGGGGGATCGCCGACAGCGGCCGTTGGCTCGGCGGAGAGGTGCTTGCCACCTTTGACCGCAAGTCTGCAGCGCTGCTGGAAGCCCAGGGACAGCCACATTGCCCTGGCAAGACGCCCAGCCGCTGGCTGGCTCGGTAAGGCACGATCGGATCTGGATCTGGATCTGGATCTGGCATTGATCTGAGCGGAAGCCCGCCCCACGCCGGAGCAGAAACGGGAACGCTGGCGAAATTATGGTGAGCTTGGCGGATGCCGGCCGTCTGGCGGGATTGCGCTGGCTGGACGTTCCGTGCAAGCGGATCTGCTGGAGCTGCAGACCTTCGCGGTAGAAACCCGCTATGAAGATGGTTCGTTTCACTTGCCGGCTGAGCGCGAGCAACTCCTGCGCCAGATCGAAGCGCTGGAGCGCAACTGCCAGGCCGCGATCGACGCCGCCGCATGAGCCCTCTGCCGATCACCCCATGCCAATCCAGCTCCAGCCCCAGCCAAACGTGCTGATCGTCGACGACGACCCGGAACTACGCCGCTTCCTGGCCGGTGAACTGCAAGCCGACGGCTATGGGGTGGAGAGCGCCGGCACGGGCCAGGAGGCGCTCACCCGCATCCGCGGGGGCGAGTGGGATCTGGTGCTGCTGGATTGGACCCTGCCGGACTTCAGCGGCGTGGAGGTTTGCCGGCGGATGCGCGCCAGCGGGCTGGATACGCCGGTGCTGATGGTCACCGCCCGCGATGCTGTGAGCGAGCGGGTGGAGGCTCTCGATGCGGGTGCCGACGACTACCTCACCAAGCCATTCTCAATCGAGGAACTGCTGGCCCGCGTCCGCGCGCGGCTGCGCCGCAGTAGCCGCATCGGCAGCGAGATGCTCAGCTTCGAGAGCTTGGTGGTGAACATCGCCAGCCGTGAGGTGGAGCGCCAAGGTCGCCCGATTCAGCTCACCGTGCGGGAATACGACCTGCTGCTGTGCCTGCTGAGGCAGCCGAACCGCGTATGTGAGCGGAACGCGATCCTGAAGGAGGTGTGGGGCGAAACCTTCGTGGGCGACGACAGCCTGCTGGACGTGTACATACGCTACCTGCGCAAGAAGGTGGAGGTGCCCGGCCAGCCCACTCTGATCCAGACTGTGCGCGGTGTGGGTTTCATGCTCAAGGAAGGAGCGGTGAAGGGCTGAGCAGATCACGTTGCGCAAGGAACGGCTCAGCCACCTTGGTGTCAGCACATCAACGGTCAAGCAATGTCGACCATGGCAAGATGGAGATGGGCGACACTGGCAGTAAGAACAAGATCCAGGCTGGTGCGCTGATCGAAGCTCAGAAATCAACCGCCGTGCGCAACTGCAAGCGCCAACAGATCGTGATCGTTGATTTGGCGGGGACCCAGGAGCCGACAGGGCGATGATCACGTTGATTTCGAGCAGTGCCCGCATCAAAGGCCATCCTGATCACGCAGCTGGTCGTTCTGGTCGTTGATCGCCAGGTTCGGACTGGCTGCCTGGAGAGGGCGAAATTGCGCAACCAGGTGGCCCCAACAGCGATCAGAGCGTCGTTCGCTTCAAGACTAAGCTGCAGACAGCTGAGCTGCCTCCTGACTGCAGCCTTCAGCTTGGGGTGCCTTGGCCTTTCTGCTTGGCGATCGTGAGAAAGCTGGCACGAGCTTTTTTGGCGGTTGTAGCGGGGGCGATGGCAACAAAATCCTGGGGACTGAAGGTAAAGATCATCGATTATCTTTTCGGCGCTATGCGTCGCCTCATTGAGTAACCTCCAATCTGCGGGGCAGGAAGTATCTGCCGGGGCACAGGAAGCATCAATGCTGATGGTTTCCCAGTTCTTGCCCTCTGGCCAGTCAGCAGGCTTGACCATTGAGTCAAGTGAGAGCTGCTCGACACCGTCTCCATCTGGATCGCCTGGTTCATCACTATCATCCCTCCCGGCAGCTACGGCCTCAACAAGCATCTCTTTGCCTCGCTATACGATCAGCACATTGCTTTCGCGCAGTTCTTCATCTGATAGCCGCCTACGAAAGCGAGCCTTCATCGATGGGTCGAACGGGGCTTTACTCGAGTAGCCAGAGAAACCAAGAAAGTAATGCATAAAAGCATTCTCCTGAAGCTGCCTGACGGTCTCCTCATCACTCAGCCCAAGTCGCTGCTTGATGCAAAGGGCGCCAATGCCAGGCACACCGATTGTGCAAGAGCTCCAATCGCGGCACTGAATGTGATGCCTAGGAAGCCTCAAGGCGCTCCCACGGTATCAACTGTGAAAGGACCACCTAGTGCATTTCCGGATCAAGTGTGCCGCCACAAGGAAGGTGGAACCCCTCGATGCAGAGCCGCCCCCTGCCTTCCATAGATTCGCGAACACGATGTAGAGCAAGAATTCGCCCGTTCGGGGCACGCCTAGCAGATTTTCACGGCACAAACCAGCTGCGATTGAATGGATTTTGGGATTTTCATGAAGCCCTAACGAGTGGACGTAGCCCCTCACCCCGCCCCAGCCACCGCCTCGCTGCGCACCCGCCGCACAGGGCCGTTGGCCACGGCCGCGCTCTGCTCCAGCCGCATCACCACCAGCCCACTCACCGGATCGAGGCAGGCCGAGAAGGGCAGCGCTGCGGAGCTGTTCAGCACCTGGCCGCCACTCAGCTGGCCGCAGCCACTCCAGGGGGCGGGGTCGCTGGCAAGGCCATCGAGCACCACCAGGCTCTGGAAGGCGCTACCCGGGTTCACCGATCCATCGAGCCTGTAGGCCGGCCCGCAGCGCATCAGCACCCAGCCCCTCCAGATGCCGCTCGGCGCTGCTCCCACCGAATAGGTGATCGTGGCCTCACCCGTGCTGACCGGCACCCGCATCTGCAGCACCGGCCTGCGCCCCGCCAGTCCACAGCTCACCGCTTCCGGCTCCACCGCCGCGCTTACCACCGCCGTGGCCCGCTCCAGATCATCGCGGATCAGCGCCATTGCCCGCCGCTGGTGCGCCCGCTCCCGCACCATCCAGCTAAAGCGCTGGGCGTTCTGCCCCTCCCCCACCAGCGCCTGGATCATGCCGCCGCAGACCATCAGCCCCATGGCCATCGCCAGCAGCAGCTCCACCAGCCCGAACCCTGCCGCAGAGGATATCGCCGATCGCCAAGGTTGCCGTGCCATCGCTCTCATAACGCAGGGTCCGGCCGGCAGGCGCTGCTCTCGGGTGCCCCACCCTCAGCACCGCCGTAGCGGCCCAGCCGCACCACCCCCAGCGGCAGGGCCATCACCAGGCAGCGGCGCAGTTCGGTGCCCTCACTGCTGAGCACCACAGTGCCGCCATCCAGCGCCAATCCGTTGCTGGTGAAGCGCACCGCCGCCGGCAGGTTGTGGCGCACCTGCACCGATCCGCTGCCCACTCCTTCATCAAGGCTGCGCAGGCCCTGGCCGCAGGCGGGTGGCGCTCCGCCGCTGCCCGGCGCCTCCCAGCCCGTGGCACCCAGGCTCATCGCGCAGGGCTGTCCCTGCTCCGCCGCCTGGGCGCGTCCCCGCTCGATCCCTTGCGCCAGCCGTCTCGTGGCGGCCTCCAGCCGCTGGATCGCAAGGGTTTCGCCCCCGGCCATCAGCGCCATCGCCGCCAGAATCCCCAGCACCGTGATCCCCACCAGCAGCTCCGGCAGCGTGAAGCCAGCTCCAGGGCTGGGGCAGCAGGCTTTCAGGCCCCTCATGCCCCCACCTCCGTGTCGGTGGCTGGCGGCTGGCACAGCCCATGGGCCGCCGCCATGAACAACCGCCGCCGCTCGATCGCTTGATGCTCGCTGCGCAGCACCAGCCAGAGTCCGCCGGCCGCGTTGTTCTGCTCGCGCTCCAGCGTGGCCGTCACCTCCGCCGGCAGCTCCGTGGCAGCCGCCTGCAGCTGGGCCTCCATCCAATCGCCCGCCACCGCGCAATCCGCCGCTGGTGCCATCGCCAGAGCCGCCCGGCGCAGCCCATGTTCCCGCCGCAGCAGGTCGGCATCGAGGCGGCGCAACAGTTCCTGCCGCTGCTCGGCGCGCTGGCTCCAGAGCGCACTCGACCCCCACAGCTGGGCCGAGGCATTGGCCGCCAGGCCGAACACCACCGCCGCCACCATCACCTCCACCAGATTCATCGCCCAAGCCCCCGCACGCTGCGCACCAGCGGCGCCCCGGCGCCAGGCACCACCGCCAGGGCATAGAGCCGCTGGCTGCCTGCATCGCTCAGCTCCAGCCGCAACTCACCGGGCCGCGCCGCCTCACCCACCAGCCCCGGTGTCCAGCCCACCACCCGGTAGTCGTGCTCCCCCACCTGGCCCGCCGCCACCACCGCTGGATCCAGCCCCGGTGCACATCCAGCCACCGGCATCACCCAGGCTGCTGAAGCCTGCGGCAGCAGACAGGCATAGGCGCCGCTCAGCTGGGCCGCCACCCGCTGCGCCCCTGAATCCAGGGCATCCTCCTGCTGGCGTTGCTTCAGTTCCGCCGCCGCCAGGACCGATCCCTGCAGCGCCGCCGTCTGCACCGACAGGCTCGTGAGCAGCAGCACCAACGCCGCCCCGACCGACAGCGGCAGGACAAAACCTGCGTCAGGCGACTGGCCCCTCCCCCGGGCAACGAGCACCGCCCCCAGGCGGTACCAGAAGGCAGATCGAGGCACCAGCGGCGGCCCCCTTCAGCAACAACTCCCCCAGCGTTCCCAGCCGAGGCGCCCACACTCACCTCCCAGCCGCGTGGCGGAGGCGGTCTTCATCAAACGTTTCAGACTGGGCAGCCCTGCATCATCTGATGACAGAATTGATGCCGCAGCACCCTGGGCTGAATCGAGCATGCGCACCACCCTCAATCTCGACGACGATCTCCTCAGCCAGGCCCAGCAGCTCAGTGGAATCAGCGAGCGCCCCACGCTGATCCGCGAAGCGCTCAAAGCCCTCGTGCAACGTGAAAGCGCCCGCCGGCTGGCCGCCCTCGGTGGCTCTGAGCCCCAGCTCGAACCCATCCCCCGCCGCCGCAGCGATCCGGCGTGATCCTTGTCGACACCTCGGTCTGGATCGAGCACCTGAGCGGAACTCTGCCGGAGCTGTCGCAGTGCCTTGAGCAAGGGACGATCGCCATCCACCCCTGGGTGATCGGTGAGCTGGCCTGCGGCAATCTCCAGAACCGCCAGCTCGTGCTGGATCTGCTCAAAGCCTTGCCTCCAGTGGCGATCGCGACGGATCCTGAGGTTCTGCTCACGATCGAGAGACGGCAGCTGATGGGACGGGGGATCGGCTACATCGATGCCCACCTGATCAGCTCCGCCCTGCTCAGCCAGGCCACCCTCTGGACAAGAGACCGACGACTGGCCGCCGTGGCCGACGAACTCCGCCTGGCCTACTGATTCGGCAAGTCTGCCCCTGCTCAGACGTCCCAGATCGCGGCCAGCTCCAGCACCAGGCCCGCGAACAGTTCTCCACCATCGAGCTCCTTGGCGTCGTCGAGGCGCTCAGGGGTAGCGGCGGCCCCAGCGCGCCAGATCTCCACGGCCCTCTCCTCCGGCAGCAACAACCAGCCCAACTGCGCCCCATTGGCCCGATAGGTGTCCATCTTCTGGCGCAGAGCCCTCAAACCGCGGGGCCCTTGATCACAGGCGCTGACCAGTTCCACCACCAGATCCGGGCAGAGGGGCGCGAATCCACGGCGCTGCTCCGGGCTGAGGGCCTGCCAGCGATCCAGGCGCACCAGGGAGGCGTCGGGGCTCAGCACCGAGCCATCCGGCAGCCGAAATCCGCTGGAGCTGTCGAACGCCTTCAAGGGCAGGCCACTCCGGCGAACCGCCCACCAGAGCAACGCACCAAGGGCCTGGTTGCGGGCGCCGGTTTCGCTGCCGGTGGGGGTCATGGCGATGAGGCGGCCATCGGCCATCAGTTCAAGCACCGCATCGGGATTGGCCTGGCACACCAGCTCGAACTGATCGGGGTTGAGCCGTAAATCCCAGGGCAGCTGCAGCGGCTGCAGGGCCGGAGGTTGGAGTGGCTGGGCCAGCGTCATGGACCTTCCGCCTGCTGAACTCCACCGTAACGAAATCGCTCGGTACGGGCCGAAAGCCCTACTGAGACAGAACGCCGCTATCATTAGCTGATAGCAATCCCAGAGGCGCCATGGCGCAACTCCTGATCCGGCAGCTGGATGATCAGGTGGTGGCAGCACTCAGGGCCCGCGCCCGGGCTCAGGGCCTCTCCCTGGAGCAGAGCCTGCGCGACCTCCTCACCGCCGCGTCCCGGCAGGACGAATCCCTGAAAGGCGAGCTGGCTCGCCTGCGGGCCACCACGCCGGCAGCGGGCCGCAACCTTGACGTGGCGGCCCTGGTCCGCGAGGACCGGGATGGCCGCTGAATCCGGCCCTTGGGTGGTGGACGCTTCGGTGGCCTTCGCCTGGTTTGCCGCCGTGCCGGGCTCAGCGCAGGCCGCCCGGCTGCTCGACGCTGGACCCGCAACCCTGCGACTGGCACCAGACTTGGTGCTGGTGGAACTGCTAAGCGCGGGTTGGAAAAGTCTTCGGCTGGGGGCGATCACCTCCGAACAGTTTGAGGTGTTGGCGAACCGCGCCGCCGAACCGTTCAGCCGCCTGATCCCCTCCCACACACTGTTGGCCCGAGCCGGATATTGGTGCCTTGAACTCGATCACCCCGCCTACGACTGCCTCTACGTGGCCCTGGCCGAACAGGAACGGGCCACCCTGATCACGGCGGATCAGCGGCTGCTGCGCAAGCTCCAGCAGCCGCTGTCGGGGCTTCCAGCTGCGCTCGATCTGGCTTGTCTCACGGATTGAGCGTCAGGCCCACGGATTCAGCATCAGCCCTACTGATTCAGCTTCAGCACCGCCATGAAGGCCTCCTGGGGCACATCCACCTTGCCCATCGCCTTCATGCGCTTCTTGCCCTTGGCCTGCTTCTTCAGCAGCTTCTTCTTGCGGGAGATGTCGCCGCCGTAGCACTTGGCCAGCACATCCTTGCGGATGGCGCTGATGCTCTCACTGGCGATGATGCGGCTGCCGATCGAGGCCTGGATCGGGATCTTGAACTGCTGCCTCGGGATCAGCTCCTTCAGCTTCTCCACCAGCCCCTTGCCCACGTTGTAGGCCTTGTCGCGGTGCACGATCGTGGTGAGCGGATCGGCCTTCTCGCTGTTGATCAGCACATCGAGGCGCACCAGTTCGTTCTTGCGATAGCCGATCAGGCTGTACTCCATCGAGGCATAACCCTTGGTGCGGCTCTTCATCTGATCGAAGAAATCCGTCACCACTTCCGCCAGGGGCATCTCGTAGTGCAGCGTCACCCGGTCGGTGGTGATATACTTCATGTCGATGAACTCACCTCGCCGCTCCTGGCACAGCTCCATCAGGGCGCCGTTGTAGCTGTTGGGCGTATAGATCTCCAGCTTCACATAGGGCTCCTCGATCGATTCACGCTTCTGCGGATCGGGCAGGGTGGCGGGATTGTCCACCATCAAGGTGCTGCCGTCGATCATGTTCACCTGATAGATCACTGACGGCGCCGTCACGATCAGGTCGAGGTCGTACTCCCGCTCCAGCCGCTCCTGCACGATCTCCATGTGCAGCAGCCCCAGGAAGCCGCAGCGGAAGCCGAAGCCCATGGCACTGCTGGTTTCCGGCTCATACTTCAGCGCCGCATCGGAGAGCTGCAGCTTGTCGAGCGCGTCGCGCAGATCGGGGTACTGATCCGCGTCGGTGGGAAACAGGCCGCAGAACACCATCGGCTTGGCTTCGGCGTAACCAGGCAGCGGCTCCGCCGCCGGGTTGGCGGCCAGGGTGATCGTGTCGCCCACCCGGGCATCCGCCACCGCCTTGATCGAGGCCGCCATGTAGCCCACCTCACCGGCATGCAGGCTCTGCACCTGGCGCTGGTCGGGCGCCATCACCCCCACCTCATCGAGCTCCACGGTCTTGCCGCTGGCCATCAGCAGCACCTTGTCCTTGCGGGCGATCACACCGCTGATCACCCGGAAATAGACGATCACACCCCGGTAGGGGTCGTAATAGGAATCGAAGATCAGCGCCCGCAGGGGCTCGTCGACCCGATCCGCCGGCGGCGGCACCCGCTCCACCACCGCTTCGAGGATCTCGGGAATGCCCAGGCCGGTCTTGGCGGAGCAGGCGATCGCCTTGGTGGTGTCGAGGCCAATGATCGCTTCGATCTCCTCCTTGATGCGCTCGGGATCGGCGCCGGGCAGATCGATCTTGTTCAGCACCGGAATGATCTCCAGATCATTCTCCAGCGCCAGGTACACATTCGCCAGCGTCTGCGCCTCCACCCCCTGGCTGGCATCCACCACCAACAGCGCGCCCTCACAGGCCTGCAGGCTGCGGCTCACCTCATAGGAGAAATCCACATGGCCCGGTGTGTCGATCAGGTTGAGGATGTAGGCCTCGCCGTCGGCGGCCGTGTACTCCATCCGGGCGGCCTGGAGCTTGATCGTGATCCCCCGCTCCCGCTCCAGTTCCATGTTGTCCAGGAACTGGGCCTGCATGTCGCGGGCCGCCACGGTTCCGGTGTCCTGCAGCAACCGATCGGCCAGGGTCGATTTGCCGTGGTCGATGTGGGCAATGATGCAGAAGTTGCGGATCCGTGAAACGGGAACGTCGGTCATGCGCGTCGTAGGCCCGACAACCCATGAAGGCCGCCGAAAGATCGATGCATCCTAGGCAGGTGATTCGGATCGAACTAAACTAAGTCTTGGTCCAGTCCTGCTGCCATGGGATCGCCCATCCCCAAGCCCGGTTCAGAGACGGCCGGCACCCAACAGGTGAATGTGCACCAGGCCAAGAGCCAGCTGTCGCGCCTGCTCCACGACGTGGAAGCCGGCCAGGAGGTGGTGATCGCCCGCTCCGGTGTGCCGATCGCCCGGCTGGTCCCCTGGCGCCCTCCCAGCCAGGGGGTGGCGCCACCCGGCGCCCTGGCCGGTGAGATCACACTGGCCGACGATTTCGACCGCCCCCTCGAGGAGCTGTTCGACAGCCTCGCGAGCTGAGCGATGGCGCGGCTGTTGCTCGACACCCATCTGGTCCTGTGGTGGCTCGCCGGTGACCCGCGCCTTCCAGCCGCTCTGGTCCCGCTGGTGAGGGATCCGGCCAACACAGTGTTCGTCAGCCAGGCCTCGCTCTGGGAGATCGCCATCAAGCAGGGGCTCGGACGTCTCTCGGTGGATCTGGTCCGTCTGGAGCAGGCGATTCCCGAGCAGGGCTTTCGCTGGCTGGCCCTGCGCAACGCTCATCTGCTGGCCGTGGCCGAGCTGGAGGCCGTCCTCGGTCACCGCGATCCATTCGATCGGCTGCTGATCGCCCAGAGCCGCCTGGAACCGCTGCTGTTGTTGAGCGTCGACCGCCAGCTGGCCGCCTATGGGCCCACCGTGCAGATCGTGTGACGGGGAACCAAGGCAGGCTCCGCCAGTGGCTTCCTAAGCTCCTTCCAGAGATCCCTCAGGCCATGAGCACCGACACCGCCACCCCAGACACCAGCGCCAGCGCCGAGGCCCCGATCAGCGATCCCCGCGCCCTCACGATCGAGAACGTCGAGCGGGTGCTCGATGAGCTCCGTCCCTACCTGATGGCCGATGGCGGCAACGTCGAGATCGTCGAAATCGACGGGCCCATCGTCAAGGTGCGTCTGCAGGGCGCCTGCGGCAGCTGCCCCAGCAGCACCATGACCCTCAAGATGGGCATCGAGCGCAAGCTGCGCGAAGCGATTCCCGAAGTCAACGAAGTGGTGCAGGTGCTCTGAGGCCCTTCCACGCGGCCTGCTCCAGCACCAGTCCGTAGGCTGCACGCGCCTTTGCACCTGGAGCCGTGCTGGATCAGCGCCTGCTGCGCGACAACCCCGAGCTGATCGTCGAGCAGCTCGGGCGTCGAGGCATGGCTCTCGATCTCACGGCCCTGCAGCTGATCGCCCGCCAGGAGCGCGACCTGGAGCAGCAGCGCAGTGATCTGCAGGCCGAGGGCAACCGCATCGGCCGCCAGGTGGGCGAAATGATCCGCGGCGGCGAAGGGCCCCACAGCCCGGAGGTTCAGGCCCTGCGCGACCGGGGCAACACCATCAAGCAGCAGGTGGCCGTGCTCGAAGAGGAGGAGAAAGCCCTCGAAGCCCGCCTGCGCGAGCAACTGCTCGCCTTCCCCAACCTGCCCTCCCCCCTCTGCCCCGCAGGTGCCGGCGAAGCCGAGAACGTGGAGCGACGTCGCTGGGGCACCCCCCGTCTGCCGGTTGTCGATGAAGCCCCCCTCGAAGAGCACTGGCAGATCGCCGAACGTCTCGGCCTGATCGACAGCGAGCGCTCGGTGCGCATCGCCCAGAGCCGCTTCGTGACCCTGCTCGGAGCGGGCGCCCGGCTCGAGCGCGCCCTGATCAGCTTCATGCTCGATCAGCACAGCCGCCGCGGCTACCGCGAAGTGCTGCCGCCGATCCTGGTGAACAGCGCCAGCCTCACCGCCTCCGGCCAACTGCCCAAGTTCGCCGAGGAAAGCTTCCGCTGCGCCGACGACGACCTCTGGCTCACCCCCACCGCCGAGGTGCCGATCACCTCCTTCCACCGCGATGAGCTGATCCCCGCCGAGCAGCTGCCCCTGCGCTACGCCGCCTACACCCCCTGCTTCCGCCGTGAGGCCGGCTCCTACGGCCGCGACACCCGCGGCCTGATCCGCCTGCACCAGTTCAACAAGGTGGAGTTGTACTGGTTCTGCCACCCTGATCAATCCGACGAGGCCCACGCCCAGCTCACCGCCGACGCCGAGGCGATCCTGCAGGCCCTGGAGCTGCCCTACCGGGTGCTCGATCTCTGCACCGGTGACCTCGGCTTCTCAGCCGCCCGCACCTTCGATCTGGAGGTGTGGCTGCCGGGAGCCGGCGCTTACCGCGAGATCTCCAGCTGCAGCACCTGCGGCGAGTTCCAGGCGCGCCGCGCCTCGATCCGCTTCAAGGAGGGCAAGAAAACCCGCCTGCTGCACACCCTCAACGGCAGCGGCCTGGCGGTGGGGCGCACCATGGCCGCCCTGCTTGAAACCGGCCAGCAGGCCGATGGCAGCGTGCGCCTGCCCCAGGCCCTGGTGCCCTACATGGGCTGCGATCGCCTGATCAGCGAATCCTGAGCGCACCTTGAAGGGAACAGAACACCCCACGGCTGAAAGCCCCAGAATGGCTGTCTTGCGCAACACAGCCTGAATGGGCGTTCTCACGGCACTGGCGATCCTGGCGGGCCTGATCGTGGTGCACGAAGCCGGCCATTTCTGCGCGGCCACCTGTCAGGGCATCCGCGTCAGCGGCTTCTCGATTGGCTTCGGGCCGGCCCTGCTGCAGCGCAAGCGCCGCGGCGTGCAATTCGCCCTGCGGGCGATCCCCCTCGGCGGCTTCGTGTCCTTCCCCGACGACGACGAGGACAGCGGCATCCCCAGCGACGATCCCGACCTGCTGCGCAACCGGCCCCTGCCCCAGCGTGCCCTGGTGATCGCCGCCGGGGTGATCGCCAATCTGTTGCTGGCCTGGGCTGTGCTCTTCGGTCAGGGGCTGATGGTGGGCGTGCCCGCCGGCTTCAGCGCCACGCCGGGCGTGCTGGTGGCGGCGGTGCAGCCGGGCCAGCCCGCCGCCGCCGCCGGCCTGATCGCAGGTGATCGCATCCTCAGCCTCGGGGGTGTGCCAGTCGGTGGTGGCTCGCAGGCCGTGGTCGATCTGGTGGCCGACATCCAGCAGGCCCCCGAGCGCACCCTGCTGATCGAAGCCGAACGCGGCGGTGAAGCCCTCAGCCTGCGGCTCACCCCCTCCACCCGCGACGGCATCGGCCGCATCGGCGCCCAGCTCCAGCCCAACGGCAGCGAAGTGTTCCGCCCCGCCAAAGGGCCCCTGGAGCTGCTCGGTCAGACCAATCGCGTCTTCGTGCAGCTGATCCGCCGCACCGTCGACGGCTTCGTGGCTCTGGCCACCCACTTCGGTGAAACCGCTCCCCAGGTGTCGGGGCCGGTCAAGATCGTGGAGATGGGCGCCAGCCTGGCCCGCCAGGGCGGCAGCAGCCTGTTCGTCTTCGCCGCGCTGATCTCGATCAACCTGGCGGTGCTCAACGCCCTGCCCCTGCCTCTGCTCGATGGCGGGCAGTTCGCCCTGCTGCTGCTCGAAGGCCTGCGTGGCCGCCCCCTGCCCGACCGCCTGCAGCTGGCCTTCATGCAATCGGGCTTCCTGTTGCTGATGGGGCTGAGCGTGGTGCTGATCGTCAAGGACACCAGCCAGCTCTCGGTGGTGCAGCAACTGCTCGGCCGCTGAGGTGCCCCGCTTCGCCACGGCCCGCCAGCGGACTCCCCTGATCCTGGAGCGCCTGGAGCTCCACTACCCCCACGCCACCTGCTCCCTGAACTGGCGCACCCCCTGGGAGCTGCTGGTGGCCACCATGCTCTCGGCCCAGTGCACCGACGAGCGGGTCAACCTGGTCACCCCGGCCCTGTTCGAGCGCTTCCCCGATGCCGCCGCCGCCGCCGCGGTGAGCTCCAGCGAGGTGGAGCCCTATGTGAAATCCACCGGCTTCTTCCGCAACAAGGCCAAGAACATCGTGGCCGCCTCCCAGTTGTTGATCGAGCGCCATGGCGGCGCGGTGCCGGCCTCGATGGACGAGCTGCTGGAGCTGCCGGGGGTGGCCCGCAAGACAGCCAACGTGGTGCTGGCCCATGCCTTCGGCATCAACGCCGGTGTCACGGTCGACACCCATGTGCGGCGGCTGAGCAACCGGCTCGGGCTCACCCGCCAGAGCGAACCGCGCCGGATCGAGCCCGACCTGATGAAGCTCGTGCCCCAGCCGGAATGGGAGAACTTCTCGATCCGGCTGATCTTCCATGGCCGCGCCTTCTGCAACGCCCGCAAGCCCCTGTGCGCGGGCTGCCCCCTCACCGATCTCTGCCCCAGCCATCCCGACCACGGCCCCAGCGGCCGCCGGGGAGTGCGGACCTCCACGCGCTAGGCTTGACCCTCACCGAAAGCAGTGCAGCAGCCGCATGGCGAAGAAGTCGATGATCGCGCGGGACGTGAAGCGCAAAAAAATCGTGGCTCGCTTCGCCGTCAAGCGCGCGGCCCTCAAGGCCGCGTTCGAAGCGGCTGCCGATCCGATGCAGCGCCTGGAGATCCACCGCAAGATCCAGAATCTGCCCCGCAACAGCGCCCCCACCCGCGTGCGCAACCGCTGCTGGGCCACCGGCAAACCCCGCGGCGTCTACCGCGATTTCGGTCTCTGCCGCAACCAGCTGCGCGAGCGCGCCCACAAGGGTCTGCTGCCCGGCGTCACCAAATCGAGCTGGTAAGCCGCTCTGGCTTTTTCCTTCAAGAGCGCGAGGGTGGCCAGGCGCCACCCTTTTTTGTGCATTCAGGCCCCCGCAGGCCCGAATGCGAGAATGGAGAGTGATAAAAAACGGACATAAGACGACGTGCCAGGACAGATTCAGACGATCTCCTTCGATGGTCGGGAGATCAAGCTGACCACAGGCTTGTATGCCCCCCAGGCCGGGGGTTCGGTATTGATCGAATGCGGGGACACCGCCGTGCTGGTCACGGCCACCCGCGCCAAGGGCCGCGAAGGGATCGACTTCCTCCCCCTCACCTGTGACTACGAAGAGCGCCTCTACGCCGCCGGCCGCATCCCCGGCAGCTTCTTCCGCCGTGAAGGCCGCCCCCCCGAGCGGGCCATCCTCACCACCCGCCTGATCGATCGCCCCCTGCGGCCCCTGTTCCCCTCCTGGCTGCGCGACGACCTGCAGGTGGTGGCCACCACCCTCTCCCTCGATGAGCGGGTGCCGCCCGATGTGCTGGCGGTCACCGGCGCCTCGATCGCCACCCTGCTGGCCAAGATTCCCTTCAACGGCCCGATGGCCGCTGTGCGCGTCGGCCTGCTCGGCGACGACTTCGTGCTCAACCCCAGCTACCGCGAAATCGAGCGCAGCGAGCTGGATCTGGTGGTGGCCGGCACCCCGTCCGGTGTGGTGATGGTGGAAGCGGGCGCCAACCAGCTGCCCGAACAGGACGTGATCGAAGCGATCGACTTCGGCTACGAAGCGGTGGGTGAACTGATCAAGGCCCAGCAGACGCTGCTCTCCGAACTGGGCATTGAACAGGTGTTCCCGGAAGCCCCGGAGCAGGATCCCGCCCTGCCGGCATTCCTGGAGCAGGAATGCGGCGCGGGCATCGGTGAGGTGCTCAAGCAGTTCTCCCTCACCAAGGCCGAGCGCGACAGCCAGCTCGATGCCATCAAAGCAGAGGTGGCCGGCAAGATCGCCACCCTCTCCGAAGACGACCCCATCCGTGTGGCCGCCGCCTGCAAGGCCCTGGGCAACACCTACAAGGGCATCACCAAGAAGCTGATGCGCGCCCAGATCCTCAGCGAGGGCAAGCGGGTGGATGGCCGCAACCTCGATGAGGTGCGCCCGATCAGCGCCGCCGTGGGTGTGCTGCCCAAGCGGGTGCATGGCTCGGGCCTGTTCCAGCGCGGGCTCACCCAGGTGCTCTCCACCGCCACCCTCGGCACCCCCAGCGATGCCCAGGAGATGGACGATCTCAACCCCATGGGTGAGAAGACCTACCTGCACCACTACAACTTCCCCCCCTACTCCGTCGGTGAAACCCGGCCGATGCGCTCCCCCGGCCGCCGCGAGGTGGGCCACGGCGCCCTCGCCGAGCGGGCGATCGTGCCCGTGCTTCCCCCCAAGGAATCCTTCCCCTACGTGCTGCGGGTGGTCTCGGAGTGCCTCAGCTCCAACGGCTCCACCTCGATGGGCTCGGTCTGCGGCAGCACCCTGGCCCTGATGGATGCCGGTGTGCCCCTCAAGGCCCCCGTGAGCGGCGCCGCCATGGGGCTGATCAAGGAGGGCGATGAGGTGCGCATCCTCACCGACATCCAGGGCATCGAGGATTTCCTCGGTGACATGGACTTCAAGGTGGCCGGCACCGAGAAGGGCATCACCGCCCTGCAGATGGACATGAAGATCAGCGGTCTGGCGGTGAGCACCATCGCTGAGGCCGTCAACCAGGCCCGCCCGGCCCGGCTGCACATCCTTGAGAAGATGCTCGAGGCGATCGGGAAGCCCCGTGATGTGCTCTCCCCCCACGCCCCACGCCTGCTCAGCTTCCGCATCGACCCGGAACTGATCGGCACCGTGATCGGCCCCGGCGGCCGCACGATCAAGGGCATCACCGAGCGCACCAACACCAAGATCGACATCGAAGACGGCGGCATCGTCACGATCGCCAGCCACGACGGCGCCGCCGCCGAGGAAGCCCAGCGGATCATCGAGGGGCTCACCCGTCGCGTCAGCGAAGGGGAGATGTTCAACGGCTCCGTCACCCGGATCATCCCGATCGGTGCCTTCGTCGAGATCCTCCCCGGCAAGGAGGGCATGATCCACATCTCCCAGCTCTCCGAAGCCCGGGTCGAGAAGGTGGAAGATGTGATCAAGGTGGGTGATGCCGTCACAGTGCGGGTGCGCGAAATCGACAACCGCGGCCGCATCAACCTCACCCTGCGGGGCGTGGCTCAGGAAACGGTTCCGGTGGCCTGATCAGAACTGGTAGTGAGATTCAGGCAGGAGCCGTGCTCCTGCCTATCTGATCCAGTCATCAACAGTCGCACCGCTTTCACCTGAGCTGAAGGCGGTTTTTTCATGGACTTAACATCCACCGGATGAACAGCCCCCAGCTCAACGGCAACAGCTCAATGACAGCCAGCCCAACGGCTGGTGCCGCTCAGATCAACAGACCACCGCCATAGCTCGAGAAGTCGGCAGAAGCGGTGTTGAAATCCTCGATGCGATCATTACAGCGATTGCCATAGAGGAGATCATCGGCCTGGCTGCCGTAGAGCCAGTCGTCAGCCTGACCTCCTGAAGGCGAATCGAGGCTGGCTCCATCACGCAGGGTGTCGTTGCCCACCTCCCGGACCAGGTCATGGGGCAGAAACCAGCAGACCAGCACAAGCTGCCGGCTCAGCCTGATCAAAACCCTCTTGCAGGCTCATTTTGCCGGATGAACGCTGCAGACAGCCAATCATGGTTTTGCCGGCAAAGACCCTGGAAGACAGGCACACCGTCTTCAGCCGGTAGCTAGCCAGGCTGGTTTCGAGGCCATAGGCGAACGGCCTGGGCCATCTGCAACTGCTGGCGAATCGTGGTGCGCAGCGTCAGTTCAGTGAGGCGATCCCGGAGCAGGCTGGAGAGCTGCAGGCCAGCAACAAGAACGATCGTCAATCCAAGGCCATAAAGGATGACGCCTTGAACGAAACCGACGTCAGCAGAGTCATCAAGGTGAGAACGTCTCCTGGAGCAGGGGTTGACGCTGGAGTGATGGCTGGGTGGAGGCGAATGGGCGAGGTGAAACAGAAACGCGTGGCAGGCCATGGAAAGCCCTGGGTCATTGATCTGACCGTAATCACCCGCTTGCCAATAGGCGGTCTCACCTGCTACCAGCAAGCTTGCTTGTATTCATGCTTCGGCGAGCTTCACACCACAAAGCCCGGATCTATCCGCGCCATGGCGGCAGCGGCCCGCTCACACAGCTCTCCGTGGGACAGGCCATGGCTGGCGATCAGGCAGCCCGCCTGCAGTCCGTCGCCGTTGTTGTACCGGAGGGGGCGGCCATCGGCATGGCTGAACGCACCACCTGCCGCCCGCAGCACCGCCTCCGGCGCCGCCATGTCCCAGTCCTTGGGGGCGCTGCGGCCCGAGAGCGAGAGGTAGAGGTCGGTTTCACCGCGCAGGATCGTGGCCACCTTGCAGCCCACGCTGCCCACCGCCAGCGAGGAGCCCAGTTCCAAGGCCTGCACCAGCTGCTCCAGCCGCTGGTCGCGGTGGTTGCGGCTGGCCACCAGCACCAGCTCAGCCGGTTCGCGGCGTTCACTCAGCTGGGGCGCAAAGCGCTCGCCGGCCGGATTCTCCCGCCAGGCACCCCCGATCAACTCCTCAGCCGCCGCCCCCACCAGACCGAACCAGAGCTCCTCCATCTCGGGCAGCAGCACCACGCCGAGCATCGGCTGGCGCTGGTGCACCAGCGCCAGATGCACCGCATACTCGCCGGTGCCCTGCAGGAAGTCCCTGGTGCCGTCGAGCGGGTCAAGGATCCAGAGCCAGTCGGCCTCCAGGGGCACCCCCGCGCTGAGCTGCTCCTTGGCGGTCTCCTCACTCAGCAGGGTCCAGGGGGCGTCGGGGAAGGCCTGGGCGAGGCCCTCGAGCAGGTGCTGGTTCACCGCCAGATCCGCCGCCGTCACCGGCCCCTCGCCCCCTTCATCCACGCTCAGAGCCGCGCCGTAGCCGAAGGGGGGCTGTTCACCGCGTGCGTAGGCCCTCAGAATCGCCGCCGACTCCCAGCACAGGCGCCGCAACAGCGTCAGCAGCTCCTCCAGATCGAGGCCGGCGGGCAGGCAGGGGGCAGCCATCATGGATACGGCCAGGGTCGGACAGAGCCGCATTGTGGAGCAAGCCAGCGAGCCCGCCGCCGGGGTGCTGTACCTGGTGGGAACACCGATCGGCAACCTCGGCGATCTCTCCCCCCGGGCCCGGCGGGTGCTGGAGGGGGTCGACCGGATCGCCTGCGAAGACACCCGCCACAGCGGCCAGCTGCTCGCCGGGCTTGGCATCCGCAGCCGCCTGCTCAGCTTTCACCAGCACAACCAGACCGCCCGCATCCCCGAGCTGCTCGCCGCCCTGGCTGCTGGGGAAAGCCTGGCGGTGATCAGCGATGCGGGTCTGCCGGGCATCTCCGATCCTGGCGAGGCCCTGGTGGCGGCCGCCCGCGCCGGCGGCCATCCGGTGATCTGTGTGCCTGGCCCCTGCGCCGTCACCACGGCCCTGGTGAGCAGCGGCCTCCCGAGCGGCCGCTTCTGCTTCGAGGGGTTCCTGCCGGCCAAGGCCGGCCTGCGCCGCCAGCGGCTTCAGGAGCTGGCGGCTGAGCAGCGCACCCTGGTGCTCTTCGAGGCACCCCACCGGCTGATCGAGCTGCTCGACGACCTGCTCAGCACCCTGGGCGACCGGCCCCTGCAGGTGGCGCGGGAGCTGACCAAACGCCATGAGCAGCAGATCGGGCCCAGCGTCAGCGCCGCCCTCGAGCACTTCCGGCGGGTGCCACCCCGGGGCGAGTGCACCCTGGTGCTGGGCGGTGCGGCGCCGCAGCAACCACTCCTGCTCAGCGACGCCGAGCTGACCCAGGAGTTGCGCGAGAAGGTGGCCTCAGGCCTGAGCGCCAGTGATGCGGCTCGCCAGCTCGCGGCTGAAACCGGCCTCTCCCGCCGCAGCCTCTACGCCCTGTTGCACCAGCCGGAGTGAACGCGGGCGCCGCCTGCGCTGGATGGGTCATGCTGAAGCCGAGCTGACCCACTCCCCTCGCCTTGGCCATGCTGCTGCGCCTGCGCCTGTTGCTCACCAGCCTCGGCGGCGGACTGCTGCTGCTGGTGATCCTCTGCCTCGGCGCCCAGAACCTGGAGGAGCGCCCCAGCCTGCGGCTGGGCATCGGCCGCAGCGCGCCCCTGCCCAGCGGCTTCCTGGTGGGGCTGGCCCTTGCGGCGGGGGTCATCAGCGGCGGCAGCGCCACCGCCCTGCTGCTGCCCCGCCGGGATCAGCCGCCGGGGAGGGCGTAGAGCGCCCCTTCCAGCACCACCCGGGTGATGCCCTGCCCCACCAGATAGGTGGCCGTGCGCTGAATCACCTGGCTGTCGGGCATCTTGATCACCCGCTGGGTACGGCCGCACTGACGCTTGGCCTGGCGTGGATTGGCGAACACCACCAGGGCCTGGCGCGCCTGTTCGTCGTCGGGGAGGGCGCCGAGCTCGGGGAAATCACTGAGGGGGCGAGCCTGCAGCTCCACCGTCTTGTCCACCAGCATGTACAGGCTGGCGGGCAGGGGAGCGTTCTCCAGCGGATGGCAGACCACCGCCGAACCCTCCTGCAGCCCCGAACCGAGGTTGGCGCCCGCCATCACCGGCACCATGGTGAAGACATTGCCTTCCGCGTCGGTGTCATCACCGTCGTCGCTCTCCCCCTCGTCACCCTCGACGTCGTCGCCCTCGGCATCCTCGCCGAAATCATCAGCGTCATCGATCGCCAGCACACCAGGGCCGGAGCCGTCCTCGTCCGTGTCGGGCTCGATCTCCACCAGATCGAAGTCGGCTTCGGCCTCGAACAGTTCGGCGGCGGCAGGCGGCAGGGGCACCTCCTGCTGATCCAGCAGCTCCACCGGGCGGCCGCGCTCCTTCTTGAGCTGCTCGTAGAGCTCCGGGGTGAAAGCACCCTTCACCATCCGGGTCACGGTGTTGGGGCTGCAGCCGAAGCTGTCGGCCAGGGCAGCGCTGGACTCACCAGCCCGCCACCGCTGCACCAGCTCCTGTTTCTGGGCGTCACTGAGCCGGGAGGCCGCCATCGAGCAAGTTGCGCAGCAGCCCAATCTAGGCTGATGCAGTGGGCCGTTAGCTCAGCTGGATAGAGCATGCGACTTCTAATCGCACGGTCGCTGGTTCGAATCCAGCACGGCCCGTTCCCCCACCCAACGGCTTCCGGCCCTCCAGAAGCCACACCAGCATTCCCTGACTGGATCCCATTTCGGTAGCAGCAGCGCCGACCGCTCCAGTGATTTGTCAACAATCTTGACAAATCCATTGAACCCGAGAGGCCCGCTCCATGGCCCTCACACGACGCGTCGAACTGGTGCCGCTGGAGCGCACCTCCTCAGGCAATGCCCTCTTCAGCCAGGCCCAGCCCAGCGACGAAACCCTGATCGCCGATCTGGCCCCCCATCAGCCCGTCTCGCTCTTCTGCCACCGCCGCCAGACCGATCAGCTGATCCTCCTGCGCGGTTCCCTCGAGCTGGTGGTGCTGGAGGACGGCCGACTCGTGCGCATTCCCCTGCGGGAAGACGAACCCCTGCTGGTGCGCATCCCCCCGGGCGTTCCCCACGGGGCGGTCAACAGCAGCCGACACTACGCAACTGTGGTGAATGCCCTGCTGCGTCACGGCCCTCCCGACCCGCGCGACTACAGGCCGCGGCCCCTGCCCCACAGCCTGCGGGCTCAGTGGCAGCAACTCATGGGCGTGCCCGCTCCAGCAGATCCTCCGCAGCCGGCAGGCGCAGCCGATCTGCCCAGCCCAGGCGCTCGAGGCCGCGGATGAAGACGTAGGTGGGATCGGGCAGCGGCCTGATGCGGCCCCCTCGCACCCCGTAGCCCTGCCGCACCGACCACTGGAAGGCGTGATGCAGGTTGTGCCAGCCCTCGCCGAGGGTGAACAGCGCCACCCAACCGTTGTTGCGGCTCATGTCGTTGGTGATGAACGGCCGCTCACCGGCGAGGTGGGCCAGAGAATTCACCGTGGCCACCCCGTGAAAGAGCAGGGTGGTGCTCAGGAAGAATGCCGCCAGCCACTCCAGTCCGCCCAGGAGATAGGACACCCCGCCCAGGGCCAGCAGCGGCACGAAATGCAGGCGATCGATCAGCCTCAGCACCGGATCGGCCTCCACGTCGGCGGGCAACCGCTCCGGAAAGAACGAGGGCGCCAGCAGCCAGCCCACCTGCGAGCGCCAGAACCCACCCAGGCCCGCCTGGGGCTTCAAGGGCGAATGGGGATCGAGGTCGGTGTCCACATGGCGATGGTGGGCCAGGTGATGGGCCTTCCACCAGCTCGGTCCCATCTGCCCCGCCGAGGCCCCAACCAGGGAACCGATCCAGTGCACCGGCCTGGGCGCCCGGTAGCTGCCATGGGTGATCAGGCGGTGATAGATCGCGGTGGTGGCCAGCATCCGGATCAGGTAGAGCGCCAGCGCCCAGGCCGCGGCCGCCAGGCTCAGTCCGGTGACCAGCAGCAGCAGGCAACCGAGGTGCGACACCAGGATGAAGACCGGCCCCAGGGCGTAGAGAAGAAATCGAATACGGCCGCTGTTCAGGGGGAACTTCTGTAAAGGGAAGTTCACGTTAGGCGCTGGTCCGGGATCGAGTTCTCAGGCTGCCAGCGCCGCAGCCACAACGGGGTTGCTGTACCAGCTGCGCACACCCTCACGCACCGGGATCAGGCCCAGCTCGGTGCGCAGCTCCTCGAGGTCCTGCCCCATGCGCTCCTCCCAGATCACCGGGAAGAGCCTCTGGGCGGCGGCACCGGTATCGAGGCCATCCACGATCAGCCGCAGAATGGCCCTGGCCGTGCGTGCCTGGTCCTCAACGGTGCTGAGTTCGGCGGCGGGGGTGCTGCCCATCAGCCAGCTGAGCATCAGCGACACCAGATCGGTGAAGCCCAGACCGGGATGGTTGAACTGGCCCACGCTGATGCTGATCACCCCGATCTCTCCGTAGTTGTCGAGGCTGTAGCCGCTGAGGATGTGGTGAAGATCGTGGGTGGCGAACACCCGGTAATTGATGTAGTCGGCGTCGGTCTCCAGGTTGTTGTAGAAGGCTGGTTCAGGGAAGAAGTTGATGTCGTAGCCGTGGGCGTTCAGCACCGTGGCGTAGGTGTGTCCGAGCGTGCCCTTGGGCAGGGCGGCCAGGGCCTCCACGTCGTAGGGGCCGCAGAGCCGGCGTTCCTTGATCAGGGCGGCGGAGGCCGGGTCCTTCTCCAGGATCCGGGTGCACAGCTTCATCGGGTTCGACTCCCGCAACCGATGGGACAGCAGAAACACATTCCCCGCGTCCTTGCCGCCCCCCACCGCCAGGTCGACGAGTTCGAGAAAGTCCTGCAGGTTGTGCTGGGCGGCGATCGAGTTGAGGTAGCGGAAACCCATGGCGTGTGGCGCAATGTGCAGCTGTGGAGCAGGCCGATGGCCGTGGGGAGCCCTCCTGACCTGGAGATGACGGCCTGATCTGGCCCGTCAGCCGTGATCCTGATCGATAGGGCTGCGGCCGGTAGCTCGGGCGGCAACGGGCCGATGTCAGCAATCCCCCGCACGCCCCCCGGCTGAATGCCTGTGGCCGAAACCGTGGCTAACAAGGAGTTGGAGTGCGGAAAAGCGCATGACCGCAACCAGCCCGGCCCGACCCGCCCCATCCAAGCCATCTCCTTCGGCCGAGGAGATCGCCAGCCGCAAGATCGCCCAGGTCATCCGCCGGCATGGGGCCCAGCCCGATGCCCTGATCGAGGTGCTCCACCAGGTCCAGGAAATCCATGGCCATCTCCCGAAACAGGCTCTTGAGCAGGTGGCCCGCCAGCTGCGGATGCCCCTGAGCCGTGTCTACGGAGTGGCCAGCTTCTACCACCTCTTCACTCTGGAGGCACCCACACCCCACCGTTGCGCCGTCTGCCTTGGTACAGCCTGTTTCGTCAAGGGAGGGGCCGACGTCGCGGCCCGCCTGGAGCAGCGGCTCGGGGTCAAACTCGATGACCCGGCCGGCAACGGCACCTGGGCTGTCCAGCATGTGAGCTGCCTGGGTGCCTGTGGCCAGGCACCGGTGCTGGTTGTGGACGGTGTGCTGGTCACGAAGCTGCCGATCGATCAGCCCGAGGCCCTCGATGCCGTGTTCGAGAGCGCGGGCATGCCGGCAGCAGGAGGGGTGCCCGCATGAGCAGCTCGGCCCAGACCACCCCCGCCCGGCAGCTGCGCTGCTGCGGGGCCAGCGGCTGCCGCAGCGCCGGCAGCGAGGAGCTGCAGGCCGCCCTGGAAGCGGCCCGGGATGCGGCGGGTCACACGGCCCAGGAGCTTGCGATCAAACCCGTGGGCTGCCTGCGGCTGTGCGGCAGGGGGCCTCTGGTGGCCTGCGACGGCCCCGGCGGCACCACCCTCTATGGCGCCGTTCCACCCACCGAGGCCAGCGCCCTCATCGAGGCCGCCCGCAGCGGCGACCACGGCAGCGGCGACCACGGCAACGACAACCTTCAGGCCAGCCGGCTTGACCCCCAGCTGCCCTTCTTCGCCCTGCAATCGTCCGTGGTGCTTGAAGGGTGCGGCCAGGTGGATCCCGAATCGATCGATGATGCGATCGCCTTCGGGACCTACAGTCAGCTGCGCCGCTGCCTGCACGAGCTCACCCCGGAGGAGGTTCGTGAGCAGGTGAAGCGCAGCGGTCTGCGCGGGCGGGGCGGCGGGGGGTATCCCACGGGCCTGAAGTGGGACACGGTGGCCCTGCAGCCACCCGGTCCCCGTTACGTGGTCTGCAACGCGGACGAAGGCGACCCCGGTGCCTTCATGGATCGCAGTGTGCTGGAGAGCGACCCTCATCGGCTGCTGGAGGGTCTCGCCATCGCCGCCTACGCCGTCGGTGCCGACCGGGGATACGTCTATGTCCGCGCCGAATACCCCCTGGCGGTCGAGCGACTGCGCAAGGCCCTGCAGCAGGCTCGGCGCGCCGGGCTGCTCGGCAGCGGCATCGACGGCACCTCCTTCGCTCTCTCGATCGAGGTGCGCGTCGGGGCCGGCGCCTACGTCTGCGGCGAGGAGACAGCCCTGTTGCAGTCGATCCAGGGGCAGCGAGGCATGCCCAGGCCCCGCCCCCCCTACCCAGCCCAGTCCGGGCTGTGGGGCGCGCCCACCCTGATCAACAACGTCGAGACGATCACGGCCGTGCCGGTGATCCTGCGCGAGGGCGGCGACTGGTATGCCGCGATGGGAACGGCCGGCAGCAAGGGCACGAAGGTGTTCGCTCTCTCCGGCGCCGTGACCAACACCGGTCTGGTGGAGGTGCCGATGGGGACCACCCTGCGCAGCGTCGTGGAGGTGATCGGCGGCGGGGTCCCCGACGGCACACCGATCAAGGCGGTGCAGACCGGCGGTCCCTCCGGGGGCTGCATCCCCGCCGAGCTGCTCGACACACCCGTCGACTACGAAAGCCTGATGGAACTGGGTTCGATGATGGGCTCGGGCGGCATGGTGGTGATGGGGGAAACCACCTCGATGCCGGAAGTGGCGCGCCACTTCATGCGCTTCAGCGTCAACGAGAGCTGCGGCAAGTGCGTGCCGTGCCGCGCCGGCACCGTGCAGCTCGCCCAGCTGCTCGACAGATTCGTCGAGCGTCGCGCCAGCCCCGCCGACATGGCGAAGCTGGATGCGCTGTGCCGCATGGTGAAGGCCACCAGCCTCTGCGGCCTGGGGCAGTCAGCTCCCAACCCGGTGCTCAGCACCCTCCGCTACTTCCGCCACGAATACGAAGCGGCCTGCCGTCAACCCGCCCTGTGTGAGCAGCCATGAGCGTCATCACTCTCAGCGTGAACGGCAAGGAGGTCGCCATCCCTGAGGGTGTCAGCCTCCTGGAGGCCACCAGGGCCGCCGGGGTGGAGATTCCCCTGCTCTGCCACCTCGACGGGCTCGAACCCGTGGGGGCCTGCCGGCTGTGTCTGGTGGAGGTGGAGGGAAGCAACCGACTCATGCCCGCCTGCACCACCGCCGCCAGCGAGGGGATGGCGATCCACACCCACACCCACCAGCTGCTCGACTACCGCCGCATGGCCGTGGAGCTGTTCTTCGCGGAAGGCAACCACGTCTGCGCCTTCTGCGTGGCCAACGGCAACTGCGAACTGCAGAACGTGGCCGTGCAGGTGGGCATGGACCACTCCCGCTTCCCCTATCAGTACCCCCAACGCGCCGTGGATGCGTCCCATCCGCTGTTCGCCATCGACCACAACCGCTGCATCCTCTGTACCCGCTGCGTGCGGGTCTGCGATGAGATCGAAGGGGCGCACGTCTGGGACGTGGGCAGCCGCGGTGGCCATTGCCACATCGTGGCCGGGCTGGATCAACCCTGGGGAGAAGTGGAGGCCTGCACCAACTGCGGCAAGTGTGTCGACGTCTGTCCCACCGGGGCCATCTTCCACAAGGAAGACACCACCGCCGAGAAGCTGCGCCACAGCGACCGCCCCGCCCTGCTCAAGGCCGCCCGCGACGAGCACGTCTGGAGAAACCAATGACCACCCCCGGCCCATCCGCGCCCGAGCCATCCGCCGCAGGGCTCCCGGATCGACCCAAACTGCGGCTGGCCACCGTCTGGCTGGCGGGCTGCTCGGGCTGCCACATGTCGTTTCTGGATCTCGACGAGTTTCTCTTCGATCTGGCCGCTGTGGCCGATGTGGTGTTTTCACCCGTGGGGATCGACACCAAGACCTACCCCGAGAACGTCGACGTCTGCCTGGTGGAGGGCGCGGTGGCCAACGTGGACAATCTCGAGCTGGCCCGCATCGTGCGCCAGCGCACGCGGCTGGTGATCTCCTTCGGTGACTGCGCCGTCACCGCGAACGTGCCGGGTCTGCGCAACCTCTGGGCCAGCGCCGATGGCAGCAGTCAGCAGGCGGTTCTGGAGCGGGGCTATCTCGAACTGGCTGACACCGGAGCCCAGCTCCCCTTCGCCCCCGGCATCGTGCCCGAGCTGCTGCCACGGGTGCTGCCCCTGCATGAGGTGATCGCCGTCGACCTGTTCCTGCCCGGCTGCCCTCCCTCGGCCCAGCGGATCAAGGAGGCGATCGCCCCCCTGCTGGCCGGTGAGCGGCCTGTGATGGAAGGGGCCGAGATGATCCGATTCGGCTGATGGAGTCCCGTCCCCCCGCTGCTGCCGCCATGACCCGCACCGTCGTCATCGATCCGGTCACCCGCATCGAAGGGCACGCCAAGATCACCCTCCACCTCGATGCAGCCGGCCACCTGATCGACACCCGCTTCCACGTGGTGGAATATCGCGGCTTCGAGAAGTTCTGCGAGGGCCGCCCGTTCACCGAGATGGCGGGCATCACCGCCCGCATCTGCGGCATCTGCCCGGTGAGCCACCTGCTCTGCGCCGCCAAGACCGGCGACAAGCTCCTGGCGGTGCAGATTCCCCCGGCCGCCGACAAGCTGCGGCGGCTGCTCAACCTGGCCCAGCTCACCCAGAGCCACGCCCTCTCCTTCTTCCACCTCAGCAGCCCCGACTTCCTGCTGGGCTGGGAGAGCGATCCGGCGAAGCGCAATGTCTTCGGTCTGATGGCGGCCGATCCCGATCTGGCCCGGGCCGGCATCCGCCTGCGGCAGTTCGGCCAGCAGATCCTGGAACTGCTCGGCGGTCGCAAGATCCACTCCGCCTGGGCCGTACCCGGTGGAGTGCGCACGCCCCTCAGCGTCGAAGCGAGGGACTGGATCCTTGATCGCCTCCCCGAAGCGAAGGCCACCATCACCCTGGCGCTCGATCTCTACAAGACCCTCCTCGATGGCCCGCTGCGGAAGGAGCAGCGGGTGTTCGGTGATTTCCCCAGCCTGTTCATGGGTCTGGTGACCCCCGATGGCCGATGGGAACACATCGACGGGATGCTCCGCTTCCGGGCTCCGGACGGCACGATCGTGGCGGATGGCCTCAGCGAGGACGACTACGCCTCCTTCCTGGGGGAAGCGGTTGAGCCCTGGAGCTACCTCAAGTTCCCCTATTACAAGCCGCTGGGATACCCGGATGGGATCTATCGGGTGGGCCCCCTGGCCAGGCTCAATGTCTGCGATTCGATCGGCAGCCCCTGGGCCGACCGGGAGCTCGGGGAGTTGCGCGACCGCAGCGGCCGCGTGGCCACCAGCTCCTTCGCCTATCACCATGCGCGGTTGGTGGAGATCGTGGCCTGCCTCGAAGCGATCGAGCAGCTGGTGAAGGATCCGGAGTGCAGAAACGGCCGGGTCCGATCCCGCGCCAGCCTCAACCGCAACGAGGCGGTGGGAGTGAGTGAGGCTCCGCGCGGCACCCTCTTTCACCACTACCAGGTGAACGATGACGGCCTGCTGACCCGGGTCAACCTGATCATTGCCACCGGCCAGAACAACCTGGCGATGAACAAGACCGTCCACCAGATCGCCAGGGAATACATCCCTGATCCGGTGCCGGCCGGCACCGAGATTCCCGAGGCGATGCTCAATCGGGTCGAGGCGGGCATCCGCTGCTTCGACCCCTGCCTCTCCTGCTCCACCCATGCGGCGGGGCAGATGCCCCTGCACCTGCAGCTCCTGGCAGCCGACGGGCAGATCCTGGCCGAACGCCGACGTTGACCAGGCCGACGTTGACCAGGCTGGTGATCGGCATCGGCAACCCACTCCGCGGCGACGATGGGGTGGGCTGGCATCTGGCCGGAACGCTGGCTGATCGTTCCGATCTGACTGATCATTCCGATCTGACCGTCGCGATGGTGCATCAGCTCACACCGGAGCTGGCCGCCGACCTGGTCGACCGCAGCGGGGTGCTGTTCATCGATGCCTGGCTGGCTGCCGCGGCGGACCCAGCGGGGGCGGCCCGACCGCAGCTGTGCCCGGTGCCCTCCGCAGCCACGGGGCCGGGCAGCAGCAGCCATCACCTGGAGCCGGGGGCCCTGGTGGCGCTGGCCAGCCTGCTGTTCGACAGCCGGCCCGCCGCCACGATCCTGCTGGTGCCGGCCTTCGCGTTCCCCCATGGAACGGCGATGAGTGCCTGCCAGCGTGCCCTGATGCCCGAGGCCCGGCGCCTGCTCCACACCTGGCTGGACCACTCCCTTGCATGAACTGAGCCTGATGGAAGCGGTCCGTGATCTCGCTCTCGAGCGGGCAGGGGAGCACCATGCCCGACGCATCAGCACGATCACCCTGCGGATCGGCACCCTGGCGGGCGTGGAGCCGGAAGCGCTGCGTTTCGCCTTCGACGTGGTGATGGCGGGAACCCTCGGGGAAGGGGCCGCCCTGGTGATCGAATCGGTTCAGGCTCACGCCTTCTGCAACGTCTGCCACCAGACGTTCCCGGCCCATGACGGGGTCTGTGAATGTCCGGACTGTGGCTCGATCAGTCGGGAGCTGGTTCAGGGTCGGGAGCTGCAGCTCGCCTCGCTGGATCTCGACTGCGGCGACGATCCGCATCTGCCGTGAGGTGTCGATGGCACTCCCTCCGCGCATGGCACCTCCTGCATGCTCTGACTAGCGTCTGATCGGGCCCTGTATCGCTCCGAGCCCTTCACCGTCCGCCGCCTGGGGAGTCCGCCGCCGATGTGCCTCGACTGCAACTGTGGCGCCCCCACCCCCACCCATACACACACCCACGCTCACCCCACCGCAACGGGGCAGCCAGCCAGCCACCACCATCTGGAACTGGGACAGGATCTGCTGAGCCGCAACGACACCCAGGCCGCGGCCAACCGATCGCGCTTCAGGGCCGCGGGCGTGCCCGTGATCAATCTGCTGTCGTCCCCGGGTTCGGGCAAGACCGCTCTGCTGGAGCGGATGGCCCGCGACTGGGGCGCCAGCCATCGGATCGCGGCGGTGGTCGGTGATCTGGCGACCGACAACGACGCCCGACGCCTCCGGAACGCGGGACTGCGGGCGATCCAGATCACCACCGGCCAGGCCTGCCACCTGGAAGCGGCAATGGTGCACAAAGCCCTGGCGAGGCTCGAATCCGACGGCATCGATCTGGCCGCGCTGGATCTGCTTGTGATCGAGAACGTGGGCAATCTGGTCTGCCCCTCGGCCTACGACCTGGGCGAGAGCCTGCGGGTGGTGATGCTGTCGGTGACGGAAGGGGAGGACAAACCCCTGAAATATCCGGCCACCTTTCATGCCGCCGACGTGGTGGTGATCAGCAAGATCGACCTGAGTGCCGCTGTCGGCTTCGAGCGCAGCCAGGCTCTGCGCCACATCGCCCAGGTGGCGCCCCGGGCCCGGGTTGTGGAGGTGTCGGCCAGATCGGGGGCCGGCATGGACGAGCTTCTGGCCGTACTGGGGCTGCCGATCCCGGCGCCCCTGTGAAGCCCAGGGCACGGCTTCAGCTGCGCTGCAGCGGGATCGTGCAGGGGGTCGGCTTCCGTCCCTTCGTCCATCGACTGGCCATGACTCTGGAGCTGGCCGGTGACGTGGAGAACGTGCGCGGCTCGGTGCGCATCGATCTGGAGGGCGACCGGGATCGGCTGGAGGCTTTCCTGGAGCGACTGCCCCGCGAGATCCCCCCTCCGGCCCAGCTGGAACCGCTGGAGCCGTGCTGGTTGCCACCCACAGCCATCACACCTGCCCCTGCCACGACGGTGCGGATCGCCGCCGGCGCCCCCACACCGTTAGGCATCGGCCTGGTGGCGCCATCGCTGGCGGCCGATCGGGCCCCCTGCGCAGCTTGCCTGGCGGAGCTCAGCGATCCTGCCGACCGCCGCTTCGGCTACCCCTTCATCAGCTGCTGCAGCTGCGGACCTCGCTTCAGCATCGCCACCGCCGAGCCGTTCGCCCGCGCCCACACCAGCCTCGCCAGCTTCATCCTCTGCCCGAGCTGTCAACACGAGTTCAACGATCCCCACAACCGCCGCTTCCACGCCGAGACGATCGGCTGTCCCGCCTGCGGCCCCCGCTTGAGCCTGCGGATCGGGGCGCAAGCGGCCCAGCCCCCGACCACGGGGAGGCCGCGAAGAGAGGACAGCGCGACCCTGATCCAAGCCGTCTGCGATCTGCTCGGCGACGGCCGGATCGTGGCCCTGCAGGGGATCGGCGGCTTCCAGCTGCTGGTCGACGCCGGCAACGCCGCTGCCGTGGCCCGGTTGCGGCGATGCAAGCAGCGACCCGCCAAACCCTTCGCCCTGCTGGTCGGCGATCCGTCCTGGATCTCGGCCCACTGCCTGCTCGACGCCGACGAACGGGAGGCCCTGCAGCATCCCGCCGCGCCGATCGTGCTCCTGCGGCGGCGAGCGCCAATGGCGGAGTCCTTCCCCGGTGTCGCCCCGGGCAGTCCGGCCCTGGGGGTGATGCTGCCGGCCTCGCCCCTGCACCACCTGCTGATCCGCGCCTTCGGCCGGCCGCTGGTGGCCACCAGCGGCAACCGCAGCGGCGAAACGCTCTGCACCGATCCGGCCGAAGCGCTCGAACGCCTGGCGGGAATCGCCGATGTCTGGCTCTGCCACGACCGCCCGATCGCCCGCCCCCTCGACGACTCGGTGCTGCAGGTGATCAACGGCAGACCGGCCCTGATCCGCCGGGCGCGGGGCCTGGCACCCGAGGCCCTGCCCCTGCCGAGCGTGCCTGGCGCCATCAGCACCTGCGGCGGCGCCACCGACGTGGTGGTGGCACTCGGCGGCGATCTGAAGAATGCTCCTGCCCTCTCGATCGGCAGCCGGGTCTGGCTGGCCCCCCACCTGGGCGACCTGGCCGAGGGGCCCTGTCAGCAGCGGCTGGCTGAGGGGGTCGCGGAGCTGCTGGAACGCCATGGTGGTGGCGGCGCCCTTCTCGTCAGCGACGCCCATCCGGGCTATCTCAGCCATCAACTGGCCGCCACCCAGCCGTTCGAACACCGTGAGGTGCCCCACCACCTCGCCCACGCCCTGGCGGTGATGGCGGAGCATGGGCTCGCCGCTCCGGTGCTGGCCTTCTGCTTCGACGGACTGGGCTACGGGCACGACCCCGTGGCGCCCCTCTGGGGCGGGGAACTGCTGCAGATCGATGCCAACGGCTGGCGCCGACTGGCCAGCCTGCGCCCGTTTCCCCTGCCGGGGGGCGAGCGCGCCATGGGCGAACCGCGTCGCGCCGCCCTGGGCCTGCTGGCCGCGGCCGGATCCGCCACGCTCCACCACCCGGGCGCCCGCCACACGCTGGCCGCTTTCAACCAGGACGACCGACGGCTGCTGCTTCAGGCGATCGCAAGCCGCTGCAACAGCCCGCTGACCTCCAGCGTTGGACGGCTGTTCGATGCCGTGGCCTCTCTGCTGGGCCTGGCACAGGTGCTCAGCCACGAGGGCCAGGGAGGCCTGCTGCTGGAGGGGGCCGCTGCGCGGGCTCCTGCTGATCCCGGGGCCTATCCGTTGCCCCTCAGGATGGCGGCAGAGACGGGAAAGGACGGACTGCCGGCGATGGGCCGGCTCGACTGGCAGCCCCTGCTCAAGGCGTTACTGGCCGACCAGTGCGCAGGAGTCCCCACCGCTGTGTGCGCCGCCCGGTTCCACAACGGCCTGAGCCAGGCCATCCAGGCACTGGCCGTGTCGGCATCCCGGCACACAGGAAAGGACAGGGTGGTCCTGGCAGGCGGGTGCTTTCAGAACCGGATCCTGCTCGAAGGCTCCATCCGTGCGCTTCGGGCCGGCGGTCTCACCCCCTTCTGGGGCGAACGGGTCCCCGGAAATGACGGGGGCCTGGCCCTCGGCCAGGTCTGGGCGGTTCGCCGCAGCCTGCCTATAAACCAGAGGGAAGACCATCCATCCCAGAGTCCCCTTCATGTGCCTGGCCGTTCCCGGTCTCATCCTCTCGATCACGACCCGGCCACCGCAATCGGCGTCTGAGCAAGACGGCCAAGGCGACGGCGACGACGACCTCTGGCGCATGGCCGATGTCGACTTCGGAGGTGTCCGCCAGCAGGTGAGCCTGGCCTGCCTTCCGGAAGCCCAGGTGGGCGATCAGGTGCTGGTGCACGTGGGGCTGGCGCTGAGCCTGGTCGAGGAGGACGAGGCATGAGCACCCTCACGATCGACGGCAACGAGGCCACCGCCCGGGTCTCCTATCGCCTGAACGAGGTGATCGCCCTCTACCCGATCACCCCGGCGTCGCCCATGGGGGAATGGGCCGATGCCTGGAGGTCCGAAGGCCGCCCCAACCTCTGGGGAACGGTGCCCGAGATCGTGGAACTGCAGAGCGAGGCGGGAGCGGCCGGCACGGTGCACGGCGCCCTGCAGGCCGGCAGTCTCACCACCACCTTCACGGCATCGCAGGGATTGCTGCTGATGATCCCTAACCTCTACAAGCTGGCAGGGGAACTGACGCCAGCTGTGCTGCACGTGGCAGCCCGTTCCCTCGCCGCCCAGGGGCTCTCGATCTTCGGCGACCATTCCGACGTGATGGCGGTGCGGGGAACCGGCTGCGCCATCCTCTGCGCCAACAACGTTCAGGAAGCGGGGGACCTGGCCGCCATCGCCACCAGAGCCAGCCTCCACTCCCGGCTGCCGTTCCTGCACATGTTCGACGGCTTCCGCACTTCCCACGAGATCCAGAAGGTGGAGGCGATCGAAGACGAGGTGCTGCGACAGCTGATTCCCGAGCAGGCGATCGCCGCCCACCGCCAACGGGCTCTCAGTCCCGATCACCCAGTGCTGCGCGGCACCGCCCAGAACCCCGACGTCTACTTCCAGGCCAGGGAGACGGTCAACGGCTTCTACGACGCGGCACCGGCCGTGGTGGCCGAAGCGATGGACGCCTTCGCCGCCCTCACCGGCCGCGCCTACGCCCCCTACGACTACGTCGGGCCGGCCGACGCCGAGCGGGTGCTGGTGCTGATGGGCTCCGGTTGCGAGACGGCTGTTGAGACCGCCGAGGCCCTGCAGGCCAACGATGAGAAGGTCGGAGTGCTGAAGGTGCGTCTCTACCGCCCCTTCAGCAATGCGCGCATGATCCAGGCACTGCCGGCCAGCACCCGGGCCATCGCGGTGCTCGACCGCTGCAAGGAGCCGGGGGCGGGGGGAGAGCCTCTCTACCTCGACGTGGTGGCGGCGGTGGCCGAGGAATGGGAGCGGCAGCACGGCGGCGGAGCGCCCCTGCCCCGGGTGGTGGGTGGACGCTACGGACTTTCCTCGAAGGAATTCACTCCGGCGATGGTGAAGGCGGTGTTCGACCACCTCTGCGGGGAGGATCCCCTCAACCACTTCACGGTGGGAATCCACGACGACCTCACCCACCGCTCCCTGCCCTGGGAGAGCGACTTCGTCACCGAAGCGCCGGGAGAGGTTCGTGCCGTGTTCTACGGCCTCGGCTCCGACGGCACCGTGGGCGCCAACAAGAGCACGATCAAGATCATCGGCGAGAGCACCGACCTCCATGCCCAGGGGTACTTCGTCTACGACTCCAAGAAGTCGGGGTCGGTGACGGTGTCGCACCTGCGCTTCGGCCCCCGGCCGATCCGCTCCACCTACCTGATCCAGCGCCCCACCCTGGTGGCCTGCCATCAATGGGATTTCCTGGGCCGCTTCGACCTCCTGGCCGGCCTCCAGACCGGTGGAATCCTGCTGCTCAACAGTCCCTATCCGGCCGAAGAGAGCTGGCGGCGGCTGCCTGAGGCGATGCGCACCACGATCCGGGCGAAGCAGCTGAAGGTGTGGATCATCAATGCCAGCCGGGTGGCCCTGGAGGCGGGCATGGGCTCCCACATCAACACGGTGATGCAGGCCTGTTTCTTCGCGGTGAGTGGGGTGCTGCCGCGGGAGGAGGCGATCGAGCGCATCCGCACCGCGATCGTCAAGACCTATGGCCGCAAGGGGGAGGCGGTCGTGGCCATGAACCTGAGGGCCCTCGATGCGAGCCTCGACCACCTGGAGGACCTGCCCTACGCCGACCTCCCGATGGTCCTCGGCGAGAGCGGGGTGGAGGTCGCCTCCAGCGACGAACGCCTGGCCGGTGCACCGGCCTTCGTGCGTGACGTCATCGTGCCGATGCTGGAGCGCCGTGGCGACGAGCTGCCGGTGAGTGCCCTGCCCTGCGATGGCACCTTCCCCGTGGGCACGTCCCGCTGGGAGAAGCGCAACATCGCCGAGTCGATCCCGGTCTGGGAAGACGATCTCTGCGTGCAGTGCGGCAAGTGCGTGATGGTCTGCCCCCATGCTGTGATTCGCGCCAAGGTGGTGGAGCCCGGGGCACTCGCCACCGCCCCCGAGGGGTTCCGCCGCGCCCCCGCCCGCGACCACGACTTCGAGGGGCAGTCCTTCACCATTCAGGTGGGGGCTGAAGACTGCACCGGCTGCGCCCTTTGCGTGGAAGTGTGCCCGGCGCGGGATCGCACCGAGCCGAAACGCAAGGCCATCAACATGGCTCCCCAGCGGCCCCTGCGGGAGCAGGCCCGGGGGCACTGGGACTTCTTCCTCACCCTGCCGGAGGCACCGCGCGCCGCTCTGAATCTGCGCAAGATCGGCCAGCAGCAACTGCAGCAACCGCTGTTCGAGTTCTCCGGAGCCTGCGGGGGCTGCGGCGAGACGCCCTATCTCAAGCTCGCCACCCAGCTGTTCGGCGATCGGATGATGATCGCCAACGCCACGGGCTGCTCCTCGATCTACGGGGGCAACCTGCCCACGACCCCCTGGACCACCAATGCGGAGGGAAGGGGGCCGTCCTGGAGCAACTCCCTCTTCGAGGACAACGCCGAATTCGGCTTCGGCATGCGGGTGGCGGTGGATCAGCAGCGGCAGATGGCGGGCGAACTGCTGTCCCTGCTGGCACGGCGGGAGGAGGGGGCGGACGTCAGCGACGGTCCGCTGCCGGCCAAGCTGGTGGAGGCCATCCTCGGCGCCGACCAGAGCGATGAGGCCGGCATCTTTGCCCAGCGCCAGCGGGTCGCCCAGCTCAAGGCCCTGCTGCAGGACCAGGAGGCGGCTTCAGGCTCGCCGGCGGCCCGTCTGTTGAGCGTGGCCGACGCGCTGGTGAAGCGGAGTGTGTGGCTGGTGGGCGGCGACGGCTGGGCCTACGACATCGGCTTCGGCGGGCTCGATCACGTGCTCGCCAGCGGCCGCGACGTGAACGCCCTCGTGCTCGATACCGAGGTTTACTCCAACACCGGCGGCCAGGCCTCCAAGGCCACGCCACGGGCTGCGGTGGCGAAGTTCGCAGCTGCTGGGAAGGCCGCGCCGAAGAAGGATCTCGGGCTGATGGCGATGACCTACGGCACCGTGTACGTGGCCAGCGTGGCCATGGGCGCACGGGACGAACACACGGTGAGGGCGTTTCTGGAAGCCGAAAGTTATCCCGGGCCTTCATTGATCATTGCCTATTCCCATTGCATTGCCCACGGCATCACGATGGCCAGGGGCATGGCCCATCAGCAGGCGGCGGTCGATTCAGGGCGCTGGCTTCTCTACCGCTACGACCCCCGGCGGGCGGAACGGGGGGAGAATCCACTCCAGCTGGATTCACGAGCCCCAAGCCGCCCGCTGGCCGAGACGATGGCGGAGGAAAACCGCTTCCGCATGCTCCGGTTCAGCCAGCCCCAGCTGGCCCGGCAGCTGGAGCGACAGGCCCAGCATGAGCTTGATCGTCGCTGGGCCCTCTACCGGGCCCTGGCCTCCCAGGACTGCGGCCCAACCACGAGCACGACAGGGACGACACCGCCATGAGCCCCGATCTGTCCACCACCTACCTCGGCCTGGAGCTGCGCAGTCCCCTGGTGGTGGGTGCCGCGGCACCCCTGAGTGAGGACATCGACCAGCTGGTGGCACTGGAGCAGGCGGGGGCCTCCGCCGTGGTGCTCCATTCGCTCTTCGAGGAGCAGATCGAACGCGACCAGCTCGATCTGCACCAGATGGGGATGCAGGGTGCCGAGAGCTATGGCGAAGCTCTCAGCTACGTGCCGGAGCAGGCCCTGTTCCATGTGGGATACGACCTCTATCTCAACCACGTCAGCGAAGCCCGTGAACGTCTGTCGATTCCCGTGATCGCCAGCCTGAACGGCACCAGTCCCGGCAGCTGGGTGCGTTGCGCCCGGCATCTGGAGGACGCCGGTGCCCAGGCCATCGAACTGAATCTCTATGCAATCCCCACCGATCCGGACCTCTCCAGCGCCGCCATCGAGAATCAGGTGGAGGAGGTGGTCGCCGAAGTGCGGGCCGAGGTGAAGCTGCCCCTGGCGGTGAAGCTCAGTCCCTTCTTCACCAACTTCAGTGCCATGGCACGGCGGCTTGCGGTCGCCGGGGCCGACGCTCTCGTGCTCTTCAACCGCTTCTACCAACCGGACATCGACATCGAGACGCTCGAGGTGCGCCCCAACCTGTTGCTCTCCACCCCCCACGACCTGCGCCTGCCGCTGCGATGGATCGCCCTGCTGCATGGCCGCCATCCCCTGGACCTGGCGGCCACCAGCGGCGTCCAGAGAGGAACCGACGTGGTGCGCCTGCTGATGGCCGGTGCCTGCGTGACGCAGATCGTGGCAGCCCTGCTGCGCCATGGCCCCCAACGCCTCGCCGTGATCGAAACCGAGCTGATCCAGTGGCTGGAGGAGCACGACCACGCCACGGCGCGGGAGCTGATCGGCTGCATGAGCCAGCAACGCTGTCCCGATCCAAGCGAATACGAGCGTGCTCAATACATGCGGGCCATCCAGACCTTCCATCCCATGGCTCCATGACCAGCGGGGTGAACGGGCTGGCGGCCCGGCTGGCGGCCATCACCACCAGACCCTGGACCCTGATGGAGGTCTGCGGTGGCCAGACCCACGCCATCGTGCGCTGGGGTCTCGACCAACTGCTCCCTCCCGGTCTGCGCCTCATCCATGGCCCCGGCTGTCCGGTGTGCGTGACACCGGCGGCCACGATCGATGCCGCCCTGCAACTGGCCCGGCGACCGGAGGTGATCCTCTGCTCCTATGGCGACATGCTGCGGGTTCCCGGCAGCGGCAGCGACGACCTGCTGGGGGTGCGGGCGGCCGGCGGCGACGTGCGCCTGCTCACCTCGCCCCTGCAGGCCCTCGAGCTGGCGCACCACCATCCCCATCGCACCGTGGTCTTTCTTGCCGTGGGCTTCGAGACCACCGCTCCGGCCACCGCCCTGCTCGCCCGCCAGGCCCTGCGGGGCGGGGTGCGGAACCTGTCGCTGCTCACCGCTCATGTGCGCGTGCCCCCGGCGATGGAGGCGATCCTCAGCGCCGATGGCAACCAGGTGCAGGGCTTCCTGGCGGCGGGGCACGTCTGCACCGTGATGGGTACCGGCGAACTGAACGAGCTGGTGCAACGGCATCGTGTGCCGGTGGTGGTGACGGGTTTTGAGCCCATCGATCTGATGCGTGGCCTGCTGCGCTGTGTGGAGCTCCTCGAGGCCGGACAACCTCATCTGGCGAATGCCTATCCAAGGGTGGTGAAGCCGGAGGGAAACCCGGCGGCACAGGCGCTGCTGCAGGAGGTATTCGCCGTGGTGGATCAGCCCTGGCGTGGCTTCGGCGTGATCCCTGGCGGCGGGCTGGCGCTGCGCGGGCCCTACGCCCGCCTTGATGCCAGGCACCACGGCTCCCTGAGCGGCGGCGCACCTGTCGATCCACTCCCCGCTGGAGCTGATGGCGACCCTGACACGGTCTGCATCAGCGGCCTGATCCTCCAGGGCCGACGCAATCCCCGGGATTGCCCGGCTTTCGGCACTTCCTGCACGCCCGAGCAGCCTCTGGGGGCACCGATGGTGTCGAGTGAGGGAGCCTGTGCCGCCTACCACCGCTACCGCCGCGATGGCTGAAGCAACCGCCGGAGCGCGGATCCGGCTGGCCCATGGCGGCGGCGGCACGCTGATGCAGCAGCTGATCGACCAGGAGCTGCGCCCCCTCTACAGCGATCCCGCCCAGGTGCTCCACGACGCGGCTCGCCTGAAGCTGCCCCACGGCGACCTGGCCTTCACGACCGACAGCTATGTGGTGCAGCCCCTGGAATTCCCCGGAGGAGACATCGGCAGCCTGGCCGTCACCGGGACCGCCAACGACCTCGCCATGGCCGGCGCCCGTCCCCTTCACCTCAGCGTGGGACTGATCCTGGAGGAGGGGCTGGAGCTGGCCGTTCTCCGGCGGCTGGTCGTTTCACTGGCGAACACGGCTCGGCAGTGCGGCGTCACGATCGTGACGGGCGACACGAAGGTGGTGGAGAGGGGCAAGGGCGACGGAGTGTTCATCAACACCAGCGGCATCGGCCTGCTGGCCACCGACCTGCCCATCGATCCGCTGGCGATCGAGCCGGGCGATCGGATCCTGCTGAGCGGCGATCTGGGTCGCCACGGCGTCGCGATCCTGGCGGCCCGCCATGGCCTGGATCTGCAACCACCCCTGGCCAGCGACTGTGCGCCGCTGTGGCCCGTGGTGGAGTCCCTGCTGACGGCCGGGGTGCACCTTCACTGTCTGCGGGATCTCACCCGGGGCGGACTGGCCAGCGCCCTCGCAGAACTGTCTGCCGCGAGCGGACTGGAGTTCCTGGTGGAGGAGCAGGCCATCCCCGTGGCGGCGCCGGTGGCCCGCACCTGCGAGCTGCTTGGCTTCGAGCCCCTGCATCTGGCCAACGAGGGACGGCTGGTGGCTGTGGTGCCTGAAAGATCCGCGGCGGCGACCCTGGAGATCCTGGAACCTCTCGGCGGAGCTTTGATCGGGGAGGTCCGGGCTCATGCCGCTCGGGTTCTGCTGCGCACTCCCTTCGGCAGTGAGCGGGTGCTGGTGCCACTGAGCGGCGAACTGCTGCCGCGCATCTGCTGAGAGCCAAGGCACCTGGGGCAGGGATGATGGGATCTGTTCCCTTGATGCAGTCATGTACACCGACTGGACCGCCGTGATCCTGCTGCTGTTCACCGCCTTGCCCCTGGGGGTGGTGGTGGCCACGGCGGCCTTCTTCATCTGGCGCCAGAAAAAACTCAAGCAGCGCTGATGTCGCGGGGGGCGGCCCCATGATCAACAAGGCTGCCCTGGCCGAGGCATTCGAGGCAGGTGCGGAAGCTGTGGGAGCCCATGCGCAGAACCCCGCTGCCTCCGCAGTGGCTGCAGCGCTTCAAGCCCATCTGTGCTGAGCCCCTCACCGATGGCGCCAAACGAGCTGGATGGGTGAGAACGTGGGGATACGAAGCTGCAGTTGAGAGCTCAGGATCCGTTTCAAGGGCGCGGGGAAACGACACCACCACCCGAGACGACCCTCCATCACGGCTTGAGCGGTACTGGCTGATCAATTGTTCGGGGCTGGAGCTGGACACTTGGAGATGCTCCAGAGGTCGGTCTTGAAGTTTGAATCGAAAGGCGGACCTTGATCCCAAAACCTTCCTTAAGAGTTCCCGGACCTCAACTCCATCGTCGCAACTGAGTCTTCAGGCGCGGCAGATCCAGATCCTGCAGCAGCTCCGTGGCGCTCAGGCGGCTGCCGGCGGGCACCAGCTCCAGGCTGGCCGCCATCCGGCCGATCACCGCCGCCGCATCCAGGCCCGCCTGCCGCAAGGGCTCAAGCCCAACAGCATCCTGACGCTTGGCCAACCGCTGCCCAGCCCCATCCAGCCAGAGGGGCACATGCCAGGTGTCGGCAAACGGTCGCCCCAACCGCTCGCTCACCGCCAGCTGCGGCGCGGTTGAGCGCCAGAGGTCAGCTCCTCGCACCACGGTGGTCACCGCCAGCAACAGGTCGTCCACGGCTGAGGTCAGGTGGTAGGCGAGCAAACCATCGGCGCGGCGCAGCACCACATCGCCCACCTCGGTGGCCGCATCCAGGCAGCCCTCTGGACCGATCTCTTCCCGCCAACGCAAGGTCCCCGGCTCGAGCCTCAGCCGCCAGCTGGGAAGCCGCCCCTGCCGGGGGCCCCAGCCCATGGCTTGATCCCGGCAGGTCCCTGGGTAGAGCGGCCAGCCGCCGTGGGGGGCTGAGAGATCCGCCAGCATCCGGCGGCTGCAGCGGCAGGGATAGAGGGCCCCGCCGCGGCGCAACGCCGACAGCACCGAGCCGTACAGACCTATGCGCTCGCTCTGGCGCAGGGGCGGACCATCCCAGGTGAGGCCCAGCCAGCCTAGGTCGGCCTCGATGGCCTCGATGGCCCCCGGCCGCTGGCGCGGGCTGTCGAGATCGTCGTGGCGCAACAGAAAACGCCCATGGCTCAGGCGAGCCTGCAGCCAGGCCAGCAGGGCTGTGCGCAGATTGCCCAGATGGAGACGGCCGCTCGGGGAGGGGGCGAATCGTCCCGTGGGCCCCTCGAGCCGACGGCGATCAGCCGCCTCGATCAGCCGCTCGAGCTGGGCGGGGAGGGGAAGCCCCAGGGCTCAGCTCTGGACCTTGTCCTTGAACTGCTTACCGGCAGTGAAGGCCGGCACCCGCTTGGCCGGGATCTTGATTTTTTCGCCGGTCTTGGGATTGAGGCCCTGACGGGCGGAGCGCTCGCGGGGCTCGAAGGAGCCGAAGCCCAGGATCGAGACCTTCTTCCCTTCCACGACGGAATCCACGATCGTCTCGATCGCGGCGTCGACGACCTTGGACACTTCGGTCTTGGTCAATTCGGTGCGAACCGCAACGAGGTTGACGAGATCAGCTTTGTTCATCGGAGGCGAAAACCTTCAGGAGAATGCGGGAGCTGGGCGGAGCGGAAAAACACCCTCTCGCCGGCGCCGGAACGGTACAGCGCGCCAATCGTATGGGGGAAGGGCGGTTCGGGCAACCAAAAACCCCGTCTGAACAATGGTTTGGAGCCGAATCGGCCCCGACCCCGCCCGATCCGCACTCCATGGACCGCCCACCGAAGCCTCAGGGAGGATCGAGCAGCCCATCCTGCAGACCATTCAGCAGGTCATCGAGCAGACCGCGGCCGCCGTCGATCAGCTTCTCCCCTTCCAGGGCCCCCAGACCCGCTCCGCTGGCGATCCAGCGGGGAGAACCGGGCGGCAGCCAGCGGTGCAGGGCTTCGAGGCTGCGCCTCTGCCGGTCCCAGTGAAAGGTGCGGGCCGTGCGCAGCGGACGGGCCTCCCCCCGCGCGGTCGGCACCAGCAAACGCCCGCAGAAGAGCACGTCGAGTTCCCCGGCCGCATGGACCACACAGGCCCCTGGGGTGGGCCCCGGTGTCCAGAGCGCCCGCAGGCCCCCACCCAGATCAAGTTCATTGCCGAAGGGGGCCAGCCCCGCCACTCCGGGCAGGAGGTAGGCCTCCTGCTCCTGCACCCGCACCGGCCAGCCCAGCGCCTCCTGCCAGCGGCGGCAACGTCCATGGCCCTCCCGGCTGGTGAGCAGGATCGTGCCGCCATCGGCCTCCCTCAGAACGGCAAGATTCGCGGCGGTGTAGGCCGGCACATCGATCAGCAGCGGCGCCTGACCACGGGGCGCCAGGAGCCAGGAGGTCCCCCCCCTGCTGTCGCGGTTGGGAGCGAACACCCACAGGCCGGGGAGGACGAGCGTGGGCGGCCGCCCAGCCTCCAGGGTCCTCTCGTCACTCTCCTCCACCGGCATCGAGCCTCCCGAGGGCCAACGCCCCTGCACAGCACTAGCTTGTAGCGACGGGTGACCCGAGTCCTTGTCTTCGATCCAGCTCGGACATCCCTGGCCCCTCGGGGCAGCGATCACCTCCCAAGGGGTGAATTTCTCCCTTGTGGCCCCAATGGCCACCAGGGTGGAGCTGCTGCTGTTCGCCCGCGGCAGCTCGCCTGAACCCTTCCGGATCATTCCGCTGGATCTGCGCCATCGCTCCGGCGACTACTGGCATGTGGAAGTGGAGGGCATCGGTGCCGGCACCTGCTACGGCTACCGGGTTTATGGGCCATTGATGCCCGGGGGACACGGCTTCAACCCCTCCAAGGTGCTGCTAGATCCCTGCGCCAGGGCGATCAGCGGCTGGGATGTCTACCGCCGCGGTGATGCCATCGGCGCCATCCCCAACACGGCCACCTGCTTGAAGGGAGTGGTCACCGAGCGGGATCGCTTCGATTTCGTGGCCGCGCCGAGACCCCGCCACAGTTGGCAGACCACGGTGATTTACGAGCTGCACGTGGGCGGGCTCAGCCGGGGCCAGGGCAGCCCCGTGGCCACCGAGCGCCAGGGCAGCCTGCTGGGCGTGATCGACGCCCTGCCCTATCTGCGCAGCCTGGGGGTCACCGCACTGGAGCTGCTGCCGGTGATGGCCTTCGATCCCCAGGACGCCCCCCACGGGCGTCAGAACTACTGGGGCTACAGCCCCCTGAGCTGGATGGCTCCCCATCAGGGGTATCTGGTGGGCGACGACCCGCTGGCGGGGCGCCAGCAGGTGCGTCAGCTGGTCACCGCCTGCCACCAGGCCGGAATGGAGGTGCTGCTCGACGTGGTCTACAACCACACCAGCGAAGGCAACCAGGACGGACCGACCCTGAGCTGGCGTGGCTTGGCGGACCGCCTCTACTACCACCAGAACAGCCGGGGCGATTACCAGGATGTGACCGGCTGCGGCAACACCATCGCCGCCAACCGCCCCCTGGTGAGGAGGCTGCTGCTGGAGTCGATGCGCTGCTGGGCCCTGGAGCTGGGCATCGACGGCTTCCGTTTCGATCTCGGCATCGCCCTCAGCCGTGGCGAGGAGCTGGCCCCACTCGACCAACCGCCTCTGTTCGAGGAGATCGAGGCCGACCCTGAACTGAGCGACCTCAAGCTGGTGAGCGAACCCTGGGATTGCGGCAGCCTCTACCGGCTCCATGATTTCCCGGCGCGCCGCATGGGCACCTGGAACGGCCGCTTCCGCGACGACGTGCGCCGCTTCTGGAAAGGGGACGACAGCTGCTGCTGGTCGATGGCCCAGAGGCTGTCAGGCAGTCCCGATCTCTATGGGGGCAAACCGGCCACGGCAGGCCGCAGCATCACCTTCATCACCGCCCACGACGGCTTCACCCTCGCCGATCTGGTCAGCTACGGCGTCAAGCACAACCTGGCCAACGGCGAGGACAACCGCGACGGCGACAACCACAACAACAGCTGGAACCACGGGGTGGAGGGGCCCTGCAGCGATCCGCAGATCAGCGAGCTGCGCAACCGCCAGATCCGCAACCTGCTGGGCACCCTGCTGCTGGCGCCCGGGGTGCCGATGCTGCTGATGGGCGATGAAGTGCGCCGCAGTCAGGGGGGCAACAACAACACCTGGTGCCAGAACAATCCCCTGGGCTGGATGCACTGGCGCCCCGACGAAGACGACCAGCGCCTTCATCAGTTCGTGAGCCGGCTGGTACGCCTGCGCCGCCGCCTCGAAGGTCTGCTCAATCCTGAGAGCCCCCATGCCGACACCCCCCCCTCCAGGCCGGGCGAGGGGGATCTGATCTGGCGCGAGTGGCACGGGTTGGAGCTGCTCCAACCCGACTGGGGCAGCTGGTCCCATAGCCTGGCCTGGAGCCTGCATGACTTGCGCCACGGCCCCCTGCTCTGGTGCGGCATGAACGCTTACTACCAGACGATGTCCTTCAAGCTTCCGGAGCCCAGCGCCGGCTGGCTGCGGCTGGTCGACACCGGCCAGATCGATGGCGATCAACTGCTGGTGTCGCCCCAGCCCTGGAGCGCCGAGGCGGCAGCCTTGCAGGGCCGCAGCCTCATGCTGCTGGTGGCTCCCCACCTGGCTCAGAGCGACGTCGTGCCCTGAAGCAAGGGCAGGGGGCATACATGGGCAGTCAGAGCAAAAGCCTGCTTCAGCAGGGGCTTGGAGCCGAAAACCCTGAACAAGGAAAGCAAGCGGGCGGCGGGAATCGAACCCGCATCATCAGCTTGGAAGGCTGAGGTTTTACCACTAAACTACGCCCGCACCAGTACAAGCGTACCGTCGGTGGGCGCCCAGCCCGGCCCATCGACCGCGGCGAACGCTTGCCTGCAGCATTATGACCTGCGCCTGGGACAGCCCTTCTTGACCTCTCCCGAGACCACGCTGACCCCCCAGGCGTCCACACCGGTCAGCGATGCCTCCAGCCTCAGCGGCGCGGCCCGCCGTCGCATGCTCTGGTCCTACAGCCTCGGTGACGCCGGCACCGGCATGGCCGCCACCCTGCTCGGGTTCTACCTGTTCGTCTTTTACACCGGTGTGGCGGGCCTGCCGGCCTGGATGGCCGGCCTGGTGCTGATGGTGATCAAGGTCTGGGACGGCATCAACGACCCGATCGTCGGCTTCCTCAGCGACCACACCAAGAGCCGCTGGGGGCCGCGCATTCCCTGGATCGCCTTCAGTGCCGTGCCGCTCGGGCTGAGCATGGCGGCGCTGTGGTGGGTTCCCCCCGGCAGCGACTGGCAGAAGTTCTCCATTTTCGTGCTGATCCAGCTGGTGGCGATGGGGCTCTACACCTGCGTCAACCTGCCTTACTCGGCCCTGGCCTGCGAGCTCACCACCGACACGCCCCTGCGCACCCGGCTCAACGCCCTGCGCTTCACCGGCTCGATCATCGCCGGCCTGAGCGGGCTGGTACTGGGAGCCCTGCTGGTGGGAGGCGGTGCCGAGGGGTACCAGCGCATGGGCCTGATCTCCGGCACGCTGATCGCCATCACCAGCCTGGTCTGTGCCTGGGGGCTGGCCCCCTTCGCCCGCCACTGCCAGCGCCCCAGCGGCCATCCCGAACCGCTCGGCAAGCAGCTGAGGCGGATCAGCCGCAACGGTCGCTTCCTGCGGGTGCTGGGGCTCTACCTGCTGCTCTGGTGCGCCCTGCAACTGATGCAACCGGTGTCGCTGATCTTCCTCACGGTGGTGATGCGCATCCCCGAGAGCTGGAGCACCTGGATTCTGATTCCCTTCCAGCTCAGTGCCCTGGCGGGCCTGCAGCTCTGGAGCTGGGTGGCCTACTGGCACGGCAGGGTCCATGCCCTGCGCTGGGGCGTGGGGCTCTGGGTGGTGGGCTGCATGGCGGCGATGGTGCTGGTACCGCTCAACCCGGACATCTCCCCCACCGGTTCAGCCGGAAACCTGCTGAATCTCTCGTTGCTGGTGGTCACGATCATGCTGGTGGGCCTGGGCGCCGCCACCGCCTATCTGATCCCCTGGGCCCTGCTGCCTGATGCCATCGATGCCGATCCCGACAAACCCGCAGGCCTCTACACCGCCTGGATGGTGATCACCCAGAAGCTGGGCATCGGCGTGGCGGTCTTCGTGCTCGGCAACGTCCTCAGCTTCAGCGGGTACAAGGCCGCCAAGGGGCTGCTCCAGCCCGACTCGGCCCTGCTGACGATCCGGCTGTGCATGGGCATCATCCCGGTCGTGCTGATCGTGGTGGGGCTGGTGGTGATGCGGCGCTGGCCGGAGCGGCAGCGACGGCGTCCGGCACTGCAACCATGAGGCTTCCCCGCTACATCCAGCGGCTCGGCAGCAGTTGCCTGATCGGCGGGCAGGCGATCTCCGCCCTGGCCAAGGGCCGCATCAACCTCAACGACCTGTTCGAGCAGATGCTGGAAGCCGGTCCCGGCAGCTTCCTGATCGTGATCATCACGGCACTGGCCGCCGGCACGGTTTTCAACATCCAGGTGGCGGCGGAACTGACCCGCCAGGGTGCCGGTTTCTCCGTCGGCGGCATCCTCGCCCTGGGCCTGGCCCGGGAGATCGCTCCGCTGCTCACCGCCACCCTGCTCACCGGAAAGGTGGCCACGGCCTATGCCGCCCAGTTGGGCACGATGAAGGTGACCGAGCAGATCGACGCGATCACGATGCTGCGCACCGATCCGGTGGAATACCTGGTGGTGCCCCGCGTGCTCGCGCTGGTGGTGATGGCGCCGGTGCAGTGCCTGCTGTTCTTCGTGGTGGGGATCTGGTCGGGGCAGGTGAGCAGCACCTTCCTCTATTCGATTCCACCCTCAGTGTTCTGGAATTCCGTGCGCACCTGGATGGAGCCCTCCGACCTGCCCTCGATGCTGGTGAAGGCCCTGGTGTTCGGCCTGCAGATCGCGGTGATTGCCTGCGGCTGGGGCCTCACCACCCGGGGAGGCCCCAAGGAGGTGGGCACCAGCACCACCGGCGCCGTGGTGATGATCCTGGTGACGGTGAGCCTGGTGGATGTGGTCCTCACCCAGGTGCTCTTCGGTGGCTGAGGTCAGCGGCCCGGCTGCCTGCGGGGTCCCGAGCAGCAAGCGCTGGCCAACGGGGGGGCAGGCGCTGCAGCATGGAGCGATGACGACTCCCACGAGCCCTCCAGGCAACGATCCGACGGGCAGCCAGCCCCCTGTCCCGATCGGTCCCGATCCAGCCAAAGGCATGATCCTGGCGCCCCGCCCCTGGGTGCCTCTGGGGTTGATCGCCCTGGGCCTGGCGTTGCTGCTCGTCCAGCGTGCCTGGAGCTGGACCCCGATTGCCGCCGGGGTGGTGGGACTGCTCGGGTTGGTCCTGCTGCTGCAGACCCTGCTGTTGCGGCTGCAGTTCAGCGGCGATGCCCTGCTGGTGTGGAGCCGCTCCACCCTGCTGCGCCGCTTCCCCTACAGCGAATGGATCGGCTGGACGCTGTTCTGGGGGCCCCTGCCGGTGCTGTTCTATTTCCGTGAACGCCGGAGTCCCCACCTGCTGCCGGTGCTCTTTGATGCCAACGCCCTGCGCCAGCAGCTGGAGCTCCACCTGAACGGCCTGCCATGAGCGAGATCACCCCCATTCCCGAACCCGGCTCCGACCCACTGCCCGAGCCCGACCAGACCGCTGCTGCTGCTGCTACTGCCGCTGCTGCTGCTGCTGCCGCCGAACCGATCGCCCCTGCTCAGCCGGCAGCCCATGGGGAGCTGCTGGAGCTGGCCCTGCTCGACCTGCGCGAGCGCCGAGCGGCCCTGCTGAGCGAGATCCAGGCCCTGGAGCAGCGGCGGCGCCAACTGGAAACCGATCTCGACGGGAGCCTCAGCGGCCGCGCCGATGGCATCGCCCGCCGGCTCAAGGGTTTCCAGGACTACCTGGTGGTGGCCCTGCAGGATCTGGCCAGCCAGGCGGAGCTGATGGATCTGGTGGTGCAGCCCCTGCAGGTGCAGCCCTCACCTCTGGATCCTCCCCCTGAGGCCATGCCGGCGGCGGCGGTCCAGCAGATCGCTCCGGCGGCGGCGGGCCAGTTCAGCCAGGACGCCGAACTGATCCGCGATCGCCTCGCCCGCTTCCAGGGACAGCCCGATTTCTATGCCGATCCCTGGAAGCTGCGCCGCAGCCTGGAGCCCGCCGCCGCCGCCCTGCTCGACGACTGGTTCCTCAACCAGGGCGGGCGGGGTGCCCAGGCCAGCACCGGCAGCCGCAACCGCAATGCCCTGATCACAGCCGGGGCGGTGGCGATCCTGGGGGATCTCTACGGCGACCGCTTCCAGACCCTGGTGCTGGCCGGAGAGCCCGAGCGGCTGGGAGAGTGGCGCCGCGGCCTGCAGGACTGCCTGGGGTTGGCCCGGGAAGACTTCGGCCCCAACAGCGGCATCGTGCTGTTCGAGCGGCCCGATGCCCTGATCGAGCGGGCCGACCGGCTTGAGGAGCGCGGCGAGCTGCCCTTCATCGTGATCGATGCCGCTGAGCAGGTGGTCGACATCCCGGTGCTTCAGTTCCCCCTCTGGCTGGCCTTTGCCGCCACCGCCAACGAACTGGCCCTGGAGCAGGACCTGCCATGAGTCAACCGCTCCTGCCCCTGCTGGTGCTGGTGGCGGGGTACCTGCTGGGCTCGCTGCCCACGGGCTGGCTGGCCGGCCGCTGGCTGGCCGGCATCGACCTGCGCCAGCTGGGGTCCGGCTCCACCGGGGCCACCAATGTGCTGCGGCAGCTGGGCAAGGGCCCTGCCCTGGTGGTGTTCCTGGTGGATGTGCTCAAGGGCACCGCCGCAGTGTTGCTGGCCAAGGCCCTGCTGCAGCCCAGCGGGTTCACCCCCAGCACCGACTGGTGGGTGGTCGCGGCCGGTCTGGCCGCCCTGGCAGGGCATATCTGGCCCGTGTGGCTGGGCTGGAAGGGGGGGAAGGCGGTCGCCACGGGGCTGGGCATGCTGCTGGGCCTAGTGCCGGCCGTGGGCCTGGCCTGCTTCGGGACCTTTCTGGCCTGCCTCACCCTCAGCCGGATCGTCTCGCTCTCCAGCGTCGTGGCGGCCCTGAGCCTGCCCCTGCTGATGCTGGCAGCCTTCGCCGCTGCCGGCACCGGCCTGAGGCCCGCCTACCAGGCCCTGGCGGTGCTCACCACCGTGCTGGTGGTCTGGCGGCACCGCAGCAACCTGCAGCGGCTGCAGGCGGGCGAGGAACCGCGGCTGGGGCAGAAGACGTAGCTGGCCAGTTGGCCAGCTGCATGCCCTAGCCGGCGTTGAGGGCCCGGCTGCGCTCCGCCGCTGCCAGCACCGCCTCGATCAAAGCGCTGCGCACCCCCGCCTGCTCCAGCTGACGCAAGGCCGCGATCGTGGTGCCAGCCGGACTGGCCACCATGTCCTTGAGCTGGGCCGGATGCAGGCCCTGCTCCTGCAGCAGTTTCACCGAGCCGGCCATCATGCCCAGGGCCAGCTCCAGGGCCAGGGGCCGGGGCAGGCCCGAGGCCACGCCACCATCAGCGAGCGCCTCCAGCAGAACCGCCGCCATGGCAGGGCCTGAGGAGGCCAGGGCCAGCAGACCATCCAGCTGACTCTCGGGCAGCTCCTTGACCACCCCGACGTGGGCGAAGAGATCAAGCACCCACTGGCGTTGCTCGGATGGCAGGTCGTGGCGCCAGGCCAGACCGGTGATGCCGGCGCCCACCAGGCAGGGAGTGTTGGGCACGGCACGCACGCAACGCCAACCGGGGAAAGACCGCTCCAGCCGTTTGAGGGTCACGCCAGCCAGCACTGAAATCAGCAGCGGAGCGTCGTCGCCTGGGGGGGGAGGTGGCGCGCCGGCCGCCACCGCTGCTAGCAGCTGGGGCTTGACCGCCAGCAGCACGGCTGGGGCCGCCCAGGCCTGAGCAGGATCACGACCCACGGCCACACCGAGCTCGGCCTGGAGGCGCCGGGCCGAGTCTGCACTGGCGACCACAGCCTGAACCTGATCACGGGGGATCACCCCCTGATCAAGCAGAGGCACCAGCAGAGCCCGGGCCATGCGGCCCAGGCCGATCACACCAAGACCGGAGGGCTTCAGAGGCTGAAACCGGAGGCGGAATCCTGACGGCCCCAGGCAGGGCTTGGGGCGGCCGGATCGCTGTCGCTGCCGGCGGGTTCGCGGCTGGACACGATCGTGGGCGAGGAGGGTTCTTCGCTGCTGGCGGTGGTGACAGTGACACAGCTGGGGGCAAACAGGAAGATGCTCTCGCCCACCCGCTCCTGGTGGCCATCAATGGCGAAGGTGCCGCCCGCCACGAAGTCGACCGCACGCTGGGCCTGGTCGGGCTCCATCATCGTGAGGTTCAGGATCACGGTCTTGCGGTCACGCAGGGCCTGGATCGCCCGGGGCATCTCATCAAAGCTCCTCGGCTCCATCAGGGTGACCTCCGCCGCCGAGGAGGAGAGCCCCGGCATGCCGATGACGTTGCTGGAGGAGCTGACGGAGCCGAAGGGGTCGTCGCTGCTGAAGTCGCTGGTCAGGGCGAGGGCACTGCCGCTGGAGAGGGCCGGACGGCCGGGGGGTGCCGAGCTGGCAGGCGAATCGCCGGGGTCGTAATCCAATTCGTCGTCGTAGTCACCGTCGAGGTAGTCGTCTCCGGAAACGACGGCACGCAGGCGGGAGAACAACGACACCGTGGGCACCTTCGGATGGAGATGTACTTACTTAGCGTCCCATGCCTTCGGTTGCAACTGGACACAACCTGGATACCGATTTCCGAAACAAGGTTCAGGCCCTGGCGCCGAACAGGGCCGAGCCGATACGCACCCAGGTGCTGCCAGCCCGCACCGCCTCGGGCCAGTCGTTGCTCATGCCCATCGAGAGCTCCCCAAGGCCCAGGGTCGCCGCCAGCGCAGCACAGTCCTGGAACAGCCTGAAGCGCTGATCGGCCTCCAGCCCCAGGGGAGCGATCGTCATCAGACCCACCGGCACCAGGGGCTCCAGCGCCCGCAAACGGGGCCACAGCTGCTCCAGCTCCCGGGGCTCGAATCCCGTCTTGCCGGGATCGCTCCTCAGCTTCACCTGAAAGAACAGGCGGGGGCTGAGTTGCTCCTCAGCGGCGATCCGCTGCAGCCGCTCGGCCAGGGCAAGACCATCGACGGAATGGATCGTGCCGAAATGGCGCAGCACCCCCCGGGCCTTGTTGGCCTGCAGCCTGCCGATGAAATGCCAGTCGAGGGGTTCGAGATCGGCCAGTTCCACCTGCTTGGCCTGCGCCTCCTGCAGGCGGCTCTCGCCGAAGCTGCGCAGCCCCAGGGCCACCGCCTCACGTAGACGGGCCGCCGGCTGCCCCTTGCTGACCGCCAGCAGGCGAGCCTGGGGCGGCAACTGCCCCTGCAGGACCTTCAGCCGCTGGGCAAGGGCGTCAGCGGGCATCGCGGCCGGCGTGGCGATGGTCATCCCGTCAGCTCAGGGGAAGGTCGGTATTCAGATGAAGGTCTGATCGAACAACTGGCGCCAGCGGGGCAGATGCGCACTGCCGTCACGCCGGGCCCGCGCCAGGTTCTGCTCCGCCACGTGGCGGGCATCCATCAGCGGAATCACCTCGAACTGGGCTCCGCGTGGCTGCAGGGTCACCAGGAAGAACATCCGCTGGGCGTAAAGGGTGGCGAAGAGATCGCGACCTTCACCCGCTGGAGCCACCCGATACAGGAGACCGAATGTCGGATGATTGAGATAACGCTCTGTGGTCGCGTCGACGCTCACTGTTGGCTGCAATGGCTACCAATTACAGCGCACCGTACTGCCAGCGCAGTCCGAGGAACACCACAAGGGTTCCAGCCGCCACCAGGTTGAGCCAGCGAGCCGCCCGCCGGGCCAGCCGCATCTGGGCCGGCGGCACCCACTGCCCGCCCCGGGCCATCAGGGCTTCGGCCCCCTGCTCCGAGCGCAGCAGCAGGTTGGCGAGCAAGCGCTCCGCCACGGAAAGCAGCAGCCCGAGCCCACTCTTCCAGCCCAGGCTCTTGAGGTTCACAGCCCGGGTGGCGATCGAGCGCAGCAGGTTCTGGAACTCCTCCTGCACCAGCGGCAGAAAACGCAGGGAGAGGAGCAGGGTGAAGCCCAGCCGCTCCACCGGCAGCCCCAGGGCACCGAGCGGCGTGATCACCCAGCTCAGCGCCCACACCAGTTCCTCCGGCGGAGTGGAGAGCAGCAGCAGGTTGGCGCTGTGCAGCAGGGTGAACAGCAGAGTGGCGCTGTTCAGACCGAGCTGAGCGGAGCGGCGGTTCACCACCAGCGGGCCGATCGGCAGGGGCCCGAGCTGGATCGGCCCCCAGCGCAGCACCTCCCAGGGCAGCCCTTGACGCTGGGGAGCTGGCCCGCCTGCGGGGGGTGGGGCCAGCAGGAGTTCCCGGGGGGAGCGCATCGCGCTGGCGGAGGCCACCACCCCCACCGGCACCAGCGCAGCCAGCAGGCCCACCAGCAGGCAGAGGGCCAGCAGCACGGGCAGGTTGCGCCGCCACAGGCGCCAGGGGAGACCGCAGACAGCCGTGATCAGCAGCAGCAGCGCCACCAAGGACAGACGCCACTGGGGTCCGGCCAGAACCGGGGTGGCCAGGAAGGCCAGGGTCCAGCCCAGCTTGAGTCGGGCATCGAGCCGCCGCAGCCATCCCCGCTGCCCGTCGACGTACTGGCCGATGGGCAGCTGACGCAGCCAGTCCATCAGGAGCGCACCATCAGGAGGCGGAACGGCTCTGCTGCCGGGCCAGGTCCTTCTCGGCGTCGCGCTGCTGCTTGCCGCGCCAGAACAGCCGGATCGGTGAGCCATCGAAGCCCAGACCTTCACGGATCTGGCGCTCCACATAGCGGCGGTAGGTTTCGCCGAACAGCTTCGGGTCGTTCACGAACAGGGTGAAGCTGGGCGGCCTGGTGGCCACCTGGGTGCCGTAGTAGATGCGCCCCTGGCGCCCGCCGCGGCTGGTGGGAGGTGATCGCCAGCTCACGGCCTCCTGCAGCACCTCGTTCACCACCGAGGTGGTGACCCGGCGGCGGTGCTGCTCAACCGCCAGCAGCGCCAGGGCGAAGATGCTCTCCACCCGCTGGCCGGTGAGGGCGGAGGTGAACAGCATCGGCGCCCAGTCGAGGAAATAGAGCTTGGCGCGCAGCTCCTTTTCCATCGCCGCCATGGTGTGGCTGTCCTTCTCGATCGCGTCCCACTTGTTGACCACGATCACGCAGGCGCGGCCGTCCTCTTCGATGCGCCCAGCCACCCGCTGATCCTGTTCGGTGACGCCATCGAGGGCATCGATCACCAATACACACACGTCACTGCGCTCCACCGCCTTGAAGCTGCGGTTGATGCCGAAGTATTCCGGGCCGTAGCTGACGCTGCGGCGGCGGCGGATGCCGGCGGTGTCGAGCAGCTTCCAGGTCTTGCCTTCCCGCTCGATCGTGGTGTCGATCGTGTCGCGGGTGGTGCCGCGGATCGGGCTCACGATCGCCCGCGCTTCGCCGCAGATCGAGTTGAGCAGGCTGGATTTGCCCACATTGGGGCGACCGATGATCGCCAGCTGGATCGGTTCTTCCGTTTCCTCTTCAGGAGTGGTGGGCAGGTAGCCGATCACCTTGTCGAGCAGATCACCGGTGCCGGCGCCGTGAATGGCCGAGACGGCATGGGGCTCACCCAGACCCAGGCCCCAGAAGTCGGCGGCCATGGCCAGGCCCTGATCCGGTGATTCACACTTGTTCACCGCCAGCAGCACGGGCACCTTCTGCCCCCGTAACCAGTCGGCGATGGCCTGATCGGCGGCGGTGAGGCCCTGCTGGCCATCAACGATCACCACCGCCACGGCGGCTTCTGCCAGGGCCAGGTTGGCCTGCTCACGGATCTCCGGCAGGAACTCACTGTCGTCATCGAAAACGAGACCGCCGGTGTCGACCACACGGAAACGACGATCCCCCCAGAACCCCTCCTGGTAGGTGCGATCACGGGTGACGCCGGGCTGATCGTGAACGATCGCCTCACGGCTGCGGCAGAGCCGATTCACCAGGGTGGATTTGCCCACATTGGGCCGCCCGATGATGGCGACGACTGGAAGCGCCAAGAACTGTTATCTCAACAACGATTACCTGCTTCAACCCTACAGACTGAAGCCGCTTCGATAAAATGCCTCGATACGCAGCGGCAGCACCGGGGTCCCAGCGTCTTGTGTGAGCCCTGATCCGTGCTGGATCCACCGGTGCACCGATTTCAGGGCACCGGTGGATCGCCGGGGTGCCCCTGAAGCGGCGACTCTGGTGGCACCAGCGGCTCAGGCAGCGGCCCCTGGTCGGGCAGATCCTCCCCACGGGCCGCCAGATCGGCAAGGAGCCAGTTCACCGCCGTGGCCCGGCGCGTGCGGCGCGGCACCAGCTCGCCGATCCGGTAGCCGGCGAAGCCGAGCTGGCCTTTGAGCAACTGCTTGTGCTCCGTGGGGATGGAACGGGTCAGGCGCACGCTGGCGGGCCGCTCGGCGATCAGCTCCGGCGCCTGAGGGAAGGCCTCGGCCCAGGCGGCCGGCGTGGCTGGGGTGGCCAGCCAGGGCTCGCTGGTGCTTGCCTTGCTCGCAAGATCGGTGACCGCTGCGGCCTGGGGCCGATAGCCCAGCCGCCGCCAGATCAGCTCACAGACGAAGCGGTCGCTGAGGCGGTCATCCAGGATCATCATTAACAGGGCGCGGCTGAGTGGCTGGGGATCCGGTCCGCCCTCCGGCTGCGACGCTGACATGGCCATGGCTTTCAGCTTCTTCGACGATGCACCCCTGAGCCTGCCGGGTCGCGGAACGCCGCGGAGCCTGCGTTGCCGGGTGCTGCAGTCACCCCTGGCCGGCGTGAGCGACCGCATCTTCCGTGGCTTCGTGCGCCGCTGGGCTCCCGATGCCCTGCTCTTCACCGAGATGGTCAACGCCACCAGCCTGGAGCTGGGCCACGGCAGCGACAAGATGGCGGGACTGGTGGCTGAAACCGGGCCGATCGCCGTTCAGCTGTTCGACCACCGGCCCGGTGCGATGGCGGAGGCGGCCCGGCGGGCCGAGGCGGAAGGCGCCTTCCTGATCGACATCAACATGGGTTGCCCGGTGCGCAAGATCGCCCGCAAAGGGGGCGGCAGCGGCCTGCTGCGCGACCCCGCCCTGGCCTGCCGCATCGTCGAGGCTGTGAGCGCGGCCGTCAAGGTTCCGGTCACCGTCAAGACCCGGCTGGGCTGGTGCGGCGACTCCTCCGATCCAGTGGGTTTCGCCCTGGCCCTGCAGCAGGCCGGAGCCCAGGCCCTCACCCTGCATGGCCGCACCCGCGAGCAGGGCTTCTCCGGATCAGCCGACTGGGGCGCTATCGCCCGGGTGAAGCAGGCCCTCTCCATTCCCCTGATCGCCAATGGCGACATCACCGGCCCCGAGCAGGCCCTCGACTGCCTGGAGCGCACCGGCGCCGACGGCGTGATGGTGGGCCGGGGCACGCTCGGAGCCCCCTGGCTGGTGGGCCGCATCGACGCCGCCCTGAGCGGCACGCCGCTGCCGCCCCTTCCGGGCACCCCGGAACGGCTGGCCCTGGCACGGGAGCACCTGGAGGCCCTGGTGGCGGCCCGGGGCGAGCAGGGACTGCTGATCGCGCGCAAGCACCTGGGCTGGACCTGCCAGGGATTTGCCGGCGCCGCCCAGCTGCGCCATCAGCTGATGCGGGCCCCCAGCCCATCGGCGGCGCTGGAGCTGCTGGCCGGAGCCGGGCAGATGCGCTTCTCGAAGTCGCAGGAATAGATCGCCGGCTTCTGCCAGCTCACCGGAATTTCAAGCAGGTCGCGGCTGCCGGTGATCGCCTGAACCGCCAGCAGCACCGCCACCAGGATGTTCACGCTCACGTGCAGGCGGCGCATCTTCAGGGAGCGGAAGATCTCCGGCTTGGCCGACATGGAGAACAGCATCAAGCCGGTGAGCAACACCCCGCTCCAGTAATGGGAAGCCCAGAACGCCCCCTCGAAGGGGTTGTCACTGAGGCGCCAGATCTCCGGCTGACTGCCCAGCCCCAGCAGACCCGCCCAGGTGAGCAGCGCGAAGCAGGCCCGCAGGTTGGTGGACTTCACCCGCCAGAGGGCCAGCAGACTGGCGAAGGTGCCCGCGCTCACCACCAGCAGCAGAGCCAGGCGCTGGACGCCACCGGCAAAGGGGGGCTCAGGGGTGATGAACTTGTTAGTGAAGGAATAGATCAGGGCCACCAGCACCGCCACCACCATCCCCCCGGTCAGCCAGCGACCGTGATCGGCATGTTCCACCCCCACCGTGGGCGGCTGGGGGTGGATCTTCAGCCGACGCTCCCTGGCCAGGATTCCCAGGCGAATGGTCGCCCCCACCACCGGATACACGAACAGAATCACCAGCACCGGGTGGAGCAGGGCGAACCAGTCGATTGGATTCATGGACCTCCAGGCGGTTCACTCAGGCAAGCATCCTGGCCGTGATCAGCCCAGGCCGCCCCGGTGTCGGGGAGCACCTCGGGCCAGCCGCAGCGGATCAGCAGCAGGGAGAAGTAGGCGGAGGCTCCCTCCCCATCGGGCGGCACTGCCGAGGCAGGCGCCACCGTCTGCTCAGGCCAGCCCACCCGCCGGGCGAAGAGGGCACCCTCCAGCAGCCCCAGACGGCCCAGCAGGGGCCGCACCCAGCTCCAGCGGGCACCCAGCTTGAGCAGGGCCAGCACCGGCCTCTGGCCTTCAGGGCTTGCCAGAGCAGTATCCAGAAGCGCCTCCAGTTCGGCGGGATCATCCGGGGTGGGCAGCACCTGCAGGGTCTGGCGCTGCAGGGCCAGGGGCCAGGCACCCGCCGCCGCCGCCGCCGAAGCCGCGGTGATGCCGGGGATCAGGCGCAGTGGACAGCCCGGGTGGCGCTCCAGCAGCTCGAGCAGCACGTAGGAGGCACTGGCGAACAGGGAGACATCGCCCTCACACAGCAGCACCACCCGCTGGCCGGCCGCCACCTCCATGGCCAGGGCCTCGGCGGCCTGGCGCCAGGCACGGCGGCGCGGAGCCGGCTCCACCACCATCGGAAACAGCAGCGGCAGGCGGCGCTGCTGCGGCCTCAGCCAGGGAGAGACGATCCGGGCGGCCATCCCCTCGGCCTCCAGGCGCGCCACCGGGTAGGCCACCACCTCGGCCGCCTGGATCGCCCGCACCGCCGCCACGGTGCAGAGCTCGGGATCCCCGGGGCCGACCCCCACCAGGACCAGACCCGGGCCGGAATCCGAACCGGAGGCTGAGCCCAGCATCGAGGCTGCATCAACGCGATCGATCACAGGGGTGCTCCTGGCGGCGCCTGCCAACACGCTTTCTAGGCTGAAGCCCGATTCCCTCGCCGCTGCGCCGCCGTGAGCCGCCTGCAGATCCACCCCGTCAATCCGCCAACGCATGGCCAGACCAGCCCGGCCGAGGCCCCGTTCAGCAGCGACGACGGCGCGGTGATCGCGGCCGAGCTGGCCGCCCGCGGCCTGCGCTTCGAGCGCTGGCCGACCCGGGCTGAGCTGGCGGAAGGCGCCGATCAGGAGGCCATCCTCAGCGCCTATGCCAGCGAGGTCGCCCGCATCCAGTCCCAGGGCCCTTATCCCAGCGTCGATGCGATCCGGCTCGGCCCGGACCACCCGGAGCGACAGGCCCTGCGGCAGAAGTTCCTGGCCGAGCACACCCACGCCGAAGACGAGGTGCGCTTCTTCGTGGAGGGGCAGGGCCTGTTCTGTCTCCACATCGGTGAGGAGGTGCTGCAGGTCCTCTGCACCAGGGGCGACCTGATCGGCGTGCCCGCCGGCACCCGCCACTGGTTCGACATGGGCGCGGCCCCCCACTTCACCGCCCTGCGCTTCTTCAAAAACCCCGACGGCTGGGTGGCCCGGTTCACCGGCGATGACATCGCCTCCCGCTTCCCCCTGCTCGACCCCTAACTGTGCATCCGGGGCTGGGGGTGGAGCTGGGCCAGCAGCTCGGCTTCCCGGGCGGCCAGCTGCTCCAGCCGCTCCATCACCACAGAGCGGGGCCAGCGGCGCTCACACAGCACCCAGTAAAGGCCGAAGTGACGCGCCTCACTTGCGAGCAACTCGCCATAGAGCTGCCTCAGCTCGGGGTCTGGGCTGTGGGCCGCCAGCAGGGCCATGCGTTCGTGACTGCGGGCTTCGATCAGCCCCGCCACCAGAAAGCTGTCGAGCATGCGCTCGGGTTCCTGGCGCCGCACCAGCTTGGCAAGGGCGGCGCCGTAGGGAGGAGCCGCCAGCGGGCAAAGGGTCTGCCCCCGGCGCCCCAGCAGGGCCAGCACCCGCTCGAAATGCTCCAGCTCCTCCCGCGCCAGGGGGCTGAGGGCGGCCGCCAGGGCGTCGTCGGAGGGGTAGCGGAACATCAGCTGCAGGGCCGCCCCGGCCGCCTTGCGCTCGCAATGGGCGTGATCGATCAGCAGCTCCACCGGATGGGCCAGGGCCTGCTCCAGCCACTCGGGGCCGGTGGGCGCCGCCAGCCAGCGCACCCGCGCCACCGCTGCCGCCGGGGCAGTCACGGGCGGCTGCGCAGGTGATCGACCAGGCCTTCGAGAGCCAGCCGGTAGCTGGTGGCCCCGAAGCCGCAGATCACGCCCACGGCGCGGTCGGCGAGGAAGGAGTGATGGCGGAAGGGTTCGCGGGCATGGGTGTTGCTCAGGTGCAGTTCCACGTAGGGGATGGCCACGGCCAGCAGGGCATCGCGCAGGGCGATGGAGGTGTGGGTGTAGGCGGCGGCATTGATCAGGATGCCGGAGCTCTGGCCGCGAGCCTCCTGGATGCGGTCCACCAGGGCGCCTTCGTGGTTGCTCTGGAACCAGGCCAGCTCAACGCCCAGCGCCATGGCCCGCTCGGTGAGGTCGTCGCGGATGACCTCAAGGCTCAAGGTGCCGTAGAGACCAGGCTCACGGCTTCCCAGCAGGTTCAGGTTCGGACCATTGAGGGCGAGCAGCTGCATGAGGGAGGTCGGCTGGTAAGTTGTCGAGGTGTGGTTCGGGTCGGTGCCCGAGTGGTTAATGGGGGCGGACTGTAAATCCGCTGGCTCTGCCTACGTTGGTTCAAATCCAACCCGGCCCACCTTTCCACATGCCCTTGTAGCTCAGCGGTAGAGCACTCCCTTGGTAAGGGAGAGGTCACGAGTTCAAGTCTCGTCAAGGGCTTTTCAACTCACCGTTGTACTGCTCAACTCAGCATTGTGCTGGCCTTTCCTGAAGCTGATTCTGGCTTGTTGATGAGTCCCGAGGTGACCAGACTTTCTTCTCAATCTCGGCGCTGATTCATCCGAATCGGTCTTCTCGCTCATCCATGTCGCGCTCAGCCATACGGATGTTCAGGCCCGATCGATTGTCGCGGCCGGACTCCGTCTCTGGCCAGACTTGGCTCAGATGCCACCCCGTCGATGAGCCTGACCTCCCTCTCCCCCTCCGCCACCGCTGCTGGCGCCGGCGGGCCCGTTGACCCCGGCGGGCAGTTCTCGACAACCGCCCTGCGGGAGCTGGTGAGTGCGGGGACCACCAGGCCGCTCGCCTGGCGGCGTGCCCAGCTCCAGGCCCTCGACTCGCTGCTCGCGCAGAACGAGCCAGCCATCCTCGAGGCGCTGAGCGCCGATCTGGGCAAACCGGCGGTGGAGGCCTACTTCGAAGTGGTGGCCGTGCGGCAGGAGCTCCGCCTGGCCCAGCAGAAACTGAAGCGCTGGCTGGCACCAAGGCCGGTTGCCGTTCCCCTCTCCCAGCGCCCCGGCCGGGCGGAGCTGGTGGCTGAACCGCTCGGCTGCGTGCTGATCATCGGGCCGTGGAACTATCCCTTCTCGCTCACTCTCCAACCCCTGGTGAGCGCCCTGGCGGCGGGCAACACCGCCGTGCTCAAGCCTTCCGAGCAAGCGCCCCACACCTCCGCCCTGATCGCCCGGCTGGCGGCCCGCCACCTCGATCCCCAGGTGGTGGTGGTGCGGGAGGGCGGCGCCGAGGTGGCCGGCGAGCTGCTCGATCTCCCCTTCGATCACATCTTCTTCACCGGCGGCGGCCGGGTGGGACGGCTGGTCATGGCCGCCGCGGCCCGGAATTTGACGCCGGTGACCCTGGAGCTGGGGGGGCGCAGCCCGGCAATCGTGCTGGCCGATGCTGATCTGGAGGTGTCCGCCCGGCGGCTGGCCTGGGGCAAGGGGCTCAACGCCGGGCAGACCTGCATCGCCCCCGACCACCTGCTGGTGGAGGAAACGGTGCGGCCGGCCCTGATCGAGCGGCTGCGGGGTGAGTTCCAGCGGGCCTACGGCGACGATCCCCTCGCCTCCCCCGACCTGGCCCGCATCATCAACCAGGCCCAGTTCGAGCGGCTGCTGGCCCTGCTGGAGGGCGCCCGACGGGATGGCCGGGTGCTCAGCGGCGGCCAGGTGGATCCCCAGACCCGCCGGATCGCGCCCACCCTGATCGCCTGCGAGCCTGGCTCCGAACTCCTCTCCCGCGGCGACGGTGGTGGCAGCGGCGGCGGCATCAACGATCCGCTCCTGGCCGGCGAGCTGTTCGGCCCCTTGTTGCCGGTGGTCGGCATCAAGGGGCTGAACGAGGCCATCGACCTGATTCGCCGGGGGCCCAAACCGCTGGCTCTCTACCTGTTCAGCCGCAGCCGCACGGCCCAGGACCAGGTGCTGGCCGGCACCAGTTCCGGCGGGGTCTGCCTCAACGACGTGGTGATGCAGGCGGGGGTGCCGGAGCTGCCCTTCGGCGGTGTCGGGGAGAGCGGCATGGGCCGGTACCACGGCCAGGCGGGCTTCGACACCTTCTCGCACCTGCGCAGCGTGCTGCGCCGACCCTTCCGCTTCGATCTGCCCTTCCGCTACCCGCCCTATGGAGATCGGCTCACCCTGATCAAACGGCTGCTGGGCTGAGTGCCGAAACGAAGTCGTCCGGGGCTGGAGGTGAAGCGGGGGCTGGCGTTCCGGGGAGGTCTCCGTAAGGTTCACCCAGCCGAACGCCATCCATGAGCAGCCCGCAACCCTTGCGCCGTGTCCTGGCCGCCCTGGTCCTGGCCCTGGTTCTGCCCTTGCCTGCCCTGGCGGCGCCCCAACACGTGGTCAAGTCGGGGGAAACCCTCTCGGAGATCGCCGAGCGCTACGGAGTGTCAGTGCAGCGATTGCTTCAGCTCAACGGCATCAAGGACCCCAACCTGGTGGAGACTGGCACCCGCCTGAAGCTGCCTGAAAGCAGCTCCGCCCAGGCCAGCCACACCGTCAGCGCCGGCGAAACCCTCTCAGAGATCGCTGAGCGCTACGGCCTTTCGGTGCAGAGGCTGATGGAGCTCAATGGCCTCAAGGACGCGGATCTGCTGCAGGTGGGGCAACGCCTGAAGGTGCCCCCGGCGAAGAATGCGGCCAAGCCCGCCAAGCCCACGAACACCGCCAAGCCAGCGGCCAAGCCAGCGCCCCCCGCGGCGGCCGGAGCGAAGGCCACTCGGGTGCACGTCGTCAAATCCGGTGAAACCCTCTCGGAGATCTCCGAGCGCTACGACGTGCCAGTGGCCCGACTGGTGAGCCTGAACAAGCTGGAAGCTCCCGACAACCTGCAGGTGGGCACCAAGCTCAGCCTGGGGCCCGCCAGCGGAACCCCAGCCACCAAACCAGCAGCTGCCAAACCAGCAGCCGCCAAACCCGCAACCACCAAACCAGCGCCGGTCAAATCGACCCCGCCCCCCCAAGCGGCGGCCCAGCCAGAGCCAAAACCAGCCCCAAAACCAGCGCCGAATCCGCCCGAGCAAACCAAGCAACCTGAGCCCCAGGCCAAACCGGCCACCACACCTGCGAATGCAGCCAAACCCCCTGCAGCTAACCCAGCGGAGGCCGCACCGAAACCCGCGCTGGCCGCCGCCGCCAAACCCCAGCCCAAGCCCCAACCCAAGCCCGACCCCAGCAACACCGCCCCCCCTGACTGGCGCACCTACGGTCCGCTGCAGGTGGATTTCTCCAACTGGCGGCCGATGGGCGGCAGCCAGGTGGCTCCGGCTCTCAACAGCGGCGGCCAGCCGGTGTTCGTGGCGATCAACTGCGCCGCCCGCAAGATCAATGCCACCGGCGCAGCGGGCGCCTGGACCAGCTGGGAAGATCCCAGCACCGATTACGAGGAGCAGCTGATCAAGGACGTCTGCAAGCAGACCGCAGGCTGAAGCCGCACCCCAGCAGCGAAGTCAGGCCGCCCAGCGCAGGGGCCAGGGTTGGCTGAGGTAGTGGCGTCCGGCGGTGCGCAGCCAGAGACGCTGACTGCCGTCGTCGCTTTCGCTGATCAGCTCCTCCTGCACCAGACGGCGAGTCAGCCATCCCCAGCGCTGCTCATCGCCGGCATGGGCCTGCTCCAGGGCCCCGGCCAGCCGGCGCAGGTCCATCCCGTCCTTCTGGGCCAGGGCTTCCAGCACCCGCGCCGCATCCAGCGACCAATCGCTGATCGAGCGGGGCCGCCGGCAGACATCGCAGCGACCACAAGGCGGCACCAATTCCCCCACCGTCAGCAGCAGGGCCTGTTCACGGCAGCCGCTGCCCTCCGCCACGGCCTCCATCCGCCGCAGCTGCTGCTGGGCGATGTCACGGCGCGGGCGCTCCTGGTCCTGAAGTTCCGGACTCATCTGCCGCGCCGAGGCCCGCATCGCCCAGCCCAGGAAGAGCCGATCAGCCGGATCGAACAGCACCAGGCAGCGGGCGGGAAGCCCGTCACGGCCGGCCCGGCCCGACTCCTGCAGATATCCCTCAGCGCTGGCGGGCAGGTCAAGGTGCAGCACCAGGCCCACATCCGGCCGGTCCACCCCCATCCCGAAGGCCACGGTGGCCACCAGCACCGGCGTCGGACTCTCCTGGAAATGTTCCAGGGCCAGCTGGCGACTCTCCGGATCCATGCCCGCGTGGTAGGCGATCGCCTCACGGCCAGCGGCAGAAAGGCGGGCGGCCCAGTGCTCCACCGAGCGGCGGGTGCGCGCATAGATCAGCACGGCCCCCCGCGCCCGCTCCAGCGCCTCCAGCACCCTGGCCATGGGGTCCTGGGGACGCCGCTCCATGGCATAGGTCAGGTTGGAGCGCCTGGCCGAACGCACCTGCACAAGGGGGCGCCGCAACTGCAGCAGGCGGATGATGTCGGCGCGCACCCGGGGTGCCGCCGTGGCACTGAGGGCCACCAGCGGCACCCCGGGGCAGAGGCTGCGCAACTGACCCAGCCGCCGGTAATCGGGTCGGAAGTCGTGGCCCCAGGCACTGATGCAATGGGCCTCATCCACCGCCAGGGCCACCAGGCGCCCCTGCTCCAGCACCTCCTCCAGCAACTGGCGGGTGGCCTCAGCCTGCAGACGCTCCGGGGCCAGGTAGAGCACCCGCAGACGATTCTGCTCCAGGCGGCGCAGCAAGGCACGGCGGCTGGGCAGATCCAGGCCCTGGTGCAGGCTGGCCGCCGGGATGCCCCGCCGTTGCAGCTGGCTCACCTGGTCCTGCATCAGGGCCACCAGGGGGGAGACCACCAGCACCAGGCCCTGCCGCACCAGGGCCGGCAGTTGAAAACACAACGACTTGCCAGCGCCGGTGGGCATCACCGCCAGGCAATCCTGACCGGAAAGCAACGCCTCCACCACCGGCCGCTGCCCCGGGCGGAAGGCGGTCCACCCGAAATGACGCTGGAGCTCCGATTCGAGCGGATCCGCCGCCACCGCCACGTCAGCCCAGCACCGCTGCGACCTTAACCCTCGCTCCGCTCAGGGCAAGGGCGGAGGCGTCAGCTGGTCGGGGTTCTCCTCCACCAGCTGCAGGCGCACCCGCTTCCCCCCCGAGAGCTCGCCGAGGGACACCCGCAGGGTGGTGCCACTGAGGCTTTGCAGGGCGGTGAGCAGCTCGCGCAGATGGGGTGTGCTGCTGCCGCTCTCCACCCAGAGGCGTTCCTGCAGCCCCCCCAGGCGCCGCCAACTGGTGTGCAGCTTGAGCACAGCGCTCTCCAGTTGCTGGGCCTGACCGACGGCATCGGCGAACAGGCCGAGGGCATCGAGCCGCTGGGCCTCCTGCAGGGCTTTCTCGAGATTGAGATTCCCCTGCTGAAAGGCGCGCACGGCAATGCCGGCCTCGGCCGCCTTGCTCAGCCAGCGGGCAGTGCTGGTCACATCCTTGACCCGCTCAAGCTCAGGTTCCTCCCGCAGGGCCCGGCGCAGGTCGTCCTGCTGGGGTTCGGGCAGCTTGGCCAGCTCCCGCACCAGAGGGGCCACCACCCGGGGGGGCAGCAAGTTCTCCTGGGTGCGCTGGCGGATCTCTTCGGGTAGCAGCGGGCTGGTGGCGGCGGTGAATTCATCGCTGAGGCGCCGCACCTGCTTGCGGGTGATCTGCTGGCCATCATTGGCAGCTTCACTGATCATCTGCTGAACTTCCGGATCGGCCAGGGCCGTGTCGAGGAACGCACGTTTGGAGAAGTTGTTCACGCTCCCCTGCTCCAGCAGTCCGTCCCCGACGAGGTTGTCGGCGGAATCGGCGAGCTGGATCAGCCCATAGGCCCGGGTCTTGCTGATCTCCCGCTCCCTGAGCCATTGCAGGAAACCGGTGCCACGGCCCTCGCCGCCCCGCTTCTCCCGGTCCCGCACCGCCCGCAGGATGCGGCCCCGCCAGATCTCCGTCTGCAGATCGAAGCGGTCGCAGACGGCCCAGGCCTCCTCCAGGCGGGAGAGGAACTCCATGGTGCTGATGTCGTCCCGCTCCGGATCGGGCAGCTCCAGGCTGAGGACGGGTGCCTCCATCGACGACCAACGGCGCAATCGCTGATGCTGCCACGCAGACCCGAAGCAGTGAGCGACGGGCCGAACGACGGTCCGAAGCACGAGCCGAACGACGAAACGTGACGCCCTCGGTTCAGAGCCCCTCTGGGGCAGGTATCTTCCGACTGGCAGTCACCCAACAACAGCGCAGCGATGGCGATCTCCCGCGGCGACAAGGTGCGCATCAAGCGGCCTGAGTCTTACTGGTTCAACGAAGTCGGCACGGTGGCGTCCGTCGACACCTCGGGCATCCGCTACCCCGTGGTGGTGCGCTTCGAAAAGGTCAATTACAGCGGCTACAGCGGCTCGGAAGGCGGCATCAACACCAACAACTTCGCCGAAAGGGAACTCGAGTCGGCCTGAGCCCCCTTCCGAGCCGGCCCGTTCGGAATCCATCGCAACTGATCCGCCGTCCGCCGGGAGCCCAGCTTCCGGCGGGTTTTCTTTGGTCATGGTGACCCCTCTGCCTGGCAGGCTGCAGGGGTCGAGGCTGAACGGATGCCTGAGCTGCCTGAAGTGGAAACGGTTCGGCGCGGGCTGGAGCGTCAGCTCACCTCGTTCGAGATCGGACGGGTCGATGTGCTCAGGCAGCGGGCCATCGCCGCTCCTGAGGGGATCGATCAGTTCCGGACCGGGCTGATCGGCGCTCGCGTCGGGGCCTGGAGCCGTCGGGGCAAATACCTGATGGCTGAGCTCAGCCGCGACGGCCTGGCGGCAGGCCACTGGGGCGTTCATCTGCGCATGACCGGGCAGTTTCTCTGGCTGGAGGAGCCCCGCGAGCCCTGCCGCCATACCCGGGTGCGGTGCTGGAGCCGGCAGGGGCAGGAACTGCGCTTCATCGATGTGCGCAGCTTCGGGCAGATGTGGTTTATTCCATCCGGCCTCGAGTGCTCCAGCGTGATGACAGGCCTGCAGAAGCTGGGCCCTGAACCCTTCAGTGCTGCCTTCAGCGGCACCTACCTGAGCCGGAAACTGAAGGGCTCCGTGCGGCCCATCAAGACCGCCCTGCTCGATCAGGCGCTGGTGGCTGGAGTCGGCAACATCTACGCCGATGAATCCCTTTTCGCAGCAGGCGTGGCCCCCCAGCGCCGAAGCGGCAGCCTGAGCCTCGTGGAGCTTGAGCGCCTGCGCCAGTCGCTGATCGAAGTGCTCGAAATCAGCATCGGATCCGGCGGCACCACCTTCAGCGACTTCCGGGATCTCAGCGGCACCAATGGCAACTACGGAGGCGTCGCCTGGGTGTATCGCCGCGGCGGTCAACCGTGCCGGCGCTGCGGCCTACCGATCCAGCGGGAGCGCCTGGGCGGTCGCAGCAGCCACTGGTGCCCCAACTGTCAGCGTTGAAGTGGATCGGGGTCGGTGCGAGAAGATAGGGCCATGCCGTTGAAGGGTCCGTGCCCACATCCGCCCCCGGGGAGCAGGCCAGGGCACTGTGCAACGTCATCGCAGCGATCCATGCCAGGGGCTGGTGCGACGGCACAGGCGGAAATTTCAGCTGCGTGAGCCGGCTGGCGCCCCTGGAGCTGCTGATGGCCCCCAGCGGGGTCGACAAAGGCTCGATTCGACCCCAGGACCTGATCCTGGTGAATGCGGAGGCTCAGGTGATCGACGGCAGCGGAGCGGCCAGCGCCGAAACCCTGCTGCATCTGGAGATCGTCAAATGCACCGGAGCCGCTGCTGTGCTCCACACCCACTCCCAGGCCGCCACCCTGCTCTCCCGCCGCGCCCTGCAGGCGGCAGCACGCCCTGAAGCTGAAGCAACGAATCCCGCCAATGCGGCCAATGCCGTCGAAGCGGCCGTGCGGATCGAAGGTCTGGAGATGCTGAAGGGCCTCACAGGCATTCGCAGCCACGACACCTCCATCGCCATACCGGTGCTGGCCAACGACCAGGACCTGCGCCACCTGAGCTGTGCCGCTTCACTACGCCTTGGCGAAGCACCCCACGGGTTGCTGATCGCCGGTCACGGGCTCTATGCCTGGGGCCACGACCTGTTCAGCGCCCGCCGACATCTGGAAATTCTGGAATTTCTGCTGGAGCAGAACTGGCGTGAGTTGCTGCTGCCACCCCTCCCCAACCCATGACGCGTCCAAGACAATTTCCGGCTGACATCAGCCATGTGCTCCTCGATATCGAAGGCACCACATGCCCGGTGAGCTTCGTGGCCGACACCCTGTTCCCCTATGCAAGGGCTCGTCTGGAGTCCTTTCTGATGGAACACGGACAGGATCCAGGTCTGAAAGCGTTGCTCTGCGATCTGCAGGAGGCCTGGCACAACGACAACAGCGGCGACATCAACAATGCGGCCACCATCAACATTGCCGCCTCCATGAAAAATCCCATCGCCAGACAAGACGGCGCCAGCCATGGCCCCTTTCAAAGCGAAAGCGTTCATTGGCAGCAGCATGTGTCACCACAGCCACCAGCCCAGCAACCCAGCCTCCAACAACTCTGCACCTTTCTCCAGTCCCTGATCGATGACGACCGGAAGCTCACCGCTCTCAAAGATTTACAGGGATTGATCTGGAACGAAGGCTATGCCAATGGGTCGCTGCGCGCTCCCCTTTTTGCCGATGTCGCGCCGGCCCTGGAGCGATGGCACGCCGCAGGGCTTCAGCTGGCGGTGTACTCATCAGGATCGGTAGCGGCTCAGCAACTCCTCTACGGGCACTCCGATGCTGGAGACCTACGCCAACTGTTCTGCGGCTGGTTTGACACCCGTGTCGGGCCTAAACAGGATCCGGCCAGCTATCTAAGAATTGCCGACTCGCTCAGTGCACCCACCGCCAAGATCCTGTTTATCAGTGACTCCCTAGCCGAAATCAATGCCGCCCACCTCAGCGGCATGCCCGTGATCTACAGCAACAGACCAGGCAATCCAGAAGATAACCCAGGCCCCCATTCCCAGATCACAACCCTCCAGCAAATTCCCTTCCCATCTTAAAAAACACCAATTCCACCACAAGTTAATACTACTACTCAGACAACTACGCCAGCGACGACGACAGGACAGAAAACGACGCCAACGACAGCAACACCAACGACTACTGCAGACAAGCAGTACCAGCGTCACCGGACGCTACGCACAAAAAAAGCCACCCTAAGGTGGCTTCTCATCATATCTAATCTCAGAAGCGCTGAAATCAAATGCAGAGCGTTCAGATTGTTTTATCCTGGCATTGAGCTATTTTTGCAGGAAGCTACCCTCCAACT
>CALRVC020000011.1:0-90951 GCA_943371515.1 Synechococcus sp. UW140 | reverse complement strand
ATCTTCCCGAACGACGCCTCGATCACTCGCCTGGTGGGGGCGGTGCTGCTGGAGCAGGACGAGCACTGGCAGCTCGAGGGCCGGCGCATGTTCTCCGCCGAGAGCATGGTCGCCATCCCCTCGCTGGAGGAGCTGCCTGCTCAGCCTTCCCTGCAGGAAGCAGCGGCCTGAGCTCAGGCCCCAGGTGATCGCGCCGTAGCGCCCCCACAGGGCGCAGCGGCGGCGATCACCGCCCGGGGGCCGGCGCACAAGACGTCACGATCAAGATTGCAGGCGTAGCCCACAACCGATCGGCAATCCGGACGAAAGACTTGACAAGTCAATCGTCTGGGTTCATCGTGAAACAACGAGGTGGATATGCACCTCGCGAGTGACAGCCCGTCATTCATCCCTGTTCACACTCAGATCAGGGCAATCGGGCCTCGGGATTTACACCACACGAAGGGACGTGGCCGAGCTCGATCGGGGCTTGTGGCCGTATCGATCGCTGAAGACCAGTCCGGGCCGCTCCACATCCTGGGCCGAGGGCAACGTGAAGGCCATTGCCGTGTGGTGGGGCTCCTGGCTCGGGTGCCTCCGGCTCACCACAGCCAGGAGCCCGAGCAGCAGCACGGTCGAGAGCACAACAGGCAGAACCACCGGCCGACTCTTCAAGGGCCCGGCGAAGGCTTGATCGGCTCCCCGGCCCGGGCCAGGAACAGGGCATTGTCGGCGCGGATGAGCAGATCGACAGCGCTCAGATCCTCTGCCTCCAGGCGGCTCAGGCCGATCAACAGCTCAGGATGCAGAGAGCGCACCGAGGCAGCGCGGAGGGTATCGGACACGGCCTGATCCCGCTCCGGCGAAGCCCCCACGAGAAGCATCGCGAAGCAGGCATCGGAATAGCGGCCCAGCAGATCAGGCTCAGCCGCCAGTGCGGTGAACCGCTCGGCAAGTTCAGCGACAAGACCGTCGGGAGCCGAGGCTTCGGCCAGCCCGCGCACCTGATCGAGATTCTCAACCCTGAGGAGCAGCAGAGTCAGGGATCCATGGGTGCGCCGGGCCCGCTCGAACTCCTTCTGACAGAGCGTTTCGAATGCGCTGCGGTTGAAGAACCCGGTGACGGGACAACGCGCCAGCCGCTGGCGCAGCTCGATTTCCCGGCTCACCTGTTCAGAGAAGAGCTGGAGCCAGTGCAGCTGCCGCGGGCTGAACTGGCGGGGTGTCCGATCGATGACGCAGAGGGTGCCGAGGGGTTGCCCGTCCTGCAGCCTGAGCTGGGCGCCGGCATAGAAGCGGATATGCGGCTCCGACACCACCAGCGGATTGGTGTTGAAGCGGGGGTCTGCCAGGGCGTCAGGCACCACCAGCGTCGAGTCCTGGGTGATCGCGTGGGCGCAGAACGCCATGGACCGGGGTGTCTGGGAGACCTCCAGGCCCACCCTGGACAGAAACCACTGACGCTCCCGATCCACCAGAGAGATCAGGGCGATCGGTGTGTCCAGGGTTTCGGAGGCCAGGGTGGTGATGCGATCGAGATCCGCGTCCGATTCGGTGTCGAGCAGCAGCGTCCTCTCCAGAGACCGCAGCCGCTCTTCCTCATCCACGGGAGTCGGATAGTCGGGGAAGGGCGTCATGGTCTCCAGAGAGGGCAAGAACTCTCCGGGGCGCCGGGCCACGGCTTCCCCTCCATCCTCCGAATCGCGGTCCTGCCCATCACGGTGCTGCCGAAACCGCCATGGGTAGCCTAGGCGTCAAGAGCTTTTGACCTGAAGCCTGACCGTGCCTTCCCGCTTCACGATCCCCCTGGTGAGCCTTCTGATCGGTGGCAGCCTGCTGTCACCGGCCGATGCCCTGGCCGAGGTGAAGCCCCTGGTCTCAGCTCCACAGCCGTGGCATCCGCCCATCGAGCTCCCCCACACCCCGGCCCTTCAACCACAGCCGACCCACAAGCCCCAGGCGCAGACGCAGCCCCAGACGCCAGCGAAGGCCAGTCCCAGCGCCACCCTGGCGATCGCCTCCCCAGGTCCTGAACGCAGCCTGGTGCTTCACCGCAGCAAGCGGCAGGTGGTGGTCCTCGAGGACGGTCGCGAGCTGCGCCGGTTTCCGGTGGCCGTGGGCATGCCCGGCTGGGAAACCCCCCTGGGCCGCTTCCAGGTGATCGAGATGGCGCCTAATCCAGTCTGGAAGCACCCGGTGAGCGGCAAGCTCTACCCCCCCGGTCCCGACAATCCTCTGGGTAGCCGCTGGATCGGCTTCCACCGAGACTGCGCCGGCAAGCGCGGTTTCAACGGTCAGCAGCACCTGGAGGTGAAGGGCTGCGTCACCGCCGGCTTCCACGGAACACCCCAGCGGGAGACTGTCGGCCAGGCGGTCTCCCACGGCTGTGTGCGCATGTACGACGAGAACGTGCGTGACCTCTTTGAGCTGGTGCGCATGGGCACTGTGGTGACCGTGCTGCCCTGAAGGGGTCACCATGGGCAGCAAACGTAGAGTTCGGCCCTCCCCTGGGTTCTCCCCATGCGCGTGTTGTTCGCCGCCGCCGAGTGCGCCCCGATGATCAAAGTGGGGGGCATGGGCGATGTGGTGGGGTCCCTGCCGCCGGCAGTGGCGGCCCTTGGCCATGACGTGCGGACGATCATGCCGGGCTACAGCAAGCTCTGGAGCCGCCTGGAGATCCCCAGTGAGCCGGTCTGGCGTGGACAGGCGATGGGTAACGACTTTGCTGTCTACGAAACCCGGCATCCCACCCATGGGCTGCCGCTCTATCTGGTCGGCCATCCGGTGTTCGATCCGGAGCGCATCTACGGCGGAGAAGATGAGGATTGGCGTTTCACGTTCTTCGCCAATGCCGCCGCCGAATTCGCCTGGAACCACTGGAAACCGGAAATCTTTCACTGCCATGACTGGCACACAGGCATGATCCCGGTCTGGATGCACCAGGACCCCGAGATCAGCACGGTCTTCACCATCCACAACCTTGAATACCAGGGCCCCTGGCGCTGGAAGCTCGAGCGCATGACCTGGATCCCCTGGTACATGCAGGGGGATAACACCATGGCCGCTGCCCTGCTCTATGCCGATCGGGTCAACGCCGTCTCCCCCACCTATGCCCAGGAGATCCGCACACCCGAATACGGCGAACGCCTCGATGGCCTGCTGAATTACATCAGCGGCAAATTGCGCGGCATCGTCAACGGCATCGACACCGAAGCCTGGAACCCCGCCACCGACAGCTTCCTGCCTGCCTGCTACGGCGCCACCGACATGGCCCCGAGGGCAACCAACAAGCGGGTGCTGCAGGAGCGCATGGGGTTGGGGGTCAACCCCAACACCTATCTGATGGGGATGGTGAGCCGCCTGGTGGATCAGAAAGGGGTGGATCTGCTGCTGCAGGTGGCCGACCGGGTGCTGGCCTATTCCGACAGCCAGATCGTGGTGCTGGGCACAGGCGACCGCCACTATGAATCGGGCCTGTGGCAGATGGCCTCCCGCCATCCCGGCCGCTTCTCCGTCTTCCTCACCTACGACGATGCCTTGGCGCGTCTGATCTACGCGGGTGCCGATGCCTTCCTGATGCCCAGCCGCTTCGAGCCCTGCGGCATCAGCCAGATGCTGGCGATGCGCTACGGCTGCATCCCGATCGTGCGCAAGGTGGGCGGACTGGTCGACACCGTCCAGCCCCATGTGCCCGCCGACCACAGCGGCACCGGCTTCTGCTTCGATCGCTATGAGCCTGTCGACTTCTACACCGCGATCGTGCGCTCCTGGGAGGCCTACCGCCACAGCCACAGCTGGCGGGAACTGCAGTTGCGCGCCATGGCCGTGGACCACAGCTGGACCCGCTCAGCCCTGGAGTACGACGCCATGTACCGCGATGTGCGTGGGGTGAAGCAGCCCACTCCCTCGGCCGCCGATGTGGAGCAGTTCTCCCTCGGCCAGGATGCCGATCCCAGCCTCGTCCAGGCCGGCGGCTCTGCCAAGGAGGCTGAAACCGAGGCCCAACCCAGTAGCCCAGAAGGGAGCGCTGGTCCCCGCAATCCCTTCTCCGCCCTCCTGCGCCGCGGCCAGAGCTGAGCGTGGAACGCTCCGGCTCCGAGCTGCCGGTCGTATACGAAAGCCCCTGGCGGGCACTGGGGCGGGATCTGCGCGCCGTGGCCGCCAGCTGCGCACTGGCCCTGAGGCGGATGTGGCGGCGCCAGTGGCAGGGGGATCTGCCCACGCCACCGTTCTGGCCCCGGCGCCAGGCGGCACTGTTCTGGCCTGCCGCGCTGCTGCTGGCTCTGCTCCTGCTGACGCTGGCGGGGAGATCAGCGATTGGGCAGCTGCGCACACCGAGTGTGGAGAGACCAGTGGAGATGGATGGGTCAGGGCCATCAGCATCGGTTGTAACGCCTCCGTTATCCATTGATCCGGCCCTTGACCCGGCACAGGCCCCGTTTGAAGCCAGAGAAGACCGCCGGGAGTCGCCCGCGGAGACCGTTGGCACCTCTCCTGAGCCGGTGCCCCCGCCGCAGGACACCCCCAGCGCCAGCAGCACCCCGATCCAGTTACCGCCTGGATTCAGTGATGAATCGGGCCTGGTGCTGGCCGCCCCCACAGGCGGCGGCGCCGTCGTGCTGAGGCTGCGGATCTCAGAGGCCTTCCAGTCCCTCCCGGAGAGCGAGCGGCAACGGCTGGCGCAGCAGTGGTGGCAGCAGTCCCTTGACCTGGGCTACGAGCAATTGCGGCTGCTCGACCCCAGTGACGCAGAACTGGGCCGGAATGCCGTCGTGGGCGGGGGCATGATTCTGCTCGATTGATCCGATGCGGGCGGAAGCGATGCGGCTGGCGAACCTGGTGGAGCTGTGGGGAAAGCCGATCGAAGCGGCTCCCGCCGACCCGGCGGCCAGCTTCAGCCGCATCGGCACCGACAGCCGTGAGCTGGAGCCCGGCTGCCTGTTCGTGCCGCTGGTGGGGGAGCGTTTTGATGGGCACCGCTTCCTGGAGGCGGCCCTGGAGCAGGGGGCGCTGGCCGCCCTGGCCCAGCGCGACCGCCTCAGCGCCGAGCAGGCCGAAGCCCTGGTGCGCGCCAGAGGCGGCCGGATCTGGCTGGTGGACGACACCCAGGGGGCCTACCAGGAGCTGGGGCGTCTCTGGCGCCGCCAGGGCAGCGCTCCGGTGATCGCCGTGACCGGCTCAGCCGGCAAGACCACCACCCGCGAGCTGATCCGGGCTGCACTGGCCCCCCTCGGTCCGGTGCTCGCGAGTGTGGGCAACGAAAACAACGACATCGGCGTGCCGCTCACCCTGCTCAAGGCCGGCGGGGAGCATCGGGCCGTGGTGGTGGAGATGGGCATGCGTGGCCTGGGGGAAATCGAGCGGCTGAGCCACTGCGCCGAGCCCGACATCAGCGTGATCACCAACATCGGCACTGCCCACATCGGCCGGCTGGGCAGCCGCGAGGCGATCGCCACGGCCAAGTGCGAGATCGTCTCGGCCCTGCGCCCCGATGGGCTGGTGGTGATCCCGGCCGGTGACCCCCTGCTCGAGGCCAGCCTCGCCGCCGTCTGGAGCGGCCGGGTGATCCGCGTCGCCCTCCACGACGACCCGCCGGGGCCTGAGCCGGCCCAGATGCTGGGCCGGATTCAGTCCGGCGCCAACGGCGAGCGACTGATCTGGGGGCTGGCTGAGCCGGGGGCTGCGGAGCACAGCACCGAGTTGCCCTTGCCGGGCCGCCACAATGCCCGCAACCTGCTGCTGGCCCTGGCCGTGGCCAGCGAGCTTGGGGTGGATCCGCTGCAGTTGCGCCGCCTGGAAGTGGCCCTGCCGGGCGGGCGCAGCCGGCGAATCCGCATGGGGGGAATCCAGGTGCTCGATGAGACCTACAACGCCTCCCCCGAAGCGATGCTGGCGGCGCTGGATCTGCTGGCGGCCCAGACGGGCCGACGCTTTGCGGCGCTGGGCACCATGCTCGAGCTTGGGGAGCAGAGCAGCGAGCTGCACCGCCGGGTGGGAGAGCGGGCCAGGGCCCTCGGGCTCGATGGCCTGGTGATCGTGGCGAGCGGCGCTGAAGGGGAGGCCCTGCTGGCGGGGGCCGCCGGCCTGCCGCGCCTGGAGCGTCTCGATTCGCCAGCCCAGGCCGCCCGGACGCTGCTGGGCTGGCTGGAGGCCGGCGATCACCTGCTGCTCAAGGCCAGCCGTGGGGTGGCCCTGGAACGGATGCTGCCGCTGCTGGAGCAGGGACTCAGCCCTGCGGCGGGCTCCAGTCGAGCTTGATCAGCTGACGGGCGCGGCCCAGGGCCAGGGCACCAGCCGGGACATCGCGGGTGAGGGTGGAGCCCGCCCCCACGGTCACGCCGGCCCCCAGCGTGATCGGTGCCACCAGCACCGAGTTGGCGCCCGTCTTGCTGCCGGCACCGATCACACTGCGGTGCTTGCGCACACCGTCGTAGTTGGCGGTGATTGTGCCAGCCCCCACATTCACCTCCGCCCCCAGATCGGCGTCACCGAGGTAGCTGAGGTGGTTGGCCTTGCAGCCCGCGGCCAGATGGCTGTTCTTGATCTCCACGAAATTGCCGATGCGGCAGCCACTCTCCAGCCGGGTGCCTGCACGGAGCTGGGCGAAGGGCCCCACCACGCAACCCCCGGCCACGCTCACATCGCGCAGCACGGAGTAGAGCACCTCCACGCCGTCCTCGAGCTGGCTGTCCTCGATCAGGCAACCGGGGCCGATGCGGCAGCCACTGCCGATGCTGGTGCTGCCCCGGAAATGGCACTGGGGCTCCACCAGCACATCCCGGCCGAAGCGGGTGCCATCGCTGAGGGTGCAGCTGGCGGGGTCCACGAAGCTCACCCCCTCCGCCATCCAGTGGCAGCGGAGCCGCTCCTGCAGGGCCGCCTCACACTGGGCGAGCTGCAGGCGGTCGTTGATGCCGGCGATTTCGGCTGGGTCCGCCACCTCCACGTGCACGGCGGGGCTGAGCATCGCCACGGTGTCGGTGAGGTAGAGCTCCCCCTGGTCGTTGTCGGTGCTCAGCTTCGGCAGCACCTCGGCCAGGGCGCGCCAGTTGAAGCAATAGATGCCGGCGTTGGTGAGATCGTTTTGGAGCTGCTCCTTGCTGCAGTCGCGGTGTTCCACAATCGCCTCCACCTGGCCCCGCTCATCGGTGAACACCCGGCCGTACCCACTGGGATCAGCCAGCCGGGCCGTGAGCAGGCTCACCGCGGCCCCGGCGGCCCGGTGCCGCTCCAGCAGGGCCTCCAGGGTGGCGGGCCGCAGCAGAGGCACATCGCCATTGAGCACCAGCAGTTCCCCCTCGAAGTCCGCCAGAGGTTCCAGCAGTTGCTGCACGGCATGGCCCGTGCCGTTCTGGGGTTGCTGCAACACGAACTCCAGACCCTCCAGGCCGGCCAGGATGGAGCGCACCCGTTCAGCCTGGTGACCCACGATCAACACCTGCCTCTGGGGATCGAGGTGGCGGCAGCTGGCCAGCACCCGCTCCACCAGGGTGACGCCTGCCAGAGACTGCAGCACCTTGGGCAGATCGCTCTTCATCCGAGTGCCCTTTCCAGCGGCCAGCACGGCAACGGCGAGCATCAGCGGATCAAGGCGGCTGGGCACGGAATCTACCGGTCTCCTCCGTGCAGCCCCCAGCGCCGCCGCCAGGCACTGGCAGGCTCCGCCCCACTGAGGGCCTGGGCCCTCTGGCGGTGGGCCAGGATCACGGAGCTTTCTGCCTGTCCCCCGGGGTCGCGGTAGGGCTCGCCGGCCCGGCTGGCCAGGTGCTCCCGCTCCATCAGCGAAAGGGGTCGCCACCAGGGCGAAGACGCCTCCAGCGCCGGGGCCGCCACCGTGCCATGACTCCAGACCTGACCGGGACCGCCCTGGGCAGCGGCAGCAGCGTCGTCGGATCGCAGCGCCGCCAGCTGCAGGCCAGCCTCCACCAGGCTGCGGCGTGGGGCTGCAGCCGAGCAGTAGGTGAGCAGACGCCCCCTGGGGGCCAGCAGCGCAACCAGCGCAGCAAGGAACTCCTGGCTCCAGAGCTGGGGGCAATGGCGCGGCGAGAAGGCATCGAGCATCACCAGATCGCAGCGCCCAGCGGCCCGCAGCAACAGCGACCCGATCTGCTGGCGGGCATCGCCCCAGCGCATCTCCCCCCGGCCGTGGGGGCTCAGCCAGTGGCTCCTGTCCCGCAGCTGCTGGAGCAGATCCAACCCGAGCGCTGGCTGCCACTGCCGGCGGAAGGAGGGCTCCGCCAGGGCCAGGGCCAGGGGGGCCGGATCGATCTCCAGGCCGAACCAGCGCAGGTGAAGCCCCAGGGGGGCCGCAGCTTCGAGCAGGGCGGCACTGTTGGTGCCCAGACCCACACAGACATCCACCACCAAGAGCTCCTCCCCGGCCCTGAAGCGCTCCAGCTGGGCCGGCTGCACATAAGTGCGCCGCGCCTCGAGCAGGGCGCCACTGCGGCAGTGAAACCCCTCACTGAACTCAGCGCTGTGCAGGCTGAAACTGCCGTCCTCGGTGATGCGGGGGCTGAGATGGGCCGCCGAAACCCCGGGGTTCACCCAGCCTGGCCGCTGGGGTCGGACTGCAGGCGCGCCAGATCCTCCCAGAAGCCCGGATACGACACCGCCGCCGCCTCGCTGCGGTGCAGCCGGGTGGTACCGCCTGCCACCTGGGCCGCGACCCCCAGGCTCATGGCAACCCTGTGATCGGTTTCGCTGTCGACCTCGGCGCCATGGAGCGGGCGGCCACCCTCGATCACCAGGCCGTCAGCGGTCTCCTCCAGGCTTGCTCCCAGCACCCTCAGCTGGCGGGCCATCACGGCCAGGCGGTCCGTTTCCTTGACGCGCAGTTCCTCTGCATCACGGATTCGGCTCACCCCCTCGGCGCAACAGGCCGCCACCGCCAGGATCGGGATCTCATCCACCAGCCGAGGGATGAGATCGCCACCGATCTCGAACGCCTTCAGCGGGCCATGGCAGACGCGCACGTCCCCCACCGGCTCACCGGCCGCATCGCGCGGATTGAGCACCTCTAGCCGGGCTTCCATCTGCTTCAGCACCTCGAGGATGCCGGTGCGGGTGGGGTTGAGTCCCACGTTCTCCACGGTGATCTCGGCCCCGGGGGTGATGGCGGCGGCCACCAACCAGAAGGCCGCCGAGCTGATGTCGCCGGGCACCACCACAGTCAGGCCGCGAAGAGTCGCCCCGGGATGAAGACAGATCAGGCGCCCCATCTCACCGCCCAACTCCAGGTCGGCGCCAAAGGCACTGAGCATGCGCTCACTGTGATCGCGGGAGCGGGCCGGCTCGATCACGGTGGTGGAGCCGCTGGCCGTGAGAGCTGCCAGCAGCAGAGCGGATTTCACCTGGGCCGAGGCCACGGGGGTGCCGATCACGGCGCCATGGAGCTGGCAGCCTTCAATCGCCAGCGGAGCGAGGTTGCCCCCCGCCCGGCCGCGGATCATGGCCCCCATGCCGGCCAGCGGCTGGCTCACCCGGGCCATGGGCCGCCCGCGCAGGGAGGCATCGCCATTGAGCACGAAATGGCGGCCGGTGCGGCCCGCCAGCAGCCCCAGCATCAGGCGCATGGTGGTACCGGAATTGCCGCAGTCGAGCACGTCATCGGGCTCCATGAGGCCATCGAGGCCGACCCCCTGCACCAGCACCGGTTCGCCGGCATGGATCGGGCTGATCGTGACCCCCATGGCCCGCAGGCAGGCCGCTGTGCTGAGGGGATCCTCGGCGGGCAGCAGACCCTCGATCCGGGTCTCGCCTTCGGCGATGGCGCCGAAGAGCAGGGCCCGATGGGAAATCGATTTGTCACCCGGCACCCGCACCGTACCGCGCAGGCTGCGGCCCCGGCCAGCGCCGGCGGTGGAGCCCAGGGTCAGGGGGCTACCGGAGGCGGGGGCGACGGCCATGCGATCGGAAGTGGGATGGAACGGGGATAGGGGGAGCCTAGGGCTGAGCTTCTTCTGGAAACACCGGCGACTGGGAGCCATGGAGCCGATCTCCGGCATCCCCCAGGCCGGGAACGATGCGGAAGGCCTCATCCAGCTCGGGATCGATGCAGGCGGTGTACACCGTGAGATCCGGAAAGCGCCGGCCAAGGGCCCCCAGCCCGGGACTGGCCGCCAGGGCCGTGATCACCCGCAGGCGCTGCCCGCTCACTCCCAGGGCCTCCAGGCGCTCCAGCACCTGGATCAGGCTGCCGCCAGTGGCCAGCATCGGGTCGAAGACCATCACCCCCACCCGCTCGCCGATACGCTCCGGCAGCGTGTCGAGGTAGCAGTGGGCTGCGCCCGTGCGCTCATCCCGCACCAGACCCATGTGAGCCACCCGGGCGGAGGGCAACACCGTCTGGGCACCGGCCCACAGCCCAAGGCCAGCGCGCAGCACCGGCACCGCCAGCACCGGCACCGACGGATCCACCACCATCCCCTCCGTGACGGCCAGGGGGGTCTGCACCTGCAGGGATCGCTGGGGCAACCAGTCGCGCACGGCTTCGTAGGTGAGCCAGCGGCCCAGCTCGGTCATGGCGGCGGCGAACAGCGGCGAGGGGGTCTCCCGATCCCGCAGCAGGGTCAGCCAGTGGGCGATCAGGGGATGGGGTGGAACAACCACCCGCAGCGACATGGTCATGTGCCATAGCTTGAGCCGTCACGCTACGTGCGCTGTGCCGTCTGCTCTTCGGGTTTCCAGGCCTCACCCGTCTCGCCGGCGCCGCGTCCTCCGGCGTTGGTGTTCGCTTCTGGCGGGCCTGATCCTGCTGGTGGGCAGCTCGCTGCTCGTGGGGGTAGGGACTGCCGCTGCGATCACGGCGCCGGAGCTGCGGGGTCAGCGGGCGCTGCAGGATCTGCAGCGCGACATGCACGGCCGTGACCTGCGCCAGCAGGAGTTCCTCAAAGCCTCGATGAGCGGCTTCGACCTCAGCGACAGCGATCTGCGCGGGGCCGTGTTCAACTCCAGCGACCTCACCAACAGCAATCTGAGCGGGGCCAACCTCGAAGACGCCGTGGCCTTCGCCACCCGCTTCGACGGGGCCGATCTGAGCGGAGCCGTGCTGCGCAACTCCATGCTCATGCAGAGCCGCTTCACGGGTGCAGCGATTGATGGAGCGGATTTCAGCGACGCAGTCCTGGACCTCTCCCAGCTCAAGGCACTCTGTTCGCGCGCCGATGGCGTCAACCCCATCACCGGGGCCTCCACGGTCGAAAGCCTGGGCTGCCGGTAGCATTCGGGTCCGGTTCCGGTGGAGAACAGCCACCGGGGGCAAGGGGGAAAGTCCGGTGAAACTCCGGCGCTGTCCCGCAGCTGTGAAGCCCGTGCACCGGTGAACCGCCGCCGCACGAGCCAGTCAGAACACCCGCCGGTTCTCCCTCTCGTGCCGGCGCGGACCGGATTTCCAGACCATGATCTCCCTCTCAAGGGATCCGGCTCGGCTGCAGCAGCCAGCACGGCCATCCCGGCACGCTTCCCAGACTGATCCTTCCACCCCTCGCGACATCAGCTCTCGGCCCACCCCTGGGAGCCTGATTGCCCTGGTGGGGATTGTGCCCCTGCTGCTGCTCTCGCTGCTGGCGGCACCAGCCTCGGCCCACCACGTGATGGGGGCTTTCGGGCTGAGGGAGGGGCCCATGGCCGGCTTCCTCAGTGGGCTGGGCCATCCCCTGCTCGGTCCTGACCATCTGCTGTTTCTGCTCAGCCTGGGGCTGGTGGGGCTGCAGCAACCGCTGCGCTGGGTGATTGCCCTGCTGACGATCGGCCTGGGCTCCACTGCCCTGGGCCTGGTGCTGCCGGTGCCGCCCGGCAGCGAGCTGCTGGTGGCCCTTTCGCTCGTGGCCACCGGTCTGGTGGTGCTCGGCCGCTGGCCCCGCTGGATCCTGCTGCCCGCCATCGCCCTGCACGGCAGTGTCCTGAGCCAGCCGGTGCTCGGCTGGTCGCTCTCGGCCCAGATGGTTTACCTGCTTGGTCTGCTGCTCAGCCAGGGGGCTCTGCTGATCACGGCCGTCACCCTGGTGCGCTCCTGGGCCCGGGGGCTTCAAGCCGCCAACCTGCGCTTGCTGGCGGGTCTGCTGATCGGCATCGGCGCCACGTTCGCCTGGACCCAGCTGGTGCCCTGACGATGGTAGTTTCCACCGCAGCACCGCTGGCGCCGCTCGCCAACCGGAGGCTGCCGGTCACCGTCGTGACTGGATTTCTGGGCGCCGGCAAGACCACACTGCTGCGCCATCTGCTTCTGAACAGTGGTCAGCGCCTGGCTGTCCTGGTGAATGAGTTCGGCGAAGTGGGCATTGATGGAGCCCTGCTGCGCAGCTGCGGCTTCTGCCCCGAAGACGAGCTGGAGGGTCGGCTGGTGGAGCTGGCCAATGGCTGCCTCTGCTGCACCGTCCAGGACGAGTTCCTGCCCACCATGCAGATCCTGCTGGCCCAGGCCGATCGCCTCGACGGCATCGTGGTCGAAACCAGCGGTCTGGCCCTGCCCGAACCGCTGGTCCAGGCCTTTCAGTGGCCTGAGATCCGCACCCGCACCCGCGTCAATGGCGTTGTGGCGGTGGTCGATGGCGAAGCCCTGGCCCAGGGCAGCGTGGTGGGCGATCCGGCGGCCCTGGAGCGCCAGAGGGCGGCGGACCCAAGCCTCGACCATCTCAGCGACCTCGAAGACCTCTTCCGCGACCAGCTGGCGGCGGCCGATCTGGTGCTGATGAGCCGGGCCGATCGACTCGATGCCTCCCAGAGCGCGGTCGTCCAGAGACACCTGGCGCCGCTCTGCCGCCGCGGAGTGCAGGTGCTGCCCATGGTCCGTGGCGAGGTGCCTGCCGAGCTGATGCTGGGCCTGGAGAGGGTTGAGCCGGCCGGGGCACTCCACGACGCTCATCACGGCCATGGCGATGACGATGGCGATGACCACAGCCATGACCACAGCCATGTGCCGATGCAGTCACTGGCTCTGAAGCTGCCCGGCCACTTCGACCGCCAGGCCCTGGAACGCCTGTTGATCGAGCAGATCGTGGAGCAGGGGATTCTGCGGCTCAAGGGCTGGTTACACCAGAGCGGCAAGCCAAGGCCTCTGCAGATCCAGGCGGTCGGTCCACGGCTCGACTGCTGGTACAACCGTCAGCCCGTCGAACCCAGCACCGCAGAAAACCCTGGCCTGGAGCTGGTGGTGCTGGGCCTGCGCCTCGACAAAGCCCGGCTGGAGCAGGTCCTGGGCAGCGCGGCCCTCAGCCCACTGGCCTGATCCGGCCCTCAATCCAGCGGGAAGGAACCCTTGGCGCAGATCCCGTCCCAGCAGAGGGCATGGTCCTCCTGCCAGCGGCCGCTCACCGGCTGCCAGGGACCGCTGGAGCGACGCATCTCGACAGTGCCGCGCCCGTCGTGGCGGAACACGACCCGCAGACCATCGAGGTCGATCTGCCAGCGCTCCCCCACCGCTTGCACCGTCATCACGCAGGGGTGCCAGGGGCCGTTCTCCAGGCGGCATTCGACCATGTAGGCCGGTGGCTCGGCCCCCAGAGCCGGATGCCAGAACCAGCCAAGCCCGGCGACCAGGGCAGCCGCCATGGTCAGCACCGCGACGGCTGACAAGGGCCGCTGCCCAGTCAGCGCCAGGGGTGGGCCGTGCATGGCTTTGGTCTCCTCCGTCTCACCCTTTCAAGCTGGATCTGGCCCTGGCGAAGGGGGAACATGGGCTGCCAAGATTTAACAAATGCCCCGGCTGCCTGGTGCCCCGCTTTCACGCCCGTGTGCTGGTCTCCCTGAGGCCCTCGGTTCTCGATCCAGCCGGTGAGGCCACCCGCGCCGCCACCGGCCGCCTGGGGGTGGAGGGGGTCAGCCGCCTGCGCATCGGCAAGGCGGTGGAGCTGGAGATCGAAGCTCCCGATGCCGACACCGCCCGCTCGCGAGTGGAGTTGCTCAGCGACCGGCTGCTGGCCAATCCCGTGATCGAGAACTGGGAACTGGAGCTCAGCGAGATCGCCGCCAACGGGGCGGACCTCTCGGCATGACGATCGGTGTGGTGGTCTTCCCCGGCTCCAACTGCGACAGGGACGTGGGCTGGGCAGCAGAGGGCTGCCTGGGACTTCCGACCCGCTTCCTCTGGCATGAGGAGCGCGACCTGAACGGACTGGATGCCGTGGTGTTGCCCGGCGGCTTCAGCTATGGCGACTACCTCCGCTGCGGCGCGATCGCCCGTTTCGCTCCGGTGCTGGAGGAAGTGGCGGAGTTTGCCGCCAGGGGTGGCCCGGTGCTGGGGATCTGCAATGGCTTTCAGATGCTCACCGAACTCGGCCTGCTCCCCGGTGCCCTCACCCGCAACAGCCGTCTCCACTTCATCTGTGAGCCCACCGCCCTGACGGTGCGTCCTGGCAGCTGCCTCTGGCTCTCCGGCTACGGGGAGGACGAAGAGATCAACCTGCCGATTGCCCACGGTGAAGGGCGCTATCAGTGCGAGCCGTCCACCCTGGAAGCCATGGAGCAGTCCGGTCAGGTGGTCCTGCGCTATCAGAACAATCCCAACGGCTCCGTGGGCGATGTGGCTGGGTTGTGCAATCCGGCCGGGAACGTGCTCGGACTGATGCCCCACCCGGAGCGGGCCTGCGACCCCCGCACCGGAGGCCTCGATGGTCAGCGCCTGTTCGCCAGCCTGTTGGGCTGAACGCTCCCCCATCAGAGCTCAAGAAAAAGGGGGCCACTGGCCCCCTTCCGGCATCCGGTGCCCGAAGGCCGGTTGATCAGTTGACCGCGGCGAAGAACTCCTTGCTGCCGACGGGGTCCGGGTTCATGGTCTTCTCGCCCGGAGTCCAGTTGGCGGGGCAGACCTCATCGGGGTTGGCCTTGACATGCTGGAAGGCCTGCAGAACCCGCAGGGTCTCATCGACGTTGCGACCCACCGCCAGGTTGTTGATGGTGGCGTGCTGGATCACACCGTCGGGATCGATGATGAACAAACCACGCAGGGCCACACCGGCGTCTTCGTCGAGCACGTTGTAGGCGGATGCGATCTCCTTCTTGAGGTCGGCCACCAGGGGATAGGCGATGTCACCGATGCCACCCTGCTTCCGATCCGTCTGGATCCAGGCCAGGTGGGAGAACTGGCTGTCCACCGACACGCCCAGGACCTCGGTGTTGCGGCTGGAGAAATCGCCGTAGCGGTCGCTGAAGGCGGTGATCTCCGTGGGGCAGACGAAGGTGAAATCGAGCGGGTAGAAGAACAGCACCACGTACTTGCCGCGGTACTGGGAGAGGGTGACCGTCTGGAACTCCTGATCCACCACTGCGGTGGCTGTGAATTCAGGGGCCTGCAGACCGACGAGCCGGGACATGCTTGAAAAGTGGGTGACGAAGGGGAAAGCAGGGAACTCAGTCCGAACTCGGACCGACTACCACTTGCGACCGCAACAATTTATCACGGAACTCTGGCAAGAGTGGCCCTTACGATGAAGGAGGCGACGACGGCTGATGCCCCGCTCCCGTTCCACAGCCTTGACCTGATGTCCTGGGACCCTGTCCTGCTTCGCAAATACAACAACACCGGCCACTTCCGCCTGCTCAACCAGTTGCGCAGCGAGCTGAAAACCAGCCCGCTCAACCGGGAGGAACCCGGCGACAGTGACGGAGGCGGCCGTTCACGCACCGGCACCCTGGTGCGTGCCGTGGATGTGCCTCCCCAGGTCTATGGCCGTGCCCGGCGCTATGCGGGTCCTGCACCGGCGCCCAACCTGCCTCCGGCCAGCGCCGGCACTGAAGGGGGCTCGGCTTCCGCCAGCTTCCGCGAGCGCCTCAATGCCATCGAGATGCGCTGACCCAAGCTGAGCCTGGAGCTGATGGCTCAATGGCTCCGTGGCTCCAAACAAGCCAAATGGACCAGACGAACCAAAGTTCAGGGTTCGTCTGGTCCATTTGGTTTGCCATCGACTGGGCCTCAATCGGACACCACAAATGGCTCGGGGGAGACTTGAACTCCCGACCTTGGGGTTATGAATCCCACGCTCTAACCAGCTGAGCTACCGAGCCCGGTTGTAAGGACTTTAAACGATCGACCTCCCTCCCCCGACAGGGGATAAGGGAGGTGGCAAGGATGGAGATCAGGCCCTGCCGGGGAGGAATTGAAGCGGATTTGCGGCGCCACGGCCAGCGGGGTGGATCTCGAAGTGGAGGTGAGGACCTGTGCTGCGGCCGGTGCTGCCCATCTCCGAAATCTGGGTGCCCTGGGAGACCTGCTGTCCGACCCGCACCAGTACCCGACTGTTGTGACCGTACAGCGATTTGCTGCCGTCAGGGTGCTGGATCTCCACCAGGTAGCCGTAGCCGCCGTCGTGCCAGCCGGCATAGGACACCTGTCCACCCTGGGCCGCCACAATCGGAGTCCCCACATTGCTGGCGATGTCGATGCCCTTGTGCATCCGTCCCCAGCGCCAGCCGTAGCCCGAGCTGAACACGCCGCGGGCTGGCCAGATCCAACCACTGCCGAGCTGGGAAGGAGTCGTTCGCTGATCACCCGGGCGGTTGAAACCGGGAAGGTCGGGCCAGCTCAGGCCACCGCTGCCCGTGGGCTTGAGTCCGAGCACCATGCGCGAGCGGGAGGCACCAGCCCTGGACACACGGATCTGGCTTCCTTCCACCAGGCGAGCCGCTTCAAGCCCAGGATTGAGCCGCAGCAGGTCCTGGATGCTGAGCTTGTAACGCTGGGCAAGCTCCACCAGGTTGTCACCGAAGCGCACCACACCGGTGCTCTCCAGCGGGGGGGCCTCAGTGCGGGGAGCCGAGCGGCGCAGCTCACTGGTGTCGAGGGAGGCAAGCTGCTTGGCCGTCGAAGCTTTGTGGGACGGGAGGACCACCCAGTCGCCCCGGCTGAAGGCGTGATCTTCATTGACGTCGTTGAGCTTGGCCAGGGGGGTTTCCTGAATCCGCAACTGGCTGGCCAGCTCCTCAAGGCTGATGTCGTCGCGGGTGCGAACCCAGAGCTTGTCGCGGAACGAGCTCGGCAGGGAGGCGAGCAGTTGCTGTTCTCCAATGGCAGGCAGAGCCGCCATCGATGGATCGGACTCCAGCCGATCGGGCATCGTTTCGAAACCGGGCCGGCGCGCGTCGGCAATGCCTGGGATGGCGCCGACAGCCACGAGGGAGAGAACCGGCATGGTTCCCAGCAGCGGCAAGATCAGATGCAAAGGCTTCATGCAGAAATTCACCCGTTGGACAAGGCCCGGTGGAGAAGCCACCATCCCCGAGCCGCGCCGAGGGTAGCGGCATGAACCATCGGGCACAAGCCTCTGGGGTCAGCCAATGGATCGTCATGGACGATCCAGGAATCGGCTAATCGCTCAGACACCAGTCTCCAACTGCCGCAAGGCCTCGAACAAGACCACGGCCACCGAGACCGAGAGATTCAAGCTGCGCACCCCACCACCGTGTCGAACCGAGCCGGCCATGGGGATCGTCAGCCGCAGTTCGGCCAGCTGGAGCAGCTCGGGCGGCAGACCGTCGCTCTCCCGCCCGAACAGCAGCCAGTCGTCGCCGCGGAAGCGGCATTGGTGGTAGGGCTGATCGGCCTGGCTGCTCAACGCCAGCAGCCGCCCTCCACGCCGCCGCTGCTCCGCTCGGAGAGCCTCGAACCCGGTATGGAGGTGCAAGGGCACCCAGGGCCAGTAGTCGAGCCCCGCACGCTTGAGCTGGCGGTCGTCGAGGCTGAACCCCAAGGGTTCGATCAGGTGGAGCTCCGCCCCTGTGGCCGCACAGGTTCGGGCCACATTGCCGGTGTTGGGCGGTATCTGGGGCTGGAAAAGCACCACCCGGGGAAGGTCGCTCACAGGTCCGGTACCGGCTGGCTGAGGGCATGCAGATTCAGGGCGCGGCCCTGGATCACCAGCCAGCTGGCCTGGGCCAGGGGCTGCAGCCGCTGCTGCAGCCCCCCCAGCCGATCCCGGAAACGGCCGCCGATCGCGGTGGGAGGCACCACCCCCCAGCCGGTCTCCTCCGTCACGATCACCTGAGGCGCGCAGCAGCTCAGCAGCGCCTCCAGCAGGCCCAGCTGCCGTCGCTCCCAGGCCTCAGGGCTGAGATCGAGGTGGTGGGCCAGCCAGGTGCCGAGAGAATCGATCAGCAGTTGGTGATCGGCGGGGGCGCGCCCCAGTGCCGACTCCAGCTCCCCCTCCACCTCCCAGGTGGCCCAGTGACCGGGTCGTCGGCGCCGGTGCAACTGCAGGCGCTGCTGCCAGGCCGGATCATCCCCAGCAACAGCTCCGGTGGCGATGTAGAGCACCGGACGGCCACTGTTGGCGACCAGATGCTCGGCCCAGCGGCTCTTGCCGCTGCGACTGGGACCACTCACCAGAGTGAGCCCAGCCCCGGCTCGCTGCTCAACCACCCCCATTCATGTTGCGCAGGGTGGCCACCGAGGATGGCGAAACACGGTTCAAATAACGGAAGATCCAATATTTGAATATCGTTGCCAGGATCACCGGAAATGTGGCAATGAACAGGAGAATGAAATTTTCTCGTTGCGGCAATCCCAGGTGATTGGCCACACCATCGAGCAGAACAGTCCAGCCCTCTGGACTATGAAATCCAACAAATATATCGGTGAACAGGATGATGGCAAAAGCTTTGGCACTGTCGCTCAGTCCATAAACGAGCTCATCAAGGAACCCACGCAGGACGCGGATTTCCTCCTGGCCGAAGACACAGACCAGAACGAACCCCACCATGGCAAACAGGTCGGAGAGCACGTTCTTGATGGCGCGGGTGCTCTGACTGTCCGCCTCCTGCTTGAGTTCTTCGGCCCGTAGCGCAAGCGCCTGGTGCAGCTCCTCATTGGTCGGCAGGACAGAGCCCTTGAGCAGAGCGGCAAACTCGATCTCGGCCTTGTAGATGCGCAGTTTCTCCACAGCCGCCTCCTCCAGCTGTGGCTTGGTGTAACTCAGAAAAGGCACATCGGGCGCAAAGCGATCCACCAGGGGGGAGATCACGAAGGAGCGGCTGGCCTGCTGCATCAACAGAGGCACCAGCACCAGCAACAGCAGGACGCGCAGGGACACCAACGTGGTGTCGCGGCGCCGGCGGAAGCCCGCCACCACGGTGGCCTCGGCCTCCGGATCCAGCTGCTGGCGCACCCGCTCGACGGCACCCATCAGGCTGCGGGGCAGCAGTTCAGGGCTGCGACTGAGCCTGGCCGAGCCTGAACGCGAACTGTAGCGGGCTTCGACGGACTCGATCAGCTGCAGCTGCCGCTGTTGCTGGGAATCCAGTTCATGGCGGCGGGGCTTGAGCTCCTCAAGGCTCTCGCGGCAGAGTTGCAGGGCCGCCCGGAACCGGCGCAACATCTGGTTGCGCACCTGCCGGGGCACGCTCAGCTCCAGGTCCGTGCGGACGGGCCGATCGGCGAAGTACTCCATCTCAATGCCCTGGATCAGCAGGGCAGCCTCATAGGCACGTTCAAGCTGAAGAACAAGATCGCTGGAGCGCGCCTTGCCAAAGGTCCCCATCCAGTCGCGCAGGGCCATCGGTGATCAGCGGGAGAAAACCCACCAGGTGAGCATCGGCACGATGGTGCCCACCACCAGCAGCACGATCACCCACTTGAAGCCGTTGCTGTTGGCCGTCTCCTCCCTGGTGGGGATGTTGCTCACCACAGGGGTGGCCGTCTCCTCCAGGGGCGGGCCAGGATCTTCTCCGCCCTGGAGCACCGTTCCCAGACGGTCCAAGGCATCAAGGGAGGCCTGGCGGTAGCGGGTCCCCATCCGCAGGGGGACAGCCATGGTGCTGTCGGCGGTGTCACGCAGGAGCGAGGCCGGCAGCTGCTCCAGCAGTTCGGGACTGGCCACCACCGAAGCGGTGTTGGTCTGCGCATCGATCAACAGCAGCAGCGAAGCGCCGGAGCTGGGCTCAGCCGCCGGCCAGGTCTGCAGGGCCTGCCGGCCGAGGGCATCGAGTTCCAGTCCGTAGTCAAGGCGGGGAACGGTGAGCAATCGGGCCTGGACGTGATCGCTCTCCAGGTCGGCCAGGCGGCGATCCAGCTCCGCCGAGGTGGCGCGGCTGAACAGCCCGGCGGTGTCGATCAGATGCTGGGAGGCTGACGGTGTGGGCAGGTCACGGATCCCCACGGCCCAGACGGCGGGGGCAGAAACCAAAAGGGTGATCACCAGAGCGGTGAGCATGGCCAGCCATCGGGGCAGGGGAGGCACGGGCAACGGAGCCACAGGCAGCGGAGGATGAATCGTTGCTCCACAGTTTGCCCTCAGCTGGCCAGGCTGTCGCGGTTGAGGGCCTCGATCGCCGCGAGAATCTGTCCGGCCCTGCCTCCCGGCAAGTTCAGTTGCACGGCCAGGCTCTGCAGGAACACCATCTCGCTGGCCTGAACCACACGGTCACTGTGGACCAGCTGAGCCGCGACGGCCAGAGCGGTTTCGCGCTGCTCGACGCTCAGGGCCGGCACCGCGGCGCTGACCAGCGCCTCTAGCCCCCCCTGGCGTAGATCGGCCAGCAGGGAATCCAGCAGTTCAGCCATGGCGAGATCGGAGAGGTCGGCATAGGGACTGCGGTACTGCAGCTGACCACGCAGGGCCTTGGCCTCTCCGAGATCCAGAGTGCCATCACAGGCGACCGCGGCCAGGGCGATGGCGGCAAAGGCCTGACTGGCATTCATGGCGCGGGGAGCGTAGGAGGTCCCATTCCAGCAACGTCGCCTGGGTGTGGCCAGGCTGGCGGATCGAATCCGTGTCAGCGTTCACGCTGAACCTCACCCCTCCCGTGTCGACCATGCCCACCCCGGCCCGTTTCACCCTGGCGGCAGGGTTGCTGGGGCTCGGGCTCTGCCTGCTCAATCAGCTCACCGCTGCGGAGCTGAACCCCGCCCTGGAGCGCGCCGGGGTGCTTGCCAGCCTGATGGCGGTGGGGCTGATGCTGGTGGCCGTGCTCTGGACCCGGGCCGTGCCGCTCACCCCGGAGCGGGTGGAGCTGCAGGGGGAGCAGGGGCTGGAGCTGGATTCCCTGCTGCCCCAGGAGCTGGGGCTGGAGCTGGCCTGGGGGAGCCGCCTGCTGCTCACCGCCACCCCGGCCGCCAGCCTGCTGATCCACTGGAGGGGCAGGACCCTGCTGCGGCGGGGTCTGCTGGGGACTAGCCCCTTCGAGCCGGGGGAGATCTGCCGTCGGGCCACCACCACCGCCCGGGCCGTCTCCCTGGTGAACCTGAAGCTCTACCCAGGCCGCGACGAGTTCCGCTGCCTGCCTGAGGGGACGCCCGCTGTGCTGGTGCAACCCATCGGCAGCGAGGGCTGGCTGCTGGCTGGCGGCTGGTCGCCACGCTGCTTCAGCCGCAGCGACGAGCTCTGGGTCGAGGGCTGGGCCGAGAAGCTCAGAACGTCACTGGAGCAGGCTGGCGTCGCTGCTTCGAGGGAGGAGGCACCTTCAACTCCGAGAGCACCCGTCCCCCCGGAGTCATGAACTCGGCCTGGCCCTTGCCTCCGACCTTTCCGAACAGCTGCTCGCTGCGGGTGATCTGCTGGTTCTGATCCCGCTCCAGCTGAACGCCCCCACGGGCTTCGATGGCCTGGTTGTCCCAGCGCCAGTGACATTCCCTGGCCTGGAGACGCTCGCCGGGCTGGCGAAGGCGGCAACCGCTGGGGATGATCGCCGTCTTCTCGTTCAAAACCATCCGCAGCGAGTCTCCGGCCACGTGCAGCTGATCGACCACGCCGGTGAAGGGCAGGGCCGTGCTGAGCACCTGCTCCTTGGAGTTCCAACGGGTGCGCTGGGCGTCCAGCACCGCCTTACGGGAGGGATCCACAAAGCGCACCGGCGCCAGGAGATCCACCACCTCTTCGCGCGTGTTTCCTTCCAGCGCCGAACCGGTGACGGTCTGGACGGTGCCCTTCTCGCCGGCGGGGCGCCGCTCCCCCTTCACCGGACCCGCCGCCACCAGCGCACCGGTGTCGGCCAGCCAGTCGGCCTGAGTGGCGCGCAGATCGAGCTCCGGCTGCTGCAGGCGGATCTTGCCGCGCAACTCCAGCTTGGCCTTGTCGAGCAGGAACTTGGCCGTGGTGGCACTCAGGCGGCTCTGACGCTCCGTGAGCAGGGGCTTCCGGTCGATCTCCATCACCTGCCGACTTGGCGTCCAGCGCACCCGATCACCGCTGATCAGCGAGCCCCTGGGGCCGAGCACCAGGATGCGCACCTTGCCTTCCAGCTGAATCACCTCGCCGTCATTGATCACCAGGCCGCTGGTGGCCTCCACCTTGTAGCGGGGCTTGCCGGCGGCATAGATCACCCCGCGAGGTTCCGTGGCGCGGGCGACCCGCCGCTGCAGGTCGTAACGGGCCTGGGGGCTGGTGAGCTCCCAGGTCGGACGGCCCTTGCCATCCTGCTGGCGCAGGTTGAGTGAACGGAACACGAAGGGTTGAGGTTCCTTGGGTTTGATGGCTTTGCGCTCGCAGCCCAGCAGGGCCACCAGGGGCAGTCCGAAGATCAGGGCAGCTGCCAGCACGGCCCTCACAGCGAGCCATCCAGTTCAAGGCGGGCCATCACAGGTTCCGGCTCCGGCAGGAGGGTGCCCGCCGCCAGCGCACCCCAGCTCAGACGCTCCTGCCAGGGGACCTGTGCGCCATTGGGGTTGCTCTGGCCTCCAGGCAGGGCACCACTGGGTGCCAGAGGCTGATTCAGCTGAAGCAGCATGCGGGCGGAGAGATCGGGGAGGATCGGGGCCAGGAGCAGCGCCACGTGCCTGGCTGCCTCCAGCACTGCGTAGAGGTCGTCGGCCACCTGCTGCCGCTGGCCCTCCTGCTTCATCCGGCTCCAGGGTGCCTGGTCGTTGAGGTAGCCATTGGCGCTGATGGCGAGCTGCAGGGCCGCGGCGGCAGCCTGGCGGAAATCCAGCCGCTCCATGCCATTGATCACCTGTTCGCGCGCCACCAGGGCCGCCTGGGCCAGCGGATGGCTGCTGCCAACCGCGTCACTGGGGAAAGGAACCGCCTGATCGAACCAGCGGCGGGCCATCGAGGAGGTGCGGTTGAGCAGGTTGCCGATCGTGTTGGCCAGGTCGTTGTTGACCAGGTCACTGAAGCGCTGCTGCTGCACGTCGCCATCGTCACCGAAGGGGATGTCCCGCAGCAGATACCAGCGCACGGCATCGGGGCCGCAGCGCTCCAGCAGCTCCCCCGGATCAAGCACATTGCCCAGGGATTTGCCCATCTTCTGCCCCTCCCGGGTGAGAAAGCCATGGCCAAACACCCGCTCCGGCAGCTCCAGCCCTGCCGAGAGCAGCATCGCCGGCCAGTAGACCGCATGAAAGCGCAGGATGTCCTTGCCGATCACGTGAATACTCGCTGGCCAGCCCCGCTGACTCAGCAGAGCCAGGTCGGGCGGATCACCAGGCTCCAGCAGGGCCGTGAGGTAGCCGAGCAGGGCGTCAAACCAGACGTAAAAGGTGTGGCCCTCATGGCCGGGCACCGGGATGCCCCAGGGCAGATCCAGTCGGGACATGGAAAAGTCGCGCAGCCCCTGGGCCACGAAGTTCTCCACTTCCCGCCGCCGACTGGCTGGAGCGATGAAACCGGGTCGCTGGATCAGCTCCTCGATGGCCTGCTGGTATCGGGAGAGCCGAAAGAAGAGATTGAGCTCGTCACGCCATTCCAGGGGACGCTGATGGGTGCTGCACTGGGGCGCCCGGGCCTCAGGGGGATCGTCCTTGAATTCCTCGCAGGCCACGCAGTACCAGCCCCGCTGGCGCCCTTCCACCACGTCGCCGGCCGCTTCCACCCGCCGGTAAAACTGCTCGACCAGCAGGCGGTGACGGGGCTCGGTGGTGCGGATGAAGCGGTCGTGGCTGATCTGCCAGCGCTGCCACAGGTCGCGGTATTGATCGCTCACCTGATCGCAGTGGGCCTGGGGCGTGAGCCCGGCCGCCTCGGCGGTGCGCTGGATCTTGAGGCCGTGCTCGTCACAGCCGGTGATGAACAGCACCGGCCGCCCCATCAACCGCTGGAAGCGGGCCAGGGCATCACAGGCGAGCGTGGTGTAGGCGCTGCCGAGATGGGGCTTGTCGTTGACGTAATAGAGCGGAGTGGTGAGGGTGTAAGTCATCGGCGGTGGTGAAGGGCCCGCTGCGCCGCCAGAGCGACCCCGCGCCGGGGCCGGATCCTACCGAGTGCCACTCCAGGGCCCTCTCCAGTGGAGGAGCAACCCATGCATCGGCACAATCGGGGTCGTGGAGTCAGCCACCACCCCGATGCGAACACGAGACGATCAGGCAGCCGTGGTGGTCTGGGGTGGCGGCAGCGGCGGGGTGGCCGCAGCCCTCCAGGCCGCCCGGAGCGGCGCCGACACCCTCCTGCTCACGCCAGGGCCCTGGCTGGGGGGCATGGTGAGTGCGGCGGGGGTCTGCGCTCCGGATGGGAACGAACTCAGCCCCTGGCAGAGCGGGCTCTGGGGAGCGCTGCTGCGAGCCCTGCAGCGGGAGGAGCCCGAAGGTCTCGACCAGAACTGGGTGAGCTGTTTCGGCTGGCGGCCCGCCAGCGCCGAGCGGGTGCTGCGTGGCTGGGTGGACGCCGAGCCCCGGCTGCGCTGGTGGAGCCGCTGCCGGCTGCAGCAGCTGGAGCGCTCCGGCGCCCAGCTCACGGCTCTGATCCTGGAGCACCGGGGTGAGCTGGTGCGGCTGGCCCTGCAGCTCGCCATCGACGGCAGCGATCGCGGTGATCTGCTGCCCCTGGCGGACACACCCTTTCGCATGGGCTGGGAGGCAAGCGACGACTGGGGTGAACCCAGCGCCCCCAGCCGCGAACGATTGGAGGACGATCCCTTTTTCCAGCGCCAGCCGGTGCAGTCCCCCACCTGGGTGGTGCTGGCGCAGGAGTCGGACGGGCCCTGCCCTGGAGAGGGCACGCCAGCGCCCCCGTTCGAGCGGGCCACCCAGACATTCGGCCTGGAGCGCACCCTCAGTTACGGCCGCCTGCCCGGGGGCTTGGTGATGCTCAACTGGCCGCTCCATGGCAACGACTGGCACGACGGCCTGGAGCGGGCTTTCAGCGCCGATCCCGGCGACCAGGCGGAGCTGGAACAAGCCATGCAGCAGCACAGCCTGGGGTTTCTGGGCGCCTTGCAGGATGCCACCGGCGGTTGGCTGCAGCCGGCCCGTGTGTTCCCCGAGGCCGCCGGGGCCGGCTCAGCGCTGGCAGGCCCCTCGGCCCTGGCCCTGATGCCCTACTGGCGGGAGGGTCGGCGACTGGTGGGCCACAGCCTGGTACTGGAGCAGGATCTGCTGCCCCTGATCCCGGCCGGCGCCAAGGGCAGCTCCGACGACGACGGGGCCTGGATCGGGCCGATCCCTGTCGATGGAGAGGGCCGCTGCAGCGCCATTGCGGTGGGGAATTACGCCAACGACCACCACTACCCCGGCGAAGACTGGCCCCTGGCCGCCAAGAGCTGCCGCTGGGGTGGCCGCTGGAGCGGCACGCCGTTCATGGTTCCCTACGGGGCGCTGGTGAGCGCCGATCTCGACAACCTGCTGGCGGCCGACAAGGCCATCAGCTGCAGTCACATGGCCAACGGCGCCACCCGGCTGCAGCCGCTGATCCTCAACATCGGTCAGGCCGCCGGGGCGGCGGCGGCCCTCTGCGTCGCCTCCGGCACGGTGCCGGCCGCCCTCGACGTGCGGCTTCTGCAGGAGGCACTGATCAGCGACCCGGCGGCCCCGGCCGGACCCATGCCCCTCTGGGACACGCCCTGGCACCATCCCGACTGGAAGGTGCGCCAGCGCCGCGCTCTGCAGGATCCCGGGCGGCTGCAGCCAAGGGGAAACCTGGCAGCCAGCCAGCCTTCCAGCCCCTTCCAGGTGCCGGGCGAACCCCATGAACAAGCCTTCGCCGGCACCCTGGTACCTGATGGAGCCGGGGGCTACACCCTCGTGGGCGATGGTCGCCCCTGGCCCCTGATCACCCTGGAGCCGGGTCTGCACCATTGGCTGCGGCGACAGGAAGCTCCCCGGCCGGTGCGCCTGATCGGTGTGGCCAATCCCTGGGGGCCCTGGCTGCGGGTGTCGCGGCTGGAGGCGGGATCGGCGCCGCCCTAACGGGCCTCCAGCCGCAGCAGATCGGAGAGGGAATCCACCTGCTGGACCTGGACCGTGAGCGCATCCCCTGGCTGACACGACTCCGGAGCACGCACGGCCTGATCCATCGCCAGGGCCTCCAGGTGCACGAGGGCCAGGCGATCCTGGGGCCGCAACCAACGCAGGAAAATCGCCCGCCAGCGCTCACCCCGGTGCTGCTCGAACCAGACCTGCTGCCAGTGGCGCTGGTCCTCTCGGCTGATCTGGATCCCTTCGCGAATCACCGGATCAAGCTCCTCCAGCAGCTCCTCCATCTGGGTTGCTTCAAGGGGCTCCTGACCGGCCGATCTGGCGGCCAGCTGCCGCTGGGCCACCAGATCGGCGTAGCGACGAATCGGTGAGGTGACCTGCACATAGGCCGGCAGCCCCAGGCTGAAATGGGGGCTGACCGCTGCGCTCGTACTGCCCCGGCTGAGGCAGCGGCGCAGGGCCGCATGGCGGACGGGTCCATCTGGAAGGGCCTGGAGTTCACTCTCGGGCGGCAACTCACTCGCCGGTTGGCCACGGAACGGCATGGCCAGGCCCAGCTCGGCGGCATGGGCTGCCACCACCGAACCCGTGAGGATCATCGCTTCGGCCACCAGGGCCCGCGCCGGCGAGGGATCGGTGATCTCCAGTTCGGCGTGGCCGCCCTTGCAGCGGATCCGTCCTTCGCTCTGCTCCATCGAGAGAGCCCCCTGGGCCTCACGCCAGCGGCGGCGGCGCTCGAGCAGCCGCTGCAGCTGGGCCAGGTCGGGTTCCTCGGGCGGTGCCAGATCGATCAGGGCATCGCCATCGCTGTAGGTGAGGCGGTAGGTGGGACGAATCCAGCTGCGCACCAGTTCATGGCGGGCCACGCTGCCGTCTTCGGCCAGCTCCATCGCGCAGCTCCAGGCGGCGCAGCGCTGCCCCTGGCGCAGGCTGAAGGGACCCACCGCCAGGGGCAAGGGAAACATCGGCACCACCCCTGACGCCAGATAGAGGCTGGAGGCCCGACGACGGGCCTCCAGATCGAGGGGGGAGCCGCTCGCCACCAGCCGACCCGGATCGGCGATGTGAACCCACAGCCGCCAGCCGCCGCCCGCCAGGGACTCCAGCGCAACGGCGTCATCAATCTCCTCGGTGTCGGCGTCATCGAGGGTGTAGCTCCGCAGGGCGGTGAGATCGCGGCGGCTCCCATCTCCGGGCTGCTCCAGTTCGGCCTGGGCGAGCAGCCTCTCGGCGTCCTCCAGCAGGGCCGGATCGAACCCCTGCTCCCAGACGCTGTTTCGCAGGGAGGGCAGGGCATGGGGTTGCCACTGGCCCAGGTCAACCAGGAGGCGGCGTACCGGACCAGGTTCGGCGGCGCAGTGGGCCGCCTGCAGGCCGCGGCGCAGCTCCGGATCGGGCAGCTCCTCGATCTCGCCGCCGGCGAACGCCAGCAACTGCTGCAGCTGCCTGGTCTGGGCGGGATCGAGCTCAGCTGGATTCAGGGGGGTGCGCTGGCGCAGCAGGCCGTGCCAGTGCTGCAGCCGCCGCTCCTCCAGCACCTGACGGTGCCGATCGTGGCGAAGCTGGCGCAGATCGCGCAGGGAGCGGGGATGGACCCTGCCCTGGCGCCAGCGGAACAGGTGCTGCTCGCCCTGCTGCAACCAGCACCAGCAGGCGGCCCGCACAGCCGGACTGTCAGCGCCGGCCACCAGCTCAGTGAACTCCTCCAGACTGACCCCCTCCTCAGGGGGTGCCTCCGCCAGCAACAGCCAGGCTGCCCCGAGATCGCGGCGGCCAGGGGATGCAACGGCCAAGACGGAGGGCACCAGCTGCCAGGGTGGCTGATCCAGCCGTGTTGGCGGCTCGTGGACACCTGGCAATGGGGCCAGCAGATCGATCTGTCGCACGGGGATGGTCTGGGACCTGGCGTCCCAGCCGGCCCTGAGGCGAGCGCGGCTGCCACTGATGGCCTCGATCAGGGCCAGTTCAGGCCCCTTTGAGCCGATCAGACCGACCAGATCTCCCGGTTGCAAACGCCGTGCTCCGCAAGGGCAGGGGAAGGGCCGCTCAGCCTTCGGGGTTCACGAAGGGGAGCAGCGCCACAATCCTGGCCCGCTTGACGGAGTTGGTGAGATCGCGCTGCTGCTTGGCGGTGAGACCGGAGAGTCGACGGGGAAGGATCTTGCCGCGCTCGGTGATGAACTTCTTGAGCAGATCGACGTCCTTGTAGTCGATCGGGTCACCGGGCTTGATCGGTGAAAGGCGCTTCTTGAAAAAGGAACTGGACATGGGTTGGCGGAAACGGACGGGGAACGGAAGAACGAGCTGCTGGGGTCAGTGCCGAGGGCTGTGACCCGGGGACCTCACTTGATCTCTTTGTGGACCGTGCTCTTGTTGCAGTGAGGGCAGAATTTCTTCAGCTCCAGCCGTTCAGTGGTGTTGCGGCGATTCTTCTGGGAGGTGTACCGGGACACCCCAGGGGAGCGCTTGGCGGGATTGGACCGGCATTCGGTGCACTCGAGAGTGATCACGATCCGGACGCCCTTGTTCTTGGCCATGGGAAGGACGTGCGCCGCTTGATGCGAGGCGTAATGACAATCCGACACCATACCCCTCCGGGCTCCGGCATTCCGATCCTTAGGATCTGGGCCTCGATTGATGCAGGCGGATGCGGGTCTCGCTCCAGTGGTTGCGGGAACTGGTCTCCTGTGATGGGCCGGTACAGGAGCTCGCCGAGCGCCTCTCGATCGCCGGCTTCGAGGTGGAGGCGATCGACGACCTCGCCAGTCAGGCTGAGGGCGTGGTCGTCGGCTATGTGGACGTCAGGCAGCCCCACCCCGATGCCGACCGGCTGAGCGTCTGTCAGCTGCGGGTGGGCCCTCCAGGCTCGGACGAGCCGCTGCTCCAGGTGGTCTGCGGGGCCGCCAACGTGCGCGCCGGAATCCATGTGCCCGTAGCCCTGGTGGGGGCCCATCTCAGTGCCGTGGATCTGACCATCCAGGCCAGCGAACTTCGGGGCGTGGCCAGCACGGGAATGATCTGCTCCCTCAAGGAACTGGGTCTGGCCGACAGCTCCGATGGCATCGCTGTGCTCGATGAGCTGCTGGAGGCGGTACCCCCGCTGGGAACCCCGGTGGCAGCGGCACTCGGCCTCGACGACCAGGTGCTGGAGCTGGCGATCACAGCCAACCGTCCCGATGGGCTCTCGATGCTGGGCATCGCCCGGGAAGTGGCCGCCCTGACCGGCGGCCAGCTCAGCCTGCCCCCCGCCGCGCCCGTGATCCCCGCCGAGCCGCTGCCGGTGGAGCCAGCCAGCGCCGCGGCGATCGAAACCGGCGGCCTGTTCAGCCTCACTGCCCTGACGGGGGTACGTGTGGAGCCCTCCCCCGCCTGGCTACAACGTCGCCTGGAGCGGGCTGGCCTGCGGCCGATCAACAACGTGGTCGACATCACCAACTTGGTGATGCTGGAAACAGGTCAGCCCCTGCATGCCTTCGATCAGGGCCGGCTGGCGGTGCTGGGGGGGCGTCCCGCCGATTCGGCTGCCGATCCGGCAGGCCTCGGGCTGCGCTCCGCCCACGCAGCTGAGGCCTTTGATGCCCTTGACGGCTCCAGCCACCAACTCAGCCCCGAAGCGCTGGTGGTGACCTACGCCAACCAGCCGATCGCCCTGGCCGGAGTGATCGGCGGCGCCGGATCGGCGGTGCAATCAGACACCGAGACCCTGTGGCTGGAGGCGGCGATGTTCAGCGCCGAGGCCGTCCGCCGCAGTGCCCGCAGCGTGGGCCTGCGCACCGATGCCAGCGCCCGCTTCGAAAAGGGACTCCCCCGGGAGGTCACCCTGTTGGCCGCCGACCGGGCCGTTCAGCTGCTCCAGCACCTGGCGGGCGCCCGGGTGCAGGGCCGCTGGCTGCACCAGCGCCCCCATCAGCCGGCCGATCCCCTGCGCCTGCGCCGCGATGCCCTGCACAACCTGCTCGGTCCGGTGCTGGTGGACGGCCAGGAAGAAGACCTGGCCGACGGGCGCATTGAGCAGACCCTCACCGCCCTGGGCTGCAGCCTGCAGGCCGATGACGAGGGCTGGCTGGTGACGGTGCCCCCGTCACGATCGATGGACCTCACCCGGGAGGTGGATCTGATCGAAGAGGTGGCCAGGCTCGTGGGCTACGACCACTTCGCCAGCCACCTGCCCGACCCGATCGAACCGGGCGGTCTCGAGGCCGGCCAGCAGGCGGAGCGGTGGCTGAGGCAAGCGCTCTGTCACGCCGGGCTGCAGGAAACCTGTGCCTTTTCGCTGGTGCCTGCCCAGGGGTTGATGGAGCATGCGCCACGGCTGGGGCTCACCAACCCCCTGCTCACCGACTACGGCCACCTGCGCGACAGCCTGCTTGATGAACTGCTGCTGGCGGCCCGCCGAAACCTGCAGGCCTCGATGCCCGGTTTCTGGGCCTTCGAGATCGGCCGTGTCTTCCAGAGCGAATCGGGCAGCCTGATCGAGCGCAGCGAGCTGGCCGGGGTTCTCTGCGGCGAGCGGCGCTCGGAACTCTGGAGCAGCGCCGGCAAGGGGCGCAGCCCTGACTACTTCGAAGCCCGCGGTGTTCTGCAGCGGGCCCTGGCCGCCTTGAAGATCCCCTGCGAAGACCGCGCCACCAGCCACCATCCCCTGCTCCACCCCGGTCGGGCCGCCGAGCTGCTGGTGGAAGGCCGGGTGGCCGGCTGGTTCGGCCAACTCCATCCTGAGCGGGCCGAGGCTCTTGATCTGCCGGAGGCCACCCACCTGTTCCAGCTCGCCCTGACACCGCTGCTCAGCGCCGCCACCCGGCGCAACCGCTGGCAGCCGGCCTTCGCTCCCTTCGCCACCGTGCCGGCCTCCGAGCGCGACCTGGCCCTGGTGGTGCCCGATGCCGTCACTGCCGCCCAGCTGCTGAGCGCGATCCGCAAGGCTGGTAAACCCCTGCTGGAGTCAGCGGAGCTGATCGATCGCTACCAGGGCAGCCAGGTGGAGGCGGGGAACGCCAGCCAGGCCTTCCGCCTGCGCTACCGCGACGCCCGACGCACCCTCACCGAGTCGGAGGTGGAGCAGGCCCACACGAAGATCCTGGGCGCCCTTCAGAAGCAGTTCGGAGCCACCAGGCGCTCCTAGGTCTGGTCCGTCCACCGCACCCCAACGGCTCAGGTCGCGGGGGTTTCCCAGGTGCGTTCCAGCACGGCCAGGGCCTCCACGTGCTGGGTCTGGGGAAAGAAGTCGATGGGCTGAACACGCAGGAGGCGCAGGGTTCCCGGGGCCGTGAGCCTGGCCAGGTCGCGCGCCAGGGTGGCCGGGTTGCAGCTCAGGTAAGCCACCCGCTCGGGCGGGGCAGCCAGGATCGCTTCGCAGACCCGCTCCGGCAAACCCTTGCGGGGCGGATCCAGCAGCAGCCCGTGGGCTCCCTCAAGAGCTTCGGGCAGGGCCAGAGCCACATCAGCGGCCTCGAGGGTCAGACCATTGAGCCCGTTGAGTCCGGCATTGAGACGGGCCTGCTCCACGCTGGAGGGGTGCTGCTCCAGGCCCAGCACCCGAGCACCGGCGGCGGCCAGGGGCAGGCTGAACGTGCCGATGCCGCAGTAGGCATCGACGAGGCGGCGGCCAGGGGCCGGAAGGAGGGCCTCGATCAGCAGGGGCACCAGGCGCTCGGCCTGCGCCGTGTGCACCTGAAAGAAGGTGTCGGGGCCGATCCGGAGCTCGAGGCCCGCGAAGCTGTCGTTCAGCCATGGACGACCCGCGATCTCGAGGGTGCGCGGCCCCATCAGGGTGTTGGTGGGCAGGGGCTGGATGTTGAGACCGACGCCCACCAGCTCAGGCCAGCGCTCCATCCAGATCTCCGCCATGGCCGCCAGGTCGGGCAGGTCACTGTGGCTGCTGATCAGCGTGAGCAGCACTTCACCGCTGTGGTGCCCGACCCGCAGGGCCAGATGGCGAAGGCCGCCGCCCTCAGTGAGATCCACATCCACAGGCCAGTCGCTCTGCTCCAGATCGCGCTTGAGCGGAGCGATCAGGCCATCGATGCGGGGATCGAGCACCGGGCAGCGGTTCATGTTCACGATCCGGTGGGTACCGCTGCGGTAGAAACCCGCCCGCAGTTGCCCATCGGGACAGCGCTCCAGGGGGATCGTGGTGCGGTTGCGGTAGCCAAGGGGAGTGGCTGAGGCCAGGATGGGCTCCACCTCAAGCGTCTGACCGCCGATGCGACGCAGGGCCTGCTGGACCAGGTCCTGCTTCCAGGCCAGCTGGGCCTGGTCGCTGAGGTGCTGCACGCCGCAGCCGCCGCAGTCGGAGGCAAGGATGCAGGGGGGCTGACGCCGCTCGGGGGCGTCGTTGTGCCGCTCCAGAGGATGGGCCACCAGATGGCGCTGGGCCTTGTGGTGCACCCGGGCACGCACCCGCTCCCCTGGTAAGGCGTCGGGCACGAAGACCACCAGGTCGGGAGCCGCCTCCTCATGGGAGGCGATGCGCGCCACACCCTGGCCGTGATGGTTGAGGCCGGAAATGCACAGGTCCAGCTCCGTTCCTGGGACCGGCAAGGGAAGTCCCATCGGGATCGGAGCGCTTTGGACGTTGATCAAACCCTAGATGCAAAGGGGCGTTACATCTGAAGACGTCCTTCGGCAAGGGGGTTCCCGGATCGATAAAGTGATCTGGCGCCTGGTGTCCTCGATGAGCGTCGTTCGGGATCTGATCCTCCAAGCCGATGATCAGCTGCGGTATCCCAGCGGCGGAGAGCTCCGCTCGATGGCGCAGTACCTCTCAGGCGGTCCCCAGCGCATCCGCGTGGCCAGGGCCTTATCGGAGAATGAAAAGAAGATCGTCGACGAGGCCGCGCGCCTTCTTTTTTCCCGCAAGCCTGACTATGTCGCCCAGGGCGGCAATGCCTATGGCCAGAAGCAGCGGGCCCAGTGCCTGCGCGATTTCAGCTGGTATCTGCGTCTGGTCACCTACGGCGTACTGGCTGGAAGTACAGAGAAGATCCAGGAGATCGGCCTCAACGGGGCCCGTGAGATGTACAACAGCCTCGGCGTGCCCATGGCTGGCATGGTCGAGAGCATGCGAACCCTGAAGGAAGCTTCCCTGGCCTTGCTCGGCACCGATGATGCCGCCAGTGCTTCCCCATACTTCGACTATCTGATCCAGGGTATGCAGACCCCTCTCTGAGCCTGGGGCCAGCAGCATCTTTTTTTTCAAGGGTTTTCCTACGGCCGGCTGAAAGGTCCAAGGGCAGTCAGGCGATTCGCCCTGACCACTTAGTGATGGCGGCCCAATCACCCCCGGGGATCCAGGCATCGACCCCCATTCATGGAGAGCGAGTGTCCAGGCCTCCAGGAGGCCTGACAGACCGATCGCGTTGACTGTGCTCGACCAGCCAAACCAGGCGTCTCATCCTGGCCCAAGTACGAGTCCAGAACCTTGGCGCTCATGAGACGCTCGGGATTCATTTCAGTGCCCTCCTGATGGCAGCCCCCAGGAGCTCGTACATCGCAACCAACCCCCGCCAACCCGCAGCGCACGCCTGAGTCCTGTCGAGGCCGTCTCAGCCTGGACCAGAGCTAAACCACAGAACGAGACCCATACAAGATCATCGCCACTGGTCCGACAGGATGGGCCTACCGCCAGGAGCACTGGCTGGACGGCAGCCGTTTGACCTGAACCCGCAGCCAAGGCATGAACCAGCGGCGTGCAGGGGGCCACTCATGGCATTCATCCGTGTCGCAGCTCAAGACCAATCTTGTGTCCTGAAGTGGACAAGCGAGTCCATATCGAGACCAGGTCCTGGTCTGATCTTCCCTCTCACTCGAGAAGGCCTAGAAGGAGGCTGAACTCGAGCCTGGCTCCGTCCCGAAAGGCGTGATTTCAGCATCGCCCCAGGACAGGTTTGCAGGCTTATTGCAACCAGAATCGATGGCGTACCTGTGTCTACAGCAGGTACGCAGAAGGATTGAAGCTTGCTATCACTGGCTTTTCAGCAGCACAAAAGTCCCTGGGCGTCATGTCCAAGCGCAGTTGGACAGGCACTGCTGCCGAAAAGAACAGACCACCCCGTCGAGCGCCTGGCCACCTGGGGACGGCCAGGCGGCGATCGAGCGACCACCAGGCCAAAAGGTGGACTCCTCGACCTCGCCAACACCCATACAGACAGCTCTTTCCTCTCAACCGAGACGAGCTTCGGGACTCATCTAGAGTCTTTTCTGAGAGCATCACAACTGCTGCGGCACCCGGTTCAGGCCGGCCGGCGGTAGAGCTCCTTGAGCAATTGATAGGCCTCATTGAGGCGGCGCATCGCGTCGGCGCTGCCTCCTGAATCAGGGTGGTGACTCATGGCCTGCTCGCGGTAGGCCTCACGGATCTGGTTGAGACTGAGCTGGTGACCCGGGGCCGTCGGCAGGTCCAGCACCTTCAACGCGCCGTGCAACGTCATCGTGTGCTCCAGGCTCTGGAAGGAGGTTCCCTGACGTTGCCGGCGGAAGCGATGCACGAAGCGACGGATCAAGGTGGGAATCCGCAACGTGAGTGTGCCGGTGCTGAAGGGATCCTCCAGCAAGCCAGCGGCCACAATCACCCGGTTGAACCTGGGCGGTCCAGGCGACCAGCCACTCACGAAGCCACTGATCCACTGTTCCATCAAGGTCCAGGTGAAGGGCCGCCCCTCCGACTGATCCGACTGAGCCCAGATATCGCGGGACAACCAGAGCATGGCCGCCTCCAACACCGCCTCGTTCGCAGCCGTGCCGTAGAGGCTGATCCAATGCTCATCGACAGCGACCAACGCCTGATCCAGTTCAGGGGCCTCCACAGAAGGCAGCGGTTCTCGGGCCGTGGCAGGCCGGGGATGCAGGCTGCGTCTCAGCCGCGCCGACGACTGACGCACGAAGCCGGGCAGATCAATGCCGACTGAACCCGAGTTGTCTCGGGGCTGCTTGGGCTGCGCGCGACTGGGAGAGCTGTCCAGCAGCTGGAGTGAGGGCTGATCTGAAATCCGAGGCTCCCCATCCCCTTCATCCAGTGTGAGCAGCTCGGCCGCCTGCTCCGTGACCAGCACCAAGGCCCGGCAGCCATCCAGCTCCTCCTCAACCCCGGCCTCGTCCTCGTCTCTCTCCTCCTCCAGACCGTCACCGTTGGGGAAGAGATCGTCCAACAGACGCTCCAGCAGGGCCCCGCGGCTGCGGTGACCCAGCTGTCTGCACAGCTCATCGATCTGCTCCACCTGGGCAACGGGGAGGATCAGCTGAATTCTCTGGCGTTCCGGCTTCGTGTCGTCGGGGGGCACGGCAACCTGTTCAGGTCGGGCTTAACGGCCCATCAACTGCCTGAGAAAGCGTTGCTGGGTCTCGGCGGCCTCGTCGTAGCGATCCCGCAGCGTCTGAGTCTCCTGGGGGGAGGCTGGAGTGGATGTGCCCATGGGCACCTCCGCCACGGTGGGTGAGCCTGCAGGCATCTGGTTCAGCAGCCTCAGCGGTGGCAGCGGCGGCAACCAGGCAGGCACAATCGCCGGCCTCGGCAGCGGTGGGGGCGGTGTAGGCCGGGCGCTGGCGGGCTTGGCAGGTCGACGGACAGGAGAAGTCGGGGCGGGGGTGATGGTCTGAGCCGGGCGTGCTGCGGTGGTGTTGGGAGCCGCAGGCCTCTGACCTCCAGCGACCGCCGGCGGGGCCGCCGCTGGAGTGGTCTTGCGGTTGGCTGCTGCTGCCGAAGCGGCAGCAGCAGCTCGGGCGATCTCAACCTGGCGTTCCCGCTCGCGCAGCTGGGCGAGCTGATAGGCCGGCACGACGCTGAGCAGATGACCCGGGGTGGCATCAGCGGGGTAGACCATGCTCACCTTGACGCGGTTGTTGACACCGGGGCGAAGGTTCAACGAACTCAGGGAGAGGCTTTCACCGGAGCGCAGGCCCACATGAACTTCGCGATAGCCCTCGTCGGTTTCGATCCCGATTGATCCGCGAAAAGCGGTGAACTGACGACCATTGGCGGTTGGATGACTGAATACCAGGTCATAGGAACCTGAACCCTTCAGATTCATCTCGACATCGAAGCGCACTCCATAGGTGCCCACGTTGTCGAGAGAGGAATCGATCATGCGGCTGGCCAGGGCATTGACCTGGATCTCCCCGGTGCCGAAATGGTGGCGGTTGGTGCTGGTGAAGGGCACATGCAGAGGGGTCTGGTTCAGATCATGGTTGATGTTGGCCTGGAAGGCATCGCCAAGGGCCACCCCACCGACCCTGGAAAACACCTGACGGTTCTGGATCTGAGGGAGCATGCTCAGGTAGATCCGGCCTGGAGCCAGTACCCCCTGGTCGAGAACAGCGAACAGATCGGAGTCGGTACGAGGATCCTCCGCGGCCACAACCGCCATCTGGAAGGGGCCATCACTGCGGCCGCTGAGCAGGCCATTGGCAATGCCACGGGCAGGAAGCCGGGTGTGGAACAGAACGGCCCGGCTGTTGGCTGGAATCGTGAACCGTTCGGGCAGCTTGGGATCACGCTGATTGCGCAGCATGATCACGGCTGTGGCATCGCCAGGCCCTGTGTTCCAGGGCCTGGGACCCAGGGGCTTGACCCCCATCAGGTGGTTCGCCAGATAGGGCGCCTCGAAACTGTTGCGAACGGCACCACGGTCCAAGTGGAGCGTGACCGGCCTGGAACCGGGATTCATCACGATCGTGGCCAGGGTGAGCTGGCCACGCACCAGGCCGTAGCCGAGGCGGGTGGCATCTTCGGGGTAATACTTGTGGTGCATGTGCAACCCGAATTCACCGTTGAACGTGAAGCTGGTGTTGCGCAGGCTCTGGCCGGTTTCCCGGGCCACTGCCGATCCGGGGGCCGTGTTCACCAGGATCCCCGGGCCGAACACCTCTTCCGGCTGGTTGGAGTGCAGGACCGGCACGGCGTTGAAACGCCCCTGCAGAGGGCGTGCTGCCTGCCCTGCCATCAGCTGCACGTAGGAGGCCCGAGCAGCAGGTGCCTCCAGAACCGCGCCGGCCCCGGACAGGGTGGCTACTGCAGCGAGACCAATGGGACCAAATCTTCTCACTCTGATTCTCTACTGGGACGGTGTTTCGGTTTTGCGGTGGTCGCTCCCGCAGCCTCTGGGCCAGGACCCTTGGCTGGGGGGAGGTCTCGCCGGCACCTGCTCCGTGGCCCCATCGAGGAGGAGACGGCGCATCAGGGGTGGACCGCTCGCTAGAACCGTCCGTACACGTGACATTTTCTCATGTTTCCTCCCCTGCCTTGCTTTGGTGGTTCAGGCTGCGACCCCGCCACCAGCCGCCGTCAGCATCAGGAGCGCAAGATGCGCATGCTCACCTACTGGCGGGACGGGGTCGAGCGGCAACTGGCGGCGGTGAATGCCGCGATCAGCACGCTGGAGAAGCAGATCGCCCGCGATGGAGCCCCGGATCAGGGCTGAGGCTCAGGCTCTCCCCTTCCATCCGCTGCCTCAAGGTATCCAGCGCCCGAGCGAGCAAGCGATGCACGGTCATCGGGCTCACCTGCATCTTGCGGGCCGTGCCCCTGAGGCTCTGGCCCGCCAGCACCACCTCCTGGACGGCGGTGCGTTGGCGCAGCTCCAACTGGGCCAGAAGCACCATGATCCGATCGCCAGCTTCGGCTCCCCCGGGACCTTCCTCCGTTTCGGGCTCGGAAGCGGCGATCCGCTCCTCCTCCCCGTCCAGGCTGGTGAGCCTGCCCAGCTGGCGCAGTTGCTCGAAGCGTTGCCACTGAGCCTCACTCAAGCCCAGCAGTTGCCTCAGGCTGGAGTTGGCCAGGGGCTCCGTGCGATGGCTGCCTTCGGCGCCTCCACCGGCCTGGTTCTGCTGCAGCCGGCGCAGGCGGTCCTCCAGCTCCCGCTGTCGCCGGGGGAGCCGGATCACAGGCGCCTGATCACGGAGGTAGTGGAGAATCGCCCCGCGGATGTGATGGCGGGCAAAGGCCTCGAACGGCGTGCCCTGTTCGCTCTGGAACAACTCGGCTGCCCTGAGCAGGCCCAGCAGTCCCACCTGAGTGAGATCGTCGCGGCCCTCGCGGCATAGGGAGCTGTAGTGGTGGGCGATCGGTCGCACCAGTTCCAGGTGCCTGGCCACTCGGTCATTGCGCTGGCGCAGCCGCCGGCTAAAGCCAGAGCTGCTGGGGCGGGATTGAAGAAGGGAAGCGCTGGTCATCGGAATCGAGAAAGGTGGATGTAGTTGGAGCCAGATCAAGGAGGCACGACCTCGGGTCGCTGCCCCTTTCCAGATACGGACCAGCCGGCAGGTCCCGGCAACCGTGAAATCACGGAATGGTCCGAGCGTTGGCTTCATTCCTTTCCGATTCGATCCGTTGGGAGCCGAGCCGATCTGATCTGATCTGATCTGATCTGATCTGATTCGAACCGAGCCGAGCCGATCCGATCCGTTCGAGCAAGCTTTCGACCGCAGGCCTCAGCCTCTCGCCGCCGCCGCCTGGAGCAGGGCCCAGGGACCCTCACGTTGCAACCAGGCCAGCTCCGAGCCTTCGCTCAGCAGCAGGTAGCCGGCAAACCCCAGAGCATTGACGCTGAAGCCCGCCACATGCTCCCGTTCCCGCCGCACCGTCAGGAACCAGTGATCACTGAACATCAGGTTGTAAGGATGGCGAGGTCTGGGGTCGCCTGCTGGTTCGCCCAGACCAAGGGCCAGGGCATGGGCGTGGTAAGTGGCCGCCAGGGCTTCGGCTCCATCGCCGGGCCTGCGGGGGCTGAGTCTGTAGGCCCAGGGCCAGGGTCCGTCCTCTCCGGAGAGCTGGGCTCGCAGCAGCCCATCCAGCGGACAGGCCGCCTGGTCGCGATGGCGCGGCAGCAGCTGGAGGTGGCGATGGGGCTGGCTGGCCCCGGCCTCGGCGCAGCTGTTGAAGAACCAGAGCCCGCCGGTGTCGGCATCGACCCGAGCAACCGCCTCCCAGTCGCCGTCCTCAAGCCAGCCTGACTGGGGCTCGTAGGCCTGGGTGATCAGCAGGACATGGCCCGCCTGGACGGGGTACTTGTTGAGTAGCACCAGATGGCGGTGTCCCAGCAGGCGCACCTGCAGCGGCGAATCCCAGGGGCGGAAGGGGTTGGGCTTGGGCCCCTGAGCCCGCAGGTGCCTCGGGGTGGCGGAGAGCAGTCGGCGCAGCTGAAACGGTTCCCAGCCCTGAGGGGGGATCAACTCTGTCTCCAGCGGAACGAGGCTGCCGCTCTTGAGAGCATGACGACCACGCTCGAGCGCCTCAACCCAGATGCGCTCAGTTCGCTCCACCGATCTGCAACCGTGCCAGGGACGCCCCCTGGTAGTAGTGACCAAGAATCTGGTTGTAGCGCTGGCCCTGACTGGCCAGTTGCTGGGCACCCTCCTGGCTCATGCTGGCCCCCAGATGTCCATGGGCCTCCAGGGTGATCTGGGAATTGGCTGCGTAGAGGCTCTCCACGATGCCCCCCTGGTAACTGAGGATGAGGCCATTGGTGCGGTCGGTGGCCTCCCGGGTGCGGGCCGTGACCGACTCCAGCCCCCGGTAGGCCTGCCAGCGGGTCGTGTCCCCCAGATGCCAGTAGCGGTTGGCGGGCCGGGCCAGATGGGCCAGGGCGTAGGAGCGGGCGGCCACCGCCTGGGCCTTGAGCGCCTCCATCGACCAGGAACTGGGCATTTCTGCCCCCACCACCGAGGCGATGTAGCGCTCCAGCGGCAGGTGGTTGATCGGGGTGATACCGCTCCCCTCCCGCAGCAGGCGAAGGCGGCCCTCATAGGGCAGACCATTGACCAGCAAGGCCTGGCCGCCGGCGCTCTCCAACCAGAGATCAGCGCTGCTCTGACTGCTCCAGTCCACAGAGTCACCGGCACCCCCGCGGAGCAGCACCCGGCCATCGCCGTCCAGCAGCTGCCAGGGGCCCCTGGCCGAGAGTGTGGGCCGACCGGCCTGGCGCAGCAGGGCCACCCGCGCCTCCAGGGGAACGGGGCGACCAGCGGCAGGTTCCGCCAGGGCCAGGTCACCGCTGGGGGCCATGCCGGAAGAGGGAGGGGGAATGGCCGCGTCGGCGCGGCGTGCCTGGATCTCCTCCAGCTGCCGCGCCTCGGCCTGACGGTCGGGGTCGTCGGCAGCCGTGGCCGGCAACAGCGCCTCCATCACCTTGGCGTCGAGGCTGGAGCGGGGCTCGGTGAACGCCTGCTGGGCCAGGAAGCCAAGGCCCAGCGCCACCACGCTCAGAGGAGCGGTGACGAGAACACGGTTCAGCCCTGGCCGGGCAGACAGCAGCCCCAGTCCTCGGCTTCTCCAGCCTCGACACCAGCGCTCAAGCGGCCATCCCACAGCAGTTGACCCGAACCCGACAGGCGGATCATGCCTGAAGACAGCCGTTCGCACACCATTCCGCCGCCCTGGGGGGATGGTTGCCAGCCGACCACCCGCTCGCGCCGCAGCTGATCACACCACCAGGGGGCTACCAGGGCATGGGCGGATCCAGTGACCGGATCTTCGCTGATACCGAGGCCCGGTGCCAGGAAACGCAACTGGTAGTCGGCTGGAAACCCCTGCACCGTGGGGGAATGGCCGCTGGCCGCCAACGCCTGCATCAGCACCAGGCCCTGGCGCACTTCTCCGCGCAACTCCTGCGCGAGAGAGTCCCCATCCAGGCCAGCCAGGTCCAGCTCCGGCGGCAACAGCGCCACCCAGTAGCCCAGGGCCGAACGCCAGCCGCGAACCGGCGTCACCCCCAGCAACCGATCCAGCTCAGCGGGCAGGGGCGAGGGCTCAAGGCCTGCTGAGGGGAGAACCAGCTGGGCACGGCCCGCAACGGATTGGCTCAGGCTCACCAGCAGCGGCCCTGAGCGGCTGTGCAAACGGATCGAAGTCCCTCGCGCCAGCATTCCCCAGTGGCCGAGAGCCAGGGCGGAGGCCAGGGTGGCGTGGCCGCAGAGCGGAACTTCACAGCGCGGCGTGAACCAGCGCAGGGCCCACTCGCCCGCGGGCTCAGTCCCAGGCCCGAGGCTGCTGAGGGGCAGCAGGAACGCCGTCTCCGACTGGCGGAGCAGGGCGGCCACCGCCTGCATCCAGGCGGCCGGGGCTGGCTGCTCCAGGGCCACGACCGCGGCACCGTTGCCCTGGAGCGGTCGCTCGGCGAAGGCCGTGATCAGGACGGCGGGCAGGGTGCCGTCGCTCATCGTTCCTCAGCCTTGAGATCCCGCTCCATCAAAGCGCGCACGGCCTCATGGGGGGTGATGCGCCCCTCGATCAGGCCCACCACCTGGGCGCAGATCGGCAAGCGGGCTCCGCCCCGCTCCGCCAGGGCCAGGGCGGCGACGGCCGTTGATGGGCCCTCCACCGTGGCATCGATGGCCCGGATCGCCTCCTCGGCGCTGAGTCCATCCGCCAGGTGCAGACCGAAGCGATAGTTGCGGCTGAGACGGCTGTTCGCTGTGGCCAGCAGATCTCCCAGCCCGGCAAGCCCATAGAGGGTGTCGGGAACACCGCCCAGCTGCTGGCTGAGGCGCCCCATCTCCGCCAGCCCCCTGGTGAGAAGGGAGGCCTTGGCGTTGGCTCCCAGGCCCAACCCATCGCAGACACCGGCCGCTACGGCCATGACGTTCTTGAGGGCACCGGAGAGCTCGGTGCCGATCGGATCGGTGTTGGTGTACAGCCGCAGTTGATCGCTGCTGAGGCCCTGCTGCAGCGACTGGGCCAGATCAGAGTGACGTGAAGCCAGCACACTGGCCGCCGGCAGCCCCCTCTCCAGCTCGCCAGCCAGGTTGGGGCCACTCAGCACCAGGCTGGAGAGGCTGGGAATCGAGCGCTGCCAGAGCTGGGAGGCGGTGAGGTGGTGCTGCAGGTTCAGGCCCTTGGTGCAGCTGATCAGAGGCAGCCCCGAGGGCCACCGGGGGGAGAGCCTCTGGGACAGCTCCGGTACACCGGCCATGGCGATGGCACAGAGGATCACGTCCTGGTCCGCCAGCAGGTCGGCGGGCTCACCGCCGTCGCGGCGCGACCAGCTGCTGAGCTGGTGGCCACCCTGCTGGAACACCCGGCCAAGGGCGCGGCCCCAAGCGCCTTGCCCGAAGATGCCAATGCGCAGTGCCATCTCACCATGATGGGACATTCCTCTTTCGCAGCTTTCCATGTCGATGCCAGCTCAGGGAGCTGGAGCCTCTGAAGGCGCCGAGGGGCTCTCCCACTGGCGGGGGGATGCCCTGGTGGTGGGCGGCGGCGGCGGCATCGGCCAGGCGTTGCTCCAGGCTCTGGCGCAACGGGCCCCGGCCCTGCGGCTGTGGGCCACCAGCCGGCGGCCGCCGGGGCCAGCGGCACGAGTGGTGCCGCCCGAGCGGGTCCTGGGCCTCGATCTCACCGACGACTCCAGCCTTGAGGCCTGCGCCAGTCGGCTGCGGGAGGAGGAGGTGCACCTGCGGCTGGTGATCAACACCGCCGGCCTGCTCCACGACGGTGACCTCCAACCGGAGAAGCGGCTGCAGCAACTTCAGCGCAGCTCCCTGGAGCGCCTGTTCAGCGTGAATGCCTATGGCCCGGCTCTGCTGGCCCGAACCCTGGAACCCCTGCTGCCCCGCCAGGAGCCCGTGCACTTCGCCAGCCTCTCAGCCCGGGTGGGCAGCATCAGCGACAACCAGCTGGGTGGGTGGTATGGCTACCGGGCCGCCAAGGCGGCCCAGAACCAGCTGCTCCGCTGTCTGGCCCTGGAATGGGAGCGGCGCCTGCCCCTGGCCTGCGTGAGCCTGCTGCATCCGGGCACCACTGCCACGGCGCTCTCCGAACCCTTTCACCGCTCAGTGCCGGCGGAGCGGCTGTTCAACCCTGAGCGAGCCGCCAACCAGCTGCTCGATGTGATCGCCGACCAGGGGCCCGCCCAATCCGGCCGCTTCCTAGCCTGGGACGGGACGACGATTCCCTGGTGAGGCTGGGGCTTCAGGCCTGGGGGGAGGGGGAGTGGGCGAATGACTGAAGCAGCTCCAGGGGGATCAGCTCCAGGCTGGAGGCCTCGGTGGCCTCCAGCCGCACCGGTGGCGCCACGCCGTCGTCGTAGGCCTCCAGCCAGCGGGCGGCACAGACGCACCAGTGGTCGCCGGGCTTGAGGCCCGCAAAGCCGTAGGCGGGCCTGGGGGTGCTGAGGTCGTTGCCCTGGGAGAGGGAATAGCGCAGAAACAGATCGGTGATGACGCAACAGACCGTGTGCCGACCATGGTCAGAGGGATCGGTGCGGCAGTGGCCATCACGGAACCAGCCGGTCATCGGCTCACAACCACAGACCACCAGAGGCTGCCCCAGCACATTCAGCGACAACGGGCTGGGTGCTGTCGACGATTGATCCACGCAAAATCCCAGGCATGAACCCCGAGTCTGACCAGCAGCGGGCACGAAATCCAGCGGAGAGGTTGACGGATTCGGGGGGGCAGGCGTTAAAGCTCATTGAGCTGTGGTGTTGGAAGGCCTCCTTCTGCCGCCCTTCCGCCTTGCCTTCAACACCTTCATGAGCTGGGATTACGCCGAAGACGCTGCCTTCATGGCCCTGTATGACGCCTTCAAGGAAAGCGGTGAAACCTCCGCCATGGAATTTCTGGCCCATGGGGAGGGGGCCTTCCACTTCCAGGAACTCACCCAGAACGCCGCTGGAGAGGGCATTGATCTGAGCGACTCCAATGACCTGGAGGCCTTCCAGCAGGACGTGATCGACAGCCTCGAATCGCTCTGAGCCTCAGCCGTAGAAGAAATCGATCTCCTTGGCCTTGAGGCCCTCCCAGCCGGCGGCCTTCAGCCTGGCATCGAGGCTGGCCTGGTCCAGATGCTTGGAGCCGGTCTTCACCACACGGTTGCGCATCGACTTCCGCACTCCGCTGCGGGCCCGCTGAGCCTCCAGCGCCATCACCTCGTTGTAGAGGCTGAGCATTTCGGCGGGGATGGGGCTTCCATCGAGATCAAGGCCGGCGGCGATCGCCGCATCAACACCATCAGGACCGGCAATGGCCATGGCAGAACAGGCAGACACCGCCTCAGCCTGCCACCGCCCCGGCAGTCCTGGCGCCGGTGGAATCAGGCACTGAAATAGCGGGCACGGCTGTGAACCGCCACCAGGGCAGTGGTGCTCTGCTCGGGATCGAGCTGATCGCTCTCATCCATGGTCAAGCCGATACGGCCGGCATCGAGCCAGGTCAGCTGCTGGCGGGAATCGGCCACGTTGGGGCAGGCCGGATAGCCAAAGGAAAAACGGCTGCCGCGGTAGCGCTGGGCCAGCACGTCGCGCAGGACCGCCGGTTCCTCGGCCGCAAAGCCCAGCTCCCGTCGGATGCGGGCGTGGGTCCATTCCGCCAGCGCCTCGGCCATCTGGACGCCCAGCCCATGGAAGTAGAGATAGTCGGTGTAGCGATCGGCGGCGAAAAGCTCCCGGGCATAGGCGCTGGCCCGCTCGCCCATGGTCACCGCCTGCATCGGCAGCACATCACTGGGCCCGCCTTCGCTGAGATCGCGAAAGAAATCGGCGATGCAGTAGCGATTGCCGCCCCGCTGACGCGGCAGCTCGAAGCGTCCGAGGATCCGCCCGCTGCCATCGGGATCGAACACCACAAGGGCATTGCCTTCACGGCCGCAGGGGTAGTAGCCGTAGGCGACACGGGGCGTGAGCAGGACCTCCTGCCGGCAGCGCTCGATCCAGCGCTGCAAGACGGGCTCGGCTGTCTCAGCCAGCATCGCCTCATAGGCCTGACGGCTCTGCTCCTGGCTCTTGCGGAGCTGCCACTGGCCGGCAAAGAGGGCGTTGCGGTCCAGATAGGCAAACACCTCGTCGAGGGGAATCTGGCTCTCCTGAATCAGGCAGCTGCCCAGGAAGGGGGGTTGCACGGCGGGCTCCTCCGGCACCACCTCAGAGCGATCGCTGGTGACTTCGAAGTGGCTGGTGGCGTCAAGATCGCTGGCTGTCTCTGGGGTGGCAGCAGCTCCAACTGCTGCGGACTCAGCAGAAGTGGCCTGATCAGGCGTGTCGATCCGTTCCGCCGCCATCGCGGGCTCGGCTTCGGCCTCCAGGCCGAGCCCCGCAGGGGCACCGGCGAGGAATCCGAGGCGGTCATCCCATTGGCTGGTCCTGCGGGCCTCCGAGAGCGCATCCATGAAGCGCAGATCGGCAAAGGCATCGCGGCCATAGATCACCTGGCCGATGTACACGGAGCGGCAGTCCTTCTGCACGAAGCGGGGGGTAAGGGCCGCCCCACCGAGGATCACCGGAACGGTGATGCCCGCCTCATTGAAAGCCTGCAGGTTGTCCTTCATGAAGGCAGTCGATTTCACCAACAGACCGCTCATGGCGATGCAGTCCGCCTGATGAAGACGCTGGGCTTCGATGATCGCCTCTACCCCCTGCTTGATGCCAAGATTAATCACCTCGTAGCCGTTGTTAGTCAGAATGATATCAACCAGGTTCTTGCCGATGTCGTGCACATCGCCCTTGACGGTGGCGATCAGGAACTTGGCCTTGGCACTGCTCACCCCATCAACCTTCTCCATGTGCGGCTCAAGAAAAGCCACTGCTGCCTTCATCGTTTCGGCGCTCTGAAGCACGAAGGGGAGTTGCATCTGACCGGAGCCAAACAGCTCCCCTACCACCTTCATGCCATCGAGCAGAAAGGTGTTGATGATCTGCAGCGGCGGGTGGCTGGCCATGGCCTCCTCAAGTGCCGGCTCTAGCCCGATGCGTTCGCCATCGATGATGTGCTGACGCAGGCGCTCCTCCACGGGCAGATCGGCCAGGCTGGGACCCGATGCCCTTGCCTCTTTCGCACTGACCCCCTCGAACAGTCCGGTGAGCACGGTGAGGGGGTCGTAGGTGCAGATCGCCCCTGCCGCCTCCGATTCGAAACGGCGGCGATCGTTGATCAGATCACGGCAGACCTGCTGATGCTCCTCGGTGATCTTCGCGAGGGGCAGAATTTTGGCCGGGCTGACGATGGCGGCATCCAGGCCCGCCTCGCAGCAATCGTGCAGGAAGACGGAATTGAGCACGATCCGAGCCGCCGGTGAGAGCCCGAAGCTCACATTGCTCACTCCCAGCACCACATGAACGCCCGGCAGATGGGCGCGAATCAGGCGGATGGCCTCGATCGTGGCGACGGCATTGCGCCGGTCCTCCTCGATGCCTGTGGAGATGGGCAGGGCGAGGGGGTCGTAGAAGATCTCACGGGCCGGGATTCCATACTCAACGGCGTCGCGGTAGGCCCGCTGGGCGATGCAGAACTTGCGCTCCGCTGTGCGGGCCATTCCCTCCTCATCAATGGTGCCCACCACCACCCCAGCTCCATAGCGGCGGGCCAGCTCCAGCACCTTGAAGAAGCGCTCATCGCCATCCTCGTAGTTGGTGGAATTGAGGATGCACTTGCCACCAGCCACCTTCAGGCCAGCCTCCATCTTCTGCCACTCGGTTGAATCCAGCATCAGGGGCAGATTCACATTGGTGACCAGGCGACTGACCAGATCGTGCATGTCCTTCTCGCCGTCGCGACCGACATAGTCGACGTTGACATCGAGCACATGGGCATTTTCCTTGATCTGGCCGCGAGCCAGGGCCACCAGCCCGTCCCAGTCTTCAGCATTGAGGAGGTCACGCACCTTCCTGGAGCCGCTGGCATTGAGCCGTTCGCCGATGATCAGAAACGAATTGTCCTGGTGATAAGGAGTGATGCCGTAGATCGAGGCCGCCGCCGGTTCCCACTGCAGAGCAGGACGCGCCAGCCGTTGCTCCGGCAGCCGCACGGGCCGGGGGCTGGGGTGAAGATCCGCCGCCAGCTCAGCCAGTGCTGCGATATGGCTGGGGGTGGTGCCGCAGCAGCCACCGATCACCTGCACACCCAGATCCTCGACAAAGTGAAGCAGCTGCATCCGCAGCTCTAGGGGGGTAAGCCGATAGTGAGCCACACCACCCACATTCTCCGGGAGTCCGGCGTTGGGAATGCAGCTGATCACAAACGGACTGTGCTCACTCAGGTAGCGGATGTGAGCCTTCATCTGCTCGGGACCGGTGGCGCAGTTGAGGCCGAGCACATCGATCGGGAAGGGCTCCAGAATCGAGACGACTGCGGCGATGTCGGAGCCCACCAGCATCGTGCCGGTGGTCTCCATCGTGACCGAGACCATCAAGGGCCGTCGCTGGCCGGCGGCCTCAAAGGCCTCCTCCAGGCCCTGGAGCGCCGCCTTGATCTGCAGCACGTCCTGACAGGTCTCGACGATGAACAGATCGACATCCCCCGCCAGCAGCCCCGCAGCCTGCTCACGGAAGGAGGCCTTCATCGTGTCGAAGTCGATATGTCCCAGGGTGGGCAACTTCGTGGTGGGGCCCATGGAGCCCGCCACGAACCGGGGCTTGGCGGGGGTGCTGTAGCGATCGGCCATCTCGCGGGCCAGCTCGGCGGCCCGTTGGTTGAGGGCGAAGGCCTGATCCTCCAGCCCGTATTCCGCCAGCACGATCGAGGCCGCGCCGAAGGTGTCGGTTTCGATCACATCGCAGCCCGCCTCGAGAAACTGACGGTGCACGGCCTGCACGGCGTCAGGGCGGGTGAAGACCAGGTTCTCGTTGCAGCCCTCGAGGGCGGCGCCACCGAAGTCCTCGGCGCTCAGATCCATCTGCTGCAGCGAGGTACCGGTCGCGCCATCGAACACAACCACGGGCCGGTCAGGGCCGTGCAGGTGCTCCAGAAAACCGACTCTGCCGGTTCCTGTCCTTGCCGCCGCAGCCCCGCCAACCAGTGCCGTCATCGCGTGATCGTGCCAGCGATCACTCTAGAAATCAGTCGCGCAGGCGGATGCGGGTGACCCAGTGGTCGTAGCTGGGGTCCTTGCCCATGGTGATCTGGGTGAGCCGCTCCCGCAGCAGCTCCATCACAGGGCGCTCCGTGGGCAGATCGGTGGTCTCAACCCGCCGCACCGGGGTCACCCGTGCCGCAGTGCCGCTGAGGAACACCTCGTCGGCCACGAACAGCTCGGTCTTGTCGACCGCCCGCTCGATCACAGGGATGTCGAGAGCACGGGCCAGCTCCAGGATGCTGGCGCGGGTGATGCCCTCCAGGATGTCCTGATCAACCCCCGGGGTGATCAGCACGCCCTCGCGAACGATGAAGAGGTTCATGCCACTGGCCTCACTGACCTTGCCACGGCTGTTGAGCAGCAGGGCCTCATCGAAGCCGCTCTTCACCGCCTCCGTCTTGGCCAGGGAGCTGGTGATGTAGGCGCCGCTGATCTTGCCGCGCAGTGGCAGGGAGCGGTCCTCCTGGCGGGTCCAGCTGCTGACGCGGCAGCTCACACCATCGGGGGAGAGGTAGTCGCCCAGCTCGATGCCATAAATCAGGAAGTCGGTCTCGATGTCGTGCAGACGCGGCGCGATGCCGAGATCACTGGTGTAGACGAACGGCCGCAGGTAGATCGGGGTGGTGGGACGGTTGGCCTGCAGAAAGGCGTCGATGGCGCTGAGAATCGTGCTCTCCTCCAGTTCGGCCAGCAGCAGTCGGGCGCTCTGGCTCAGTCGGCGGGCGTGGCGGTCGGCGCGGAAGAGCAGAATTTCGCCAGGATCCGAAGGGTTGGGCAGGGCCCGCATCCCCCCGAAGGCGCCGGTGCCGTAATGCAGCGCGTGGGTGGCCACCGAGAGGGTGGCCTCGGCGAACGGAACGCAACCGCCTTGGAACCAGGCGTAGGGGAGAAATTTCTGCATGCGGAGACGCTTGGCAAGGGGGAGGAGCGGCCGGCTCCGCACCGTGGACGGGCCACGATCTTCTCACCGTCAGGACCGAGGATGGGCCGATGCATCGGCTTGCGGCAGTTCCCGGCGCCACCGGCGACACGGATGGTCCCCTCTATGTGGAGCAGCCGTCGGCTCCCTTGTTGCTGCTCAGCAGCGCCGACACCGACCTGAGCGCCCTCGCGGGCCTGTTGCGCGACGAGCCGGCCCTGCTCCGCCAGGAGGTGCGCGGCCTCAATCTCGCGGCCCTGGATCACCCCGCCGTGATTGACCACTATCTGGCCACCAGCCTGGGGGACACCCGTCTGGTGCTGGTGCGCCTGTTGGGGGGCCGGGGCCACTGGAGCTATGGACTGGAGCGGCTGCGCCGCTGGGCCAACGGCCCTGACCGCCAGCTGGTGGTGGTGGCCGGCACCAGCGAAGACGAGAGCGACCTGGCGAGCCTGGGCACTGTGGATCAGGCCCTGGCCCTGGCATTCGGCCGCTGCCTGCGGGAAGGGGGGCGCGCCAACCTGCGCCGGGTGCTGCTCAGCCTCGGCGCCCTGCTGGTGGGGGAGCAGCCAGAGCCGCCGCTGACCCAACCCCTGCCCGATCCGGCCCCCCACGACTGGCGGGCGGATCCCGGACCCCGGGTCGGCCTGGTGCTCTACCGCGCCCTGCTGCAGGCAGGCGACACCGCCCTGGCCGAGGCCACCCTGAGCGCCCTGCGCCGGCGCGGACTCTGCCCCAGGGCCCTTTGGGTGAGCGGCCTGCGCGATGGAGCGGTGCAACGCGGTGTGGCCGACCTGCTGGGGCGCGAAGGGGTGCAGGCGGTGCTGTGCACCACCTCCTTCGCCTCTGTGCAGTTCGAGGAGGCGGGCCTCGGCGCTCCGCTCTGGGAGGCCCTGAACGTACCGGTGCTGCAGCTGCTCTGCAGCAGCTCCAGCCGAGACCGCTGGCGGAGCAGCAGCATCGGCCTCAGCCCGCTGGATCTGAGCCTGCAGGTGGCGCTGCCGGAGCTGGATGGCCGCCTCACCACCCGGGTGGGGGCGTTCAAGGAGGCTGCCGACCGGGCCGATGACCGGCTCACCACCGCTCTGCACCGTTACGAGCCGGATCCCGAGCGCCTCGACTGGATCGCCCAGCTGGTGCAGGCCTGGGTGAGCTTGCGCGGCACTCCCCCGGCCCAGCGGCGCCTGTCGCTGGTGCTTGCCAACTACCCCACCCGCAACAGCCGCCTGGCCAATGGCGTGGGTCTCGACACCCCCGCGAGTGCGGCGGCCATGTTGCACTGGCTGGCCGCCGCCGGCTACGACCTCGGCAAAGCGGAGTCGCTCCCTCAGGATGGCCAGGAGCTGATCCGTCGTTTGCTGGCGGGCCGCAGCAACGATGCCGAGAGCAGCCACCGGCCGCCCCTCGACCACCTCCCCCTGGCCACCTACCAGCTCTGGTATGGCGGGCTGCCGCAGGCTGGACGGGATCTGATCGAGCGGCGCTGGGGTTCCCCCGACAAGGACGGCGGACTGGAGCGCACCGCCAGCGGAGCCGGTTTTCCGATCCGAGGTCTGCGTTTCGGCCGCACCCATGTGCTGATCCAGCCGGAGCGGGGCTACGACCGCGACTCCAGCCTCAGCTACCACAGCCCCGATCTGCCCCCCACCCACGCCTATCTGGCCCAGTACCTCTGGTTGCGGGAGGTGGAGGGATCCCAGCTGGTGGTGCACGTGGGCAAGCACGGCAACCTGGAGTGGTTGCCGGGCAAGGGGCTGGGGCTCTCGAGCCAGTGTTTTCCCGAGTGGGCCCTGGGGCCGATGCCCCACCTCTATCCCTTCATCGTCAACGATCCCGGCGAAGGCTCCCAGGCCAAGCGCCGAGCCCAGGCCGTGATCCTCGACCACCTCACCCCGCCCCTGGGGCGTGCGGGGTTGCACGGGCCGCTCCAGACCCTGGAGGCCCTGCTGGATGAGTACTGGGAAGCCTGCCAACTGGGCAGCGGGCGGGTGGAACCCCTGCGCCAGCGCCTGGCCGAGACCCTCGAAACCCTGGAGCTGCCCCTGGAGGCCTCTGATCTGGAGAGCCGTATCGATCGCGCCGACGGCTACCTCTGTGAGCTCAAGGAGGCCCAGATCCGCACGGGCCTGCACGTCTACGGCCACTTGCCCTCCCCGGAGCCGCTTCTGGAGCTGCTGCTCTGCCTGGCGCGGCCACCTCTCGCCGAGGGGCCAGGACTGACCCAGGCCCTGGCGAAGGATCTGGGACTGACGTTCGATCCCTGGGCAGATCCGGAAGACGAGCCCCTGGATCCGGCCGACTGGCAGCTGCTGCTGACAGCCCTGGCCGCAGGCGGAGCCACGCCCACAGCGGCAACTCCTGGCGGGACAACGACGGAGTCGGCCCAGGCCTGCCGCCGGATCGGTGATGGCGTGGCCCTGCTGGAGGCGTGGGCGCTTCAACTGCTGCGACCCCTGCTGGTGCCGCCCCTTGAGTCGTTGCTGGAGTCCCGGCCGATTCCCATGGTCGAAGCACAGCCCTGCGGCGCCATCACGCGCTCGGTACTGGAGCGAGTGAGCGGCGACCTGATCCCACGGCTGCTGCGTTGCGGTGAGGCGGAGCGAGAAGCCTTTCTCGCAGGGGTGGCGGGGGAGCGCATTGCCGCCGGTCCCTCCGGGGCCCCCACCCGCGGCCGTCCCGATCTTCTCCCCACCGGCCGCAACTTCTACAGCGTCGATCTGCGCGGACTGCCCAGCGAAGCGGCCTGGGATCTCGGACGGCGCAGCGCCGAGTTGCTGCTGGAGCTGCACCTGCAGGAGGACGGTGACGATCTGCGCCACCTGGCCCTGTCGGTCTGGGGGACAGCAACGATGCGCAACGGCGGTGAAGACATCGCCCAGGCTCTGGCCTTGATGGGGGTGCGGCCGGTCTGGGACGGGCCTACCCGGCGGATGGTGGACCTGGAGGTGATCCCGCTGTCCTTGCTGGGGCGTCCCCGGGTCGATGTGACCCTGCGCATCTCCGGCCTGTTCCGGGATGCCTTCCCCCAGCTGGTGGGCTGGGTCAACCGGGCCACGACCCTGGTGGCGGGCCTGCAGGAGGCGGAACCGGATAATCCCCTGGCGGCGGCGCTGATGCGCGAAGGTCACTGCGCCAGGGTCTATGGCTCAGCGCCGGGGGCCTATGGGGCAGGCCTGCAGGGCCTGATCGACAGCGGCCAGTGGGAGGAGCGGAGCGATCTGGGCGAGGCCTACCTCAATTGGAGCAGCTGGCGTTACGAGGGCAGCGGTGAGGCGATCGCCGATCGCGGCGGGCTGGAGCAACGGCTGCGCCAGGTTCAGGTGGTGCTGCACAACCAGGACAACCGAGAGCATGACCTGCTCGATTCCGACGACTATTACCAGTTCCAGGGGGGGCTGAGCGCCGCCACGGAGCGCGTGCGCGGTTCGGCACCGGCCCTCTGGTTCGGGGATCATTCCCGCCACCAGCGGCCCCGCCTGCATCGGCTGGAGCGGGAACTCGACAAGGTGCTGCGCTCGCGGGTGCTCAACCCGCGCTGGATCGAGGGGATGCGCGCCCATGGCTACAAGGGGGGCTTCGAGCTGGCGGCCAGCCTCGATTACCTCTTCGCCTACGACGCCAGCACCGGCCGGGTGCCGGACTGGAGCTACGGCGCCATCTGCGACACCTGGCTGGGAGATGAAACCCTGTTGGACTTCCTGCGCCAGGCCAATCCCTGGGCCCTGCGCGACATGGCCGAGAGGCTGCTGGAAGCCCACAACCGCCGACTGTGGGAGAGGGCCAGCCCTGAGCAACTGGCGCATCTCCGGCAGTTGGTGCTCAGCAGTGAATGCCTGGTGGAGGGCTGATCAGGAGTTGATCTCCTTGGCCATGTCCTTGAAGGCATCAATGGTGCCGGGCTTGGCCTGCTGCAGGCCGCTGCTCGGCTGCCCATCGGCCGAGCTCCCAGCAGCCTTACGGGCGGCTGGTGCTGCACCGCCAGCGGCGTTGACACCACCCACGGCAGCTCCCCTGAGGCGCTTGCTCAGCTCCGCCGAGCTCAACTTCTCGGCAAAGGTTTTTTTGACCGGCTTGGGCACACCACCGGTGAGGTTGGTGTTGATGGCCTTCGCCTCGGTTCCGGGCAGGCCCGTGCTGGCCTTCTCGAGCCGAGCCGCCATCGAATCCACCTCCTGGATCATTTCCTTGCCGCCAGGGTTGTCGGCGTTACCGGGGAAGGTGTGGCGAATCTTGTTCGAGCGCCGCATGAAGGTCACATCACCCAGGCTGCTCGAGGCGTCTGGATCGAGGTAGAAGCTCTCTTCCTGCTTCGCCTTCGCCGGTTTGGCCTTGGGGGCCTTGGAGGAGAAAGCTCCTTCGGAGCGGTTGCCGAGCAGACGATCGAACAGACCCATGGTCAGGGAACGGAAACCTATCAATGAGCCTAACGGCCGCCAAGCCCCAGACCATGGGTATCAGTACCGCAACTCGTCAGCAATCCCAGCCGATTCAGCTGGGCCGCGATCGCGTCGCACACCAGCGCTGAGGGGCGCCAGGACTCCCCTTGCTCGTAGTCGTAGTAGGCCTCAGCGCCATCGAAGCCCAGCTCCGCCGACGCCGCGATCAACAGGTGGAAAGGGAGGCGGTAACGGGCGGGATGGGCCAGCAGGGCCAGGCCACCCGCGGCATGGATCGCCCGGCGCACGGCCTCGGCCCGGAGCGCCGGACCCACCACAGCACTGCCCTCGAGATATGGGGCAAGGGCTGCATGGCCAGGCTCGAAGCCAAGCCCGAGCACGTGGACCAGACAACCCTCCAGCAGGCAGCTGATCTCCACGCCGCTCCAGAGGGTGGGAACCGTCCAACCCCTCTCCCGGTGCTGGGCCAGTCGCCGTTGCAGGGGCTCGAAGGCAGCCGCGCTGTGGTGATCGGTCACGGCGAAGTGCTCGAGCCCCAGGTCAACCGCCTGGTCAGCCAGCCATTCCGGCTGGAGGCTGCCGTCGCTGCAGGTGGTGTGGCAGTGAAAATTCAGCCGCCCTGGGCAACAGGAGGCCTCCACGCCCCGCAGGACAGGCACCAGCGGATGCTCAGGCGCCACCGGCGAGGGCCTCTTGTTCGACGCGAAGGCGGCGCCAGCGGGCATAGAACTGAATCGAGCCAGCCATCGCCACCACCAGGGCCACCAGGAACCAGGTGGCCGCGCCGGTGGGGAACTGACCCTTGAACACCACCAGCATCACCACCAGCACCAGCATCAGGGTGGGGAGCTCGTTGAGGGCCCGCAGTTGCCGCCCGCTCCAGCGGCAGCTTCCCTGGCGCAGCTGGCCCATCAGGCGGTAACAGAACCAGTGATAGGCCAGCAGAGCCAGCACCACGGCCAGCTTGGCGTGCATCCAGCCCTGCTTCAGCCAGATGGGCTGGGCGACCAGCAGGCCCACCGCCATGGCCACAGCCACCACCATGCCCGGGGTGGTGATGATGTTGGCCAGCCGCCGCTCCATCAGGGTGTACTGCTGCTGGAAGGCGCTGCGCAGAGGCTCCTCCAGAGCCTCCGCCTCCACGTGATAGATGAACAGCCTCACGAGGTAGAACAGCCCGGCGAACCACACCACCACCCCCACGATGTGCAGGGTTTTGAACCAGAGATAGGCCTCCGGTGGCAGGGCCGACAGCGTCATCGGGGCAAGGAACAGCAGATTCACAAGTTAGGGGAGTTGTTCACCCGCCTCAGTGGCCTTGGGATCGGCGCGGATGCCGGGACTCGCCGTGGCCGTGGAGCAGCTCAAGGCATCGCCCCTGAGCCCACCGCCAGCGGTTCCACGGCCGACTCTCCTTCCGCCATCTCCTCTGGATCGCCGGGATGGAAATAGCTCCACACCTGCCGGGCCAGGGCTGGACCCACCCCAGGAGCAGCGGCGATCTGCTCGGGGCTGGCCAGCTGAATGGCGTCAATCGAGCGGAAGTGAGCAAGCAGATCCCTGACCCGCTTGGGACCGAGGCCGGGGATCTCCGAGAGACGGGAGCGTTTCATCCGCTCCCCTCGCTGCTGGCGGTGGAAACTGACCGCAAAGCGGTGTGCCTCATCGCGCAGCCGACGCAGCAGCCGCAGACCGAGCTGGTCGGGCTCACTCTCGAGCGGCTGACTGGCCCCCGGCAGAAACACCTCCTCCCGCTGCTTCGCCAGCGAGCACACCACCAGCTCCTCGTGCAGATCCAGCTCGCGCAGGGCCTCCATCACCGCTGAGAGCTGGCCCTTGCCGCCATCGATCATCACCAGATCGGGCCAGTCCCCCAGACCGCCGGTGTGCAGGGCGCTGTCGCCGCTGCGCCGCAGCTCGGCCAGGTCGCCCCCCTCAGCCTTCGCCTGTGACCAGCGGCGGAACCGCCTCCGCATGATCTCCGCCATCGCCATGAAGTCGTCGGAGTGGCCGGCGCTGATGCTGCTGCTCTGGATCCGGTACTTGCGGTAGTGCTGCTTGGCGGGCAGCCCATCGACGAACACCACCTGGGAGGCCACCGCGTCACTTCCCTGAATGTGGCTGATGTCGTACCCCTCGATGCGGCGCGGTGGCTGGGGGAGGTCGAGCAGCTGGGCGAGGTCCTCTGTAGCCAACTGATGCTGCTCGGCGCTGCGCTGGGCACGGCTGAGCTCGAATGCGGCGTTGCGCTCCACCAGCTCGATCAATTCGGCTTTCTGCTGCCGCTGAGGGTGCGCCACCCGCACCTTGCGACCACGTCGCTCGCTCAGCCACTCCTGCACCAGCTGCTGGCGGGGCAGGGGGTGCTGGACCAGCACCTCGGGTGGGATCTCCACGGACTCCACCTGGCTGTAGTGCTCCTCCAGCACCCGCTGCAGGATCTCCCCCGGGGCGGCGATGCTGGCGTCAGCGGTGTACCCGAGACGACCCACCAGCTTGCCAGCGCGCATCTGGAACAGCTGCACCGCCGCCAGCCGCTGATCCGAGGCCAAGGCCAGCACATCTCTCGACACCGAGGCATCGGGCAGGGTCATCTTCTGCTCGGCCGTGAGCTGCTCGAGCCCTTGCAGCTGGTCACGCACCCGTGCCGCGGCCTCGAAATCCTCGCGCTCGGCGTAGCGCTGCATCTGGGCACTCAACAGGTCCAGCAGCTCATCGCTGCGGCCCTGGAACACCATCGCCACCTTGCGCAGGATCTGCTGATAGGCCTCCGGGCTGATCTTCTCCTGGCACACACCCGGGCAGCGGCCGATGTCGAAATTGAGGCAGGTGCGGTCGCGGTAGAGGGGCTGGGGCCTCTGACGCAGGGGAAACACGCGCTTCACCAGGAAGAACGTGCGGCGCAGGAGACCCACATCGACGTAGGGACCGTAAAAGCGATCGAGCGGGCTGCGCAGGCGCCGCCGCCGGGTGATGAAGATGCGGGGGTAGGGCTCGCTCCAGGTGATGCAGAGATAGGGATACTTCTTGTCGTCCTTGAGCAGCACGTTGAAGTGCGGCTGATGGGCCTTGATCAGGTTGGATTCGAGCGCCAGCGCCTCCGCTTCGCTGTCGGTCACGATGAATTCGATCTCACAGACCTGACGCACCATCAGGCCGATGCGCGGGCTCAGATCATGGGAATCGCGAAAGTAGCTGCGCACACGGCTGCGCAGGCTCTTCGACTTGCCGATGTAGAGGATGCGGTCCTCAGCGTCGCGCATCAGGTAACAACCCGGCTCAGCGGGCAGCTCCTTCAGACGCAGGCTGAGGCGATCGGAATCACTCAGGAGGGGCTGGGCGATGCGGCCCATGGCAGCTGAATCCTGGGCCGGGCTCAGCCTCCGTACTGCCAGCCGGTGGGTCCCAATTCAAGGGCCGCTCCGTCACGGTGCAACACGGCGGTCTTCACTTCGGCCACGAACACGGTGTGATCGCCATGGGCCACTTCACCCACCAACTCGCATTCGACGGCGCCGAGGGCCGCATCGAGGATCGGCAGGCCCAGGGATCCCAGGCTGTAAGGAGCGGCATCGAAGCGGCCGCCGATGCCATTCTGGGGCTTGAAGAACACGGCGGCCAGATCCTTCTGATCGGCCGCGAGCACATTGAGGGAAAAGCGCCGGGTGCGCTGGATGATGCCGTTACTGGTCGAGTCGGCCCGCACGGCCACCACCACCAGGGGTGGTTCGAAGGAGCCCTGGGTGACCCAGCTGGCGGTGAAGCCGTTGATGGTGTCGCCTTCGGCGACCCCGCAGATGAACAGCCCGTGGGGAATCTTGCGCAACAGCGTCTTCTTGGCAGCGGCATCGAGGCCGCCACTGGCTGCGCTGGGGGGAGCATCGGTGGCCATCAACGTGTCGCGATCGATACGCCGACTTTAGGCAGCGTGATCAGCAGCGGCGGCGCCATCCATAGGATCCGCGCCATCGCTTCCCTGCGGGGGGCTCCATGATCCAGCCCCCATGAAGGCCCTCTATCCCGGCAGTTTTGATCCGCTCACCCTGGGCCATCTGGACCTGATCGAGCGGGCCGAGCGGCTGTTTGGAAGCCTCGTGGTGGCAGTGCTGCAAAACCCGAGCAAGCAGGCCAGCTTCCCCCTGGAACAACGGCTCAACCAGATCCGCCAGGCCACATCCCACCTGGAGCGGGTGGAGGTGAGCAGCTTCGACGGCCTCACCGTGGACTTCGCCCGACGCTGCGACTCAGCGGTGATCCTGCGGGGGCTGCGGGCGATGAGCGACTTCGAATTCGAGCTTCAGATCGCCCACACTAACCGCAGCCTGGCTGCGGAGGTGGAAACCCTGTTCCTGGTCACCGCCGCTCACCACAGCTTTCTCAGCAGCAGCGTGGTCAAGGAGGTGGCCCGCTTCGGTGGGGATGTGCGCCACATGGTGCCGCCGGGAGTGGCGGATGACCTCGCCAGGCTCTTTAATCGGTAATCTTCTGCCCCGTTGAGATGGCCGATACACGGATCAGCGTGCTGGATCAGATCGACCAGCTTGAGGAAATCGTGCTGGAGGGCAGCCGCATCCCATTCAGTGGTGGCCGCCTCGTCAACGAACAGGACGCCATTGAGCTGATGGACGCGGTGCGGGAGGCCATGCCCGCCCAGCTTGACCAGGCCGAGGAGCTGCTGCGTCAGCGGGAAAGCTTCATCGCCCAGGCCCGCCAGCAGGCCGAGGAGATCATCAGCCGGGCCCGTCAGGAGCGGGAGCAACTGATCAATTCCGCTGCCGTGCGCCAGGAGGCCGAGCGCCAGGTCGCCGAACTGCGAGAGCAGGCCCGCCAGCAGTGCGAGCAACTGCTGCTCTCGGCCCGTCAGCAGGTGGCCCAGACCGAGCAGGAGCACCAGACCCGCCTGGCCCAGACCGAGCAGCAGTTCAGCAGCCGCCGCCAGCAGCTGGAGCAGGAGGCCATGCAGCGGCGCCAGCAGCTCGACCAGGACTTCGTGGAGATGAAGCGTCAGCTGAGCGAGCAGCACGAGCGCTCCCGCCAGCAGAGCCTGCAGGAACTGGAGAAGATCCGTCAGGAAGGTCTGCGCATCCAGCGCGAAAGCCAGAGTGAAGCCGAGCGGCTGCACAACGATGCCCTGCAGTTCCGCCAGCAGACCCAGCAACAGTGCGAAGCGCTGATCAGCCGCACCCGCCAGGAGGCCACCACGGTTCAGGACGGAGCCAACCGTTACGCCGAACAGGTCCTCACCGAACTCGAGGGACGGCTGGGAGAGCTGAGCAAGGTGGTGCTCGCCGGCCGCCGCGAACTGGTTCGCATTCAAAGCACCGAAGTGTCGGCCTCAGCCGAGAGGCCCAGCACGGCCCAGGCTCCCACCAGTGAGCCGGCGGCCGTGCCGATCAGCCGCGCCAGGCGCGCGGCCTCACGCCTCAGGCAGGTGGCTGGCAGAGGCTGACGTTCTGCACCTGGCGGAGCAGGACACCGATCATGGTGTTCGGTGCTCCTGCTCCGTTCGAGATCAGGCTCACGTAACGGGGGCCATCACTGGTGCTGAGCACCCCACTGATCGAGCGCACTCCGGTGAGGGTGCCGGTCTTGCCGCGGAAGCGGCCCTCCAGACTGGTGCCCTTGTACAGGTTGCGGAGGGTGCCCCGCTGGCCGGCCACCGCCATCGAGGCCATGTAGTAGCCGGCATAGGGGTGCTGACCCATGGTGAGCAGCAGGGCGGTGAGGAAGCGGCTGGTGAGACGGTTGGCCCGGTCGAGGCCGCTGCCATCGGCCACCCGGACACCCTGCAGGGGCAGCCCCTGTTCAGCCAGCCACTGCATCTCGGCCTGGCGGCTGACGGCCAGGTCCCAGCTGCCACTGGCCTGCCGCATCAACACTTCGGCAGTGAAGTTGTGGCTCTCGGTGTTGGCCAGACTGAGCAGGTTGTGCATCGGAGCCGAGGGCTCCTCGTGGATCAGCACGGCATCCCGGGCGATGGGGGCCTGGGGGGACACCACGCTCAGATCGACGGTTTTACCGCCCTGGCGAACCAGTTCCCGGTTGAGCAGGGTGCGCAGACGGGAGGTGGGGTTGGACACCGCCATGTCGATGGCATTGCTGGTGAGAGCCAGGCGGGTGATCGGAGCGCCATAGGCCTCGGCTCGATCCTCCGGATGCCAGCCCTGGGGCCACCAAGCCTGGGGCGGCTCCTCGGCGAGCTGCAGTCTCACCAGGCTGGGAGGAGCGCCGTCGGCGCCGCCGGATCCCAGGGCAAGCTTGGCGAAACGCTGCAGCTGGGGGAGGGCCAGATCGGGATCCCCTTCACCTGTGAGCCGCAGGGTGCCGTCGGAGAGTCGCCAGAGACGGGTGGTGAGGCGGTAGTCGGGGCCGAGACGATCAAGGGCGAAGGCCGTGCTCAGCAGCTTCTGGTTGGAGGCCGGAACCCGTGGTTGCAGACCGTTGACATCGGCCAGCAGGCGGCCGTTGCCATCGGCCACCGACACGCTCCAAACACTGGCTTCAGACCCCAGGCTCGACTGGACCCGCTGCTGCAGGGCCGGGCAGCTCACCTGGCTCTGCAGCCGTGGCAGACCTGCCGCCGCAGGTGAACCTGGCAGGCGGGCCAGGGGATCGGCGGCCAGCACCGGCAGGCCTGGCACCAGGCCGACTCCCAGAGCGAGGGCTGCGGCCAGGGGCCGCTGGAACCGGGAGGCTTGGGGTTGCGACATCATCACCATCTCAGGATTTGCCAAGGAGAAGACCACTGACCGTTCCGTTGAGGCGGTAGTTCCGCCCCTCCAGTTCCACCGGGGCGCCGATCTTGAGGTTCTGGTTACCGAAGACCACCCCGCCATCGGTCTTGCGGCCCTGGCCCTCGAGAACGAAACGAGCATCGAGCGAACCCACCAGAGCCTGGTTTGGATCCTCTGCCATGACGACCCGTCCGTCGGGTTGGAGGGCCACCAACTTGCGCTGCAGCCGTTGCAGGTCCTTGAGCTTCACGGTGCCGTGAGGCTGGTTGCGGATCACGATGCTCACCTTCCCCTCCTCCCGCGCCGCGGCGATCAGGCCTTGGGGATCCGCTGAGGGGATGCCGCGCACGTCGACGATCACCGTGACCGGCTGCATCGCCCCAGTGGCAGTGGCTACAGCGCCACTCAGTTTCGGGCTCCAGAGCACACCACCGATGGCGAGCAGCACGGCGGCACCGGCGCCGATGTCGACCAACCCCCAGCGGGAGGAGCCGCTCGATGGCGCGGGGGTGGACTCGGGGGGCATGGACAAGGGGCAGACGTGCAACTTTACGGAGAGTTCCCCGCTCCGGCCAGGGGGGAGCGGGGAACACACGGGCACAAGGAACCCTCCGGTTTCAGTTGCTCAGGCTGCCGATGAAGCGGTCAAGGGCCCGCAGACCGGCCACCACGTCGGGGCCCTGCTCTGGACTGAGGGCCTCCACCTGCTGCTCCGCATCGGGCTTCTGATCGAAGCTGGCGGCCAGGCGGTAGCCATCCGGATCCAGGCGATAGAGCTGCCAGGGCCCGGGGAAAGCGAAACGAAGGGCACCATTCTCCAGCGGCAGCAGGGCATAGGCCGCTCGCCAAGTGGCCAGGAATCCCCGGCGCCGCTCCCTGGCCACACTGCCGATGCCCACGGCGGCATCCTCAAGACGTCCGTTCAGCAGCACCACAGCGCCGCGGTGGGCCTGGCAGAGCCGCTCCACCTCCTCGTACTCGGCCTGGGCGGGCTCCGCCAGCACCAGCAGGTCTCCGGCGGAGGGATCACTGTCCTGCTCCTGACGCCGCAGCTGATCGCCGAGGGAGCCCAGCTGGGGGGCCAGATCCGGTGCATCGCGGCGGGCCAGCGCGGCGGCTCCGGCATCGGGGAAAAGCAGGCGCACCGGACGCTCTGCAGGATTCAGGGACGCCAACAACCGCAGGGCCAGGGGCAGCAGCTTGAGGCCCTCGAAGCGCAGCTCCATGGTCCAGCGACCGCTGGGGCTGTCCAACAGGGCCTTCTTCAAGGCCTCCAGGGCCTCACCTTCGGCTCTGCGCAGATCGGCAGGAAGCACGCGAAACCTCAGCGAAGCCCAGTGACCCTACCCAAGCCGTCCCTCCGCCACGGCCTGACGGGCCCGCTCGAAGCGGGCAGGCACCGACTCGAGCTGCTCCTGGCACAGCCAGGGGCCCAGGCTCAGACGCAGGCCGCTGGCGGCCAGCGCGGGCTCGTAGCCCATGGCCTGCAGCACAGGGCTGCCGCCGGCTCGCCCCCCCTGGCAGGCACTGCCGCTGCTGACGGCCAGGCCCTCTCGCCAGAGGGCCTGCACCAGGCGTCGGCCTGGAAGGGGGCGGCCGGCCCCATCCCGCACCAGCACACTGAGGTGGTGGGGCAGTCGCTCCAATGGGCAGCCAGTCAGCTCGACTCCGCCCAGGGTCAGCAGGTCCTGCAGCAGGCGGTCACGCCACGGTTCCAGCGGATCATGGCCGGCGTGCAGCTCCAGCCTCTGCTGCGCGAGCTGGAGAGCCTGGGCGAATCCCGCCGCCAGGACCACCGGCTCGGTACCGGAGCGCAGCCCCCCCTCCTGGCCGCCGCCCACGATCATCGGCCGCAGCTCCAGGCCAGGGCGGGCCAGCAGGGCGCCGATTCCCCGAGGCCCCTGCAGCTTGTGGGCGGTGACGCTGAGCAGATCCAGCGGCATCGAAGCGAAATCGATGGGTCGATGGCCCACCACCTGCACGGCGTCGCTGTGCAGAATCACGCCGGCCCGGCGGCAACGCTCTCCGATCGCCTGCAGGGGCTGCAGCGTGCCCACCTCGCTCTGGCCCCAGATCACCGAAACCAGCCGGGTGGGCGGCTCCAGCAGGGCCTCAAGCCGATCCAGCCGCACCCGGCCCAGGTGATCCACCGGAAGGCGCTCCAACGTCCAACCCGAGCCGAGCAAGCGCTCGGCGGCGGCGGCCACCGCCGGATGCTCCACGGCCGAGATCAGCAGACGACCGGGCCGCATGGCCGCAGCGGCTCCCAGCAGGGCCAGGTGGGCTGCCTCGGTACCTCCGGAGCAGAAGGTGAGCTGCTCGGCCTCAGCACCAAGCTGGGCGGCAACAGCCCGGCGGCTGCGCTCAAGGCTGTCCGCCGCCGCCAGCCCATAGCCATGGAGGCTGGAAGGATTGGCCCAGGCGGTTCGACTGGCGGCGGCCATCGCCTCCAGCACCGACTCGGCCGGAGGGGCACCGGCCGAGGCATCCAGGTAGAGCTGCTGCGCTCCGCCGCCGGCGGGCCCGGCCGACGTCACTCGGCCGCGCGATCGGAGCCGGCGCGATCGCGGCTGAAGCGGGCCTGGGTTCGGGTCTCCAGCGACTGAGCCGCCAGGGAAACCAGATCATCGAGGGAGCGGCTCTCCAGCAGTTCCTCCACCCGACGGCGGGCCTCAGCGCTGGGGCAGTTGTCTGGCCGCTGGCAGCCTTCCACGCAGGCCGTGGCGCAGCTGATGTCTTCTGGCTCCGCCGGTCGCGACGACTCTGGCGTGATGGCCGGCTCAACGACACTCTCCTGTGGCGGCGCCAGCACCCCGTCGAACACCGGTTCGGCAGGCCCCGTCATGAACAGATGGTTCGAGCCGGACTCCCAGTCGATCCAGAGCGAGCCGCCGGGAAGATCCAGCCGGGCCGAGCGGGCGCTCAGGCCCAGGCGATGGCAGGCCACCAGGGTGGCGCAGGCTCCGGTGCCACAGGCCAGGGTGGGACCGGCGCCGCGCTCCCAGACGCGCATCACCAGGTGGTCGGGGCTGAGCGCTTGCACGAAATGCACGTTGGTGCGGGCCGGGAAAGCGGGATGCAACTCCAGCAGGGGGCCGAACCGTTCCAGGTCCACCGCCTCCACCTCCTCCACCGGGATCACCAGATGGGGATTGCCCATCCCGGCCGCCGCCGCCCCAAAGCGGACCCCCTCCACCTCCAGCTCCCCCTGGGGCAGCCCCGCCGCACCGATCGCCAGGGTGGTGGGCACCTGCTCGGGCACCAGGAACGGCTCACCCATGTCGACGCGCACCGTGCCATCGGCGAGCAATTCCGGCACCATCCGGCCGGCCATGGTCTCCACCTGCCAGGTCCTCCCCGGTTGATCGCCGTCGCTGTCGGCCAGGAAACGGGCCAGGCAGCGGATGCCGTTGCCGCACATCTCCGCTTCGCTGCCGTCGGCATTGAAGATGCGCATGCGCAGCTCCCCATCTCCCTCGGGCGGCAGAGCAAGGATCAACCCATCGCCGCCCACCCCGAAGCGGCGGTCGCAGATCCAGCGCACCCGTTCCGGGTCGAGACCGAACAGTTCCTGGGAATCGGCGGCCTCGCGCCCATCGAGCAGCAGAAAATCATTGCCCAGCCCCTGGTACTTGCTGAATGCCAGCACGGCCCCAATCCCAATTCACATACGCTGAATCCTATGGAGACTCACAACCTCGATCCAAGCCTGCCCGGGGTGCGCCTTCTCCAGAACTGGGTCCGCCGGCGCACGCCCTTGCGGGTTCGATTCCCCGGCGGCGAGCAGCTTGAAGGCTGCCTCGACTGGCAGGACCCCGAGTTTCTGGCCCTGCGTCCTGCAGACGCCCAACAGCCCGTACTGATCCGCCGCTCCGCCCTGGAGACCATCCAAGCTCTGGAGTGATCGTGCATGAAGCACCCCTGGGGGGTATGGCACGATCACAGCCACGCACTCAACGGCTGATGCGAACCGGCCGCCCCCGGAACATGGCCGAGTCCGATACCCGATCCAGCACGGGCGCCAGCCCGGACAGCAGCCGCTATCACCCCGACGCGATCGAAGCCGACTGGCAGCGGCGCTGGCAGGAGCAGGGACTCCACCAGACACCCGAACCAGGCGACGGCGGGGTGAACAACGGCAGTGGCGACACGTTCTACGCCCTCTCGATGTTCCCCTATCCCTCGGGGAACCTGCACATGGGCCATGTGCGCAACTACGTGATCACCGATGTGATCGCCCGGGTCCAGCGGCTGCGGGGCCGCAAGGTGCTGCATCCAATGGGCTGGGACGCCTTCGGTCTGCCGGCGGAGAACGCCGCGATCGAGCGGGGCGTGGATCCGGGCGACTGGACCGACGCCAACATCGCCCAGATGCGCGCCCAGCTGCAGCGCCTCGGCCTCTCGATCGACTGGGACCGGGAAGTGGCCACCTGCCACGCCGACTATTACCGCTGGACCCAGTGGCTGTTCCTCCAGTTCCACGAGGCGGGCCTGGCCTATCGCAAGGAAGCGACGGTCAACTGGGATCCGATCGATCAGACGGTGCTGGCCAATGAGCAGGTGGATGGCGAGGGACGCTCCTGGCGATCCGGGGCCAAGGTGGAGAAGCGGCAGCTGCGCCAGTGGTTCCTGCGCATTACCGACTACGCCGAAGCCCTGCTCGACGACCTCGATCAGCTCGATGGCTGGCCGGAGCGGGTGCGCACGATGCAATCCAACTGGATCGGTCGCTCAACGGGGGCCCAGCTGCGCTTCCCGATCGTTGCACCTGCGGCTGCAGGCAACGCGGCCGGCAGGGAGGAGTCGATCACGGTCTTCACCACCCGCCCCGACACCGTCTATGGAGTCAGCTATCTGGTGCTGGCCCCGGAGAACCCCTTGGTGGCCAGCCTCACCGCCGCTGACCAGCGCCTGGCGGTGGAGGCCTTCTGTGACCTGGTGAGCAGGCAGAGCGAGCAGGAACGCACCGCCGAAGACCAACCCAAACGTGGGGTGCCCCTGGGGGCAACCGCACGCAACCCCTTCAACGGCGAGACGATCCCCATCTGGATCGCCGATTACGTCCTGGCCGACTACGGCACCGGCGCCGTGATGGGGGTGCCGGCCCACGACCAGCGGGATTTCGTCTTCGCCCGCCAGTACGAGCTTCCGGTGAAGCGGGTGATCGTGCCCGAGGGTGCCCAGGAGGAGGCCTACGACGGCGGCGCCTGGACGGCGGGGGGATGCCTGGTTCATTCAGGGCCCTTCGATGGCCTTGAGGCCGCCGAAGCCCGCGCCGGGATCGTGGCCCTGGCCGAGGCGGAAGGCTGGGGTGAGGGCAAGGTGAGCTACCGCCTGCGCGACTGGCTGATCTCCCGCCAGCGCTACTGGGGTTGCCCCATTCCCATGATCCACTGCGAGCGCTGCGGTGTGGTGCCGGTGCCGGCGGAGCAGTTACCGGTGGAGCTGCCCAGGGATCTGGCCTTCAGCGGCAAGGGCGGTTCACCGCTGAACCAGCTGGAGAGCTGGGTGAACGTTCCTTGCCCCTGCTGTGGCAAGGCCGCCCGGCGGGAGACCGACACGATGGATACCTTCATCTGCTCCTCTTGGTACTACCTGCGCTACAGCGATCCCCACAACACCCGCCTGCCCTTCGAGCGGAGTGCGGCGGACCGCTGGCTGCCCGTGGACCAGTACGTGGGCGGCATCGAGCACGCCATCCTGCACCTGCTCTATTCCCGCTTCTTCACCAAGGTGCTGCGCGACCGGGGCCTGCTCAGCTTCGATGAACCGTTCAAGCGCCTGCTGACCCAGGGGATGGTGCAGGCCATCACCTACAAGAACCCCCAGACCGGCCGATACGTGGCCCCGGCCGATGTGGCCGATCCCGCCGATCCCCGTGATCCGATCGATGGCGAGCGGCTCGACACCTTCTACGAGAAGATGTCCAAGTCGAAGTCCAACGGCGTCGATCCGGCCGAGGTGATCGACCGTTACGGGGCCGATACCGCCCGCATGTTCATCCTCTTCAAGGCGCCGCCGGAGAAGGACCTGGAGTGGGACGACGCCGATGTGGAAGGGCAGTTCCGCTTCCTGCAACGCCTGTGGCGGCTGGTGGACGGGGCGGTCGCCCGCGGACTCCGCCTACCCAATCCCCCGGGCGGACCCGCAGAGGCCAGCACACGGGCGGAGCAGGAGCTGCGCCGGGCCGTTCACGGCGCCATCGCCGCCATCGACGACGACCTCGCCCCAGGCCATTACCAGTTCAACACCGCTGTCTCGGAGCTGATGAAGCTCAGCAACGCCATGGCGGCCCAGCTGGAGGCGGCGACCGAGCCCGTGGCCATCGAAGCCCTGAACGCTCTGGTGATCCTGCTGGCCCCCTTCGCTCCCCACCTTGCCGAGGAGCTCTGGCAGCGGCTGGGTGGAGCGGGCAGCGTGCATCGCCAGCGCTGGCCCGTGGCCGATCACGCCGCCCTGATCCAGGACACGGTGCCTCTGGTGATCCAGGTGAAGGGCAAGGTGCGGGGTCAGCTGGAGGTGCCTGCCGATGCCGATGCCGCCACCCTGGAGCAACTGGCTCTCGAAAGCGACATCGCCCTCAAGTGGCTCGAAGGCCAGCCCCCCCGCCGCGTGATCGTGGTGCCCGGCAAGCTCGTGAACCTGGTGCCCTAACCCTGGGGCACCAGGGCCGCCGCGTGGTGCCGAAGGTGATCGTCGATGAAGCTGGCGATGAAGAAATAGCTGTGGTCGTAGCCAGGCTGGCGCCTCAGTTGCAGTGGATGACCGGCGGCTCGCGCGGCCTCCTCCAGATCATCCGGTCGCAGCTGACTCTCCAGGAAGGGGTCGTCGAGCCCCTGGTCGACCAGCAGCGGCAGCCGCTCCGGCGCCGAAGCCATCAACTCGCAGGCATCCCAGGCGCGCCAGCGGGAGCGATCAGGGCCGAGGTAGCGGCTGAAGGCCTTCTCACCCCAGGGGCAGCGGCTGGGGTGGCTGATCGGCGCGAAGGCCGAGACGGAGCGGTAGAAACCGGGATGGCGCAGGGCACAGACAAGGGCGCCGTGCCCCCCCATCGAATGGCCACTGACGCTGCGGCGGCCGTTGAGGGGCAGCTCCCTCTCCAGCAGGGCCGGCAACTCCTCCACCACGTAGTCGTGCATGCGGTAGTGGCGCGCCCATGGGACCTCGCTGGCATTGAGGTAGAAACCAGCCCCGTGGCCGAAATCCCAGGCACCGTCCGGATCGCCCGGCACCTCGGGGCCGCGGGGGCTGGTGTCGGGGGCAATCAGGGCAAGGCCGAGGCTGGCGGCCAGGCGATGGGCCCCGGCCTTCTGCATGACGTTCTCGTCGGTGCAGGTGAGGCCGGAGAGCCAGTACAGCGCCGGAACCGTTGCTCCGGTGAGAGCCTGAGGGGGCAGAAACACCGCCAGAGTCATCCCACAGTCGAGCACGGCCGACTGGTGCCGGTAGCGCCGGTGGGTCCCGGCAAAGCTGCGGTTCTCACTCAGGAGTGTGAGCACGGGGTGGGGCCTCAGGGGTTGAAGTGGATCACCGAGCGGATGCTCTCGCCCGCGTGCATCAGATCGAAGGCCCGGTTGATCTCCTCCAGGGGCATGGTGTGGGTGATGAAGGTGTCAAGTGGGATCTCACCGCTCTGGAAGCGCTCCACGTAGCCAGGCAGTTCCGTGCGGCCGCGCACGCCACCAAAGGCCGAGCCACGCCATACCCGGCCCGTCACGAGCTGAAAGGGGCGGGTGGCGATCTCCTGGCCGGCTCCGGCCACGCCGATGATCGTGGATTCACCCCAGCCCTTGTGGCAGCACTCGAGAGCCGCCCGCATCACCTGAACATTGCCGATGCACTCGAAGGAATAGTCGACACCGCCATCGGTGAGATCGATCACCACCTCCTGGATCGGGGCATCAAAGGCGCTGGGGTCGAGGCAATCGCTGGCACCGAGCTGGCGGGCGATGGCGAACTTCTCCGGGTTGGTGTCGATGCCGATGATGCGGCTGGCGCCGGCCATCACCGCTCCGATGATCACCGCCAGACCGATGCCGCCCAGTCCGAAGACGGCGACCGTGCTGCCGGGTCGCACCTTGGCTGTATTGAGCACCGCGCCGATGCCGGTGGTGACGCCACAGCCCAGCAGGCACACCTTCTCGAGCGGTGCCTCCTTGCTGATCCTGGCCACGGCGATCTCGGGCACCACGGTGTACTCCGAGAAGGTGGAGGTGCCCATGTAGTGGTGGATCAGGCGACCGGCCCTGGAGAAGCGGCTGGTGCCATCGGGCATCAGGCCCCGGCCCTGGGTGGCGCGGATCGCCTGACAGAGGTTGGTCTTGCCGGACAGACAGAAGCTGCAGGCCCGGCACTCAGGTGTGTAGAGGGGAATGACGTGATCCCCCACCGCCACGGAGGTCACACCGGCCCCCACCTCCTCCACGATGGCTCCGCCCTCATGGCCCAGCACGGCGGGGAAGAGGCCCTCGGGGTCCTGCCCGGAGAGGGTGAAGGCATCGGTGTGGCACACCCCGCTGGCCACCAACCGCAGGAGCACTTCACCGGCCGCCGGAGGTGCCACCTCAATCTCGGTGATCTCCAGGGGCTCGCCGGCCGCCCAGGCCACTGCAGCGCGTGAACGGATCATGGGGCAGCAAAGCAGCGGAACCTAGCAACGGTGATTGGTCCAGCTGAAGGGGCTCACATCGTCCGGAACACCAGGTCGGCCGGATTGCCCCAGTCACCCTCGGCGCTGTAGCCGCGGGCGTTGCCGCAAAGATGGCGCAGGATCCAGAAGGCCGCCTCGGGGCTGGGGAGCTGCAGCTCCTCCTGGATCGCCTCCAGAGAGCGGGGGTGCCCATCCGCGAGCAACGCCTCCAGCTGACCCTGAAGATCCAGGATCGTGGCGGCGGCCTTCTTCCCGGCCTCCACCCCGGGCTGGTCGTAGGCATTGACATTCACCAGCTCGGCGTAGAGGCCCACGGCCCGCTCGAACAGGGCGACCAGCGCCCCCAGGCTGCGGGCATCGAAGCGGCGCAGGCTGATCGAAAGGCTCTGGCGCCCTCCTTCGCTGAGAGCGGAGCGAGTGCCCTGCAGGAAGCCATCGAGGAAGTCGCCCGGGTACTCCCCGGCAATGGGGGCCACATCAGCCGGATCGTCGAGGGCTTCGATGAAGGTGACGAAGAAGTTGTCGACCCCGTCGCGGAGCTGCTGAACGTAGGCGTGCTGATCGGTGGAGCCCTTGTTGCCATACACGGCGATCCCCTGATGCACCTGGCAGCCATCCCGATCCAGCCGCTTGCCCAGCGACTCCATCACCAGCTGCTGCAGGTAACGGCTGAACACCTCCAGCCGGTCTCGGTAGGGAAGCACCACCATGTCGCGTCCTCCAGCTCCGCCACCGGCCACATGCCAGGCAGCGGCCATCAGGGCCGCGGGGTTCTCGAGCAGGTTGGCCACGCGAGTGGCCGCATCCATGCGGGCCGCCCCTTCGAGGAAGCCGCGGAGATCGGCGCCGATCAGTGCCGCCGGCAGCAGGCCCACGGCACTGGTGATGCTGGTACGGCCCCCCACCCAATCGAACATGTCGAAGCGGGCCAGCCAGCCCTCAGCCTCGGCCCGCTGATCCAGCTGGGAGCCCAGCATGGTGACGGCGACGGCCTGCTGGGCCCAGGTTCCGCCGAGGGCCTCGAGGCGGGCACGGGCCTGCTCCATGCCCAGGCGCGGTTCAGGCGTGCCCCCCGACTTGCTCACCACCACCACCAGGGTGGTGCGCAGCCGCTCCCCCAGGGCGGAGAGCGTGCGGCTCATTCCCTGGGGATCGACGTTGTCGAAGAAGTGGAACGGCAGTCCCAGCCCCTCCTCTTTGAGGGCGCGCAGGATCAACAGTGGCCCCAGCCCCGACCCGCCGATGCCGATCCAGAGCACATCGGTGAAGGGCGTGCCCGACGGAGCCTGCACGGCTCCGTCGATCACCTGCTGTCCGAAGGCATCAATCCGCTCCACCTCCGCCTTGATATGAGCCGCCGCCTCCGGGTCAGGCGCCAGCTCCGGGGCACGCAGCCAGTAGTGACCCACCTGACGCCCCTCATCGGGATTGGCAATCGCGCCGGCCTCCAGAGCCTGCATTGCCGTGAAGGCACGAGCGAAGGCCGGCTCCAGGTTGTCCAGATGGGACTGGTTGAGTGCCATCCGGCTGGCATCGACCCAGAGGCCCAGGTCGTCGTGATGCCAGAGCAGGGTGCAGAAGCGCTGCCACTGCACCTGGGGCTCATGGATGCTGAAATCCGGAAGCGTCGTCATGCGGGCGGGTTTCACGAATCGGCTGCCGAGGCTGAACTTATCCGTGGAAGGGCCCCCAAGGAGGCACAGGGGTGCCATGCCACACCGAAGTCCGCCAGATCAGCGTGTTTGGTATGGACGGAAACACAAACGACCCCAGAAGCTGAGTTGTCCAAATCAAGCCGTTAATCTTCAAGAAATATTCGTTTTGGCGGATTTCCTTGACCACACGCCATGCGATGGCTTCGTTCTCCCCAAAGGACGGATTGAAACGCTGGGCTGTTTCCCTGGCCGCCGCTCTTTCTCTGCTGAGCCTTGCCTCGGGCTCCCCCCAGCCCATCCTCTCCAGCCCCTCACTGCTCACCGAGCCCGGCTTGACCGCCAGCCTGAGCACCGACAGCAGTGACCCTGACGCCTTCACCAGTGAAGGCCAGCGTCCCGATCCCCTCGATTTCACTCCTGAGGAACTGAAGGAGCTGCAACGCCGCTTCGGGGTGCACGGACCCCAGGCCCCCCTGGCCCAGCTGTTCACCCGTGGGCTCGATCAACTCACGCCCCTGAGAGCCCTCACCGTCGAGCGGCTTGCGGAGCTGCGGCCCACGATCCTGCAGGAGAGCCGCCGCCACCAGATCAATCCGATGCTGGTGGCAGCCGTGCTCTTCGATGAAATTCAGCACGCCAAACCCGGCGAGGACCTGCCCCTGGCCGCCCAGTCGGGCTTGTTCAGCACCCATGGACCCGCCCAGCTCGGCATCGGCGAACTGATCCATCAGGGTCTGCTCCCCGCCGATCCCACGGCCGATCAGATCCAGACGGCGCGGCTGGAGTTGCTCGATCCGAACCGCAACGTCACCCTGCTGGTGGGCAAGTTCGCCCGTCTGAGCCGCGAACTGGGCCTGCCCACCGATCGCCAACTGCAGGCCAGCCGCAGCCCCCGCGATGCCAAGGCACTCGCCACCCTTGCCTACCTGCACAACGGCAAACTCGATTACCCCGCCCGGGTCCTGAGCTACATGCAGGACCCCGAGCTGCATGGCCTGATCTACTCGGAGCAGAAGCCCCAGCTCTCGCCCCTGATCTGAAGCGTTCGCTTCAGCAGAGCTGACCGAGGGCCCCCAGCCGGCTCTGGAGAGCAGCCCAGTCGAAGCTGCGCGGATCTGCCCGCTCTCCACCCAGATCCACATGACGGTGGGTGGTGATGTGAGTGCCAGGAATCGGAAAGCGACGCATCCAGTCGCTGAGCACCAGGGCCAGGGCGTCGTACTGCTTGCTGCTGTAGCCGCTGTGGCCAGGGTCGTTGTCTTCCCCATCCAGGGGAGTTTCCAGTGCGATGTGAAGGGCGAAGTTGTTGATCGACCCCCCCACCTGGGGGTTGGTGACCACCCAGCGGCCGTTGAAGGCGGAATTGCCAGCCCCGAAGGCCCGTTGGCTGGGATCGAGCACATCGATCACCTGGCCATCGAGGCCGATCAGGGTGTGATAACTCACCTGATCCTCATCCCTGGGGTGTGGGGTCTGGAAAGTGCGCAGGGCTGAGCCGATGCCGTACACGGTTTCGTGCAGGACCACCATCTGGGGAGTGGGATCGACCGGATGGCCGAAGGCATCGCGTTCGAAGCGCACCCCGTAGTTGCTGGGGTCGATCGCCAGACGCCTTCGGCGCACGGGCAACTCCGCGAGCTCCCCCTCCAGCCGCAGCCGCAGCCGCGGCTGGAGGTCGACACACTGGCGGCCCAGGGGACTGACCCATGCAGGCCGTGGCGGCGGCAGGGGCGCCGGCCGGCGGGCCGGCGGTTCACTCGAGGGGAGGGGCTGGGTGACCTGCTCGAGCAGTTGCAGCAGCGACGGGCGGCTGGCTGCCTCCGAGCTGGCGGTGAGGTCACGGGCCAGCCAGCCCAGGCCACCCAGCCCCAGGATCGCCCCTCCGCTCAGCAGACCCAGGGCCAGGGGGTTGGCCCGCAGGCGCTGCAGAAGGGTGTTCAGCATGGCACCACACCAAGCCACTGGCGACGGCGCTGCAACGCCTCGGGGGCTGCGGCAGGATCCTCCAGCAACCGCCAACGCTCAACCGCCGGCGACGCGGCGGTGATCGCCAGGGTGCGCAGACGCCCCCTCCGGCTGATGGTGATCTCCTGACGCTGTCCGGCCTGCAGAAGCGGAGCGAGGTCCTCGGGCTTGCGCAGACGCAGACCCTCGAGGGCAATCAGCTCATCGCCCACCACCAAGCCGGCCCCCTGGGAGGGCCCACCGCGCACCACACGAACCACCTCCAGGGACCCTCCCTGGAGCGACGCCGTCAGCCCGACGTGGGGGGACGGGGCCAGCTGAGGCTCCAGCATCAGCCCCACATCCTGGAGGTAGGCGGGCAGATCGGGATCCTCAAAGCCGTCCAGCCAGGCCGGCAAGCGTTCGGCCAGTCCAGGCGAGCGGGCGCAGAAGGCCTCCAGCAGGTCCTGCTCCCGGTATCCCCGCCCCCAGCGGCCCAGGCGGGCCCAGAGATCACGTAGCACCTGGGCCAGACACGACCCCGAGCGGCGCAACTCCAGATCGAGCACCAAAGCAAGGATGGCACCCTTGAGGTAGTAGCTGATCTGGTTGTCGTCGCTGTTGGCCTCACGCCGGTAGAGCTTCACCCAGGCCTCCTCAGCACTCTGGCGCAGGCTCTGGCCAGCAAGACGCCCCGGGGTGAGCAGGTACCGGCTGAGATTGCTGCCGAAATCGTGCAACACGTCTGCTTCGCTCGATAGACCAGCCAGGTGGGGCAGGAGCTGGTCGAAATAGCTGGTCACCCCTTCGGCGAACCACAGACCAGGCACGATCACGGGCTTGTCGTAGTCGATCGGGCAAAGGGCCGCGGGCCTGAGCCGGCGCACATTCCACTGGTGGAGATACTCATGAGCCACCAGCTGCAGCAACTGGCGGTAACCCTCAGGCTTGAGCAGGGCCTGGCGGCCGAACTGCAGGACCGTGGAGCTGTCGTGCTCCAGGCCGCCATAGCCCTGGTCCAGCAGATGCAGCACGAACAGGTACGCGGGAGCTGCAGGGGCGGGCTCGCCCATCAGCCGGCAGCAGGCCTGACACACCGCTGCCACGTCCTGCAGCAGCGAGGGGTGGGCCTTGAGCAGACTGTCTGGAGCAACGTCGGCAGGCGCGGTGGCATCCCAGCAGACCCAGCGATGGGGCACCCCGGCCACAGTGAACGTGTGACCGGTGTGGGGGCCCGCTTCCACCGGAGTGTCCACCAGCTGATCGAAGTCGACCGCCAGCCAGGATCCATCGGCCTGAAGCGGCAAGGGAACAAAGGCCTGCCAGCCAGGCGGCAGCCGCAGGCTGAGCCGGTGGGGAGCCCAGCGTTCCCCCTCCACCTGCAGCGCCAGGGCCGCAAGAGCCAGAAAGCCATGGTCGCCATCGAGATGACAGGTGCGCACGCTCAGGTCAGCGGCCAGCACCTTGTAGTGGATCTCGATCGGCTCCAGGGAAGACAGCTCCAGCCTCCAGCCGGCGGGATCACTGCGGCTCGGCTTCAGGCTCTGCGTTCCCTGGCGGATCTCCAGGGCTTCGAGGTGGCGGACGTAGTCGCGGATCAGGTAGGAACCCGGGGTCCAGGCGGGCAGGCTCAGGCGCAGCACCGGAGTGGCGGGTGTGCAGCGGAGGCTGACGTGGACCAGGTGGCTGTGGGGTTGGCCCAAATCCAGAGAGAGGTCAACCACCCGTGATTCAGGACACCAGTTCGATCGTGGCCATCGGCAGCTCAAGAGCAGCGTCCTGCAAGGCAAGCCGGGCGGCATAGCCACGGGTGAGCCGGCCAAGAAACGTCTGCAGGGGACGGGAGCGGCTCAGACGCTGCAGATCCCCGAGCAGGGCCAGGCTGCCGTCGGCCTGGCGGGTCCAACCGATCCACTGTTCACCGGCGAAGCGAACCTTGAGATCCACCGGTGTCCTCTCCCCGGCAAAGCCTTCAAGGACTCCGGCTCGGATCGGATCACATCCGAGGTCGACCAGGGACGCTGCCAGCAGATCCAGATCCCGGATCACCGTTGGCAGGATGGAGAGATGGGACAAGACGCCAATGCCCGCTTCGACAGACCCTAGCGATCCGCCCGGCTGTGTCCAGTGGCCGTTGGCACAGCCCTGGCCCCCCCAAGCTGTCGAGCTGCGGCTTGGGGTGATGGCCTCCGGGGAGGGTTCGAACTTCGAAGCGCTGGTGGCAGCCTGCCGCCAAGGCCCCCTTCGGGGCCAGGTGCTCCAGCTGGTGGTCAACAATCCAGGCTGCGGCGCCCAGGCGCGGGCCGATCGACTGGGGATCCCTTGCGCCCTGGTGGATCACCGCCGGCACCAAAGCCGTGAAGAGCTGGATGGCGCCCTGATCGAGACCTTCACCGCCACCGGCGTCGATCTGGTGGTGATGGCCGGCTGGATGCGGATCGTCACCCCGCGCCTGATCGGCGCCTTCCCCTCGCGCCTGATCAACATCCACCCATCGCTGCTGCCCAGCTTCCGGGGCCTCGATGCCGTTGGCCAGGCACTCGCAGCAGGGGTCACCCTCAGCGGCTGCACCGCCCATCTGGTCACCGAGGACCTCGACGGAGGACCGATTCTGGCCCAGGCCACCGTTCCGGTGCTCCACGGCGACGACCGCGACAGCCTGGCGGCCCGCATTCACCAGCAGGAGCACCGCCTGCTGCCCCTGGCGGTGGCCATCGCCGCCGCCAGGCTCAGGGATAGAACGGCAGCAGCGGCAGACCCATGGCTGACGGCAGTCCGGCCATCAGATTGAGACACTGCACCCCCTGCCCCGCCTGGCCCTTGACCAGGTTGTCGACGGCGCTCATCAGGATCAGCTGGCCGGTGCGGCGGTCGACCTGGACTGAAAGCAGAGCCCGGTTGGTCTGGCGAGTCCATTTGGTGGAGGGGTAGATGCCGACCGGCAGGACCTCCACACAGGGGCTGTGGCGGTAGGCGGCCTGAAGCACGGTGGTGCAGTCTTCGGCTGTCAGGCCCGGATCCCGCAGCCGGCCGTAGACCGTGGCCAGAAGACCCCGCACCATCGGCATCAGGTGAGGGGTGAACTGCAGCTGGATCGGCTGGCCCGCCACCTGGCTGGCGGTCTGCTCGATCTCGCTCGTATGGCGGTGCCCCACCACGCCATAGGGAGCCACTGCCTCGGCCGCCTCCGCCAGCAGCAGGTTCTCCTTGGCGGCGCGACCACCGCCGGAGGTGCCCGTCTTGGCATCGATGATGATGCCGCTGCGATCGATCAGACCCTGCTTGAGAAAGGGCAGAAGCGGCAACAGGCTGGCGGTGGGGAAGCAGCCTGGAGCCGCCACAAGCCGCGCGGCGGCTACACGCGCCTCCTCCCACTCCACCAGGCCATAGACCGCCTCGGCACAGAGCGCTTCATCGCGACGCTCGAACCGTTCGGCCTCACTGGAGTACACCTCCTTCCACTGGGCCAGGGAGCGGTAGCGGTAATCGGCGGAGAGATCCACCACCTTCACCCCCAGCTCCAGCAGGGAGGGCACCAGCTGGGAGGCCAGCCCACTGGGAAGGCTGAGCACCGCGAAGTCGGCCTCCGCGGCTATGGCTTCTGGGTCGGGGGCCCGCACCACCGGATTGCCCTTCAGGGGCAGAAAGGGAACCAGTTCACTCCAGGCGCGGCCAGCACTGCGCTCGCCTCCCAGATAGCTGACCACGAATTCGGGGTGGTGCTGAAGCAGGCGCAGGGTCTGAAGGCCGCCGTAGCCACTGGCGCCGATCACCGCGACGCGCCGGGCTGCTGTGGGGCTGACCATGCCGGAGGATCTGGGGCGATGATCGTACCGGTCCCCCGCTCACGTTGAGCCCGCAACTGATAGAGAATGCTCGATACTTGGTCCAGCTGTTCTGACTGTTCGCTCCGAGCGTTCCGCTCCCCTCGCCGGCGCCTCTGACGCGCCCCCACTCCCGGATCAGGGCCACGACCCGATCCTCTTCGATTCGATCGCCGATGCCCTTGCCGGCATCCGCAACGGCGAGATGATCGTCGTCGTCGATGATGAAAATCGCGAAAATGAAGGTGATCTGATCTGCGCGGCCCAGTTCGCCACGCCCGAGCAGATCAATTTCATGGCGACAGAAGCCCGTGGCCTGATCTGTCTGGCGATGGAAGGGGAGCGACTCGACGCGCTTGAGCTGCCGCTGATGGTCGACCGCAACACCGACAGCAACCAGACCGCCTTCACCGTCAGTGTTGATGCAGGGCCCGAAAACGGGGTGAGCACAGGCATCAGTGCCGACGACCGAGCCCGCACCATCCAGGTGGCGATCCATCCCGCCAGCCGCCCGTCGGACCTGCGACGGCCGGGCCACATCTTCCCGCTGCGTGCTCGCCAGGGCGGCGTGCTCAAGCGGGCCGGTCATACCGAGGCGGCCGTCGATCTCTCCCGTCTCTCCGGGCTCTACCCCGCCGGGGTGATCTGCGAGATCCAGAACCCCGATGGTTCGATGGCCCGCCTGCCCCAACTGGCGCGCTACGCCCGGCGCCATGGCCTGCGCCTGATCAACATCGCCGATCTGATCAGCTACCGCCTCGAAACGGAACGCTTCGTGCGGCGCCAGGCCGAGGCCGAGATGCCGAGTGCCTTCGGACAGTTCCGGGCGATCGGGTACCGCAATGAGCTCGACGACAGCGAGCATGTGGCGATCGTCAAGGGGCATCCCGAGCAGGCGAGCGGACCGGTGCTGGTGCGGGTGCATTCGGAATGCCTCACCGGCGACGCTTTCGGCTCCCTGCGCTGCGATTGCCGGCCCCAGCTGGAGGCGGCCCTGCGCATGATCGAAGCCGCCGGCGAGGGGGTGGTGGTGTACCTGCGTCAGGAGGGTCGGGGCATCGGCCTGATCAACAAGCTCAAGGCCTACAGCCTTCAGGATGGCGGTCTCGACACCGTCGAGGCCAATGAGCGCCTCGGCTTTCCCGCCGACCTGCGGAACTACGGCGTCGGGGCTCAGATCCTCAGTGACCTGGGGGTTCATCACCTGCGCCTGATCACCAACAACCCCCGCAAGATCGCCGGCCTCGGCGGCTACGGGCTGCAGGTGGAAGACCGGGTACCCCTGGTGATGGATCCGGGCCAGCACAACGCCGCCTACCTGCTCACCAAACAGACCAAACTCGGCCATCTGATGCACAGCGGGCCGGCCCGTGAGCACACCGGGGCAGGAGGGCCCACGGCAGTGCTCTCATGGAGCGGCACGACAGTGGCGCCGGAGCAGGCGGAAGCCGAGCACTGGCCCCAGCTGCGGCAGTGGGCCAGCGAGCGGGGTCTGGAGTTGCGGCGGGAGGAACACCCCCGCCTGCTGGCCCTGCTGGGGCAGCCGCAGCTTGCCCTTCTGCTCGCCCAGCAGGCCGGAGGGGACCAGCCCCTGGCCGAGGCTGATCTGCTCTCAGCCCTGACCTTGATGGCCGGCTGGGCCACCACCCGGGCGGTGAGCCTGCTGCTGACCCCCGATGCCCAGCGCAGCGCCCACCCCAGCGCCACCCTGGAGCCCGTGTGCCGGCCATTGCTGGAGCTCACTCAGGCGAGACCCCGGCTGGCGGCGACTCCCGGGGCCTTCGTGCGCTGGGTCTGAGCACCCAGCCTGGGCAGGGGCAGGGATCCTCAGGGCAGGATCGTCACCTTCGTGATGCGGGTGCCCTTGCGGATCGCCAGGACCACGTCCACGTTGCTGGCCTGGCCAAACACGGTGTGGACCCCATCGAGATGAGGCTGGGCGTCATGGCAGAGGAAGAACTGGCTGCCACCGGTGTTCTTGCCGGCATGGGCCATCGAGAGGGTGCCCGCCTGATGCTTGCGGCTGTTGATCTCACAGGGAATCATGTAGCCGGGGCCGCCGGTGCCGGGCATGCCGCTGGCGCCGGCGCGGGTGTTGGGGCAACCTCCCTGGGCCATGAAGCCATCGATGACACGGTGAAAGGCCAGGCCGTCATAGAAGCCCGATTCGGCCAGCTTGACGAAGTTCGCGACGGTGCCGGGGGCTTCGGTGTCGAACAACTCGACTTCCAGCGTGCCCGCCTCGGTCTCCATCAAAGCTTTGGTCATGGGGGCTCAGAGCAAAGGCGGAGTGTATCGACTCTCGGGTAGAACAGTCCCCAGTCCTGCACCGGGCTTTCCCCTCCGTCGGTCACCCCATGAGTCCCACCGCCGCTGCCACGAGCCAGGTCCTCGACCTGAGCCACGCACGCCTGGGAGTCCTCGGTGGCAGCGGGCTCTATGCCATTGAGGGGCTTGAGGACGTCCGTGAACTCACGGTGGACACGCCGTTCGGACCACCGTCTGACAGCCTGCGGCTGGGCAGGATCGGTGGGCTGGAGGTGGTGTTCCTCGCCCGCCACGGCCGCCACCACAACCACCTGCCCACGGAGGTGCCCTACCGGGCCAACCTCTGGGCCCTGCGTTCGCTGGGGGTGCGCTGGATCCTCTCCTGCTCCGCCGTGGGATCCCTGCAGGATCCGCTGCGGCCCCTCGACATGGTGGTGCCGGACCAGTTCATCGACCGCACCCACGCCAGGCCTGTGAGCTTTTTCGGCGGCGGGGCTGTTGCCCATGTGGGCATCGCCGATCCGTTCTGCCCGAGCCTCAGCCGGCTGCTGGCCGATGTGGCTGAAAGCCTGATGCCAGCGGGCCGCCAGCTGCACCGCCGCGGCACCTATCTCTGCATGGAGGGTCCGGCCTTCTCCACCCGGGCTGAATCGAATCTCTACCGAAGCTGGGGCTGCTCGGTGATCGGCATGACCAACCACAGCGAAGCCCGCCTGGCCCGCGAAGCCGAGATGGCCTACGCCACCCTGGCCATGGTCACCGACTACGACTGCTGGCACGAGGATCACGCCTCGGTGACAGTGGATCTGGTGATCGAGAACCTGCACGCCAACGCGGCCCTGGCCAAGCAAATCGTGGCGGTGGCAGCGGAGCGGATCGATGCCCAGAGACCACTCAGCAGCTCCCACAGCGCCCTGCGGGATGCCCTGATGACGCCGAAAGAGCAGGTGCCGGCTGACACCCGCCGCAAGCTCGACCTTCTTACCTCTCCCTACTGGGGGGCCTTCGAGCCGGCCGCGGCAGCTCAGGCCAGCTGAGCGCCGAGCTGCTCCAGGGCCTGCCTCACCTGACCATCGTGGGCGCCCAGGGCCTCATCGGCCTGCTCGGCGCTCAGCCCGGCGGCGGCCATCACCAGCGCCCGTTTGACCGAACCGCCGGCGGCGGCAAGCAACGCTGGACCCTGCTCCCGCTCCACCCCGGCCAGGTCCTTGAGGATGCGCAGGGCGCGGTCTTCCAGCTTGCTGTTGGTGACGGCCACATCCACCATGCGGTTGCCGTACACCTTGCCCAGCCGCACCATCACCCCGGTGGAGATGATGTTGAGGGCCATCTTGGTGGCCGTGCCGGCCTTGAGACGCGTCGACCCGGTGAGCAGCTCCGCCCCGGTGACCAGGCGGATGTCGATGGCGCAGGGCATCGGCGCCTGCTCGCTCGGCACACAGGCCATGGCGATCGCCAGAGCGCCAATGGCGCGGGCATGCTCCAGTCCGCCGAGGACATAGGGGGTGGTGCCGCCGGCTGCGATGCCCACCAGGGCGTCGCCGGGAGAGAAACCTCGCTCGATCAGGTCATGGCGGCCGGCCTCGCGCAGGTCTTCAAGCCCTTCGGAACTGCGCAACAGGGCCGGTGCGCCACCAGCAAGCACCCCCTGAACCAGCTCGGGGGGGGTGCAGAAGGTGGGGGGACACTCAGCCGCATCCAGCACGCCGAGGCGCCCGGACGTGCCGGCACCGAGGTAGAAGAGCCGGCCACCGCAGCGCAGGCGAGCGCTGATGGCCTCCACGGCCTCGGCCAGTGCCGGTGCCGCCGCCTCCATGGCCAGCAGCGCCTTCTCATCTTCCCGGCAGAACAGATCCACCAGTTCGCTGGAGCTGAGCTGGTCGAGGCTGGCGCTGGCGGGGTTGGCCTGCTCGGTGAGCAGATGGCCACGGTCGGCACAGGTCACAGCAAACCCTCCAGGCGGCGGCGGAAGGCTTCGAGCTCGGCGCGTTCGGGGCTGCTCCCGTCGCCGCTGTCCTGGGGAGCGACAGAACGGGAGGGCTCGTCCTTCCAGTGGGTCAGATCCATGTTCCGCTCCGGCGGGGCGATCAGCAGGCGCTCCTCGGGGGAGCTGGGCAGGAAGCCGGAGGGCACGAAGCGGGCTTCGTAGCCCGCCTGGCCGCAGAACAGCTCCATCTCCTCCCGCTCGATCGCCTCCACGCTGGGGACGGGGAAATCCTGGGCCTCGAGCAGACCCGCATAGCGCTCGGCATCGTCCCGTTCCTCGAACAGCAGCACCACGGTGCGGCCATTCAGCTCCAGGGAGTGAATGCCTTCGTTGTCGGTGCCTGCTTCGAACAGCAGCACATGGACGGGCATGAAGCGAACCAATCCCAGCCGCTCAGTGTCCCATTGATTGTGGCCTGCAGCAGAGGGCCTCTCAACCATCGCTGGACAATTCCTCCAGCCGTCTGTAGAGCGCTGCTTCAGCGTCGCTGAGCTGCTCAGGCAGGACGATGCGCAGCTCCACCAGCTGATCGCCCCGCCGCTGCTCCAGGCTGAGACCAAGGCCCCTCAGGCGCAGCAGCCGACCACTGGAGGAGCAGGGGGGCACCGTGAGCTGCACCCGACCCTCCAGGGTCGGCACCACCACCTTGCAGCCCAGGGCCGCTTCAGCTGGCGAAAGCTCAAGGTCGTAGAGCACCCGCAGGCCATCGATGCGCAGGCCATCGGGGCGACGCACCCGTAGCTGCAGAAAATGATCAGCCCCGCCCGGGGCGACACCGGCCAGTCGCAGGCGCCAGCCATCTCCAGCCAGGGGAGGTGTCCAGAGCTCCACCGCCAGGCCACCGGGAAGCTCCAGCTCCAGCCGGGTGCCGGCGAGGGCCTGCTCGGGGCTGAGATCCACCACCGTCTCCAGATCGCTGGAGGCTTGCACCGGCGGCGGCGGCGGCGGGGCGTGGGTCACCTCGACCCGTGGGTCCTCCCGCGGCTGGAACGGTTCGGCTCGTTCCTGCTCAAGGTCGGCCTCAGGCTGCCTGCGTTGATCCGGGCGCGACTGACGACCGAACAGCGCTTCGAGATAGTCGTTGAAATCGGGGAAGCCCGTGGCGAAGGGGTCGGCACCCTCGGCCCTCAGCGAGCCCGGATCCCGCCCCGATTCCCAGGCCTGGCGACGGCGTGGATCCGAGAGAACGGCATAGGCCTCGTTGACCCGCTTGAAGCGCTCCTCGGCCACGGGATCGTTGCCGTTGAGATCCGGATGCCAACGGCGTGCCTGCGCGCGGAAGCCGCGCTTGAGAGCCGCGGCATCGGACCCCGGGCTCAGCCCAAGGACCGCCCAGTAATCATCGCCGACCGTGGCGGTGGTGATCCGGCTCACCGTCCTCAGTCCTCGTCCCAGGGATCGTCGGCCCTGGGAGGTCTGCGCCCCTCCGAGGGCCAGTCGCCGCTGCGGCGGGTGGGTGCCGGACCAGCGGCCGGTTCATAGCGATCAGCCCGCGGGTACTCCGGAGGAGCGGGCTCGAGCCTGGAGCGCTCCAGCCGAGGAGTCTGGTACGAGGAATAGCCCTCGTCCTGGTTACCGCCGTAACGGGATGGTGGTGCCCAGGGATCCCCTCCCCAGCGCTCGGAGGGTCCACGCCGGGAGCGGTCCCAGTCGTCCCAGTCGTCCTCATCGGAGAAAAGGTCGTCCTTGATGGAGCCCAAGGTGTTTTTGAGGCCCTGCAGGGGGCCTGATTCGGTCTTGCGTTCGCTGATCAGACGACGGTTGAGACCGTAGAGAGCCTCCTGCAACTGACTGACAGCCAGGTCAAGTTCAGCCGGATCGTCATCATCGAGCAGCACCTGCACCTCGCGCAGGGCCATCTCCACGGAACGCTGCTGCCGCTCAGCGCCGTAGGGGCCGAGCTCGAGGGCGGCATCCCGCAGGCGACGCTCTGCCTGGGCCACCAGGGTCTGGGCCCGATTGAGCCGATCCACCGCCACCCGCTTGCGCCGGTCCTCGGCGGACTTGCGCTGGGCCTCCTCCAGCAGCGCCTGAATCTCCTGTTCACTGAGGTTGGAGCCCCCCTGAATGCTGACGCTCTGCTGTCGTCCGGTGGTGCGGTCGGTGGCTGACACCTGCAGCAGGCCGTTGGCATCGATGTCGAGCGAGACCTGCACCTGGGGCACACCCCGGGGAGCCGGTGGAATGCCAGAGAGCCGGAAGCGCCCCAGCGATTTGTTGTCCGTCGCCATCTGGCGCTCCCCCTGGAGCACATGGATCTCCACGGCCGACTGGTTGGCCTCGGAGGTGCTGAACACATCCGAGCGGCGCACAGGAATGGAGGTGTTGCGGGGGATCAGCACCTTCATCACCCCGCCGATCGTCTCCAGGCCAAGGGAGAGGGGGGTGACGTCGTTGAGCATCAGATCGCGCAGATCCCCCGTGAGGATGCCGGCCTGGACCGCCGCACCAATGGCCACCACCTCATCGGGATTGACCGACTGGCAGGGTTCGCGCGGAATCAGGGTGCGCACCATCTCCTGAACCATCGGCATGCGGGTGCTGCCGCCCACCAGCACCACATCGTCGATGTCTTCGGCCGTGAGACCGGAATCGCGCAGGGCCCGTTGCACGGGTCGCAACAGGCGATCGAGCAGGTCGGGGCAGAGGGACTCGAAGGTGCGCCGCTCCAGGCTGGTCTCGATGTGCAGGGGGCCATCGGGGCCGGTGGCGATGAACGGCAACGAGATCGGGGTGGTGGTGACGCCGGAGAGCTCCTGCTTGGCCTTTTCAGCTGCCTCGCTGAGCCGCTGCAGGGCCTGGCGATCCCGGCGCAGATCAATCTGATGACGGGCCTCGAAGGCCTCCGCCAGCCAGTCGACGATGCGCAGATCCCAGTCGTTACCGCCCAGCTGGGTGTCGCCGCTGGTGGCCTTCACATCAAAAACACCATTGGCGATGCGCAGCACCGACACATCGAACGTGCCGCCGCCCAGGTCGAACACCAGCACCCGCTTGACCGCACTGCGGTCGAAGCCGTAGGCCAGAGCCGCGGCTGTGGGCTCGTTCAAGATCCGCTCGACCGTGAGTCCCGCCAGGCGGCCAGCGTCTCGGGTGGCCTGGCGCTGGGCATCATTGAAATAAGCCGGCACGGTGATCACCGCCGCTTCGACCGCTTCGCCCAGGTAGGTGGCGGCGTCGTCAACCAGTTTGCGCAGGATGCTGGCAAGCAACTCCTCGGGGGCATATTCCCGCTCGGTGACGGGGCAGACGATGCGCACATTGCCCTGGTCGTTGGCGCGCACCGTGTAGGGCACCGCCAGGCTGCCGTCGTCGAGTTCATCCCAACTTCTGCCGACGAAGCGCTTGAGGTTGGCAAAGGTGTTGCGGGGGTTGAGCACCAGCTGGCGGCGGGCTAGCTGACCCACCAGCAGCTCCTGATCACGGCTGAAGCCCACCACCGAGGGTGTGGTGCGGCCCCCTTCGGCATTGGCGATCACCTGGGGCCGGCCGCCCTCCAGCACCGCCACCACCGAATTGGTGGTGCCCAGGTCAATGCCCACGATCCGGCCCATGCATCCCCAAAGCGAAGCCCCAAACTACCGGCTTCCTGGCCAGAAGCCTGAGGGGTGGCTGCGCCCTCCGCGGCTGCATACGGGCTGGTGTTAAGGCGTTCTTAGTGGTCGCGGGCCGGGATAGCAACCTAAGTTCTGGGAAAGGTTGGCCACTATGGCAACTCATTACTCCTCTGTAGCTTCATGGTGATCCGATCTGAATCGGGCCAGGATCAGTTCACACGGCGCAACCGCCCCAGGTCAGAGCGCACCATCGACGTCGGATTCAAGCTGCTCACGATCGTGCTGGCGTCCCTGGTGGCCGTGGTGCTGCTAGCCATCTTCCTGACGGTGTTCGACGGAGCCCGGGAGGCGATGGCCAGCTTCGGCCTCTCCTTCCTGGTCACATCAGGCTGGGATCCGGTCAACAGCCAGTACGGCGCCTTCACAGCGATTTACGGCACACTCGTATCCTCACTGTTGGCCTTATTCATCGCCGTGCCGATTTCACTGGGCACGGCGATCTTCATCACCGAAAATCTGATTCCCCGCAGCCTGCGCGAGGTCATCGGCATGATGGTGGAATTGCTGGCAGCTATCCCCTCAGTCGTCCTGGGTCTGTGGGCCATCTTCGTGATGGAGCCCCTGCTCAGGCCGTTCCTTCAATTCCTGTACCAGAGCCTCGGCTGGTTTCCTCTGTTCTCAACGGCTCCTCAGGGACCCGGCATGGCCCCAGCGGTGCTGATCCTCGTCGTGATGATCCTGCCGATCATGACCGCCATTTCCCGGGATGCTCTCAACCAGGTCCCCCTGGAACTGCGTCAGGGGGCTTATGGCGTGGGCAGCACCCGCTGGATCGCCATCTTCAATGTGATCCTGCCCGCTGCCATCTCCTCGATCATCGGCGGGGTGATGCTGGCCCTGGGTCGTGCCATGGGTGAAACCATGGCCGTGACCATGATCATCGGTAATTCGAACAATTTCAGCTGGTCGCTGCTGGCACCGGGAAACACCATCTCCGCCATGCTCGCCAACCAGTTCGGTGAGGCCGATGGGATCCAGGTGTCGGCTCTGCTCTATGCAGCTCTGATTCTGATGATCCTCACCTTTGCCGTGAACATCCTGGCCCAGTGGATCGTCGGCAAGTTCAGCCTGAAGTACAACTGAGCAGCTCACCATGACCTTTGCTTCACAGGCTCTCCCGTCCCGCTCGCTCCACTTCAATCCGCAGCTGAAGCGCAACCGCACCGACAAGCTCTTCACCTCCATCGCCGCGCTGTTCAGCCTGATCGCGGTCCTGCCTCTTCTTCTGGTGTTGGTCTATGTGCTGATCCAGGGGGGCAAGCTGATCAGTGTCAGCCTCTTCACCCAACTGCCTCCAGCCCCGGGTCTCGAAGGTGGCGGCATCGCCAACGCCATCATCGGCACCTTCGTGGTCACACTGGTGGCCTCCCTGATCGCCATTCCCGTGGGCGTGGGCGGAGGGATTTTCCTGGCCGAGTACTCCAGCAGCGGCTGGTTTGCCCAGTTCATCCGCGTCGGCAACGACATCCTGGCCGGAGTGCCCTCGATCATCTGCGGCGTGTTCGTCTACAGCGCGATCGTGGCCACACGCGTGTTTTTCGGGCAGTCCTATTCCGCCATGGCCGGTGGCATCGCTCTGGCGGTGCTGATGCTGCCCACAGTGATCAAAACCACCGATGAAGCCCTGAAGCTGGTGCCGCGAGAACTGAGCTGGGGAGCCATTGGAGTCGGTGCCTCGAAGTTCGTGACGATCACCCGGATCACTCTGCCCAGCGCGTTCACTCCGATCGCTACCGGGGTGGTGCTGGCCATCGCCAGAGCCGCCGGTGAAACAGCACCCCTGATCTTCACCGCTCTGTTCTCGCCTTTCTGGCCGGAGGGTCTGTTCAACCCGATTGCGTCGATGTCGGTGTTGATCTTCAACTTCGCGATCATGCCCTACGAAGCCCAGAACTCTTTGGCCTGGGCCGCGTCGTTCGTGCTTGTGATCCTGATTCTTGGCGCCAATCTCCTGGCCCGCTGGATTCGCCGGTTCGCCTCCAGCTAGCCACCCTCCGCGCGGATCTGCCCACCACCACCCACCCAGTCATGACCAGCACCCTCAAGGAAGCCAGCACCAGCTCCACCCTGCCCAGTTGCCTCAGCCTGGAGAACGTCACGATCAGTTACGGCAGCTTTGAAGCCGTTCGGGATGTCTACATGGACATTCCCCGCAACAAGGTGACCGCCTTCATCGGCCCTTCCGGCTGCGGCAAATCGACCGTTCTTCGTGCCCTCAACCGCATGAACGATCTGATTGAGGGCTGCAGCCTGCGTGGACGCGTGGTGTTCGATGGGCAGGACATGTATGCCCGCGAGGTGGATCCGGTGGAGGTGCGGCGCCGCATCGGCATGGTGTTCCAGAAGCCCAACCCCTTCCCCAAGAGCATCTACGAAAACATCGCCTTCGGTGCCCGGATCAACGGCTACAAAGGCGACATGGATGAGCTGGTGGAGCGCTCCCTGCGGAAGGCCGCCATCTGGGATGAAACCAAGGACAAACTCAAGGAGAGTGGCAATGCACTCTCAGGTGGCCAGCAGCAGCGACTCTGCATTGCCCGTGCCATCGCCGTGGAGCCGGAAGTGATCCTGATGGATGAGCCCTGCTCAGCACTCGATCCGATCTCCACCCTCAAGATCGAGGAGATGATGCATGAGCTCAAGAAGAGCTTCACCATCGTGATCGTGACCCACAACATGCAGCAGGCGGTGCGGGTTTCGGATTACACCGCCTTCTTCAATGCCGAAGCGGTGGAAGGCGGCAGCGGCAAGATTGGTTACCTGGTGGAGTTCAACGACACCGAGCGCATCTTCAACGCCCCGGTGCAGCAGGCCACCCAGGACTACGTCACCGGTCGCTTCGGCTGAAGTCCGCCGGACATCCTGCCGGCGGATTGGTGGTTCACGGTCGCTTGGACTCAAAGGCGAATCCGGACACAAAAAAGCCGGCTGTTAGAGCCGGCTTGATGACTGGAAGCGGAGAGGGAGGGATTCGAACCCTCGATAGAGTTGCCCCTATACAGCATTTCCAGTGCTGCGCCTTCGACCACTCGGCCACCTCTCCAGGGGCTGTCATGGGGCAGATGGCAATGTAGCAGTCAGCCCCATGGCTCAAGGCCCATCCGATGACACGAACCTTTCCGATCACGGTGCACTGGCGGCAGGAACAACGGGTGATCCGATTGGAGGTCCCGGAAGGGGAGTACATCCTGCGCAGTTTCGAAGCCCAGGGGCAGCCCCTGCCCTTCAGCTGCCGCAACGGCTGCTGCACCACCTGTGCCGTGCGGGTGATCGCCGGTGAGATCGATCAGCAGGAAGCCCTGGGGCTGTCCCAGGATCTGCGCCGGCGGGGCTATGGCCTGCTCTGCGTGGCCCGGGCCACCGGCCCCCTGGAGGTGGAAACCCAGGACGAGGACGAGGTTTACGAGCTTCAGTTCGGCCGCTACTTCGGCCGGGGGCGGGTGAGGCCTGGCCTGCCCCTTGAGGAGGAATGATGACGTCCGCCCCACCGACCTCTCCCAAGCCCGTGCAAAGCCTTTCTGGGCAGGCCATGCTCGATTCAGCCCTGGAGCGCTCCGAGCTCGAGCAGCTGACTGAGGTGGCCCGGGAGGCCGCCTCAGCCGGTGCCCGTGTGCTGGCCCACCATTTCGGCCAGCTGGAGTCGATCCGCGAAAAGGGTCGTGCCGGGGATCTGGTCACCGAGGCCGATGTGGCGGCGGAGCAGGCGGTGCTGGCCGTGCTCGCAGCCCGCACACCGGAGCTGGGTGTGCTGGCTGAGGAAAGTGGACGCCGCAGCACCGGATCGGATCTGGAGTGGTGCGTGGATCCCCTCGATGGCACCACCAACTACGCCCACGGCTATCCCTTCTTCGCCACCTCGATCGGACTCACCTGGAAGGGCGCTCCGTTACTGGGGGCCATCAGTGTGCCGGTCCTCGAGGAGCTCTACTGGGCCGCCCCCGGGCTGGGGGCCTGGTGCAACGACCGTCCGCTACGGGTGAGTGGCTGCAGCGACCTCGCCGCTTCTCTCCTGGTGACAGGCTTCGCCTACGACCGCCAGAGCCAGCCGGACACCAACTACACCGAGTTCTGCTGGTTCACCCATCGCACCCGCGGGGTACGCCGCGGCGGGGCGGCGGCGGTGGATCTGGCCTTTGTGGCCGCCGGCCGGCTCGATGGTTACTGGGAGCGGGGCCTCTCCCCCTGGGACCTGGCCGCTGGCGTGGTGCTCGTGGAGCAGGCGGGCGGCGTGGTCAGCCGCTACGACGGCAGTCCCGCCTCCCTGGTCGAGGGCCGGCTGATCGCCTGCACTCCTGGCCTGCAGGCGGCCCTGATCGAGGGCCTCGGCCAATGCCGCCCCCTGCCCGGCCACCTGTTCGGAGCTGCGGAACTCAACCCCTAGCCCCCGTCAGCAGGGGGCAACCCACACCCGTCGGCGAGTGTGCGGCCGCTCCATAGGATCCAGCCTCTCCCGTTCCCCAGCCCCTCCGCCCCCATGGCCCTGCAACCCGCCGCCGGCGCCAGGGATCTCCACCCCCGTCAGGTGGACCGCAACCGCCAGCTCTGCCAGCAGCTCGCCGCGGTGTACCGACTGTGGGGCTATCAGGAGGTGGCTCCGCCGATGGTGGAGCGGCTCGACACTCTCGAGGCCGGTGGTGGGATTTCCGAGCGGGAGGTGGCGCGCCTCACTGCCGAGGAGCCGCTGGGGCTCCGCCCAGAGCTGACTGCCTCGATCGCCCGGGCCGCCTGCACCCGCCTGGCTGATCGCCCCCGTCCCCTGAGGCTGTGGGCCGAGGGCAGCACCTTTCGCACCTTCACCGGCGACGGCGGCGGGCAGCGCCTGAGCGAGCGGCTCCAGAGCGGGGTCGAGTTGCTGGGGGTTCGCTCCGCGGCGGCGGACGCCGAGCTGATGGCTCTGCTGCTGGCCTGCAGCGAAACCCTTGGCCTTCAGGCCAGTCATCAGCCCCGGCTGCTGGTGGGCCACCACGGCGTGCTCTCCGCCCTGCTCGAGGACCTGTCCGATGACCATCGCTCCAGCGCGCGCATGGCCCTCTCGAACTTCGATCCCCTGGCGATCGCCCGCCTGCCCCTGCCCCAGGCCCAGATCGATCGTCTCCAGCAGCTGATGCGCCTGCGCGGCGAACCGACCACGGTGCTCGCCCAGCTGCGCCGTCATCTGGGCGAGAGCCCCCTGCTCGATGAGCTGGCGGGATCCCTGGAGATCGTGGCGCCCACGGCCTCCAGGCTGGGCATCGGCCTGCAGCTGGATCCCAGCTTCCAGCCCCATTTCGATCTCTATGACGGCATCGTGCTCAAGCTGGTCTGCCTGGGGGCAGAGGCGCCGGTGGAGATTGCCAGTGGCGGTCGCTACGACGCATTGGTGGGCCGCTTTGGGGCCGAGGTCAGCGAGGCGGCCGGAGTGGGCTTCGGCTTCTCGATCGAGGACATCCGCGATCTGCTGCTCAGACCCGGCGCCCGCGACCCGGCCAGCCGGCCGGTGCTGGTGGCCTATAGCCAGCGTTCAAGCCTGGCCGTCGCCCTGGAGGCCCTCGCCTGCCGGCACCGGCAGGGCCAGAACGCCGAACTGCTCCCCGATGCCTGCGCAAGCCGGGACGAGGCCGAAGCGGCTGCCCAGCGCCGCGGTTGCTCAGCTCTGGAATGGCTCGACTGAAGCCTCCATCAGCCATGCCGTCGCCGGGGGATTGATTTCTAAGATCGTGGCTCGCAGAACTCCTCAGCCATGGCCCACAGCATCGTCACCGACATCTGTGAAGGCGTGGCCGATTGCGTCGATGCCTGTCCGGTGGCCTGCATTCACCCCGGCCAGGGAGCCAACGCCAAGGGAACTTCCTTTTATTGGATCGATTTCGACACCTGCATCGACTGCGGCATCTGTCTGCAGGTCTGCCCCGTGAGCGGCGCGATCATTCCGGAAGAACGGCCCGAAGAGCAGCGGCGCGGCTGAGCCGAATAGGACCACCAGGAATTGGCATAGAACCATGCTCCGACGCCAAGGAGCTTTCAGCCCGCGATCAGCAACACCAGGTGCCTCCGGTTGGAGCAACGCCGCCGCTCTGAGGCGGGGACCGGCTGCAATCCATTCTTCAGGGCTGGCTGTACTGATGAGCAGACTCCCGCATGCCATGGACGACACCAAACCGGCAATGCGTCCACGCCTGGCAGCGATCCGGCACGCGCCGATCTGGACCAGATCGTTCCACAGTCTCAACCTGCTGGTGCTGCTTGTGATGGCAGCCAGTGGCCTTCAGATCTACAACGCCAACCCGGTATTCGGGGGCCGCGAGGGTGCCACCGTTCCGGAGCTGTTGACCCTGGGGGGCTGGCTGGCGGGAGGGCGCGACTGGCATTTCGGCTTCATGGGCCTCTACGCCCTCAATCTCTGCGTCTGGATCGGCCTGCTGATCCGGCAACGCCGCCAAAAGCTGGCGGACATCGGTGATGTCGGCACGCTGAGGGCCAGCCAGAACACCACCAAGCGGCGGCTCTCGGCCCACAGGCTGGTGTACACCCTGATGCTGATCCTGCTGGCCTTCGGCCTGATCACGGGCCTGGCCATGTACAAACCCGCCCAGTTCTGGTGGCTCTCGGGCCTGTTCAGCTTCGGAGAGGCGTTCGGTGCCACGAGCTGGCAGACCCTGCGGATCAGCCACCTGGCCACGATCCCCGCCATCGCCTTGCTGACGCTCACCCACGTGCTGCTCTCCTGGCGGATCGGCGGCTTGAGGCTGCTGCGCTCGATGTTCGCCTGATGGCATCTCAAGCTCCCATGACCGATCCAGCCCGCTTTAACCGTCGCCAGTCGCTTGGCCTGGGCATGAGCGGCGTCTCCTCGCTCCTGCTGGGGGGCTGCGCCCTCAATGGCCTCAGCGAAACGGTTGGCAACGCCACCCAGCCGCTCAACGAGCGGATCGAGCCGTTGATGCAGGGCAAGGGCCCGGTGCCGTTTTTCCGCCGGGATCAGGTGGACCCCAAGGATCTGCTGGTCAACAGCTTCAACGGAGTGCCCCAGCTGGATCCCGCCCGCTATCGGCTGCGGGTGGATGGCCTGGTGGGCCGTCCCCTGAGCCTCGATCTGGCGGCGCTGGCGGCCTTGCCCCAGCATGAGCTGGTGATGCGCCACGTCTGTGTGGAAGGCTGGGCAGCGATCGT
>CALRVC020000010.1:0-101646 GCA_943371515.1 Synechococcus sp. UW140 | reverse complement strand
AAATCAAGGCAAAATGCACGGTGGAAACTGCCTGAACGTCTCTACAAGGACTGCAGTGAGTGAATGGGGGCAAAATCTGCTCAGTATCGTCTCATTGACGAGAATGAGACTAGGTTTTTATGATTAAGGCGTCTTGATCAGAGCTTCCTTAAAGTCATGCATGTTTGATGATCCTAAGCCTATGTTCTTTTTTTCGTCAATCGCTGAAGACCTCCAGTGGTGACGAGTGCAGTGAGAATGCGTTCCCCTTGACATTTAGGAACTTGACAATTGTGGATGGCGCAATCCGATAGATTTCGCCATTACCGCTAGTGTGGTGTCCTGCAAGTTCCCAAGATAGTCTTTAGGATCGAGACTCTTGCATGTTCGAACGATATCGCTGCTTTGCTGGGTGCACGAAGAGCTGGCAGCCATCCATAAGACTCTGAGCTTATGCTACGGACTTGCGGGACGCCACACTAGGGACATGATGGCAATAGCCCATCGCCGAGTGGAATCAAGCCCGCGGGGCAGCCCCGTCATGACCGGTGAGATGATTGCCAGGCTGAAGAGTCAACTGGTACTACGCCGCCAGAAACTCAAGATTTGGATCAGTGCACTATGGCCACGCATACTCAACGGTTGCAAAGCGCCAATGTATTGCAAGCGATTATCACAGTTCTATGTAATGGAGGAATCAAGCACTCCGCAAGGCAACGATCGGATCCAGCTTCGCCGCTTGCATCGCAGGAGAGACACCGAAGACGACCCCAACAACACTGGACAAAGCCAGTGAGGTGCCAATCGACCAGGCTGGAACAATGAAGGGGAGCGGAGAAACGACGACGACAACCAGAACCACTCCCACCCCGACCAGCGAACCGATCACTCCTCCGGACGCGGAAAGCAGCGTAGCCTCGATCAGAAAGTTCATGAGAATCGACCCATTAGTGGCACCGATCGCCTTGCGCAATCCAATTTCGCTGGTGCGTTCACTCACCGTGACTAGCATCACATTCATAATGCCGATCCCGCCAATGATCAAGGAAATACCGGCCAGCACGGCCAGGAAGATGGTGAGCGTGGAGCTCACCTGCGCAATCAGATACTTGTAGGGAATATTCGGTGCAACGGCGAAATCGCGAACCCCCCGCCTGGCGGCCAGCAGGTTCGTGGCCTGGAAGATGGCATCATTCACTTGCCGCTTGCTGAGAGCGGCGATCTCGATGTAATCCACGGGTATCCCGATCCCAGCCACAGTTCCCCTCAAAAAGAGCGAGAAGGTGGAGAGGGGCACATAAACAAACTCATCCGGGCTGGTCTTGTCCAGGCTCCCCTTGGGTCGCATCACGCCGATCACCCGAAAGGACATGTTCTTGATGGTCATCGTCTGGCCAACAGGGCTTCCATCGGGAAAAAAACGCCTGGCGATGCTGCTGCCCAGAACGGCCACCCGAGCCGTTTGCTCCACTTCTTCAGACGAAAAGAAGCGACCCTGACCAACAGCCTCATTCTTGACGCCCAGATACTCCGCTGTGGTTCCCGTCACCCATAGGAATTGGCTTTGCTCACGGACGCGACCCAGGAACGTGGCCCCCACCACGGGAGCCACCGCACGAATGGCGGGCGTCCCTGCCCCGAGGGCCAGAGCATCGCCCAGATACAGCTTCGGCTCCCGCGTGATCGTCTGCCCCGGCTCGTTGGCTGTGGCATAGGCAATCAGACGATTCGGGCCGTGAAACGCCTCGAGCCGCTGCACCGTGTACACCTTGGCGGCCTCGCCGAGGGAGGCCATCGCCACGAAGCTGGCATTGCCGATGATCACACCCAGCATCGTGAGGCAGCTGCGCAGTGGATGGGCCACGAGCGACTGGGCCGCCGAGTGAAACGTGTCCCGCAGGCTAAGCATCGTCATGGTTTCACTTCTGCCGCACGTAGCCGGGGATCTGCACATCAGCAGGAGGGGCCGAGAGCAGAACCCTCTCACCCTGTTGAAGACCCTTGACGATCTGAACCTGCTCACCGCTGACCCGTCCCACCGTGACCGGCACGAACTCGATCCCACCGCCTGGCCGTAGGCGAAGCACTCCCTTGGTGTTCTTCTCTCCGGTGGTGAGGGCTGCCAGTGGCACCACCAAGGCACCACGGATCGGCTCGGCGAGGAAGCGCACCTGCACGTTCATCGCTGGCTTGAGCTTCCTCAGACCGGTCTCGATCTCCACAGCCACCGGGAAGGAATTGACCTCATTCTCAGTCACGGCTCGGGGTGAAACAATCTTCACCCGACCCTGGAACACGTCCTTGGGGAAGGCATCCGTGGTGACCTCCACCCTCTGACCCGGAACGATTTCGGTGAGGCTGGCTTCGGGGATCTTGCCCACCACCTCAAGGCCGCTGGAGAGCTCGGCAATGGAGGTGGAGGTGGCACCATCCTGCTCGGAAGCGGAGGTGGTGGGGGTCACGAACTGGCCTTCCTGCGCGAACTGCCGCGTGATGATGCCGGAGAAGGGTGCATACACCTTGGTGTTGCGCAAGGCCGCTTCGCTTTGCTGGATGAGGTAACTAGCCTCCTCCACCTTCGCGGCTGCTTCCTCCACGCTGATCTCCGCCTGGCGCTCCGCGTTTCGGAGTTCTTCCATCAGCTCGAGTGAGATCGCTCCGCTCTTCAACAGGGGCTCGTGGCGGGCTCTGCGCCCAATAGCCACGAGTGCGTTGGCCCTGGCCGCCTCCAACTGCGCCCGAGCTGCCTTCTGCTGGCTCAGGGCCTGGTTGAGTTTGGCCTGCAGTTCGTCGCTCTCCATTTCCGCCACAAGCTGGCCGGCCTCAATCCGCTTACCTTCCCTGATAAAAAGGCGCTGTATTCTGCTCGCCATATTGGGACTGAGGTTGACCTTGCGCACGGCCGTCACCACACCGGTGGCCTCGGTTGAGGCTCCCAGGTCTGCGGTGGTCACAGCGACCGTCTGCAGGTTCTCGAGAGCGAGCCGGGCCTGCCCTGGCTGCCTGAGGGTCCTGTCGTAGATAATCCATCCCCCCACGCCCGCACCAACAACGAGTGCGGCCACAAGTGCCGCTTTCCAACCGGAGCCCGCTGGTTTCCGCGCTGGGGTTGGTGGCGCCATGGATTTGACCGGCATCGGGTGCGCATCGGGATAGCTTGCTTCACTTGTCATCGCACCAGGACCTGCGCCCCACGCTGATGCCAGGACCAGGCCTGCTCGATGATCGTGGTCAGAGCCGGGAATTCAGGCATCCACCCCAGCTCCTTCCTGGCTTTGTCTGCACTCGCCACCAGGACGGGGGGGTCCCCCCCTCTGCGGGGGGCGATACCCACGCACAAATCACGTCGCGTCACAGCACGGGCTGCATCAAGCACCTGTTGCACCGAATAGCCCGTGCCATTGCCCAGGTTGTACACATGCTGTCCTCCCCTGGCCAGCAGCTGCTTGAGCCCCAGAACATGGGCATCGGCCAGATCACACACATGGATGTAATCACGGATGCAGGTGCCATCCGGTGTGGAGTAGTCGTCGCCATAGACCTCCACGCCTGAACGCCGCCCCGCCAACGCCTCGAGCACCAGCGGAATCAGGTGGGTTTCCGGGGTGTGGTCCTCTCCCAGATCTCCGGCGGGATCGGCACCGGCGGCGTTGAAGTAGCGGAAGATCACGCTCGGCAGGCCATAGGCGGCGCCGAAGTCGGTGAGGAGTTGCTCCACCATCCACTTGCTGCGGCCGTAGGGGTTGATCGGCCGCTGGGGGGTGTCTTCGGTGATCGGAACCGTGTCGGGAATGCCGTAGGTGGCACAGGTGGAGGAGAACACGATCGGGATCGCGGGCCCTGTGCCCACCCGCACCGGCTCCACCAGGGCTTCGAGCAGGGTGAGGGAATCGGCCAGATTGTTGCGGTAGTACTTGGCTGGATCCTGCACGGATTCACCCACGTAGGCATAGGCCGCGAAATGGAGCACAGCCTGCACCGGTTCACCGGCGCAGGCAGGGTGTTCACCACTCAGCACTTGATCCAGCAGGGCCCGGTCACCCACCTGCCCCACCACCAGGGGTACGCCGAGCACCTCCTCCACGATCCGACGGTGTCCGTACACCAGGTTGTCGAGCACCACAGGCTTGAAGCCAGCCTTCTGGAGGGCACGAACTGTGTGGCTGCCGATGTAGCCTGCACCACCGGTGACGAGCAGGGTCATCGGCCCGTTTCCAGACAGGAGCGAAAGTAATCGATGGTGGGACCCAGGCCCTCCTCCAGCGAAACCTTGGGCTCCCAGCCCAGCTCCTGCCTGGCCAGGTCGATCACCGGCTGGCGTTGCAGCGGGTCATCCTGCGGCAGCGGCAGGTAGGTGAGGGGCAGATCAGGATTGATCCGCGCCAGCACCAGCTCCGCCAGTTGCTTGATCGTGAACTCCCCGGGATTGCCGATGTTGATCGGGCCGGTGTGGTTGCCGTTCATCAGCCTGATCAGGCCCTCCACCAGATCATCCACATAACAGAAGCTGCGGGTCTGGCTGCCGTCGCCATAGAGCGTGAGCGGTTCTCCACGCAGGGCCTGCACAATGAAGTTGCTCACCACCCGCCCGTCGTCCGGGAACATGCGCGGGCCGTAGGTGTTAAAGATGCGCACCACGCGAATCTCTGTTCCATGCATGCGCATGTAATCGAAGCAGAGGGCTTCAGCAATGCGCTTGCCCTCGTCGTAACAGGAACGGATGCCGATCGGATTGACACTGCCGCGATAGCTTTCCGGCTGGGGATGCACCTCCGGATCGCCGTACACCTCGCTTGTGCTGGCGAGAAGAAGCCTGGCGCCGACGCGCGTTGCCAGACCCAGCATGTTGTAGGTGCCAAGGAAACTGGTCTTGGCGGTCTTGATCGGATTCGACTGGTAATGCCTGGGTGAGGCCGGGCAGGCCAGATGCCAGATGCGATCAACCTCCAGCCGGATCGGCTCGGTCACGTCGTGCCGGATCAGCTCAAAGCAGGGATGGCCCATCCAGCGGGCCACATTGGCCTTGCTGCCTGTGTAGTAGTTATCGAGGCAGATCACATCTTCGCCGGCTTCCATCAACCGGTCGACCAGGTTGGAGCCCACGAAGCCGGCGCCGCCGGTGACGAGATTTCGCATGATTGGAGCACTCATCGCTCAGCCTTCTCCGATACGCCAGACCCTAAGCCCAGCCGCCCGGGCTGCTGTGGCGTCGGAGATGGCACGCACATCGAACAGCCAGGCTGGCCGTCGCATGCGGGAGGCAATCAGCGCCCAATTGATATCACGAAAACTTGCCCATTCGGTCAGAACAATCACAGCATCGGCTCCCTCCACGGCCTCCAGATCCGACGCTGACGACTCCCAGCTGCCGTCACCTCCCAGGCCGTCTGCTGAGGCCGATGCCGCACAGCCCAGGTCCCGGGCAATCTGGCTGGGATCCACCTTCGGGTCATGGATGGCCAGGTGAGCACCCTCCTCCAGCAGGTCGCGGCAGATGCCGATCGCCGGCGACTCCCGGGTGTCGTTGGTGTCGGCCTTGAAGGCAAAACCCAGCACCGCCAGTCGCTTGCCACTCACAGTGCCGAACAACTTGCTCACCACCAGCCTGGCGATGCGCTGCTGCTGCCAGCTGTTGAGATCCACCACCTGCTCCCAGTAATGGGCCGCCACCTCCAGTCCGTAGTGACGGCAGAGGTAAACCAGGTTGAGGATGTCCTTGCGGAAGCAACTGCCCCCGAAGCCCGGACCGGCGGAGAGGAATTTCGGTCCCAGGCGCGAATCGGCCCCGATGGCGCGGGCCACCTCCTTCACATCCGCACCCGTGGCCTCGCAGAGGGCGCTGATGGCATTGATCGAGGAGATGCGCTGGGCCAGGAAGGCATTGGCCGTGAGCTTGGAGAGCTCGCTGCTCCAGAGGTTGGTGCGCAGGATCCGCTGCGGACTGACCCAGTGCTGGTAAATCTCCGCCAGGGCTTCGATCGCCTGCGGGTCCTCACCGCCGATCAGCACCCGATCGGGATCCTCCAGATCGGGGATGGCCGTGCCCTCCGCCAGGAACTCGGGGTTGGAGAGCACCGAGAAGCTTTTGGCTTCGCCGTTGCCCATCGACTGCGAGGCCGAGAGGATCTCCTTGATCGCTTCAGCGGTGCGCACCGGCAGGGTGCTCTTCTCCACCACGATCGTGTGACCCTTGGCCTGGGCAGCCACCGTGCGGGCCGAGGCCTCGATCCAGCGCAGATCGGAAGCCTGCCCAGCCCCCAGCCCCCGGGTCTTGGTGGGTGTGTTCACCGACAGAAAGACCATGTCGGCTTCGGCGATCGCCCCATTCACCTCCGTTGTGAAATGGAGGTTGCGCCCTCGGCAGCGGCTCACCACCTCAGCCAGCCCTGGCTCGTAAACCGGCAGACAGCTGAGATCGTCCGCATTCCAGGCGGCAATCCGGTCAGCGTTGAGGTCCACAAGGGTGACCTGGATCTGGGGGCAGCGATCGGCGATGACAGCCATGGTTGGCCCTCCCACATAGCCAGCACCAATGCAGCAGATGCGCTGAACCGACACGACCTCACCCATCAACGCTGCGCCCGGCAAAATGTGACATGATCTTTCCACGGCTTGCGAATCGGTCGATCAGCAGATACACAGAGCCCCCTCTGGCACAAGATCACGAACCAACGGCCTAAGACCTGCTTAAGGCTTTCATCAGCTGTTCTGCAGTCAGTCGCTGCTCCAAGCTCACTGCCTCCGCGGGGTTACCGCCGCGGCGCAGGTCCTTGAGCAGCACCACCCCCTGCTCGGCTTCCCCCTCGCCGATCAGCACGGCCCAGGGGGCGCCACAGCGATCGGCACGCTTGAGCTGTTTGCCGAAGGCCGCGCCGGTGAGATCGAGCTCCACGCTTTGGCCGGCCTGGCGCAACTGGCGGGCGAGCAGCAGCGCCTGGCGCTCGGCCTGCTTGCCGCGGCTGACCAGATACACGTCAGGTGAGCGAGGGTTGGGGGCCGCTGTGCCGGCAGCCTGGGCCTGGGCCAGCAGCAACACCAAGCGCTCCAGGCCGATCGCCCAGCCGATCGCCGCCGTGGGCGATCCGCCCAGCTGCTCGATCAGGCCGTCGTAGCGGCCGCCGCCACAGACGGTGGCCTGGGCCCCGAGCTGGCTGCTGGTGATCTCGAAGGCGGTGTGGGTGTAGTAGTCGAGCCCGCGCACCAGCCGGGGGTTGAGCTGGTAAGGAATCTCCAGAGCGTCGAGGCAGCCGCGCACCGCCTCGAACCGCCCACGGCTGGCCTCGCTCAGGCTGTCGATCAGCAGCGGGGCCTTGGCCAGAACGGCCTGGGTGTCGGCGTTCTTGCTGTCGAGGATGCGCAGGGGATTGGTCGTGATCCGCTCCCTTGAATCGGCATCCAGTTGCTCCTGGTGCTCCTCTAGCCAGCCCACCAGGGTGGTGCGGTAAGCGGCGCGATCGGCGGGATCACCGAGGGAATTGAGCTCCAGCGCCAGCCCACCCACCCCCAGCTCGCTGAGCAGATCCCAGGCGATCGCGATCGCCTCGGCGTCGCTGCGGGGGTCGGCGAAGCCGAGCAGCTCGATCCCCACCTGGTGGAACTGCCGCTGACGGCCGGCCTGGGGACGCTCGTAGCGGAACATCGGCCCCGTGTACCAGAGGCGCTGGGGCCCCTGGCTGAGCAGGCCATGCTGCAGAGCGGCGCGCACCACCGAGGCGGTGCCCTCGGGCCGCAGGGTGCAGCTGCGCTCCCCACGGTCCTGGAAGGTGTACATCTCCTTGCCCACCACATCGGTGGCTTCGCCGATGCCGCGGGCAAACAGCTCGGTGACCTCCAGCAACGGCGTGCGGATCTCCCGCAGGGCGGCCCGCTCGAACTGGGAGCGGAACGTCGCTTCGATCAGCTGCCACAGGGGCATCTGCTCCGGCAGCAGATCCACCATGCCCCGAAGGCTCTGCAGCTTCTCCACACCCGCGCTTCTCACTGGCTCACAGTTTGCGGGATCGCTGAGGCCGGCCTTCAGCGAACGCCCAGCCATTTGTGGCTCTGCAGGCTGAGGCGCCAGGCCGGATTGCGCCGCACGTGGTGAACCGCCAGTTCCTGCCCCGCCGCGCTCCCCCAGCCAGGCTGCAGCAGCAGCTGGGGCAGCGCTCCCTCCACCGGGCGGGCGGAGCGCACGGCAGCAGCCATCGTCTCAGCGAAGGCCAGATCAGCGATCCCGTGGATCACCACCTTGAGCTCATGGCAGGCGGCCAGCAGCTCGGCAGTGGGCAGTCGGTGGCGCTTGGGCGAGAGGGTGATCCATTCGAAGCGGCCGCTGAGCGGGTCGACGCCGCTGGTTTCCAGGTGCAGGGGGAGCGGTGAGGGGCCGGCGCCGGATCCTTGCCGCAGGGCCGCACAGAGCGGATCGAGGTTGTGATGCAGGGGTTCACCACCGGTGATCACCACGAAGGCAGCACCCTCGGCTGCCGCCAAGGTGGCGCTCGCCGCCAGATCCTGGAGGTGGCGGTGGGGATGGGCGTCCGCCGGCCAGGAGTGCTTGGTGTCACACCAGCTGCAGCCCACCGAGCAGCCGGCCAGCCGGATGAAGAAGGCGCTGCGGCCAGCGTGCACTCCCTCACCCTGCAGGGAGTGGAAGGTTTCCACCACCGGGAGTCCGGCTGGGGGCACGGCCACGGCACGACAACACATCACCTTAGGAAGCGGAGACCGGACGCTCAGCGGCACAACGCAAGGCGGTACCGCCGACAGCAGCCTTGATCTGATCGAGACAGCAGCTCCGCTCAACCCCCGCTGCGGACGTCGGCCTGCAGGAGCTCCAGATCGAGCCCCGCCCCGAGGAACTGCCGGAAATCCTGATCCAGCGTGACCATCCGGGTGGAGCCGGTGATCGCGAAAGCCGCCAGGTAGGCGTCCATCCACCTTTTTGGTGCGGCCTCAGCGAGCCCCGCCAAGCGCCACCAGAGCGCTTCGATTCCGATCGGCTCGTCCACCAGGTCCACCTGAGGCAGGGCCTGAAAAGACAGAAGGGCAGCCAGAGCATCCAGGTTCGTGATCGCCGCGCTCTGGTAGGCCGTGAAGATCGCTGGGGTGGACGCCAGCCGCAGAAAACTCTGCTGGGTGGCACGGCAGAGCAGGACTGGTGTAGCGGGCGTGGCCTCAAGCAGCACCGCCTGGGCGGTGCGATGGGCTGGATGGGCTTCGAAGGCCGCCGCCAGCCACACATTCACATCAAGCAGGGAGGCCGGCACGGCGGCGGTCCTCCTGCTCCAGGCAATCCTGCTCAAGTTGCAATGACGCTGCCAGATCGATCCCCGCTTTGCCGCCGGAGGGCTCACAGCGGAACACCGGCAGACCTGTTCCATCCACTGTCACCCCATCGCTGGCGGCGGGCGCAGACCCTGATGTGCCGCCATGGAGCCCCTGACGGATGTAATCAGCCACTAACTCCTTGAGCGTGCGGCCCTGCTGCAGGGCCCGTTGCTTGACCTGGCGCACGAGATGATCCGGCAGATCCAAGGTCGTTTTCATCACGCCTCCTTGCTGGTTGCCCAGCTTACTGGGTAGCCAGCAAGAAAGTAGGCGCTCAGATCAATCAGTTCCACCAAGCGGCCATTCGCCCACGTCTCCACGATCTTGGCTCGAAAGTGTTATCGACTGTCTGGATCCAGCAACGGCAGAAGTCTTGAGGGCACTTCCAGCCTGAGGCGTGAAAAAGCCATGTCAATTCACCTCGAAGAGGGACGCAGTCAACTGGCATCAGAAGATCTTTTTGCCGATTACTTCACCGACTTCAACCTCTGAAGGGGTGATCGGCTGGATCCCTCGTCCTGCGTCCAGGCGGATGGTCAGGCCCGCACGGGTATCTCCTGGGACACGGCTTCCGCCTCCTGTCGCTGCGCCGCCGCGATCAGGCCGCGGAAGAGGGGATGGGGCTTACCTGGCCGCGACAGGAATTCCGGGTGGTACTGGCAGGCCGCGAAGAAGGGGTGGTCCTCACGCTCGATCAGCTCCACCAGCCGGCCATCGGGTGAGGTGCCGCTGATGGTGTAGCCGCCTGCCTGGAAGAGGTTGCGGTAGGCATTGTTGAACTCATAGCGGTGGCGGTGCCGCTCGTAGACCACCTCCTCCCCGTACAGGCTGGCGGCCATGGTGCCCGCCGTCAGCCGGCAGGGGTAGACCCCGAGGCGCATCGTGCCGCCCAGATCGATCACATCCTGCTGCTCCGGCAGCAGATGAATCACGGGGTGGAGGCTGTCCGGGTCGAGCTCGGCGCTGGTGGCGCCCGCCAGACCGGCGAGATTGCGCGCCCACTCGATCACCGCGCACTGCATACCGAGGCAGAGGCCCAGGAAGGGCACCCGCTCTTCGCGGGCCCAGCGGATCGCCGCCACCTTGCCATCCACACCCCGATGCCCGAAGCCGCCTGGAACCACCACGGCATCCATGCCGCGCAGCAGCGCTTCGGCGCCCTTGGTCTCGATCTGCTCGGCGGAGATCCAGTGCAGGTCGAGGCAGGCCTCCCGATCGATGCAGGCGTGGCGCAGGGCCTCCACCACCGAGAGGTAGGCGTCGTTGAGCTGCACATACTTGCCCACCAGCGCCACCTTCACCGCCGCGCCGGGGTTGCGCAGTTTCTGCACCAGGGCCTCCCAGCGCTCCATGTCGCTGTCGCGGTCTTCGAGTTCAAGCACCTCGAGCACCTGCCGGCAGAGCCCCTCCTGCTCCAGGGCGATCGGCACCGCATAGATGCTGTCAGCGTCGCGGGCGGGAATCACCGCTTCACGGAGGACGCCGCAGAAGCCTCCGATCTTGGCCTTGAGCTCCTCGCTGATGGGGCGGTCGCAGCGGCAGACCAGCAGATCGGGCTGGATGCCGATCGAGCGCAGCTCCTTGACCGAGTGCTGGGTGGGCTTGGTCTTGATCTCGCCGGAGGTGCCGATGTAGGGCAGCAGGGTGACATGCACGTAGGCCAGATCGTGGCGGCCCACATCGCCGCGAAACTCACGGATGGCCTCCAGGAACGGCAGGGATTCGATGTCACCCACCGTGCCGCCGATCTCGGTGATCACCACATCCACGCCGCTGTCGGCGGCCACCCGGTGGATGCGTTCGCGGATCTCTCCGGTGATGTGGGGGATCACCTGCACGGTGCCTCCGTGGTAGTCACCGCGGCGTTCCTTGTTGATCACCGCCTGGTAGATCGAGCCGGTGGTCACGCTGTTCAGGCGCGACATGGCGGTGTCGGTGAAGCGCTCGTAGTGGCCCAGGTCAAGGTCGGTCTCGGCACCGTCCTGGGTGACGAACACCTCGCCGTGCTGGTACGGGCTCATCGTGCCCGGATCCACATTCAGGTAAGGATCGAGCTTGAGGATCGAGACGCTGTAGCCCCGGGATTTGAGCAGCCGCCCCAGGCTCGCCGCCACGATGCCCTTACCGATGCTCGACACCACCCCGCCGGTCACAAAGACGAACTTGGTCATGGGCGGTGGACCAGGCACAGCAGACGGTTCAATCTATCGAGCCCTCCCAAGACCCCAGAACCCCACAGCCGTCTTCCCCCCAAAGCCTGCCTCCCAAAAATCCGTCCATCCCCGCCCCCCTTGCCAAATCACCTGGGCCTGGCGGCAGGCCGTATTGCCCGCGCAGCGGGCGCGACGGCCAGAGCCAGGCCCAGGTGATTCAGGCCTCAAGGAGACTCCGCAACATCCAGGCGGTTTTCTCGTGGATCTGCAGCCGCTGGGTGAGCAGGTCGGCGGTGGGTTCATCCCCGGCCTCCGCCACCAGCGGGAAGAGGCTGCGGGCGGTGCGGGCCACCGCTTCATGGCCCATCACCAGCTCTCGCACCATCTCCAGGGCCGGGGGCTGACCCTGGGTTTCGGGAATCGAGGACAGGGCCGCGAAGCGGGAGCCCCCGAAGGGGGCTGGACAGCCCAGGGCCCGGATCCGCTCGGCGATCACATCGAGGGCCATCCAGAGCTCGGTGTACTGCTCCATGAACATCAGGTGGAGCGTGTTGAACATCGGCCCAGTCACGTTCCAGTGGAAGCCATGGGTCTTGCCGTAGAGCACGTAGCTGTCTGCCAGCACCCGGCCAAGGCCGGCCGCGATCTGCTGGCGCTGGTCATCGGAGATGCCGATGTCGATCGGAGGAGCGGTGATGGCGGTGGCGCTAGTCACAAATCCAGAGCGGAGTGATTCCGGTTTAGTCCAGCACCGGCGCCAGCGTCCAGGGGGGGATCCCGTGGGGCGTGCGCGCGGGCTGCCTCAACCGTCGAGGCTGGCGAGGTAATCGTGAATCCGGCCGCGCCGGGCCGGCTGGCGCAGTTTGTGCAGGGCCCGGGTCTCGATCTGGCGCACCCGCTCCCTCGAGAGCTGCATCCCCTCGCCGATCTGGGCCAGGGTGCGGGGGGTGTCATCGCTGAGGCCGTAGCGCAGGCGGATCACCTCGGCCTCCCGCTGGCTGAGTTCATCGAGCAGGGCGTCGAGGTCGCTCTGCAGGTGCTGACGGGTGAGGCGCTGCTCGGGGGTGTCTGTGGTGTCCTCCAGCAGGTCCCCCAGAGGGGTGTCCTGGTCGCGGCCCACCCTGGCCTCCAGGGAGATCGAACGGGGCACGCGGAGCAGGGTGAGGCGCACGGCCTCCTCGCTCCACTGCAGCGCCTGGGCCAGCTCGTTGAGGGTGGCGGTGCGGCCATGGTCGCTGGCGAACTGGCGCTGAGCTTTCTTGATCCGGTTCAATTTCTCGGTGACGTGCACCGGCAGGCGGATCGTGCGGCTCTGGGTGGCGATCGCCCGGGTGACGCCCTGACGGATCCACCAGTAGGCATAGGTGCTGAAGCGGAAGCCGCGGGTGGGGTCGTATTTCTCCACCGCCCGCTCCAGGCCCAGGGTGCCCTCCTGAACCAGATCGAGCAGTTCCATCCCTCGCTTCTGATACTTCTTGGCCACCGCCACCACCAGGCGCAGGTTGGCCTGGATCATGCGGTCGCGGGCACGGCGGCCGCGCAGCAGCCGCTGCTGGAGGTCGCTGAGGCTGAGCTCCAGGCAAGCGGCCCAGGTGCTGTGACCCTCCTGCAGGATTCGGCGCAGCTCGGCCAGGGGCAGACCGCAGGCTTCCGCCCACTGGCCATGGGAGGGCTGGTGGGTGAGGCGGCTGGCCAGCCGCTGGCGCACCACCTCCAGATCGACCATGGTCTGCAGGATCGGCAGCTCGGCGGCCTGCTCCAGCCGCTGGCTCAGCAGAGCCTCACGGGCCTGCACTTGCCGGGCCAGAAGCAGCTCCTCCTCCTGGCTGAGCATGTCCACCCGGCCGATGTCCTGGAGGTAGAGACGCACCAGGTCGGCGCTGGCCCTGCTGGGGAGACGGGATTGGTTCGGGGCCGCCCCGGCTTCGTGATCCCGGTTGCCTTGAAGCGCTGCTGTTGACCCTGCCGACACGAACCTTGGATTGCACTCCCATCACCATCGGGTTGGCGGCGATGGGCAACCGGAAACAGATGGTTTCTCTTCGGGATCAGCCGTGTCTAGTGACGGTCATTCCGGCTCCACCCAGGTGCTGGCCACGTGCAGATCCTCCAGTTGCTGGGGGGCGACGTCGGCGGGGGCCTGGGTGAGCAGGCAGCGGGCCTGCTGGGTCTTGGGGAAGGCGATCGTGTCACGGATCGATTCCTCGCCGGCCAGCAGCATCACCATGCGATCGATCCCGAAGGCCAGACCGCCGTGGGGCGGGGCGCCCAGGTCGAGGGCCTCCATCAGGAAGCCGAACTGACGCTCGCCCTCCTCCGGGGGCAGGCCGATGGTCTGCAGCACCTGACGCTGCAGGGCCGAATCGTGGATGCGCAGGGAGCCGCCCCCCAGTTCCAGGCCGTTGAGCACCAGGTCGTAGGCCTGGGCGCGGGCGGTGGGCAGGGTGGCCGTCCACTGGGCCGGATCGCTGCCGAGGTCGTCGGCATTGGGGGCGCAGAAGGGGTGGTGCAGCGCCTCGAAGCGGTTCTCGCCGGCGTTGAACTCGAACATCGGAAAATCCACCACCCAGAGGAAGTTCCAGATGTCGTTCTCCCGCTCGGGCGGCACCAGCTTCAGCTCGCGGGCCAGGAACTGACGCACCCGGTCGAGGGCCTTGTTCACCGTGGCGGTGTCACCGGCGCCGAAGAGCAGCAGGGTGCCGGGCACGGCGCCGGTGCGCTGAAGCAACTCGGCCTTGGTGGTGGCGCTGAGGTTGTCCTTGATGGCGCCGATCGTGTCGATCTCGCCGCCCTCGCGCACGCGGATGAAGGCCAGGCCACCGGCCCCCGCGGCCTGGGCCTCGCTGAACACGTCACCGCCGGGCTTGATGCGCACATTGCTCAGGGCCTCATTGCCGCCAGGCACGGCGATGCACTTCACGGAACCGCCGGCCGCCACCGCGCCTGAAAAAACCTTGAAACCCATGCCGGCCACCAGGTCGCTCACGTTGGTGAGCTCCATGCCGTAGCGGGTGTCGGGCCGGTCGGTGCCGTAGCGCTCCATCGCCTCATGCCAGCTGAGCCGGGGGAAGGGGCGCGGCAGCTCGATCCCCTTCACGGCTTTCCAGATCGTGGCGATCAGGGCTTCGTTGAGCTCGAGGATCTGCTCCTGGCCCATGAAGCTCATCTCGATGTCCAGCTGGGTGAATTCCGGCTGGCGGTCGGCCCTGAGGTCTTCGTCGCGGAAGCAGCGGGCTACCTGGTAGTAACGCTCGATGCCGCCCACCATCAGCAGCTGCTTGAACAGCTGGGGCGACTGGGGCAGGGCGAACCACTCGCCGCCGCAGACGCGCGATGGCACCAGATAATCGCGGGCGCCCTCGGGGGTGGAGCGGGTGAGCACCGGGGTTTCCACCTCGATGAAGCCCTGGTCTTCGAGGAAGCGGCGGGCGGCCTGGATCGTGCGGGCCCTCAGGCGCAGGTTGCCGTTCATGCGCTCGCGGCGCAGGTCGAGGTAGCGGTGACGCAGCCTCAGCTCCTCGCGGGTGTTCTCCTCGTCGTGCACCGACACCGGGAATGGCAGGGGCTTGCGCACCACATTCAGCACCGTGAGCTGGCTGGCGAGCACCTCCACTTCACCGGTTGCCAGGCGGGTGTTCAGCGACTCCTGGGGCCGCAGCCGCACCCGGCCCTGCACCTGCAGCACCGTTTCATTGCGCAGGTGTTCCGCCACGGCAAAGGCCTCGGGCCCCAGATCGGGATCGACGGTGACCTGGACGGTGCCGCTGCGGTCTCGCAGATCGACGAAAATCACCCCGCCGTGGTCGCGGCGGCGGTCGACCCAACCACTCAGCTCAACGACCTGATCGACGCTGCTGCTGCGCAGATCGCCGCACCCGTGGCTGCGCATGGGGAAAGGAACTCAGTCCGAGAGTGTCCCATGGCGCCCTCCTGGCCGGAGACCTCAGGCGCGCCGGTAGAAGGGCCGCTTCACCACCACGGCAGGCTCCGCCTTGCCGCGGATCTCCACCGCCAGTTCGGTCCCCACCCGGGTGGCATCGGCCGGCACGTAGGCCAGGGCGATCGCCTCGCCCAGGCTGGGCGACCAGGTGCCGCTGGTGACCTCCCCCACCACCTGGCCATCGCGCAGCACCGGATAGCCATGGCGCGCGATCGCCCGGCCCTGCAGCTTCAACCCCACGAGCCGCCGACTCACCCCCTCGGCGCTCTGGCGCTCCAGCACGTCCCGGCCGATGAAATCGGCAGGCATCTCCAGGTGCACGAGCCAGCCCAGGGAAGCCTCCAGCGGCGTGGTGGCGTCATCCATGTCGCTGCCGTAGAGGTGCATCGCCGCCTCCAGGCGCAGGGTGTCGCGGGCGCCGAGGCCGCAGGGGGTCACCCCCTCCGCCAGCAGCTGGGCCCAGAGGGCGCCACCGGCGGCGCGATCCAGCAGCAGCTCCACGCCGTCTTCACCGGTGTAGCCCGTGCGGGCCACGAAGACGCTGGCCCCGGCGGCATCCCCGGCAGCGGTGCCGGTCAGGTGGATGGTGCGGTGGCCGAAGCGGGGCAGGCCACTCAGATCGGCGCCGGCCAGGGTCTCCAGCCGGGCCATCGCCTCAGGGCCCTGCAGGGCCAGCAGCACCCCATCGCCCTTGCGGTCGCTGATCACCAGCCCGATGGGCTCCAGCTGGCTGAGCAGCCAGGCGGTGTCGGCTTCAGCGCAGCCGGCGTTGAGGATCACCAGCAGTTCGTCGGCAGGACCGTCACTGTCTTCAGGCCGGCCGAGGTCGTAGACGATCAGGTCATCGCGGATGCCGCCGGCCTCGTTGAGCAACACGGTGTACGTGGCCTCACCCGGGCCGATCCGGAACAGATCGCTGGGCACCAGCGCCTGCAGGGCGTCCTTGGCTCCATCGCCCCGGAGCCGAAGCACCCCCATGTGGGAGATGTCGAACAGGCCGCAGGAGTCGCGCACCGCCTTGTGCTCCTGCACCAGCCCCTGGAATTGCACGGGCATCTCCCAGCCCTCAAAGGGCACCAGGCGGGCGCCGGCATCGCGGCAGGCCGCGTGCAGAGGAGTTCGCTTCAGGGAGTCCGCCATGGGATGGGCCGTCGCGACTGCTGGCGGGATCCTATGGACGCAGCTCCAGTGGACGGAGGCCCCGGGTGCGCCTTGCCGGCAATACCGAAGACTTCCAGCAGGTTCGGTTTTCCCCTGGTCCAACAATCAAAAGCTCCTTACCTTGGGTGCCCTGAATGGGTCGTGCCCATGGGCCAGCGCCCGAACTGTCGTAGCTGCAGCCACTGCCAGACGCCTGAGCCATCCTTCGGCGGCTCTGAGCAGAGCTGGTGCCAGATGCGCCGGCTGGCGATCCACTCCGAGCTGGCCGCGGATCTGTGGTGCCACCACTGGACCCCCCGTACGCCCCGCCTCCCCAGCGTCGACCATTCTCCCGTGGCGATTCCGTTGCTGGCCAACCGCCAGCTTGCCCTCACCGACTTGCTGGTGGCCGCCAGCTGACCTACCCCCCGGGGGGTGGCTTGAATTCGCCGCATCTTCTCTGCATTGTGTAACGCAGTTAGCCAGCCAAGGCAGGCGGCGCACGCCATGCTGAGCGATCTGATCCTTGAATGGAGGTGGATGATTGGTTGCACTCGCACCCGCAACGCCGGTTGAACTGATGGCTTCCCAGGTGGACGGTGAAACTCTCACCCTGCCCACCGGCTCTCATGTGTTTCACCCAGGTGATCTCGCCCGCGCCATCTACGGAGTCCGCAAGGGCATCGTCGAACTGATCGACGCCTCGAGCAATCGCCTCTGCTATCGCCACGGCGAGCTGTTCAGCTACGAAGACATCGCCTGGCGTGGGGGGTACTTCCGCAACAAGGCCATCGCCCGCACCCCGGTGGAGCTGGTCAAACTTGACCGGCTGAACTTTCTCAACCTGCTGCACAACCACCCCACGCTGGCGGTGGTGTTGATCGGGCAGCAGCACGAAAGGCTGCGGGAGCAACGCTCCAGCGGATCGTATTCCTACTGAGCCTGGCCCAGCAGCAGCAGCAGGCTGCGGGCCACCTTCGCCGCCAGCACCGCGCTCGCGCCGCTGGGATCCAGCCCCGGGGCGAGTTCCACCACATCGGCCGCCACCAGCCGGTGCTGGCGCAGCTCCTCCAGCAGCCCAGCGAAGTGGCCCCAGTGGTAGCCACCGGGTTCGGGGGTGCCGGTGCCGGGCAGCACGGCGGGATCAAACCAGTCGAGGTCAACGGTGAGGTAGATCGGCCGGCCCCGCAGCGGGGCGAGAGCTGCCGCCAGCTCCGCCTGCAGCCGCTCGGGCTGCAGCGACAGACCCGGGCCCTGCCCCACCAACCGGCCACTGCGGCGCAGTTCCTCGAACTCGTCACGGGTGCCGCTGCGGATCGCCACCTGCAGCAGATCACCGGACGGGAGCACCTCCAGGCAGCGGCGCATGGCACAGGCATGGCTGTGGCGTGCCCCCAGCCAGCTCTGGCGCAGATCGGCGTGGGCATCGAGCTGCACCAGGGCCAGGTCGGGATAGCGGGCGGCCACGGCGGCCACGGCGCCACTGCTGATCGAGTGCTCACCGCCGAGCATCAGCGGCCGCAGCCCCAGCTCCTGCACCGTCCGGGTGGCCTCGCCCACGGCGTCAAGCACCGGCTCCGGCGCGCCGAAGGGAATGGCCACCGCCCCCAGGTCGGCAAAGGGGAGGTCATCGAGATCGAGATCCAGCTGGGGGTCGTAGGTTTCCAGCCCGCTGCTCACCTCCCGGATCGCCGCCGGCCCGAAGCGGGTCCCCGACCTGAAGGAGGTGGTGCCGTCGTAAGGCACCCCGAACAGGCCCACCCGGCAGCCCTCGGGGTCGCGCCGCGATCCCATGAAAATGGCGCCGTCGCGGTCGAACAGGTCGCCCTTGAGCAGGTTCAGCGCAGCGGACACGGACATCAGCTCAGGCCTGGGGATGGGCCAGGGCCCGCTCAATGCCGGCCGGGATGGCCTCGAAGGCACCACGCTGCCAGCGGGGCGACCAGATCTCACAGCCGGCAGCCACCGCCGCTGCCCGCTCGGGGATGGGCTCCCGGTAGCGGGGGCCGTCGGTGGCGGCGAAGGTCCAGCTCCACCAGCCGCTGGGGTACATCGGCACCCAGCCATAGAGCGGATCGGCATGGCCGAACACCTCCCGCAGCAGCAGCACGCTGGCCAGGTGCACCTCGCGGAAAGCCTCCGGGGATTCGCTCTGGGTGGCGAACACCCCGCCGGGCCGCAGCAGGCGGCGGCAGTGCTGGAAGAAGGCGCGATTGAACAGGCCTTCGGCGGGGCCTGCGGGGTCGGAGCCGTCCACGATCACCACGTCGTAGCTGGCGGCAGCCGCCGCCGACACCCAGCCGATGCCATCCCCCACGGTCAGATGGAAGCGGGGATCGTCCCAGCAGCCGCCCCCCAGGGAGGGCAGGTAACGCTGGGCGCACTCCACCACCAGCGCGTCGATCTCCACCAGATCGAGGTGGCGTACACCGTGGTGGCGTAGGCACTCCCGCGCCGTGCCACCGTCGCCGCCGCCGATAACCAGCACCCGCTCGATGGCGGCGGCGGAGCAGAGGGCCGGATGAACCAGCGGCTCGTGGTAGTGGCGCTCCTGTCCTTCGGCCGTCATCCAGCAGCCATCGAGCAGCAAACCCTTGCCGTAGCGCTGGCTGTCGATGATCGTGACCCGCTGGTAGGGGCTGGCCTGCTCCAGCAGCACCTTGGCTTCTAGGCCGTAGCGCACACCCTGGTGAATTTCATCGATCCAGCCAGCGCTTGAATCCATGGCTGCTGACTCTCGGAGCCGTCCTAGCTAAGCCTCCGGAGGAGCACCCTGTCACCCGGGCATCCCTGGGCCCGCACCATCCATGAGCCTGAGCCGATGACGCTGACCCGACGGGAGTGGCTGCAACGCGCGGCCCTGGCGGCCAGCGCCCTGACCCTGCCGGAGCTGGGCCCGGCCCGGGCGGAGGCCGGCGCGCTCACGCCCGAACTGGAGCAGAGCCTCTCGGCCTGCACGCCCCACGACGACCCGCTCGGCAGCCTGCTGCGCCGCAATCGCCAGTTCAGCCGCGCCTGGCAGGCCGCCGCCACAGCCGGCAGCGCCCAGGAGCGCACCGCGCTGATGAACGCCCTCTGGCAGAGCAGTTGCCAGGTGGACCCCAGCGCCATGGCCAGCGGCCAGAGGCCCTGGGCCGCCCTGCTGAGCTGCGCTGATTCCCGGGTGTCGCCGGAGTGGATCTTCGTCTCGGGGTCCGGGGAGCTGTTCGATGTGCGCTGTGCCGGCAACACGGCCTTCGACGACGGCATCGCCTCGCTGGAGTACGCGGTGGCGGAGCTGGCGGTGCCCCTGATCCTGGTGATGGGCCACAGCGGCTGCGGCGCCGTCACCGCCGCCCTGGCCGAGGCACCGCTCACCCCGCTGCTGGAGCACCTGGTGACGCCGATCCGGGCCGCGCTGCAGCCGGGCGACGACCTCAGCCAGGCGATCCGCCACAACGCCTGCCATTCCGCCCAGGAGCTGAGCCGGCGCAGCGCCCTGCTGCGGGAGGCGGTGAGTTCCGGGCGGCTGCGCATCCAGCCCGCCTGCTTCGACATCGCCAGCGGCGCGGTCACGCTGCTGTGATGAACCACGGGGTGATCGATGCCTGACCTGCCCCTGAACGAACGGCTGGTGATCCCGGCAGCGGAGCTGAACTGGCGCTTCTCCCGCTCCTCGGGGCCGGGCGGCCAGGGGGTGAACACCACCGATTCACGGGTGGAGCTGGTGTTCGATCTGGCGGCCACCACGGCGCTGCCGCCCCTGCTCAGGGCCCGGGCCCTGCGGCGGCTGGAGGGACGCCTGCGGGATGGCGCGCTGGTGCTCACGGCTTCGGAGCACCGCTCCCAGTGGCAGAACCGTCAGGCGGCCCTGCGGCGGCTGGCGGAGCTGCTCTGCTCCGCCATCGAACCGCCACCACCGCCCCGCCGGCGCACCAAGCCCACCCGGGGTTCGGTGGAGCGGCGCCTGAGCGCCAAGAAGCTGCGGGGCGCGATCAAGGGCCAGCGCCGCTCCCAACCTCCTCGTCCCGACGACTGAGCCGCTGGCTCCAGCGGTTCACGCTGGTGGGTTGGGAGCTTCGGCCTCCGCACGGATCTGGGCCTTGGCCTGCTGCCAGAGCCCCTCCAGCTCAGGGAGGCTCTGGCCCTGCAGGGTCCCGCCCAGGGCAGCCTCGACGCGGGAGAAGCGATCGAGAAAGCGGCGGTTCGTGCCGGCCAGGCCGGCCTCCGGATCAAGGCCGCACCAGCGAGCCACGTTCACAAGCGTGAACAGCACATCCCCCAGCTCCTCCTGGGCGTGAACCCGGTCGCCGCTGGCCACCGCCTGCTTGAGCTCATCGAGCTCCTCATGCACCTTCTCCCACACCCCCTCGATCGAGTCCCACTCGAAGCCGGCGGCGGCGGCCTTGCGGGAGATGGTCATGGCAGCGGCCAGGGCGGGCTGACCGCGCACCTTGGCGGCGAGGCGATCGCTGAGGGGACTGCGGGAGGTTCCGGCCGTTGCCTCCAGGGCCTTGATCGCCTCCCAGCTGGCCTTCACCGCGGCGCTGTCGCCGGTCAGGCCCCGGTTGGTGGCGTTGGCGGATTCGGGCACCGCGAAGACGTGGGGGTGGCGCCGCACCAGCTTGTCGTGGAGACCACGGCTGATCTGCATGAGATCGAAGCGGCCTGCCTCGCTGGCGATCTGGGCGTGCAGCAGCACCTGCAGCAGCAGGTCGCCCAGTTCCTCGGCGAGGTGCCGATCGTCGCCATGACGGATGGCGTCAGCCACCTCATGGGCCTCCTCCAGCACGAAGGGCAGCAGCGAGGCATGGGTCTGCTCCAGGTCCCAGGGACAGCCGTTCACGGGGTCGCGCAGCTGAGCCACCACGGCCATCAGCCCGGCGAGGGACTCCAGTGCAGCAGGATCGAGCGGGGAATCGGGACCGGTCACAGGCCGATGGGCCGCAGGATCTCCGTCCTAACGCCGGCTTCTGCTCCACCGCCGCTGCCTTCGATTCCGCTTGCGGCGCCATAGCGGCCGCAGCGGCCGGGGCAGACGCGGCAGGGGGTCCCCATCCTGGAGCAGGTGCAGCCAGCTGCTGGCCTCCACCCCCACCAGCGCCGCCAGCAGCGGACCCTGCTGCTGGCTCCAGAGCCCATGCGCCGTCTCCAGCAGCCGCCCGGGTCCCGTTGCGCCCAGGGGGGAGAGCAGTGCACTCAGCGCCAGCAGCAGCACCGCCAGGTAGGCCAGCCGCAGCGCCGAGCCGAGCAGCGGGCTGTGGGAGAGCAGGGAGCGGTGGCGCAGCCCGCGGCGATATGGCCACCAGAGCAGGGCGAGCGGACCCCAGCGTCGGCTGGGGTTGGAGCGGGTGTCGAGATCGGGCGAGAGCCACAGGCCGCCCACCAGGAAGCCAGCAGCGGCACTCGCCACCCCTGCCAGCCCCAGCCACGGCATCCACAGCAGAGCGAAGGGCAGGCTCAACAGCCAGGTGGCGCGGTCATGGCTGCGGCCACTGGCCATGGCGGAAGCAGGTGGCTGGTGTGGGGGCAGAATGGCGCTGTGCGCGATTAGCTCAGCGGTAGAGCGCCTGCCTTACAAGCAGGATGTCGCTGGTTCGAACCCGGCATCGCGCATTCCTCTGCTGGCCTGAAGGCCTGCTGAGAGCAAGCATTCGAAAGGAACAACGGGACAGCGAGCAACGAAGCGAAGGGCTCCGCGGCGCCATCACGGCAGCAGAGAATCTCGACCTCAAACCTGCCGAGTGGACAGGCTCCGTCGTAGAGATGAGAGAGCTCGGGGGTGGGCACCGATTGACCTCAAGGTCGAATCTTTGCGGCGGCGGCTGGATCCAGGGCTCGATCAAGGCCGCTTGACCACCCAACCCCCCAAAGGCCAATTTCAGCGGAACTGGCTCATGACGACGCAAGACACTGACCTGACACCAAAGGGCTGGGATCAGCGTTATCTGCAGGGTCGTGATGGTTGGGACCTGGGCCAGGCCGCTCCGCCGCTGCAGCATTTTCTTCACGAGCATCCGCTGGCACCCCAGCCTCCGGGCCGGGTGCTGGTGCCCGGTTGCGGCCGCGGCCATGACGCACGGCTGCTGGCCAGCCTCGGCTTCACGGTGACCGGGATCGACATCAGCGCCGAAGCCCTGCGCGAGGCCCGTCGGCTGGATCAGCCCGAAGCGTCGTGTCAGTGGCTTCAGCTGGATGCCCTCGACCCTTTGGCACTGCACAAGGAGGGATTGGCAGCAGGCAGCATGATCGGCGTGGTGGAGCACACCTGCTTCTGCGCGATCGATCCATCCCTGCGGGAGGCCTATGCCAACAGCATGGGTGAACTGGTGGCCGCAGGGGGGTGGTTGCTGGGCCTGTTCTGGTGCCACTTCCGCAGCGGGGGGCCTCCGTTCGGCTGTCAACCGGAGCGGGTGAACCAGCTCTTAGGGGGCGCCGGATTCGAGGCCGAGGTGTGGGGGCCCGCTCAACACGGGCTGCCCAGCCGGGATAACGAATGGCTTGGACTCTGGCGCCGCAGGCGCTGAGGCCAGGAATCGGGGAGCTGGCGCCCTCAGCTGAAGGTGCCAGCTCTCAGACAAGAGATGGCAAGTGGCAGACCCCTGCTGCTGCAGGGTGATAGCCCGCTGCAGCACTCAGACGATCACTCGTCTTCGTCGTCGCCCCCGACAGGAACGAGACGGATCTGCTTGCGGCCCAGCTTGATCTGGAACTCATCGCCCGGCTTGAGGTCGATCAAGGCGGTGTAGGCCTTGCCGATCAGCAGGTTGCCGTTGAACTGAACCTTGGTGACGTAGCTGAGCTTGCGGCCACTCTTGCCGGCACCGGCTCCACCGCCGACGCCGAGGCTGACGCCCTTGGCTTCCAGCAGCGCTTCGTAGAAGGCTGTGAAGTTGAGCCGCTCGCTGCCGTCTTTCTTGGAACTCACGTAGCCACAGCTGCGCACCAGGTCGGATTTGGAGGAATCACCCATCTCCTTCACCTTGGCGAGCAGGTCAGGTCCGGTGAGCATGACGTTCGTGTCTTGGATCAATCGAATGATAGCAATCGAACAGATGCTTTGACCAGCAAACAGCTGCCAGTTCAGGCCAACAACCCCCGCCAACTGATGACCGAATGCAAGCCGCAAGCCGCTTGACGGAAAGCCACATCGTTCCAACGGTTTTCCCTGGGCGGGCTCACCGCCGGGATGGATCTTCGAGCCGGATCGACTCACCAGCTCCCCAGGCATCCAGCTGGAGGCCATCACCAGCCCCAGGTCTGAGCACAACGAATCGGCCATGATGTCGGCGATCGAGCATCCCAGGGGTCGCCGCATTGGTCGCCAGTCCTGATTTCACGATCCGGCCGATGGTCGAGTCCGACCTGCCCCTGGTGACGGAATGGGCCCGGCAGGAAGGTTTCTGCCCTGGACTGGGGGACGCCGGTGTGTATCGCCATACCGATGGAGCTGGCCTCTGGGTGGGCTGCCTTGGCGAGGAGCCGGTGGGATGTATCGCAGGAATTCGTTACGACGAGCGCTATGGATTCATCGGCCTGTTTCTTGTGTGCCCGGCCTTCCGAGGACGGGGCTACGGGGTGGCGCTCTGGCGTCAGGCACTCGCACACCTCGATGGGGTGGCCTGCATCGGCCTGGAGGCGGCGCCCGAGCGGCTGATCGACTACGGCCAGTGGGGCTTCGAGGCGGCCTATGAAACCCTGCGCTGGCGCCTTCCTTCCGCCTGCCGCCCCCGCTGCAGCGGGGGCCAGCTGCCGCCGGGCTATGGCGTGGTGGCCGCGGTTCAGCTGGGAGCGGATGCCGGCAGCCAGGAACTGGTGCTCAGCTACGACGCCCGTCACGAAGCCACGCCGCGCCCCCACTTCCTGGGGGAATGGCTGCGGCAGAGCAGTGGCACCGTGGAACTGGTGCGGGATGAACTGGGTTGCTGCCGCGGCTTCGGGCGGATCAGGCCCTGCCTGCTGCCCAATGATGCCGGCGCCCTGGGCTGGCGGCTGGGCCCCTTGCTGGCGGATGCCCCTCTGCTGGCAGGGGCCCTGCTCAATCGCCTCTGCTCCGAGCGCACGGGACCCGTGCTGATCGATGCTCCCGAAGCGAACCCCAGGGCCCATCGCCTGCTTGAGCAGCGCGGCTTCCAGATCGCCGGGCGCACCGTGCGCATGTACCGCGGCACCCCTCCCGAGCTGCCCCTGCAGGACATCTACGGCCTGGCCTGCCTGGAGCTGGGCTGAGGACACCAGAACACCCATGGCTAGCCTGGTCTGGTGGGTCTGGCGATGGTGGTGGCCTGAGCGCTGGGGGCGGGACTGATTCACCTTCTGATGGCCCTGATCAACTTCGTGGCGCCCCTGGCGGTCAGCCTGATCTGGATCAGCTGCTGGGCCCCGTTGAGAGTGGGGGAAGCGGCATGGCAGCAGGGCAAGGCCCGCACGCAACTGGCCATCTCCATCGGCAGCGCGGCGGCCTGCGCCTGCGCCACCCTGCTGATCCCCTATTTCCTCGGGGCGGCGATGCTGTCAGGTGCCCTGACCACTTCGGTTCCGAGCCGCTGCGCCAGCTGCCGCCGCTGCCGCCATCTCTCCGAGGATCTGCCCCGCTGCTTCCCCGCCGCCACGGTGGAAGCCATCCTGGTGATCTTCAGCCTTGAGGCTCTGCTTGCCATTCTCGTGCCCCCCGACCTTCCCCCACTCGGATGAATGAACACCACCAGATCCGCCGCCACGACAGGCCGGTCAGCGGATGCCGCTGGGCCTCAGTGACGGTCTCAGTTGATTGGTGCTGCTGGGGGCGCTGGTCTTTGGCACCTGGATCGTGGCGGAGGCCCTGCGCCAGCAGGCGTGGCTGGGCTCGAGCTTCGTCGTGCGCTTCCGCACAAGCAACGCCACCGGGCTCTGGCCAGGGGTGCACGTGACGATTTCCGGTTACAGGGTGGGACGGGTGGAGACAGTGCAGCTGGGTCCGGACGGCAGCGTGGCGGTCGACCTGCGCATCGCCGAGCGCTACCGCCCCCTGATCGGTCCCGCCAGCCGCGCACTCCGCTATCAGGAAGGTCTGATCGGCACCAGTCTGATTGCCCTGAGCGCCGACCCCGCCAAGCCAGGCCAGAGCCACGCGAAGACCGACCGGTTGATCCCTTTTGACGAATCGCCCGACCTGGCCAAGTTGCTGGTTCAGATCGGGGAGACCCGGCTAGTGCTGAACCATGCCCTGCAGGAGTTCAAGCGCACCGGTCAGCGCCTGGAGAGCACCAGCTCCGAGGAGCAGGAGGCCGCCGCCGAAGCCATCCGCCTGATCCGTGACACCCAACCGGAGGTCATCGGCGCCATCCGCGAGATCAGAGCCCTGGCGGAGCGGGCCAACCATCTGCTGGGCGTGCCGTCTGCGACCGAGCGCTCCCCGGCCTCGCCCTCAACAAAACCATGAGCGCCTTCCGCCCCCTGCGGCCCCGATCAAGCCGTCTGCGCCCCGTGCGCCTGTTCAAGCTCGATGGCGTCTACCGCGCCACCAACCTTGACAGCCTGACCAACCAGTGGCGCGAGCCCCCTACCGGCTGATGCTCTCGGTGCCCTGGCCTGGCTTTCTGCTGCTGCTCGCCCTGGCCTACCTGGGCACCAACATCGTCTTCGCCCAGCTCTATCTGCTGGATGCCCCCGGCATCGGCGGTCTGCCCGAGGGCCAGGTGGCGAGCTTCAGCGATGCCTTCTTCTTCAGCGTTCAGACCCTGGGCTCGATCGGCTATGGCGTGCTCCACCCCGTCTCGCCACTGGTGAATGCTCTGGTCACCCTGCAGGCTTTCGTGAGCCTGGTGTTCACCGCCGTGACCACGGGCCTGGTGTTCGCCCGCTTCTCCCGCAGCCGGGCGGAGATCCGCTTCAGCAAGGTGGCCACGGTCCAACCCTGGGACGGAAGGCCCTGTCTCACCTTCCGCATCGCCAACGTGCACCACAACAATCTGGTGAGTGCCCAGGTGCAGGCCTATCTGGCCATCGATGAACGCAGCGCCGAGGGGGAAACCATGCGCCGCCTGCACCGGCTGGAGCTGGTGCGCACCGAGGCCTTCCTCTTCCAGCTGATGTGGACGGTGATGCACCCGATCGGGCCGGACAGTCCCCTGCATGGCCTCGGCGAGGCCAGTTTGCGCGCCGCCCACGGGGAGGTGCTGGTGTCGTTCGAGGGGATGGATGAAACGGTGCGCAGCCCGGTGTACAAGCGCGCCGCCTACAACAGCAGCCGGATTCGCTTCGACGAATCCTTCGTCGATATCGTCATAGACGACCAGAGCGAGTACCGCTGTCTTGATTTCAGCCGCTTCAACGACACCCGCCAGCGCTGAGTCAGGCTCGATTCAGCTGATCTACGACGGAGGCTGTCCCTTCTGCAGCGCCTTCGCCGCCATGGTCGAACTGCGCGGCGGTCTGCCCCAGCTGCGGATCATCGATGGCCGCACCGATCATGTGCTCCGCCGGCGGCTCAAGGCACGGGGTTTCGATCTGTCCAGGGGGGCGGTGTTGATCGAGGGGGAAGGCTGCTGGCATGGGGCCGAGGCGGTGCAGCGGCTCTGCGCCCAGTTGCGGCCCAGTTCCGCCCTGCTGGGCCTGCTTACGGCGGTGTTCGGCGAGGAGCCCCGCAGCCGCACGCTCTATCCCCTGCTGCTGGCCGCCCGCCGTGGCGCCCTGGCGCTGCGGGGGCTTCCGCTCGATCCGGATGACAGCGCTCGGCCTAGCCTCTGAAGTCAGCGATCGCGGCGCCATGAGCTACCTGCGCGAGATCATGAACCGGCTGCGTGAACGCTCCGGAGCCAGCCAATCCGGCCATGAGCCGCCCGCCATGCCCTACAGCCCCCTGAGTGAGAGGGTGCTCGAGGAGCATCTGCAGACCTACCGCGAACACCTGCAGGCCTGTAGCGACGCCATGCTCCCCTACGAATGGGCCTGGCTGGAGGACCATCTCGCCACCCTCCAGCTCTCGAGCGGCCAGGGAGCGATGCAGAAGGTGCTGGGGGGGCCGCAGCGGGTGGCCGATCTGCTGCGCGAGACCCAGTGCTTCCAGGCCGAAGTGCACGGGGAGCTGAGCCGGCGGGGCCTTGAGCCCGGCAATCGCACGGCGCCGCTTGCAGCCCAGGAGCACGCCTGGGAGCTGAGCAACCCGGCCATCCGCCAGGAGTGGGGCATCGATCAGGCCGACCCCCTCCACGGCTGAGGCGAGGCAGCAGGCGAGCGCCCGATGTCCGAGCACGTGTTCGTCTACGGGAGCCTGAAGCGGGGTGAGCCCAACCATCCCTGGCTCGACGGGAGCCGCTTCCTCGGGCGACGGCGCCTTGGAGGAGCCCGGCTGCACGACCTCGGCCCCTACCCGATGGCGGTGGCCACCACTGAACCGGAAGCGCAGGGACAACAGGAACCGGCCATGATCCATGGCGAGCTGTATGCGCTGGAAGCGAGCGGCCTGGCCCGGCTCGATCGGCTCGAAGACGTGCCCCGCGAGTACCTACGCCAGCGCTGGCGGCTGAGCGACGGCAGCCGGGCCTGGGTATACGTGGGCCGCCATGGGCAGGTGATCGGTCTGCCGCTGGTGCCCTACGGCGACTGGGGGAGCACCCCGGTGTTCAGCTACGGCTCGAACCTCTGCCCCAGCCAGCTGGCGCGGCGCTGCCCCCGCTGGGATGGCAGCGGCCTGGTGGCGCGGTTGGAAGGCTGGCGCTGGGGGATCAACAAGCGGCGGCTGGGCCGTGCTCCGGGCGAAGGGGCCGCCGGGCTCGTGCGCCACAGCGGCGCCCACTGCTGGGGAGTGGTGCACCACCAATGTCCGGACGATCGGGCCGCACTCGACCACTGGGAGGGCGTGGCGGCCGGTCACTACCACCATCAGCGGGTCGAGGTGATCACCGGCGCCGGCGAACATCTCGACGCCCTCACCTACGTGCCCACGGCCGCCTGGCGCGCCCCGGGGCTGAGCGCCGGCTGCGACTACGCCGCGGCCATCCTGCGGGGAGCCCGCCACTGGCAGCTGCCGGAGGCCTGGCTGGGCCTGCTGGAGGCGGAGCTGCGCTAGGCCCATCACAGACCATGCTTCAGCTGCCGGTCCAGGGCGATGGACTCAGCCGCTGCTGCTCGCCACATGTGGGTGCCGAGGAACAGCACATTGCTGCGTCTGGCTGGAGGAGCGGCGGCCTCCACCACCGTCAGATGCTTGCTCACCGGAAAGCTTTCGCCGGTGCGGGCTGCCTCGTTGCAACTGAGATCACACTCCTCCAGCAGGCGGCAGTCGGCGGGAATGCCGGCCACGGGGATGATGGCCCGCTCAACGCCGTCGCGCCGCACCTGGGCGGTGCTCTGAACCGTTTGGAGCATCTGGGCCAGCGCGAGGATCAGGATGATCAGCCCGTCGGTGGGTGAATCGAGCAGGAACGAGAGCAGGGCCGCCGCCGCCCCGCCACTTCTGCGGTGGTGAGGGGCTTCATCAGCTTGGGAGAACTCTCGGTAGGCTGATAGGTGTGAAAGCCCGGTCAAGACCGGTGCAGGAATGATCGCCATGGCCCACACCACCCAGGATCCCCGTCATCAGGCCCTGGTGTTGTCGCTGCGTCAGCGCATGGCCGAAGCTCGTGCCTGCGGCGATGCCGAGACCCGCCAGGCCCTGTTCCGCGAGGCGGTCTACCTCGGCATCCAGCCCAATCTGTTGGAAACTGAGCAGGCCACGGCAGCACCTGGGCCTGGCGGCGGACGCTGAATGCGGTCCAAGTCCAGCCAACCCATGGGCCGTCGATGCGGGCCCTGATCCTGCACAGCCTCTGGGGATTTCAGGGCGACCTGCCCGAGGCCATCCACCAGGCACACCAAGGCGGTTTCGATGGCGTGGAGGCCAATCTCGACCATCCAGCCCTGGCCGGCACTGATCCTGAGGCGTTCGTCGACGAGTTCGGCCGCACCGAGCTGGCCCTGATCGTGGAGCTGGTCACCGGCAACGGCTACGTGCCCGATCTCGCCATGACAGCCGCTGAGCATCTGCAGCAGCTGGCCAGCCAGCTGGAGCGCTGCCGACCGTTGAACCCCCTGCGGATCACGGTGATCAGCGGCAGCGACAGCTGGAGCTCGGCGGACCAGCAGTGGTTCTGGGATCGGGCCCTTGAGCTGGCCGCCGCCGCGCCGGCACCGGTGAGCTTCGAAACCCACCGCTCACGCAGCCTGGCGGACCCCTGGCGCATTCAGGCATGGCTCAACCGTTACCCCACCCTGCGCCTCACCGCTGATCTGAGCCACTGGTGCGTCGCCTGCGAGCGGCTGATGACTCCTGATCTGGCGCCGATTCAGGCGATCGCTGACCGGGTCGATCACATCCATGCCCGGGTTGGCCATGCCCAGGGGCCCCAGGTGAGCCATCCCTTCGCGCCCGAGCACGCCGAGGCCCTGGCGGCGCACCGGGCCTGCTGGGAGCTGTTCCTCGAGCGGGCCCGCGCACGGGGTAAGGAGTGCGTCACGCTCACGCCGGAATTCGGCCCCGACGGTTACCTGCCCACCCTCCCCTTCACCAACCAGCCCGTAGCCGATCTGCTGGAGATCAACACGGCCATGGCCACCTGGCTCAGGCGGAATCTGACAGCGGCGGCTCCTCCAGGCCCATGATCCGCGCATACAGCGCCTGCTGGTGCAGGATGCGCCCCTCCAGCCGATGGGCCGGGCCAGGATTGAGGCCACTGGCATACCCACGCTGGGCCGACTCCACCAGGGCCCGGTCCTCCTCCAGGAAGGCGCCCAGCTCCTCGATCCACTCCTGGCCGCGGTGCTGCTGCTGCTGCGAGGGGTCCCCCAGCAACGACACCTGCAAGCGACAGCGGCCTGGATCGAGGGGCGCAAAGCCGATCAGGGCCAGGCGCCCATCCGGCCAGGCCAGCAGGTGGATCCACGGCGGCGCTCCGAAGGTGAGGAACTCCGCCGCAGCCGCAGGGTCGCCATGGCCTGGGGCCGCCACCGGTGTGGCCAGCAGATTGGTGTGCGCAGCGAAGCGGTGGCGGTAGTGGCGCACCGGCCCCTGCTGGCGATGCAGGGTGGTGGGATGGGCGATCGCCACGTGGTAGTCGTCGAGGGTGTTGTCGTGGGCGATCTTCCAGTTGCAGGCCAGATCGCGCTCCAGGCTGGCCAGCAGCACCCGTGGCCGCTCCAGCTCCGGGCCCAGCTCCTGCACCACCAGGTCCAGCTGCCGCTCCAGCGGCAGCGGATCGGGACCGATCGCCACCCACAGCATCGAGGCGCGCACTGCGCAGGCCAGACCGGTCAGGGGCCAGTCGCTACGCACGAAGGGATCGAAGAACTCAGCCTCCCGGGCCGCGGCTCGCAGGCGGCCATCCAGGTCGTAGGTCCAGCCGTGGTAGGGGCAGACCAGACGGCGGCAGGGCTGGGCGCCGGCGGCAGGCGGCAGCAGGGCCACTCCGCGGTGGGGACAGCGGTTGAGGAACGCCCGAGGCGGCCCGCCGGGGGGATGGCTGAGCAGCAGGGGCAGGTCCAGGAGCTCCAGCGCCAGGACCGAGCCCTCCGGCAGGCTGGAGAGAGGCGCCACCGGGTGCCAGAACCGCGGTGCGTAGACCGCCCGCTCATGCTTCGCCACGACGGCCGAGCGGTAGTGCTCGGCCGCCAGGAACGGGCGCCTGGCGAAGGAGGCCCCGTTGCCGGCCATGGCGACCGTGTCAGCTGGCGGCAGCATCAAGGTTGCGCAGGCTGGTGACCAGTTCCTCCCGCAGCTCCAGGAACGACGGGGACATCCGCAGGTGAGTCAGGTTGGAGCGGTCCAGATCCGCCTCCACCGTCCGCACGATCCGCCCGGGTCTCGGCGCCATGATGTGAACCCGCTGGGCCAGCAGCAGCGCCTCCTCCAGATCGTGAGTGATCAGCAGAGCGGTGATCCCGGAGCGCTGCCAGAGCCCATAGAGGAACTCCTGCATGGTTTCGCGAATCTGCAGATCCAGGGCGCCGAAGGGCTCATCCAGCAGCACCACCTTCGGGTCAGCGGCCAGGGCACGGGCGATCGCCACGCGCTGCTGCATCCCCCCCGACAGTTCCTTCGGCAGGCGCCGGGCGTCGTTCTGCAGGCCCACCACCTCCAGGAAATAGGCGGTGCGCTCCCGCACCAGGGCCCTGGGCAGTCCCTGCAGCGACATGCCGAAGGCCACGTTCTGGGCAGCCGTCATCCAGGGGTAAAGGCTGTACTTCTGGAACACCATGCCCCGGTCGGAGCCCGGGCCACGCACCGGCTTGCCGTCCATTGCGATGACCCCCGTACTGGGGCGCTCCAGGCCGGCGATCAGGCGCATCACCGTGGATTTGCCCGAGCCTGAGCTGCCCACCAGGGCCACGAATTCACCCGAATCGATCGAGAGATTGATGTCATCAAGCACGAGCTTGGCGTGGCGGCCATCGCCGAAGCTCTTGCTGACGCCACTGACGGAAAGGTGCATCTCAGCTGGCCCAGCGACAGCTGCGCCGCAGCACGGCGCGGAAGCCCAGATCGATCAGAAGACCGAGCAGGCCGATCACGATCAGACCCACGAAGATCTCATCGGTGCGCAGAAAGCGCTGGGCCAGGCTGATCCGCTTGCCCAGACCCTCGTTGGCGGCCACCAGCTCCGCCACGATCACCAGGTTCCAGGCCGAGGCCATGTTGATGCGATAGGCATCGATCACCTGGGGGGCGATGTAGGGGGCCACCACACGGGTGAGGATCGGCAGCTTCCTGCCTCCGAGGGTGAGGGCGGTTTCAAGCAACTCCCGGGGCACGAATTTCACCGCATCCATGATCATCAGCGTGTTGAAGAAAAAGGTGCCGATGAAGATCAGCAGCACCTTGGGCAACTCCCCCAGGCCGAAATAGATGATCAGCAGGGGAATGAAGGCCGGCGCCGGCATGTAGCGGATCAGCCCCAGCAGGGGCTCCAGCAGCCGACAGATCAACGTGTTGCTGCCCATGGCGATGCCCAGGGGCAGGGCCAGGGCCGCCGAGAGCGCGAAGCCGAGAAACACCCGCCGGATGCTGGCGATCGCGTCGGCCACCAGGATTCCTCCCCGGAACTGGTCGCCAGCTGCCTGCCAGACCGCAGGCGGGCTGGGCAGGAAGAGGGGATCCACCGCGCCGCTGAGGCTGATCAGGGACCAGGCCAGCAGCACCACGGCGATCCCAAGCGGACCCAGCAGCCAGGGGGAGCGCATGACGGATCGCTCAGGGGGCCGCATCGACGAAACGGGAGTCGAAGAGCCTGGTGAGATCAGGCGGTGTCTTGGCCAGGCCCACCTCCTGAAGGAAGGTGCTGATCTCCGAGGCAGCAAACGGCAGCGAGGACATGGTGTTGCCGGGCTTGAGCGCCTCGCGGTTCTGCTCGAGCGTGAAGATCGTGGTGCCGGCGTCGTACTCCTTGTACTCGGCCTCGCTCACCCCGGCCCGGGCCGCCAGGATCGTGAGGCTGGGGCCCGGATTGGCCTTGATCTCCTTGAGGGTGGCGAACCAGGCGTTCACCACCTTCTGCAGCTGCTCGGGGTTCTTCTCCACAAACTCACTGCGGCAGACCAGGTGATCGCTGATGGCGCCGGGGAACTCCTTGGAGGAAAACAGGGTGGTGCTGCCGGGGCGCTTGAGCGCCTGGGTGGTGAAGGGCGCGAACACGCCCACGGCATCCACCCTCTCAGCCACGAAGGCCGCTGCTGCCGCTCCGGTTTCCAGGGGCACGAACTCGATGTCCTTGGCCGTGAGGCCCGCCTTCTTCAGGCCCAGGAGCAGCAGGTAGTGATCAACGGTGCCCTCTTCAGCGGCCACTTTGCGGCCCTTGAGCTGGGGCACCGCGGTGATGCCCTGGGCGGCGATGATCTGATCATTGCCGGTGGAGTTGTCGTTGGTGAGCACCACCCGCAGGTCGGCACCACCGGCGATCGAGCTGATCGTGTCGTTGAGGGTCTGGCTGTTGCAGTCGAGCTGGCCGGCGTTGAGGGCGTTGATCGAATCGAGATAGCCGTCGAACCACTGAAGAGTCACGGGGACGCCGGCAGCCTTGAACAGGCCCTTCTCCTCGGTGACCTGCCAGGGAATCCAACCGGGCCAGGCACTGAAGCCGATCCGCACGGGCGTGGCTCCCGTCTGCGGCGGGCTCTGGCAGCTCGCCAGCAGGCCACCGCCCAGCACCGCCAGCAGACCGAATCCGAGCAGCCGTTGCCGCCCGCGTCGAGAAATCTGGGAACGCTGAGTGCGGGACGTGGGGGTGGACGTGGAGGCGAGTGGAGAAGGCGGGGTGGAGGTCATCGGTTGAGTGGCAAAGGAATAGGGAAAGGCATCAAGAAGCGGGAGAGATCACCATCTGATCATTGCTCAGAGGAACTCGAGATAGCGCGCCAGTTCCCAGTCGGACACGCAGGCGTGATAGTCGGCCCATTCGGCTCGTTTGTAGTCGATGAACGCGTCGGCCATGGCATCACCGAACACCAAGCGGGAGAGTGGATCAGCGGCGAAGGCCTCGATCGCCTCCCCGAGGGTCCGCGGCAACACCTTCAGACCCCGCTCGGCCCGCTGCTGGGGGCTGAGCCGGTAGGCATTGACGAGATTGGCAGGGCCTGGATCCAGGCCCTGACGGATACCTTCCAGCCCCGCCGCAAGGATCATCGCCGCACCGAGATAGGGGTTGCAGGCACTGTCGGCGGCACGGCATTCCACCCGATCGGCAGCGGATGGAATCCGCAGCATATTGGTGCGGTTGTTGTTGCCGTAGCAGATGAACACAGGGGCCCAGGTGAAGCCGCTCATCGAGCCCTGAGCCACCAGCCGCTTGTAACTGTTCACCGTGGGGGCGATCACGGCGCAGATCGCCGGCGCATGGCGCAGGATGCCAGCGATGAACTGCTCCGCCAGAGGGGAGATACCGCCCTCTGTGGCACCCGCGAAGAGGTTGCGACCCGTGGCTGGATCCGCCAGCGACATGTTGAAGTGGGCGCCGCTGCCGGTGCGATCGCTGAAGGGTTTGGGCATGAAGCTGGCGATCAACCCATGGCGGTGGGTGATCTCCTTGAGCATCAGCCGGAAGAAGGTGAGTCGATCCGCCATGGTGAGCGCCTCGGCATAGGCGAAGTCGGTCTCGAACTGGCCATTGCCATCCTCGTGATCGAAGGAGTACACCCCCCAGCCCAGATCATTCATCGCCTGAACCAGCACATCGAGCCAGGGCAGATTGTCAAGCAGGCCAGTGAGGTCGTAGCAGGGTTTCTCGAGGTTGTCACGGGAGCTGGCGGGCCGAAGAACGCCGTCATCTCCACGGCGCAACACAAAGAATTCGGTCTCGATACCGAGGTTGAAGCGGAAGCCCATCCGCCCGGCTTCACTGAGGGCGCGGATCAGGATGTTGCGGCTGCAGGCCTCGAAGGGCTGCCCGTGCAGGTGCAGGCTGCTGGCCAGCCAGACCACGTCGCGGCGCCAGGGCAAAACCGTGGCCGTGGCCAGATCGGGGATCGCCGCCACTTCATCGTCGCTGACATCCTGGGGAACGCCATCGAGGGCGGCACCGGTGAACAGTTCGGAGCCTGCCAGCATCGCCTCGAAATGGTCCAGCGGCACCGCCTTGGCCTTGCTGGTGCCGTGCAGATCCACGAAGCTGGCCAGGGCGTAGCTCACCCCCTGGCTGAGCAGATCGAGCTTGCTCTGCTGCCAGCTGAGCTGGGGTTCAGTGAGCGGATCGGCGGAGGCCAGGGAGTGCAGGCTGCTCATCCCACCTCCACCAGAGCCGCCTGGCGGTTGTGCTCCCTGGTGGTGGCCAGCACCCACTGATGCCAGGCTTCGAGCCCGGCGCCGCTGCTGGCCGACACCTGGAAGACCTCGGCGGACGGGTTGACGGAGCGGATGTGCGTTTCGATGCGCTCCACCGCGACGGGCAGGTAGGGCAGCAGATCCACCTTGGTGATCAGCACGCAATCGGCCTCGCGGAACATCACCGGGTACTTGAGGGGTTTGTCGTCACCTTCAGTGACACTCAGCAGGGCCACCTTGAGGTGCTCGCCCACCTCAAACTCAGCTGGACAGACCAGGTTGCCCACGTTCTCCACCCAGAGCAGATCGAGAGCGGCCGGATCGAGCTGCGCCTGGAGCTGACGCAGGCCGCCGCTCACCATCGCCGCATCCAGGTGGCAGGCGCGGCCGGTGGTGATCGGCACCACCGGCACCCCCACCGCTTCAAGGCGCTGGGCATCGAGCTGGGTGGTCATGTCGCCCTCCAGCACCGCCATCTCCAGATGGGGCGCGAGTGCCGTGATCGTGCGCTCCAGCAGGGAGGTCTTGCCGGCGCCGGGGCTGCTCATCACGTTGAGGCAGAGCAGGTTCCAGGCATCAAAGTGCTCGCGGTTGTGATCCGCCTGGTGCTGATTGGCGGCCATCAGGTTGAGGCCGAGCGTGTCGCTGAGGGGCATGTGCATGGGATCAGCGCGAAGGAACGGCGGCGGGATCTGAGGTCTGTTGCGGCAGGCTGTAGTCGACGGAGCGGATGCGCAGCTCACGGCCGCTGACGATCTCCTCCATGGGCCGATCGCAGCAGGGGGAGCGGTAGGCCTGATCGGGATCGGGGCTGTAGACGCTGGAGCAGCCCAGGCAACGGGCCCGCAGGGGAACGGTGTCGATCTCGAGCTTCGAGCCGTCGAGCCAGGTGCCCTCCACCGCGGCAGCGAAGGTGAACCGCAGCGCCTCCGGTTCCACGCAGGTGAAGTCGCCCACCTGCAGATGCACGGCTGCCACCACGGGGGTGAGGGGCTCCTGCCCACGCTTCCACTCCTGCAGGGAGAGCAGCAGGCAACGGGTCATGTCGACCTCATGCATGGCTTATCTCCACTTCTGATCGACGGCCATGTTGCAGGCTTCATGCAGCCAGGGCGGCTTGCTCCTGCGAGGCAGCTGGCCGCTCACCACCAGATGGGCCATCACATCGCAGATCACGCGGGTGGCCATCAGCGAGGTCATGTCGCTGATGTCGTAAGGCGGGGAGACCTCCACCACCTCCAGGCCGCAGACCGGCACGTTGCGCACGATCAGCTCCAGCAGCTTGAGTGCCTCGCGCGGCAGCAGGCCACCGGGTTCGGGCCAGCCGGTGCCGGGCACGAAACCAGCGTCGATGCAATCGATGTCGAAGGAGATGTAGACGCAGTCGGTGCCGTCGGTTGCGCGCTCGATCGCGAACTGCGCCGCCGCCTCCAGGCCCATGTCGCAGATGTCGGTGACGGTGAGCACGTTGGTGCCCCGCTCCCGGCAGACCTTCACCCCCTCGCGCGGCACCTGCCAGCCGCCGATGCCCAGCTGCACCAGGTTTTCAGCCGGGGCGTTGGCCATGTTGGTGGCATGGAACCAGGGGCAGGTATGCATGCGCTCGTCGAGGTCGATCTCCTGGGTGTCGACATGACGATCAAAGTGGATGATGCCTACCTTCTTGTCACCCAGATGGCGGCAGACGCCGCGCACGGTGGGAAAGCCGATCGAGTGATCTCCGCCAAGAATGATCGGGAAGGCGCCACTGGCGAAGACGTGCGCCACGCCCTTGGAGATCTGATCGAAGCTCTTCTCGTTATTGGCCGGAATCGTGAAAATGTCGCCGACATCGCAGAGCCTGATGGACTCGCGTAGATCAACGCCCATTTCGTAGTTGTAGGGCGTGTAGAGGGCCGAGATGCGCCGGATGCCCTGGGGCCCGAAGCGGGTACCGGGGCGGTAGGTGGTGCCGGAGTCATGCGGCACGCCCATGATCGCCACATCGAACTCACCGACGCGGTTCACATCCTCGATGTAAGGCGCCTTCATGAACGTGTTGATCCCCGCGTAGTGGGGCAGCTCACCACGGGAGAAGGTGGAAATGCGCCGATCGACGATGCTCTCAGCCGCCTCAAGGCCGTAGAGCAGGCCCTGATCCACCTCCTGCTGCCAGCCGGTGAGCGGCAGGCGGGCTTCCTTCTCAAGGGCCTCGGCGCCCTGGCGACCGGCTGGCGCCGCCTGGATACGCCGGTCAAAGGCCTCTTCCGGGCCTGGGGATGCGGTCATGGCAAACACGGAGGTGGGGGGTGCGGTCTCCCGGGCTTTTATCCCTCCGTGCAACCGGGTGACCCCGGTGAGCTTCTCTCGGACCAGACGCCGCATCCGGCTCGCCGAAGCGAACTGATGCCAACCGGAACCCTAGAAGCTGCTTCCGCCACCAAACCATCACCCCATCTGAAGCGTCATGGTGTGGCGGTTGGTACCAGGTCGCATCTGGTTATAGAAGCTGGTAACGGCAGGCCAGCCGGCAGGTATGACCGGGGGCCACCTCCAGCCGCCGCTCACCACTCACCAGGGCGCCCCGTGGAGCCGTCCAGGGCTCCAGGCAGACCATCGAGCGGGGGGGATCGCTCCAGACCACGGCCAGATCGAAGGGGGCTTCGGCCTGGAGCTCCAGGGCCACACCCGCCTGGCGGTCCAGCAAACGCACCGGCCCAGCGGGCTGAGCCAGCAGATCCACCCCCTGCTCCAGCCGCTCCAGCAGCGGGGCGGTGGCGGCGGGCGCCATGGTGCCGTGGTCGAAACAGTGCTCCGGCAGCCCCTCCAGCGACGCCATCGCCAGGGAGGTGACGGCGAAATACGGGTGCAGCCCGAAGGCGAACGGCAGCGGATCCACGCCGGGGTTGTGCAGCTCCACCACGATCGCCAGGCCCCCTGGCACCGGGCGCAGCTCCAGCTGCAGCCGGAAGGGGAAGGGGAACATGGCCTGGGTGGCAGGGCTCTCGGTCAGGGTCAGGCGCACCCCCTCACCACCCGGCAGCTCCTCCAGATCCCAGGGCAGATCGCGGGCAAATCCGTGCTGTTTGAGCGTGAAGGTACCCTGCGGCAGCGACAGCTGATCAGCGGCGAGATTGCCGCAGATCGGGAACAGCACCGGCATGCCGCCCCGCACCGACAGGGCCGGATCGGCGAAGCGGGCCTCATCGAGATACAGCAGCTCACGGCCGTTGCAGCGCCAGCCGCTGAGCAACCCACCTCGCTCCGGCACCAACCGCAGCAGATCACCGCCGGCGGCAGCGCTGAACTCCCAGTGGGGATAGGGCGTGGTGCGGTGGGTCAGGGGCATGGGACCTCAGACATCGGGCAGGCTCGCGAGCCACTCCAGCAGGGCGGCGTTCACCTGCTCGGGCACTTCATCGTGGGGGCAGTGGCCGGCGTCGAGCACCACCTCGCTGAAGGCGGCCGGAGCGTGCCGCTGGAAGGCGGCGCGGCGGCCGGCGGCGTTGATCCAGGGGTCGCGGATCCCCCAGAGCAGCAGCAGAGGGGCCTGAAGCTGGGCGAAGAGTTCATCGAGGGGCTGGCTACGGGGAATGTCGAAGACGGTGCGGAACACCCCGAAAGCCCCCGGATCCAGCGATGGCCGCCGGATCGCCTCCACCAGCTCGTCGTCCACGTTGCGGCGGTCGATGTAGACCTGATTGAGGGTGCGTCGGATCGTGGACGGGCGCCGCAGGTTCTCGAACAGCAGACGCTGCAGCAGCGGGCTGCGCAACAGGGCGCCACCGATCGTGCGCTTCGTGATCGCGCCCCAGCCCTTCGATTCGGCCTGCTCGTCACTGAAGGGGCCAGCGGCATTGATCAACACCACCCCGGCCGCCTCGCTCCCCAGGGCAGCCCCCGCAGCCAGGGCCGCAAAGCCCCCGAGAGAATTGCCCACCAGCACCGTGGGCCGACCGATCCGCTCGCGCACGTAAGCCACCAGCTGATCCCGCCAGAGCCCTCCGCCATAGGAAAGACCAGAGGGTTTGGCACTGCGGCCGAAGCCGAGCAGATCGAGGGCATGCACCTCATGCCGTTCGCTCAGCACCGGGATGTTGTACCGCCAGTGGTCGGTGGAGGCGCCGAAGCCGTGAACCAGAAGCAGCGCCGGACCCTGGGGCTGCTGAGGTCGGCTGGCCAGGGCATGGACCCCGTGACCGTCATGGGTCCAGGGCTCGGGGCGGATGCCGATCAACGCAGGCTTGGCTTGGTCGTCGATGCTAGGGATCACTTCGGTGGGTTCGCTCCGTGCTCGACTCGTCCAGCCTGCTGCCGGGAACGGCCCTGTGGGCTCTGGCGTTGTATCTGCCCCTCTCGCTGCCGCTGGCCCGTCTGGATGAGGCCCTCGCTGAGGGACCGCTCCCCGAAGGTCTGCGCGTGATCGTGCTGCTGCTGAGCAGCGTGTTGCTGGCCTTCGCCATTGGGGGGATTACCCAGATGGGGCTGAGCTGGGCCCTGAGCCCGAGCTGGGCCGCCAGCCTCGGGCTGATGGCGGTGCTGGCCGGGGCGTTCTGGACCCTCGCCTCCCGGCGTGACGAGAGCTGAGCCTCAGGCCGGTTGTTCAGCCAGCTTCTCCTCGCGGCTGAGCACCACCCGCAGCAGGATCGGCGAGAGGAACGTGGTGCCGATCACCATCAACAGGATCGCCGCCTCCAGGGCAGGGGTCAGCAGACCGGCCTGGGTTCCCAGACCCAGGAAGATCAGGCCCACTTCACCACGGGGCATCATCCCCAGACCCACCACCAGGCGGTTGGTCTTCTCCTTGCTGAAGTAGGTCCAGCCGGAGGCCACCTTGCCGATGATCGCCACCACCAGCAGGAAGGCGGCCATCACCAGGCCGGGACGGTTGGCCGGATCCATCGGGTTGAGCACCGTGAGATCCATGCTCGTGCCGATCAGCACGAAGAAGATGGTGGCGAAGAGGGATACAAGGGGCTTCACCGTTTCCTGAATGGCGTGGGTGTTGCGTGATCCGCTCAGGATCAGGCCAGCGGCAAAAGCGCCGAGAGCCGCCTCCAGGCCAATGGCCTGGGCGGCGAAACAGCAGAGACAGAGCACAACGAAGGAGGCGACCACCACCTCACCGGGGGCCTTGAGACGATCCAGCAGCCAGTCGAAGGCGGGGGCAGCCGTGCGGCTCAGGAACAGGGAAACACCCACAAACATGGCGGCGGCCACGAGCAGCTTCACGATCGGGCCGATCTCGAAGGCTCCTCCACCAGCCACGGCCACCACTACGGCCAGGATGACGATGCCGAGGATGTCATCGAGAACAGCGGCGCCGATCACCGTCTGACCTTCTCTGGTCTTGAGATATTTGAGTTCGCCGAAGACGCTGGCGGTGATGCCAATGCTGGTGGCGGTCATGGCCGCACCGGCGAAGATGGCTGGAATCAGCGGAACATGGAAGAAATACAACAGACCTAAGGTGCCCATCGCAAAGGGCAGGACCACACCCGTGCAGGCCACCGTGGTGGCCTGGGCTCCCACCGCCACCAGCTCATCGAGCTCACTCTCGAGGCCCGTGAGGAACAGCAGGGCGAAAAGGCCCAGGGTGGCCACCGCCTGCAGGTTGGGGAAAGTTTCGATGTAGATCGACTCGACCGCATCGGGCGACATCGACGAGAGGGAAGCCACCGCGGAAGTGAACCAGTTGCTCAGCTCCGCTCCGGTTTCAGGAGGGAGAATCAGATGCAGGCCCGAGAGGCCGATCAGCACCCCCGCCACCAGCTCACCAAGGATGGTGGGGAGCTGGAGCCGAACCATGATCTCGGCCAGGGTGCGCGCGGCCAGGAAAATCAACAGAAAACGGCCCACCCCGATCAGGGTTTCGGCCACCTCCACATTGTGATTGCCGATTTCGAGCAGGAGAGTCGGGAAAGTCATGCAGGCCGGTGTGGCGGCACGTGGTTGAAGTTGGGGGTGACGTTAGACGGGATCTGCAGCAGGGATTGGATTCTGTCCAGAATGAACTCTGGCCACCATCTGTGAATCCACACCGATCGACGACTGGTCAGGCTCGTGCCGAACTGCCTGGTCGGCATCCGGAGCGTCCGCATCGGGGCTGAGCCAAACTGGTCTTGCGCACGGATCGGACCGGCATCGCGTTTCACAGCCGACCGTTGTTCAGCTTCGCCGCTCCACCCCCTTCGCCCCACCTCCATGACCGACGCTCCGCCCAGCCAGCTGAGGCTGCCCACCCCGGGCTGCTTTGCCGACCCTGATCGCAGCGGCCTCACGGCCGATGGGGTCTTCGACGGCATGACCGAGCACCTCTTCTACACGCTCGGCCAGCTCGCCCCCACCGCCAGCCACCACGACCTCTACGTGGCCCTGAGCTACGCGGTGCGCGACCGGCTGATGACCCGCTACCTGGCTGGAATCGAGGCGATCTCGGCCACGCCCACCCGCGTGGTGGCCTACCTCTCCGCCGAATTCCTGATCGGCCCCCAGCTGGGTAACAACCTGCTGATGCTCGGGATCCAGGACGAAGCCGCCGAGGCCCTGCGCCGTTTCGGAATTGACTCGCTCGAGGAGATCCTCGAGGTGGAGGAGGAACCGGGCCTGGGGAATGGGGGGCTCGGCCGCCTGGCCGCCTGCTACCTCGAATCCCTCTCCAGCCTGGAGATCCCCGCCACCGGCTATGGCATTCGCTACGAGTTCGGAATCTTCGACCAGCTGATCCGCGATGGCTGGCAGGTGGAGATCACCGACAAATGGCTCAAGAGCGGCTGGCCCTGGGAACTTCCCCGCCCCGACCAGGCCTGCTTCGTCGGCTTCGGCGGCCGCACCGAGAACTACCGCGACACCAACGGCGACTATCGCGTGCGCTGGATTCCCTCCGAGCACGCCATCGGTGTCCCCCACGACGTGCCTGTGCTGGGCTACAGGGTGAACACCTGCAACCGCCTGCGGCTGTGGTCAGCGGAGGCCTCCGAGAGCTTCGATTTCTACGCCTTCAACATCGGCGACTATTACGGCGCGGTGGAGGAGAAGGTGGGTTCCGAGACCCTCTCCAAGGTGCTCTATCCCAACGACGGCACAGACGAGGGCCGCCGCCTGCGCCTCAAGCAGCAGCACTTCTTCGTGAGCTGCTCCCTGCAGGACATGCTGCGCAGCCTGGAGCTGCGTGACCTGCCGATCACCGACTTCCCGGAGCACTGGTCGGTGCAGCTCAACGACACCCACCCGGCCATCGCGGTGGCCGAGCTGATGCGGTTGCTGATCGATCACAAACAACTGAGCTGGGATGCCGCCTGGGACATCACCACCCGATCGGTGGCCTACACCAACCACACGCTGTTGCCGGAAGCCCTGGAGAAATGGGGCCTGGATCTCTTCGGCTCACTGCTGCCGCGACACCTGGAGCTGATCTTCGAGATCAACCGACGCTTCCTGCAGACGGTGCGGCTGAAGCATCCAGGCAACGAGACGATGCTGAGCCGGGTTTCGATTATCGATGAGAACGACGGCAAGGCGGTGCGGATGGCCCACCTGGCCACCGTGGCCTCTCACCACGTCAACGGTGTGGCGGCCCTGCACAGCGAACTGGTGCGCACCCAACTCTTCCCCGAATTCGCCTCCCTCTGGCCCGAGAAGTTCACCAATGTCACCAACGGCGTCACGCCCCGGCGTTGGATCGCCCTCGCCAACCCGCTGCTGCGGGAGCTGCTCAATGAGGTGATCGGCCAGGACTGGGTGCGCAACCTCGACGACCTGCGCCAGCTGGAGGCCTTCCAGAACGACGCTGGCTTCCTGGAGCGCTGGGGCCAGACCAAGCTCGCGGTGAAGCGTCATCTGGCCCAGTACATCCACCGCCAGAGCGGACTGCTGGTGGATCCCTCCTCGCTCTTCGATGTGCAGGTGAAGCGGATCCACGAATACAAGCGCCAGCACCTGAATGCCCTGCAGGTGATCGCCCAGTACCTGCGCATCAAGAACGGTCTCGGCGACAACTCCGCCCCGCGCACCGTGATCTTCGGAGGCAAGGCAGCACCCGGCTACTACATGGCCAAGCTGATCATCCGCTTCCTCAACGGCATTGCCGAAACGGTCAACGCCGACCCTGACATGGACGGCCGCCTGAGGGTGGTGTTCCTGCCCGACTACAACGTCAGCCTGGGGCAACGGGTCTATCCGGCCTCGGACCTCTCCGAGCAGATCTCCACCGCTGGGCTGGAGGCCTCAGGCACCGGCAACATGAAATTCGCCATGAACGGGGCGCTCACGATCGGCACCCTCGATGGAGCCAACGTGGAGATCCGCGAGCAGGTGGGAGCCGAGAACTTTTTCCTGTTCGGCCACACCACCGACGGCATTGAGGCCCTGCGCGCAGGAGGTTACCGACCCTGGGAGCTGATCGCCAGCATCCCGGAACTGCCGGAGGCGCTGCGGCTGGTGGAGCAGGGTCACTTCAGCAATGGCGACACGGAACTGTTCAAGCCCCTGCTGGGGAACCTCACCGGCCGCGATCCCTACTACGTGATGGCCGACTTCAGCGACTACATGCGCGCCCAGGACGCGGTCAGTCAGACCTGGAGCGATCGCACCACCTGGAACCGGATGTCACTGCTGAACACGGCGCGGACGGGCTTCTTCAGCAGCGACCGCTCGATCCGCGAGTACGCCAAGCGGATCTGGCAGGCAGAGCCATTCCCGGTGACGATCAGCTGCGTGATCGACTGAGGGAGCTCAGGGCCGGTGGTCCGGCAGATCGGGGGTCTGGTGCAGCAGGCGGTTCAGCCGCAGGCGGTCGGCATTGAGGGGGTCGGGGGCCAGTTCCCCGGCCAACTCCCGGAATTTCTGCTCCACGTCCTCAGGGACACGCACATCAAAGATGCGCTCCATCAGCGCTTCGATCGAGAACAGGTGGGCATTGATGTTCTCCAGATCGGCAATCGCCTGCTGCAGGCTCTCCTCCTCGGGGGAGCCGGTGGCATCGGCGGGAACTGAGGCCGCGGGCTGAGGCGTGGACGGCTCGGCCTCGCCATCGCCCTGAGTTTTCTGCAGCTCTTCCAGCACCCGGCCAGCCAGGGTTCGGAACGACTGCAGCGCCGCCCAGTTGAGTTCCTGCTGCTGCCGCAGAGTGGGGTTCTCCCGGATCAATCGGTCATGTTCCCGATAAAACCGCTGACAGTCAGGGCATTGGCAGGGCTCTTCGGGCACCGCGCTCCCTTGGTTCCTTGACACCCATCATGGCATTGGATGTCCGGGGCTGTCGCCGGGAGCTCCAGCAGCCTCAGACCAGGCGATCGAAGGGGCCCAGCAGGTCCAGCTGATCGTCATCCCCGTCAGCGTCGTCGCCGTCGCCGCCGTCCTCCTGGAGGCTGGGCAGGGGGATTTCGATCGAACTCACCAGCTGGATCACGTCGCGCAGACGCATCGAATCGGCAAACCAGCCCATCGCCTGCTCCATGTCGCCACGTTGCTCCGCCTCGACCGACTGTTCCTGATGCACCTCGGCCAGCAGGGCCAGCCAGCAGAGGCAGCGGGCCTGCACGACGGAGAGGTCGAGTTCATCAGGCTGGCTGCGGGCGATCCGCTCACCCTCCTGCTGAACCAGCAAGCGCAGACGCAGATCGTGAAGCTCGTTCATGCAGGGATCACGGCCTTCTCAACGCTAGCCAGGGAGTCCTGCTTGGGAAGGCCACCACCGGTAGCGTTCCCTACCAAGTGAGTACGGGGCTGGCGGGACTCGAACCCACGACCTACGGTTTAGGAAACCGTCGCTCTATCCGGCTGAGCTACAGCCCCAGGCTGTTCATTATCGGCATGGGCCGTTCCCTGAGGCCAGCCCCCTTCTGCCTAAAGTCGGGAGTGAAAGCAGGCGAGGTGGTCGCGATCGAAGGGGGGAGATCAGTTTCGGCTGGTGGCTCCGGCTTCGGTTGAGGAAAGTCCGGGCTCCCCAATGGCCAGGCTTGCTGGGTAACGCCCAGTGCGGGTGACCGTGAGGAGAGTGCCACAGAAACACACCGCCGATGGCCGGGGCCTGGCCCCGAGCACAGGCAAGGGTGCAAGGGTGCGGTAAGAGCGCACCAGCAGCATCGAGAGGTGCTGGCTCGGTAAACCCCGGCTGGGAGCAAGGCCCAGGGACAACGGTTGGCCATGACACCCGTCCCGACACAAGTGCGCCGCTCGAGGCCGTCGGTAACGGCGGTCCCAGACAGATGCCCACCCCGGTCCGCTCCGGCGGGCCGGAACAGAACCCGGCTTATGTCCTGCTTTCACCCTTTCAAGCCTCCGCAGGGAGGCCAATGGCCCTCCGCGAAGCCCCCGTGCCCCTGAGTGACGAGCGCCGCCGCAGCCTGGTGCAGTTCCTCGCGGACCTCGGGCTGAGTGGCCCCGGGCTGACTGATCCCCTGAACCCCGACCTCGATCTCGATCTCGAGCCGATCGAGGAGGCCCTCACCCACAGCTCTGCCGGCCTGCCGATCAGCCACGAGCGGTTGGAGTTTCTCGGAGATGCCGTGCTGCGCCTGGCGGCGGCGGAGTTTCTCGAGCGCCACCACAAGTCCATGGACGTCGGCCAGCGCTCGGCCCTGCGGGCCCAGTTGGTGAGCGACCGCTGGCTGGCGGAGCTGGCAGAGCGCTGCGGCATCGAGGCGATGGTGCACCTCGGCCCGGTGGCCGCAGGCGACAGCGCAGCGCGGCAGACGATCCGCGCCGAGATCTGCGAGGCCCTGATCGGCGGTCTCTATGAGGCCACAGGCAGCCTGGCGCCGGTACACAGCTGGCTCACCCCCCACTGGCAACGCAGCACCAGTGAGCTCCTGGCCGATCCCTACCGCCACAACTGGAAGACGGGTCTGCAGGAGTGGAGCCAGGCCCGGGGGCTCGGCCTGCCCCGTTATCTCTGCGAGGAACGCAGCCGCCTCCACGGCGACCCCAGACGCTTTCACTGCTCCGTGAACCTGAACGGGCAGCCGCTGGGTGAGGGCTGGGGAGGCTCAAGGCGCGACGCCGAGCAGCAGGCGGCCCGCATGGCCCTGGCACAGCGGCAGGGGTTCAGCTCGCTTCCAGCGTCGTCAGAGGCATCGTGACCAGCTTGTCCCAGTTGCCCCCCTCGAACAGCACCGCCGCCTGGCTGCCGCTGATGCGCTGCACGAAGCCCCGGTAGCCGTTGTAGATCGAGCGCTCATCACGGACAACGACGGTGGTGCCCGGCAGCACCAGCTGCGCCACAGGCGGTGCATCCACTGGAGAGGAATCAGCCGCAGCCATGGAGGGAACGCAGGAGGAAGTCCATTATCGAGCCGATCGGCAGGATGGGGCGCAGATGCACGGCGGATCAGTCGATGGTGGGTCGATGGTGAGCGAAGGGGACGGGCCTGAGGCGTGGCTGGTGGTGGGGAAAGTGGTGGCGGCCCAGGGGCTGCAGGGGGAGCTGCGGGTGGTGCCCCGCACCGATTTTCCTGAACGCTTCACACGGCCTGGTCAGCGCTGGCTGCGCCGGGCCCTGGAACCCGCCCGTTCCGTGCATCTGCTCTCTGGCCGTCAACTGCCCGGCCGGGAGCTGTTCGTGGTTCGGCTGGAGGGGGTCGGCACGCGGGAGGAGGCCGAGGCCCTGGTGCACCAGGACCTGCTGGTGCAAGCAGGCGATCGGCCCCGCCTGCAGGAGGGGGAGTTCCACCTGCTCGATCTGCAGGGGCTGCAGGTGCGCCTGGCCCCCCAGGGCGAGGTGATCGGCACCGTGGTGGATCTGATCCATGCCGGCAACGACCTGCTGGAGGTGGAGCTCAGCGGTGAACAGCCCCGGCGGGCGCTGATTCCCTTCGTGGAGGCGATCGTTCCGCGGGTGGACATTGCCGGCGGCTGGCTGGAGATCACCCCACCGCCTGGGCTGCTCGACCCGTGAGGGTCTGGCTGACGGCTGACGCTCCAGGGCGTTCCCCATAAGATTCGAGCCAGCCTTGCCCTGTCTCAGGTGGATCCGACGATGAGCCCAGCGGCTTCCCTCGTTCCCGTGATCCTCTGCGGCGGCACCGGCACCCGCCTCTGGCCCCTGTCGCGCGCCAGCTATCCCAAGCAATACTGGCCCCTGGCCGGCAGCGGCGAGGAGACCCTGCTGCAGCAGACCCAGTTGCGGCTCAATGGGCTGAACCAGCTGGGCGCTCCCCTGCTGATCTGCAACGAGGATCACCGCTTCATCGTGGCCGAGCAGATGCGCCAGATCGGGGTGGAGCCCGGCGCGATCCTGCTCGAGCCCCTCGGTCGCAATACGGCGCCGGCCATCGCGGTGGCGGCCCTGCATGCCACCAGCCGGGGGGAAGACCCCCTGCTGCTGGTGCTCGCCGCCGATCACGTCATTCAGGATGGTGCGCGCTTCCGCGCCACCGTCGAGGCGGGCCGGGCCGCCGCCGAGGGCGGCCTGCTGGTGGCCTTCGGCATCGTGCCCACGGCCCCGGAAACCGGTTACGGCTACATCGAGGCGGTGGAGCCCCTGCCCCAGCCCACCCCTGGACGGGTCGAGCCGTCGATCCCGGCCCCCACCCCGATCGCCCGCTTCGTGGAGAAACCCGATGCAGCCACGGCGGAGGCCTTCCTGGCAAGTGGCCGCTTCACCTGGAACAGCGGCATGTTCCTCTTCCGCGCCAGCGCCATCCTCGCTGAGCTGGAGCGGCTCGCGCCGGAGGTGGTGAGCTGCTGCCGCGGGGCCATCGACCACGACAGCGCCGACCTCGATTTCCTGCGCCTGGAGCGGGAGTCGTTCGCCAGCTGCCCCAATGTCGCCATCGACGTGGCGGTGATGGAGCGCACGGGCCTGGGCGCTGTGCTGCCCCTGGAGGCGGGCTGGAGCGATGTGGGCAGCTGGAGCGCCCTCTGGGACACGGGCGCCCGCGACAGCGACGGCAACGTCCTGCGCGGACGGGTGATCAGCGAAGGCTCTCGCAACTGCTACCTGCGCAGCGAACACCGGCTGGTGGTGGGTCTGGGAGTGGAGGATCTGGTGGTGATCGAAACCGATGACGCCGTGCTGGTGGCCCACCGCGACCGTGCCCAGGACGTGAAGACAATCGTGAACCGCCTCGCCGCCAGCGGCAGCCCCGAGGGCAAGGCTCACCGCCGCATCTACCGCCCCTGGGGCTCCTACGACGGCATCGTCGAGGGGAGGCGCTGGCAGGTCAAGAAGATCGTGGTCAATCCCGGCGCCAGCCTCTCGTTGCAGATGCACCACCACCGCGCTGAGCACTGGGTGGTGGTGCAAGGCACGGCCGTCGTGGAAAAGGACGGCGTCGAGGAACTGGTGGGTGAGAACCAGAGCACCTACATCCCCCTGGGCGCCAAACACCGGCTCAGCAATCCCGGCAAGATCCCCGTGGAGATGATCGAGGTGCAGAGCGGCCCTTACCTCGGCGAAGACGACATCGTCCGCTTCGAGGATCGCTACGGGCGCTCGGACATGAGCCTTCCGGTCCGCTGAGATCTCCGGTCCGCTGATCTCTGCGACCCACTCAGGCAGGGCCTGCCAGCACGGTCCCGATCAGCTCGGCCCGCCGAAACCCGGCTGCACGCACAGCCGCCAGAGCCGCCTCCGCCTCGGACTCCGGCATGGACGCCAGCAGCGGACCGCAGGTCTGGGGGTCGATCAGCAGCTCCCGCAAGGGGGCCGTGAGCGGCACGGCCTGAACCCTGCCGATCTCCAGCTCCTCCCAGGCGCTGCGGTTGGCGGGCGCCAGACTGCTGGCGAAACCCTGGTCCAGCAGCTCTACCGCCCCGGCAAAGGCCGGCAGCGCCTCCAGATCCAGCTCTACCCGCAAAGGTCCCGGCGCGGCGCGCAGCATCTCACCGAGGTGACCCAGCAGCCCGAACCCGGTGACATCGGTGCAGGCACGGCAGCCATGGGCGGCCAGCAGCTCCACCAGCGACTGCTGGCTCTGGGCCATCACCTCCAGAGCCCCATCGATCCACTCCGGCTCCGCCGCTCCGGCCATGGCGCCCGCGAAGAGCACGCCGCTCCCGATCGGACGGCTGAGCAGCAACCGATCACCGGCGGCCAGATCACCCTTGGCCCAGAAGCGGCCTGGTTCACAACGGCCGTTCACACTCAGGCCCAGGCTGAGTCCCTCAGTAGCGCTGCGCTGCTCCAGGGTGTGCCCCCCCACCAGCCGGGCGCCGAGGGGATCGAGCACGGATCGCACCCCGGCCAGGGTCTGCAGTAACCACTCCTCCTGCAACGCCGCCCTTCCCCGCGGCAGGGTGACCAGGGCCTGGACACTCTCCACCCTGGCGCCACAGGCCCAGAGGTCGGAGCAGGCATGCAGGGCGGTCAGCCGCCCGTTCAGCCAGTCGTCACCCACCAGGGCGGGGAAGCCATCGAGGCTCTGCAGCACCAGTCCTTCCTCAGGGGAACCGGCGATCAAGGCGGCATCGTCCAAGTCGGCATCGTGACCGCCAATCGGAGCCCCATCCGCCTGTCCGGCTCCAGCTGCGGCCCCACTCAGCCGCTCCAGGGCCGCGCGCAGGGGAGCGGCGCCCAGTTTGGCGGCACAGCCCCGGCAAGGGCTCTGCTCGGCCATGGGAGCCAGAGCCCGGAAGCGAGTGATGAAGCGGCGATCGATCCAGGCCTTGCACCGCCACAGCCAACGGGAAGGGCCCAGGCAGAGCGGTCCCCACAGGGCCAGGGCGCGCGGTTGGCCATCGACGGCCCCGCCATCCCCCAGCAGCTGCAGACCATGGCGTGGCGGTTTCCAGCAGCGCAGGGGTTCAGCGCACAGCGAGCGGCGCAGGTTGACCGCCAGCACGGGAGCCACCCGCACGGCCCACACCCCGCTGGGGGGACGTGGCAGCGAGCGCACCAGGCCGCAGTCGCCGCAGGCGAACACACCGGGATGGCCCTCCACCTCCAGGCTGGCCTCCGTGAAGACCCGTCCGGTGACCGGGTCGCAGGGCAGACCGCCGGCCGCCAGCCAGAGCGGAGCCCGGCTGCCGGTGCAGCGCACAAGCGGACCCGATCCATGGGCCGGGGTCCTGGCATCAGCCCCGGGGTCCAGGCTCTGCAAGGGCACGCCCGCCGCCGCCAGCATCCGCTCCCCGGCCCGGTTGGCCGCAGGCGTGCCCAAGGCAAGGCTTTGCCCTCGCCGCACCAGCTCCACCCGCAGTCCCCGGGCCTTCAGGGCCAGGGCCACCTCCACCCCGGCCGCCCCGCCGCCCAGCACCCAGCTGGGAGCTGAACCAGGCGCCAGCGACTCCCACCAGTCCAGGAACGGCTCCAGCGGCTTGATCGCCATCCCACCGGTGCCCGTGGTGACAGCCCCCACATCTAGGCTGAGCCGGTCCCAGCGCAGGGGAGGACGGCCGGCCAGCTGCAGCTCACGGTTGGCTGGATCCAGGCCGGTGATCTCGGCCCGCACAAAGCGCACCCCAGCACGATCGCAGAGGCGGCGGAGATCGATGGCGGCTTCGCGTCGGCTGTAGAGCCCTGCGATCAGGCCCGGCACCATGCCGCTGTAAAGCGCTGTGCTGGTACGGCTCACGAGGGTGATCAGCACCCCCGGGGGCAGGCCCTCCATGGCCCAGCGGCGCATCAGCAGGGCATGGCTGTGGCCACCCCCGGCCAGGATCAGGTGCTGCTGGAGTGTCCCCTCAGTCCCCACGCGGCCCATAGCCCTGGGGATTGGCACTCTGCCAGGCCCAGCCATCGCGGCAGATGGCGTCGAGGTCGCGGTGCGTCCGCCAGGCCAGCCGCCGCTCCGCCAGCGATGGATCCGCCACCGTGGCCGCCACATCCCCGGGGCGCCTCGGCACCAGGTCGCAGGGAACGGCGTTGCCGCAGGCCCGCTCGAAGGCGGCCACCACTTCCAGGACCGAATGGCCCCGGCCGCTGCCCAGGTTGAGGGTGAGCAACTGGGGGGGCTCGGCCATCAGCACCTCCAGGGCCGCCCGGTGACCATCGGCCAGATCCATCACGTGGATGTAATCGCGGACGCCGGTGCCGTCGGGGGTGGGCCAGTCGGAACCGAACACCTGCAGCCGCGGCCGGCGCCCCACCGCCACCTGGCTCAGGAAAGGGAAGAGGTTGTTGGGGATGCCGCCTGGATCCTCGCCGATGCGGCCGCTGGGGTGGGCACCAACGGGGTTGAAATAGCGCAGGCGCGCCACCCGCCAGCCCGGCTCGCTGGCCCACACATCGGCCAGCATCTGCTCAACCGCCGCCTTGGTGTAGCCGTAGGGATTCACTGGAGCGACCCGGGCGGTTTCGGCGATCGGCACCGTCTCCGGGGCGCCGTAGAGCGTGGCACTGCTGCTGAAGACGATCGTGCGGCAGCCGGCCTGAACCATGGCCGCCAGCAGAGCGCGACTGCCGCACAGGTTCACGTCCCAGTAGCGCAGGGGATCGGCAACTGATTCAGCAACGGCCTTGAGACCGGCGAAGTGGATCACGGCCTCGATCGGCGCCGCAGCGAAGGCCCGCTCCAGATCGGCGCCGCTGCGGAGATCGCCTTCGATCAGCTGCAGCCGTGGGGCAGCCAGCGGGCCGGCCAGCTCCAGCACGCGTCTCAGGGCTTCGGGTGAACTGTTGGAAAAGTCGTCGAGCACCACCAGCTCGTGACCCGCCTCCAGCATCACCAGGCAGGTGTGGCTGCCGATGAAGCCAGCACCGCCAGTGATCAGCAGCTTGCTCATCCCAGCCTCAGATCAAGGGTGCGCAGACCGGCCGCCGGTGCAGGCCATGGGGCGCCGTGGGGGCTCCAATCATCGTTGGAGTCAGGAGCCTCAATCGGCTCGAAGGTGATCCGATCCGATCCCTCTGCCCCCAGCTGGAAGCGGGCCGGGTCGGCGGCCAGGCCGCTGATCTCGAGCCGCAGCGGCAGGTGCGGATCGATGCAGGGGTGGAGGGAGGGATAGAGGCGGCTGTGGCGGTAGCGCAGGCCGAGCCAGCCGTCGCCCAGGGGCAGTTCCCGGCCGTTCAGGCGCAGCGAACAGGACTGCAGGAAGGCCGTGTTGGCCTTCAGCTCGAGGCGCTGCAAGGAACTGTCCACGAAGCGGCTGGTGTTGCCCCCCTGAATCGGGGTATCACAGAGCAGGGGCCAGGGCTCGAGAGCCCTGCGAATCTCCAGCTGGGCGCCCTCCTTCTCCCAGCTCAGCAGCAGGGGGAAACGCCACGCCCAGATGGCACGGAAGGGTTCAGGCTCCAGCACCAGACCATCGCGCGCAAGAAGATCCAGCAACCCTTGGAGGTCGGACCAGATGGACTGCGGCAGCTGCATCACATCGTGGAGACGATCCCCGTAGGGTTCGAGCCGGGTGGGGCGGTGGACCGGATCGAGCAGATGGGCGGCCAGGGCGCTCCAGAGCAGGGCGATGGCCGCAGTCCAGTGGGGATCCGGCAGGGTTTCGATCGCCCGGAACTCGATCAGGCCCTGGCATCCGGCGGCCCAGGCGGGATTCCAGAACTTGTCGAAGCTGATCTCGCTGCGGTGGGTGTTGCCGCTGCGGTCGGCATGGAGGTGGCGCAGGGTCTCGCTGATCAGGACCCGCTGATCCCCTTCAGGCAGGGTTTCGATCGCCCGGTGGGCCAGCTGCAGATCAAGGGAACTGGCGCTGCCTTCGTCGAGGCGGGGGGCCTGGGACGCCGGTCCGACGGAACTGTTGCTGAACAGGTAGGAGAGGCTGGGGTGCCGCTGCCAGAAGCGCAGGATCCCCACCAGCCAGGCCGGTCTTGAGAAGAAGGGATTGGTCTCGAGGCTGGGGCCACCCCAGAGCAGATGGTTGCCACCGCCGGTGCCTTCCTGGCGATGATCCCCCACCTGCTTCCAGCTGCGCAGCCCCACCGCTTCGGAGGCCTCGCTCAGGGTGCGGATCCAGAAGCTGTAGTCAGCCCAGCCGTGGCAGACCGGCAGATTCACCTCCAGCACGCCGGGATCAGCTGTCAGGCCCAGCACGTTCCAGCGACCGTCGAGATCGTGAGGGAGGACGCCGCTGAGTTCAGGCTGGCTCCAACCGGCACTGGCCTCGGCGATCAGATGCAGCAGCTGCTCCAGGGGCTGGCGGTGCAGGGGAGGCAGGAACAGGTTCCAACCACGGGGGCTCACCTCCAGGGTGAGCACCTGACGCAGCACTCCCTCAGGAAAATGCTGCAGCGGCAGGCGCAACCCCGCCGGGCCGCTGGCTGGAAGCAGCTCGCGCAGGGGTTTGGCCAGGGGCCAGCGGGCCGCCTGCCAGCCTTCGGGGAGATCGGGTTCCTCCTCTGTCGGGATGCTGTGGGACAGGGGGACAGCCCAGACCTTGGAGCTGGGATCGAGGGGATCCTTCAGCCGCAGGGGATGGACCTCATGGCCGAGGGCCTTGCCGATCCCATGGAGAAACTCCTCGGCCCGCTTGGCCGGCAGGGGGACGGGAGCAGCGTGATCGGCCGGGGATTGGGCCGACGCCTGCTGGGGCCATGGCACCAGGGGGCTGCCATCAAGGCCTGTGATCAGCCTCAGAGCCCAGCGGGGGTTGACCTCGCCGTCGTAGCGCTTGCCCGGGCAGTACATCAAGGTGCTGCCGGGCCAGACCCGCCGCTGCAGTTCGGCGGCCAGACGCCGCGCGTAGCGCAGCTTGGTGGGGCCATCGGCCGCCACCGACCACTCGGCACCCTCGGGGTCGATCGGCACCACTGTGGGCTCACCGCCAAGGGTGAGCTGAATGCCTTTGGCGCTCAGGCGCCGTTCCGCCTCCGCGGCGGTGACGGCCATCCAGCCGGGATCCGCGGATGCGGGCCGGATCGACTCAGTGACCACCATCGGCTCAGCGGGAGCCCGGCTGGGCCGATGGCAGAACGGTACAGGCATTGATGGGCATCGACTCAACGTTCCAGATCCGCTCTGCATAGTCGCGGATCGAGCGGTCGCTGCTGAAGAAACCGCAACGGGCGGAATTCAGCAGCGACATCCGGCTCCAGCCGACGGCATCCACCCAGGCGGCATCCACGGCGTTGTGAGCCTGGCGGTAATCGCCGATGTCAGCCATGACCCGGAAGGGATCGCTGCCGCAGAGGTTTGCCAGCAGGGGGTGGAACAGGTCGCGATCGCCTTCACTGAAATGACCCGATCCGATCAGATCGATGGCCTCCCGCGCGATCGGATCATTCTCCAGCCAGGGCATCGGGTGGTAGCCGCCCCTGTTGATCGCCTCCAGCTGCTCGGCGGTGTGGCCGAACAGGAAGAAGTTGTCGTGGCCGACGAGATCCCTGATCTCGATGTTGGCGCCATCGAGGGTGCCGATGGTGACGGCACCATTCAGGGCCATCTTCATGTTGCCGGTGCCGGAGGCCTCCAGGCCGGCGGTGGAGATCTGCTCGGAGAGGTCCACCGCTGGGTAGACCTTCTGCCCCAGGCTGACACTGAAGTTGGGCAGGAACACCACCCGCAGGCGCCCGTCCATGGCCGGATCCATGTTCACGATCTCGGCGATGCCGCCAATCAGGCGAATGATCAGCTTGGCCATGGCGTAGCCCGGCGCCGCCTTGCCGCCGAAGATGAAGGTGCGCGGCGGCAGGTCCTCGCCATTGCGGATGCGCAGATAACGCTCGACGATCTGCAGGGCCGCCAGGTGCTGGCGCTTGTATTCGTGGATCCGCTTCACCTGCACATCAAACAGGGAGGAAGGATCCACCAGCACGCCAACCTGCTGGTGGATCAAGTTGGCGAGGCGTTGCTTGTTCAGATCCCGCACATCGCGCCAGCGCTCCAGGAAGCCTCCGTCATCGGCATAGGACTCCAGGCGGGAGAGCTCGCCGAGATCGCGGCGCCAGCTGCTGCCGATGGTCTCGTCGAGCAGGCCCGAGAGGGACGGGTTGGCCACGGCAATCCAGCGCCTGGGGGTGACACCGTTGGTGACATTGGTGAACTTCTCCGGCCACAGCTCCACGAAAGGAGCGAAGAGGTCCTTGCGCACCAGCTTGCTGTGCAGCTCCGCCACACCGTTGACCCGGTGGCTGCCCACCACCGCCAGGTTGGCCATGCGCACCTTGCGGTAAGGCCCCTCCTGGATCAGCGACATCCGCTCCAGCAGAGCGGGCTGACCGGGGTTGCGAATGCGCACCATGCGCAGGAAGCGGGTGTTGATCTCGAAGATGATCTCCAGCTGTCGAGGCAGCAGCTGCTCGAACAGGTCGACTCCCCAGGTCTCGAGGGCCTCCGGCAGCAGGGTGTGATTGGTGTAGCTGATGCAGGCTGTGGTGATCGACCAGGCCGTATCCCAGTCGACGCCGTGCTCATCGATCAGCAGCCGCATCAGCTCGGCCACCGCGATCGCCGGGTGGGTGTCATTGAGCTGAACGGCGAACTTGGTGTGGAACTCCGTGACCGGCAACCCCTGCCCCTTGAGGATGCGGAACATGTCCTGCAGGGAGCAGCTCACGAAGAAGATCTGCTGACTCAGGCGCAGTTGCTTGCCCTGGTCGGTCTCATCATTCGGATAGAGCACCTTCGAGAGAGTCTCCGAATTGATCTTCTGAAGAACCGCCCGGGTGTAGTCACCGGCATTGAAGGAGGCGAAGTCGAAGGATTCCGGCGCCTGGGCCGACCACAGCCGCAGGGTGTTGGCGGTGTGAACCCCGTAGCCCAGGATCGGGGTGTCATGGGCCACGCCTATCACCGTGTGATGGCCGATCTTGACCGGATAGGACCACTCGGCGCGGATCACCTCCCAGGGATTTCCCTGGGCCAGCCAGGGATCGGTGCTCTCCACCTGGCAGCCCCGCTGGATCTGCTGGCGGAAAATGCCGAATTCGTAGCGGATGCCGTAACCAATCGCAGGCAGCTCAAGGCTGGCCATCGATTCCTGGAAACAGGCGGCCAGACGACCCAGGCCACCATTGCCCAGTCCAGGCTCGGGCTCCTCAGCGATCAAGTGCATCAGGTCGAGGCCCAGCTCATCGCAGGCGGCCTCGGCGACCTCACGCAGACCCAGGTTGACCAGGTTGTTCTCCAGGTGCGGCCCGAGCAGATACTCCGCTGAGAGGTAGGACACTGTGCGAACCCCGCTCTGGGTGTAGGCCTCGGCCGTGTCCACCCAGCTCTGCAGCAGCTGGTCGCGCACGGCCATCGCCAGGGCGCAGTAGTAGTCGTGGGTGGTGGCCAGCGACGGGGACTTGGCCTGGGTGAAAAACAGATGCCGTCGCATCGCCTCGGCCAGGGCGTGGCCATCGAGAGAGGGCGACGCGCCAAGGTCAGTGGGAGGGATGGTACTGGCTGCCATGGAGGCGGATCGAGTCAACTTGTCCCTTCATGCTGCGGGAGCCCACCCCATCGCTGCTGGAACGGTTACCGATTCAGGTTCATTCCAGGTTCCCTGAAGATTCAGCTCAGACAGGCAGCAGGCTGCCGCGCCAGGCACGGCCGTCGCCGCGCTCACCGCCGCCTCAGCTGGCTCCAGACGGGGTCGAGGGAATCAGGGTCCCGGCGTTGATCGGCACCGGCTTCACCTTCCAGATGCGCTCGGCGTACTCATGGATCGAACGGTCGCTGCTGAAGAAGCCACAGCGCGCGGTGTTCAGCAGGGACATGCGGCTCCAGCTGGTGGTGTCGAGCCAGGCATCATCCACCGAATTCTGGGCGCGGCGATAATCGCCCAGATCAGCCATCACCCGGAATGGGTCAGAGCTGCAGAGGTTGGCCAGCAGCGGATGGAACAGATCGCGGTCGCCTTCGCTGAAATGACCCGAACCGATCAGGTCGATCGCTTCGCGGGTGATCGGATCGTTCTGCAGCCATGGCATCGGGTGGTAGCCGCACCTGTTGATCGCCTCCAGCTGCTCGGCGGTGTGGCCGAACAGGAAGAAGTTGTCGTGGCCGACGAGATCCCTGATCTCGATGTTGGCGCCATCGAGGGTGCCGATGGTGACGGCCCCATTCAGGGCCATCTTCATGTTGCCGGTGCCGGAGGCCTCCAGGCCGGCGGTGGAGATCTGCTCGGAGAGGTCCACCGCTGGGTAGACCTTCTGACCCAGGCTGACGCTGAAGTTTGGCAGGAACACCACCCGCATCCTTCCGTCCATCGCCGGATCCATGTTCACGATCTCGGCGATGCCGCTGATCAGCCGGATGATCAGCTTGGCCATCGCATACCCCGGTGCCGCTTTGCCGCCGAAGATGAAGGTGCGCGGCGGCAGGTCCTCGCCATTGCGGATGCGCAGATAACGCTCGACGATCTGCAGGGCCGCCAGGTGCTGGCGCTTGTATTCGTGGATGCGCTTCACCTGCACGTCAAACAGGGAGGAGGGATCGACTAGAACCCCCAGGTCCTGATGGATAGCATTCGCCAGCCGCTGCTTGCTCTGATCGCGCACCATCCTCCAGCGCTCCAGAAAGGCAGGGTCGCCAGCATGCGACTCCAGGCCCTTGAGCTCGCCTAAATCTCGCCGCCAGCCAGTTCCGATCGCCTCGTCCATCAGAGCCGAAAGAAACGGATTGGCGACGGCGATCCAGCGGCGTGGTGTGACGCCGTTGGTCACGTTGGTGAATTTGTCAGGCCAGAGTTCCGCGAATTCGGGGAACAGCTGTTGGCGCACCAGGGTGCTATGAAGTTCGGCCACACCATTGACATGGTGACTGCCCACCACAGCGAGGTTCGCCATCCGCACCTTGCGATGCGGCCCCTCCTCGATCAGCGACAGACGCTCCAACAGAGCCGACTGGCCGGGATAACGAATACGCACCATCCGCAGGAAGCGGGCATTGATCTCATAGATGATCTCCAGATGCCGGGGAAGCAGATGGGCGAACAGATCCAGGCCCCAGGTCTCGAGGGCCTCGGGCAGCAGGGTGTGGTTGGTGTAGCTGATGCTGGCTGTTGTGATCGTCCAGGCCGTATCCCAGTCGACGCCGTGCTCATCGATCAGCAGCCGCATCAGCTCGGCCACCGCGATCGCCGGGTGCGTGTCGTTGAGCTGGACGGCGAACTTCTCATGGAACTGGGTGACCGCCATTCCCTGACCCTTCAGGATGCGGAACATGTCCTGAAGACTGCAGCTCACGAAGAAGATCTGCTGACTCAGGCGCAGTTGTTTGCCCTGTCCGGTCTCATCGTTCGGATAGAGCACCTTCGAGAGGGTTTCGGAGTGGATTTTCTGGAGCACTGCCTGGGTGTAATGCCCGGCATTGAAGGAGGCGAAATCGAAGGATTCCGGCGCCTGGGCCGACCACAGCCGCAGGGTGTTGGCGGTGTGAACCCCGTAGCCCAGGATCGGGGTGTCGTAGGCCACCCCAAGCACCGTGTGACCGCCGATCGTGACCGGATAGGCCCACTCCGGCCGGATCACCTCCCAGGGATTGCCCTGGGCCAGCCAGGGATCAGTGCTCTCCACCTGATGGCCGTTCTGGATCTGCTGGCGGAAGATGCCGAACTCGTAGCGGATGCCGTAGCCGATCGCCGGCAGCTCCAGGCTGGCCATCGACTCCTGAAAACAGGCTGCCAGACGGCCGAGGCCGCCATTGCCGAGCCCCGGCTCCGGCTCCAGGGCGATCAGATCCTCCAGGGACAGCCCCAGTTCGGCGCAGGCGGCTTCCGCGGCGTGGCGGATGCCGAGATTCACCAGATTGTTCTCCAGGTGGGGGCCCAGGAGATACTCCGCCGAGAGGTAGGTGGCAGTGCGTACGTGTTGCTTGGTGTAGGCCTCGGCCGTGTCCACCCAGTTCTGAAGCAAAAGATCACGCACCGCCAGGGCCAGGCAGCAGTAGTGGTCGTGAGGGCTCGCCAGCGACGGCGACTTGGCCTGGCTGTAGAAGAGATGCCGGTGCATCGACTCGGCCAGAGCACGCGCGTCTCTGAACTCGGGACCGCTGAGTTCGATGGGCGGCGCGGTGGAAGAAGCCATGACGTGGGTGCCTTCGATGGGCTCCTTCATGGTTCGAAAGACACCCTGGATGCTGCGCCAACGGTTACCAATTCATGTTCATTTCCCCTTTTGTGCGCTCCCTGACTGGGTCAGGTCAGTAATGGAGCAGGTTGGGGGAAACGTGCTCCTCGCTGAGCACCTCCGCCTGGATCGACCAGCTCATTTCGCTCTTCACGCCCGGCGGTCCGGAGAAAGACCCCGACACCGCCGCAGTGAGATTCGGCTTGGACGAGGTGGCCAGGGGGATGTAGCGGTCATCGATCGCGCCCATCCCGCTCGGATCGAATCCACGCCATCCTGCTCCGGGCAGGTACACCTCCGCCCAGGCATGGAGGTCATAGCGCTTGGGCGTGGGCTCGACGAGGTGATAGCCACTCACGAACCGCGCTGGCAGGCCCACGCAACGGCAGGCCTCGATCATCAGCACCGCCAGGTCGCGGCAGGATCCGACCCGCTCCCGCAGGGTGCGGCCCGCAGGCCAGGCTGGGCCGGCGTGGCGCTGGGTGTACTTCACCCGGTCCTGGATCATCTCCACGAGTTGCTGAAGAAACATGAGCGCCCGTTGATCGCTGCCCATCAACGCCTCCTGAGCCAGCTCCACCGCGGCCGGATCGTGCTGCCCGTTGGGCAGCCAGCCTTCAAGGCTTCCGATCAGATCGCCATTGAGATGACCAACGGGATAGGGAAGCTCCGGCTCGTTGTCCGCCAGGCAAGCCTGCAGCAGAGGTGGCACCTTCGTCTCCACCTCGCTGACGGCGCGGATATCGAAGGTGTCGGTGCAACCGATGAAGCGGGCGCGCAGGATGTCGTCTCCGCTGGCGGCCACGAGCGGGTGCAGATGGTGCGGATCCGGCGAGAAACACAGATCGAAACTGATCAGGCGCTGAAAACCCTGAGCCCGCGGCTTCATGCACAACCTGTGGGGTCCGAGCTGGACGGGCGCGCTGTAGCGATAGCCGAGGGAATGGATTACGCGGGCGCGCATGCCAGGGAGGTGGGGGCTGACGGCAGGGGGGTGGCGGGAGGAACGGCGACGGCTGCCGCGGCTGGCGTCGGCAAGACGAAATAGCGCTCGTTGATCAGTTCGTGAAGACGGTTGAGATCACCCTGAAACTGATCGATCGCCTCGTGCAGGCCCCTGTTGACCAGCTCGTCGATCCGCACATAGCTCCAGTTGGCCAGCATCAGGCCGGCAAGGCATTCGAGATCGTCGGGCGGCCCCGGCACCGGATTGCCACGGATCACCCTCAGGGACTTGTTCAATCCCTCCAGGCAGTAGCGCACCGAACGGGGAAAGATCGGGTCGAGCAGGAGGAAAGCGGCCACCGCCTTCGGAGCGATCGCCTGCTGCTGTGACTGGCGGAACATCTGATAGGCCCCGGCGGAGCGCAGCAGTGAGATCCACTGGAGCTCATCAAGAACGCCGCCCACCTCCTCAGGACTGGGCAGGAGCAGGTAGTACTTGACATCCAGAATGCGGCTTGTCTTGTCGGCGCGCTCAACCAGTCGACCCAGTTTGCTGAACTGCCAGGAGAGATCGCGGCTGAGGGTGGCATCGGTGATGCCATAGAACAGCTGACAGCCCTTGCGGATCTCATTGAGCTGCTCCTGGCCGGGCAGCTGCCAGAATCCCTCGCTCTCCTGCAGGATGAGATACAAGTCGTTGATCTGCTCCCACATCTCGGTGGTGATCACCTCGCGGATCTGGCGGGCGTTCTCCCGGGCGATGGCGATGCAGTTGACGATGCTGCTCGGGTTGTCGGGCTCATTGACCAGAAAGCGCACCACGTCGGCAGGGCGGCCTTCGGGACAGAGTTTGTCGAACAGTTCACGATCGCCGCTTGCGTCGATCAGGGGCACCCAGGGCTCGGCGCTGCCGGGTGGGCAGTCAAGCGCCATCGCCTCACTGACTTCCAGAAAGCGGGAGATGTTCTCGGCACGCTCCAGATAGCGGTTGATCCAGTAGAGCGAATCAGCGACGCGGCTCAGCATGAGGATTCATCCACGATCCAGGTGTCCTTACAGCCGCCGCCCTGGGAGGAGTTGACCACCAGCGAACCGCGGCGCAAAGCAACGCGCGTGAGCCCGCCGGGACTCACCCAGGCACCCTTGCCGCGCAGCACATAGGGGCGCAGATCCACATGGCAGGGATAGAGCTCCCCCTCACTGAGGGAGGGAACGGTGGAGAGCTCCAGTGTGGGCTGGGCGATGAAATTGCGAGGATCGGCCTTGATCTTCTCGGCGAACTCGAGGATCTCCTGCTGGGAGGCATGGGGGCCGATCAGCATGCCGTAACCACCGGCCTCACCTACCGATTTCACCACCAGATCCTTGAGGTGGGCGAGCACATAGGCCTGGTCGTCGGGCCTGGAGCAGATGTAGGTGGGAACGTTCTCGATGATCGGCTCTTCGCCTAGGTAGTAGCGGATCATCTCAGGCACGTAGGCATAGATCAGCTTGTCGTCGGCCACGCCGGTGCCCGGGGCATTGGCGATCGCCACCCGGCCGGCGGCATAGGCCTCCATCAGGCCGCGCACCCCAAGCATCGAATCGCTGCGGAAGACAGCCGGATCGAGGAAGTCGTCGTCGATGCGGCGGTAGATCACATCCACCGGCGCATGGCCGGAGGTGCTCCGCATCCAGACGCGGTTCGCCTCGCAGACCAGATCCCGTCCCTCCACCAGCTGGATGCCCATCTGCTGGGCGAGATAGCTGTGCTCGAAGTAGGCGCTGTTGAACACCCCGGGCGTGAGCAGCACCACGGTAGGGGTGTCGGTCCAGGGGGCGAGTTCCCGCAGGGCCTGCAGCAGATGGGAGGGGTAGTCGTCGATGGGATGAACGGTGCGTCCGGCGAACAGGCTCGGGAACATCCGTTTCATCACCCGGCGGTTCTCGAGGAAGTAGGCCACACCGGAGGGACAGCGGAGGTTGTCCTCCAGCACCCGCCAGGTGCCTTGGCCGTCACGAATGAGATCCAGGCCGGAGATGTGACACCAGCGGTTGAGGGGCGGGTGGAACCCCCGCATCTGGGGTCGCCAGCCATGGGAGGTCTCGATGTCCTCGAGCGGCACGACGCCATCAGCGACGATCTTCTGTTCGCCGTAGACGTCAGCCAGGAAGTGATCGATCGCCTCAAGGCGCTGGATCAGGCCTCGTTCGAGCGTCTGCCACTCACCGGAGTGGATCAGCCTTGGCAGGGGATCGAAGGGAAGGATGCGCTCCACTCCCTGCTCGCCGGAATCGTTGAGGCGGAAGGTGGCTCCAAGCCTCTTCAGCAGCATGCCGGCGGCGGCATGGCTGCGGTTGATCTCCTCGATTCCGAGCTTGCCCAGGGAGGACAGCAGGGGCTGAAGGGAGGAACGGGGCTCGGCGGCGGCGCTGAAGTACTCGTCGTAGCCCTTGCTCGGCTTGTAGGCGGTGAACATCGACTCGGCCTCGGGCATGGCGTGATCATGCAGAGTGGGGGTGGCCACAGCCAGTGGTCGTTGCTACGGAATCGAGGGGCTCGCTGGCTCCTTCACTCTGGCACCGGCATTGCCCTGGGGTGAGGCGGAGCAGATTTCAGAGCAGGAAGTAACGCTGGGCCATCGGCAGCACCTCGGCGGGCTCGCAGGTGAGCAGTTCGCCGTCAGCGAAGACCTCGTAGGTCTGGGGATCCACCTCCACCTTGGGCAGGGCGCTGTTGTTGCGCATCTCGGCCTTGCCGATGCCGCGGGTGTGCACCACCGGCACGCAGGGCCGCTTCAGACCAAGTTTCCGGGGCAGGTCATCGTCAAGGGCCGCCTGGCTCAGAAACGTGAGGCAGCTGGGGGCCAGGGCCGAGCCAAAGGCGGCGAACATCGGCCGGCCATGCACCGGACCGGGCGTGGGGATTGAGGCGTTGGCATCGCCCATCTGGGCCCAGACGATCGAACCCCCCTTGATCACAAGCTCCGGCTTGACGCCGAAGAAGCCGGGCTTCCAGAGCACCAGATCAGCCAGTTTGCCCACCTCCACCGAGCCGATCTGGCTGTCGAGGCCGTGGGCGATCGCCGGGTTGATCGTGAACTTGGCCACATAGCGCTTGAGACGCACGTTGTCGTTGCGGCCTCTTCCCGGACCGGCGCTGTCCTCAGGCAGGGTGCCGCGCTGAACCTTCATCTTGTGAGCGGTCTGGAAGGTGCGGGTGATCACCTCACCCACCCGCCCCATGGCCTGGGAATCGCTGGCGATGATGCTGAAGGCCCCCAGGTCGTGGAGGATGTCCTCGGCGGCGATCGTCTCGCGGCGGATGCGCGATTCGGCGAAGGCCACGTCCTCGGGGATGGCTGCATCGAGGTGGTGGCACACCATCAGCATGTCGAGGTGCTCCTCGAGCGTGTTGCGGGTGTAGGGGCGGGTGGGGTTGGTGGAGCTGGGCAGCACGTTGGCTTCACCGCAGATGCGGATGATGTCGGGGGCATGGCCGCCGCCGGCCCCCTCGGTGTGGAAGGTATGGATGGTGCGGCCGCCGATCGCCCGGATCGTGTCCTCCACGAAGCCCGCTTCGTTGAGCGTGTCGGAGTGGATGCAGACCTGCACATCGAACCGGTCGGCCACGGACAGGCAGCAATCGATCGCCGCCGGGGTGGTGCCCCAGTCTTCGTGGAGCTTGAGGCCGCAGGCCCCGGCGCGGATCTGCTCCTCGAGGGCCTCGGGAGTGCTGGCGTTGCCCTTGCCGTAGAAGCCCAGATTCACCGGCAGCCCCTCGGCGGCCTGGAGCATGCGGGCCAGATGGAAAGCCCCGGGGGTGCAGGTGGTGGCGTTGGTGCCGGTGGCCGGGCCGGTGCCGCCGCCCAGCAGGGTGGTCACACCGCTGGCGATGGCCGTTTCGATCTGCTGGGGACAGATGAAGTGGATGTGGGTGTCGATGCCCCCGGCCGTGAGGATGTGCCCCTCGCCGGCGATCGCCTCGGTGCCGGGCCCCACCACGATCGTCACCCCATCGGTGATGTCGGGATTGCCGGCCTTGCCGATCGCGCAGATACGGCCGTCGCGCAGGCCCACATCGGCCTTGACGATCCCCCACCAATCCACGATCAGGGCATTGGTGATCACCGTGTCCACCGCCCCGTCGGCACGGGAGGTCTGGGCCTGGCCCATGCCGTCGCGGATCACCTTGCCGCCACCGAACTTCACCTCCTCGCCGTAGGTGGTGAAATCCTTCTCCACCTCCAGGATCAGTTCGGTGTCGGCCAGTCGCAGCCTGTCGCCCGTGGTGGGGCCGTAGGTCTCGGCGTAGGCCCGGCGGTCCATCCGATAGGGCATGGCTGGTGCGGGTGAAGAAGGTACGTGGGATGGGCGGGGCGGCCCCTGGGCCGATCAGTCGAGGGGGCCGTTGATCAGGCCGTTGAAGCCGAACACACAGCGGGATCCGGCCAGGGGCACCAGCTGCACGGGGCGTTGATCCCCCGGTTCGAAGCGGATTGCAGTGCCGGCGGGAATGTCAAGGCGCTGGCCGCGCGCCGCCTCCCGATCGAAGACCAGGGCATGGTTGGCTTCGTGGAAGTGGAAGTGGGAGCCCACCTGCACAGGGCGATCCCCCCGGTTGGCCACGTCGATCGTGGTGACCGGCCGGCCGGCGTTGAGCTCGAGGCTGCCGGGCTCAGGAAAGAGTTCGCCAGGAATCATCGGATCGGATCATGCAGGGTGACGAGCTTGGTGCCATCGGGGAAGGTGGCCTCCATCTGCACCTCGGGGATCAGCTCCGGCACCCCCTCCATCACCTGTTCACGACTGAGCCAGGTGGTGCCCTCGGCCATCAGTTCAGCCACGCTGCGGCCGTCGCGGGCCCCCTCGAGAACGAGGAAGCTGAGCCAGGCGACCGCCTCGGGATGGTTGAGGCGCAGACCTCGCTGCAGCCGGCGCTCCGCCAGAAGCGCCGCAGTGACGATCAGCAGCTTGTCCTTCTCCTGGGGGGTGAGATACATGGGCCAGGCCGTTCCGCAGGCACTCTGGCAGTGGTCCGGCAGGCCGCCAGGTTCAGCAGGAACTTTCACCGGCGGCTCACCGCCCCGAGATCACCATGCCCGGAGTCTCCGCAGCCCCACCGCCATGGCCGAGCCGATCGATCTGATGGCGCTGCCGGCGGCCCTGCGTCGCCGGACGGTGCTCGCCTACGGCCTCGGTGACGCCGGCACCGGGCTGGCGGCGGCCCTGATCGGCTTCTATCTGTTCGTTTTTTACACCCAGATCGCCGGGCTGCCCCCCTGGCTGGCTGGCCTGGTGCTGATGGTGGGCCGGCTCTGGGACGCCACCAATGATCAGCTGCTGGGCTGGCTCAGCGACCGCACGCGCAGCCGCTTCGGCCCTCGCCTCCCCTGGATGGTCTGGAGCGCGGTGCCCCTCGGGCTGAGCATGGCGCTGATGTGGTGGTTCCCCCCTGGTGGTGAACTGCTGCGCTTCGGCTGGTTCGTGCTGATCTCCGTGGTCTTCATGGCCGCCTACACAGGCGTGAACCTGCCCTACTGCGCCCTTGCCACCGAGCTCAGCGAGGACACCCGGCTGCGCACCCGCCTCAACGCGGCCCGCTTCACCGGCTCGATTCTCAGCAGCCTGCTGGGCCTGATGCTCGGCGCCCTGCTGGTGGGCTACGGCGCCCCGGGCTACCTGGCGATGGGTGTGGCCGCCGGAGCGGTGATGGTCGTCGGCACCCTGCTGTCCGCCTGGGGGATGGCGCCGGCCGCCCGGGTGTGCCGCCGGCCCTCGGGGGCGCCCGCGCCCATCACAGCCCAGCTGGGGCGGATCCGGCGCAATGGCCGCTTCCTGCGGGTGGTGGGGTTGTATCTCCTGCTCTGGGGAGCTCTGCAACTGATGCAGCCGGTGTCGTTGCTCTATCTCACCGAGGTGATGCATCTGCCCCAGTCCTGGAGCACCTGGATGCTGATCCCCTTCCAGCTCAGCGCCATGGCAGGCCTGGAGCTGTGGAGCCGGCTGGCGGCCCGGCGGGGACGGCTGGTCGCCCTGCGCTGGGGCAGTGGCCTCTGGATCGCCATGGGGGGCCTGGCCATGGTGCTGGTGCCGCTGGATGCCGCCGCGGCCCCGCTGGCCCCTGGGGGCAACGGCCTGAAGTTCTCGCTGCTGGTGGGGGTGGTGGTTCTGCTGGGCCTGGGGGCCGCCACCGCCTACCTGCTGCCCTGGTCGTTGCTGCCCGACGCGATCGACGCCGATCCGGAGCGGCCGGCCGGACTGTTCACCGCCTGGATGGTGATGACCCAGCAGCTGGGCAGCGCCGTGTCGGTGTTCCTGCTGGGAAACCTGCTCAGCTGGAGCGGCTACGTGGCTGGGCAGGTCGGTGGCCAGCCCCGTCCGGCCCTGGTGATGATCCGCCTCTGCATCGGCCTGATCCCGGCCGTGCTCGTGGTGCTGGGGCTTGTGGTGATGCGGCGCTGGCCGCAGATGGAGGGATCACAACGGGCGTGATCGGCGGAGAGCTCCGGCAGGCCGGTGGATGGCGCATCAGGCCAGATCCGCTCGAAGCCATGGTGGCTGGTCTGCCGTGGAGCCCAGTGATCAGCTGGAGTCCGTCGTCCCGGTCGGGCGGGGACAGGCGATCCTGTCCGAGGTTTCGAGCCAGGGATCCTCCTGGAACGGCCATACCCTCGGGAGGACCGGCACCGCCAGCCCACGCTCAGCACGGATCCGCGCCCAGATGCGGGTGAACCACCAGCGGGCCGCCTGGGTGGAGCCGCCCCGGTAGCGGGCCACCAGCCCGTGATCGAGCCGGCCGCAGGCCATCTCGCCCTCCAGCCCGGCCCGATCGGCGCGGCAGAGCTCCAGCAGCGCTTCGGGCACCGGCGCCGGCGCCGCCCAGACCAGGCTGCCGAACACCGGCATCCCCGCCAGCCCGTGGGGGGAGCGCAAGGTTTCTCCCGTCAGCTCCAGTTGATCGACAACACTCCAGCGCCCCTGCCGGCGTATCTCCAGGCGGGAGCGCCAGGAGCCGTCCCCAAGGGTTTCGGCATCGGCACTGCGGCCCAGGCGCACCACCTCGGCCCCGAGCCAGCTGGCTCCCTCGGCCAGCTCCACCCGGCAGCTCTGCTCGATCAAGCCTCCTGCGAACACCACCACCTCCTGGGGCAGCCATTCCAGGTCGGCCCCCTCCATCAGCTCGACGCTCAGCCGCTGGCGGCTCCAGCTGCCCCGGGGCGCCAGGCGGGAGCGGCCCACCGATCCATACACCTTCTGAGCGGCGACGCTGGTGAGCAGGGCACGGCTGTGGGGCCCGAGCTCGGCTCTGATGCTCAACTCATCCCCTCCCACCAGGCCACCGCCGGTGTGGAGCAAGGGCAGTTCACAGCGGCCATCCTCGCGGGCGAAGGCCCGCTGGATCTTGAGGGGGGCGGTGGCCCCTCCCTGATGGATGGTGCCGCGATCAGCCGTTCGATGGAAGCGCAGGCGGGCCTCTGCGCACCAAGGCTTCGGGGGGGCGCTCAGCATGGGCAGTTGCGCTCCAGGGAAGTCGGCACCAACCGGAGAATCCTGGCCCAGGCCACAAGGGCGGATTTGGTAGCCATCGCCACAGGGACTGCCCCCCGGTCTGGAGAGGCTGGCTCCTTGTTCTGAGGGTGATGGCCCTGTGTCCACGCCCCCGAGCTCGAGCTCACCACCCGTCACACCACCGCTGCAGCTGGAGTTGCGCGACCAGGCCACCGGCCAGGGACAGCAGCCGAAGGGGGATGTGCCCGTGCTGAATCTGCCCTTGAGTGCCCAGGAGCGCACCAGCCTGCGTGGACGGAGACGCACCTCCTGCGGCCGTGAACTGCTGCTGCACCTCCCACGGGGACCGGCCCTGGAACCGGGCGAGAGGCTGATGCCGGCCGATCGCAGCATGCTGGTGGTGGTGGAGCCGGCGCCTGAGCCGGTGCTGGTGGTGCGCAGCCCGGATCCCCTGATGTTGCTGCAGGCCGCCTACCACCTGGGCAACCGCCATGTGTCGCTGGAGCTTCGCCCCGGGGAACTGAGGCTGCTGGAGGACGGGGTGCTGGAGGGGCTGATGCGGCAACGGGGGCTGTTGATCGAGCACCGTCTGATGCCGTTTCTGCCTGAGCCGGGCGCCTATGCAACTGCCAGCCACTCCCACGGTCATGCCGACGGTCACGCTGGCAGTCACGCCGGCAGCCAGGCCAGCCACCACAATCACGGCAGCATTCAGCCGCGATGAGTGTCGCCGGGCTGCATCTGCTGCAACTGGTGAGCCCCGCCCTGCCAGTGGGAGCGTTCAGCTACTCGGAAGGGCTGGAAGTGTTGATCCAGCGGGGAGAGATCACCACGGCGAAAGCCCTCCAGGACTGGCTCGAAGCAGAGCTCCGCCGTGGCGGCATCCGAATCGAGGCGGCAGCCCTTGGCCCGCTGCAGGAGGCCCTCCGCGAGCGCCAACTCATGGCCACAGCGGGAGCAGAGAGCGATGAAGCTCAGCTGGCCCGGGGAGCGTTGATCGATCTCGACGGCTGGCTGCTCGCCCAGCGCGAAGCGACCGAGCTGCGGGCCCAGCAACGTCAGATGGGACGCTCCTTGCTGCAGCTGCTGGCGCAGCTGGGCTGGCCGCTGCAGCCAGAGGTTGAACTGGCCTGGCCGGCAGCCTGGGCCTGGGCGGGGCTTTGCCTGGAAATCCCCCTGCCTGATCTGGTGGAGGCCTACCTCTATGGCTGGTGCGCCAACCAGGTCAGTGCCGCCGTGCGCCTGGTGCCGCTAGGGCCCACCCAGGGGCAACGACTGCAGCTCGCCCTCGCCCCGTTGCTGGTGGAGCGGGGCCGGGAACTGGCGGTCGCCGATCCACGCGAACAATGGAGCGGCGGTATCGGCTCCGGCCTCTGCCAACTGCACCACGCCGAGCTTTACTCCAGGCTGTTCCGCAGTTGATCGCCAAGGCAGGCCACCAGCATGAGCAAACTGCGCGTTGGAGTGGCCGGACCTGTGGGATCCGGCAAGACGGCCCTCGTCGAAGCCCTCTGCCGGCGGCTGCGTCAGGAGCTTCAGCTTGCGGTGGTCACCAATGACATCTACACCCAGGAAGACGCCCAGTTCCTGACCCGCGCCGGGGCGCTGGAGCCCGAGCGTATCCGCGGAGTGGAAACGGGGGGCTGCCCCCACACCGCCATCCGGGAAGACTGCTCGATCAACCGTGCTGCGGTGGAGGAGCTGGAGAGTCAGTTCCCCGATCTCGACCTGGTGCTGGTAGAGAGCGGCGGCGACAATCTCGCGGCCAGCTTCAGTCCTGAGCTGGTTGATCTGTGCATCTATGTGATTGACGTAGCCGCCGGAGACAAGATCCCCAGGAAAGGGGGCCCGGGCATCACCCGCTCCGACCTGCTGGTGATCAACAAGATCGATCTGGCGCCGATGGTGGGCGCCGATCTGAACGTGATGCAACGGGACACCGAACGGATGCGACCCGGTCGCCCCTGGTGTTTTACCAACCTGCGCAGCGGAGAAGGCCTGGAGCGGGTGGAATCCTTTTTGCGTGAACAATTACCTAGTTCACAGACATGAGCCAGGCCGCCGGGCTCACCAGCAAATCCACACACTCCGAGCCATGCCAGGCATTTCGTACGATCGGATACATAGCGCCGTGGGTGATCTCCGTAAGTTCCGAGCTGCCGTCAGCATTGCGGCATACCATCACCTTGACAAAGCACCAATGGTTCGGAATCTCTCTCGGCGGCTGCTTGCTGGACTGGCCACTACCGCCGTCAGCATCACTCTGGTCTCCTGCGGCGGTGGCGGTGGCGGTGGCGGTGGCGAATCCGCCGGCAAGTTTGACGGTGAAATCAAAGTTGGCATTCTCCACTCCCTGAGTGGCACCATGGCCATCTCGGAAACGACCCTGAAAGAGGTCGAAGAGATGGCAATCAAAGAGATTAATGACGCAGGTGGCGTCAAGGTTAGTGGTAAGTCGTACAAAATCGTCCCCGTCATCGAAGACGGTGCTTCCGATTGGCCCACCTTCGCCGAGAAATCACAGAAGCTGATTGATTCCGACAAGGTGGCCGTGGTTTTCGGCGGCTGGACCTCCGCCAGCCGCAAGGCGATGCTGCCGGTGTTTGAGGCCAAAAACCACATGCTCTTCTACCCGATTCAATACGAAGGGCAGGAGTGCTCCAGGAACATCTTCTACACGGGTGCCGTCCCCAACCAGCAAGCTGAGCCAGCTGTCGACTGGCTGATGAAGACCTATGGCGACAAGCTTGGCAAAAAAGTCTATCTCGTCGGATCTGACTACGTCTATCCCCGGACTGCCAACACCATCATCAAGGAGCAGATGAAGGCTCTCGGCGGAGAAACCGTCGGCGAAGACTACATCCCCCTCGGCAACACTGAGGTGGCTCCGATCATCGCCAAGATCAAGAAGGTGTTCCCCGATGGTGGCATCATCATCAACACCTTGAACGGCGATTCCAACGTTGCCCTCTTCAAGCAGTTCAAGGCTGCCGGCATCGATCCGGCGAAATATCCGATCATGTCTTTCTCGATCGCAGAGGAGGAAATTCGCCAGATCGGGCCTGAGTACACCACAGGCACCTTTGCGGCCTGGAACTTCTTCATGAGCCTGGATACACCGGCGTCGAAGAAGTTCACCTCCGACTTCCAGGCCATGTATGGCGCTGATCGGGTCACGGGTGACCCGGCAGAATCGGCCTACAACATGTTGTACCTCTGGAAGAATGCCGTCGAGAAGGCAGGCACCTACGAGGATCTCGACAAGGTCCGCAAGACCATGATCGGCATCAAGTTTGCCGCCCCTCAGGGTGAGATCGAAATGTTCCCCAACCACCACACCTCCGAGCGTGTGCTGATCGGGGAAGCCGAAGCCGGTGGTCAGTTCAAGATCCTCGAAGACAGCAAGAAGGCCATTCCGCCTATTCCCTGGAACCAGTTCGTGCCCGAAACCAAGGGCTTCACCTGTGACTGGACCCAGGACAGGCCCGACGCCGGCAAGTTCAAGATGTGATCCCGGCCATCACCGGGAGGCGATGAAGGATCGGTGGTTCCTCCGGGAGCCACCGCAATCCGGATTGATACAACACCACCTTCGAACTGGTCCAGCATCGTTGACACGATGCTGGACCTAACTTTCAATATTCATTCCGTTGGAACTCTTCTTTTCTCAGATTCTCGATGGCCTCAGCATTGGATCTGTTCTGCTGCTTGCAGCCACCGGTCTGGCCATCGTTTTTGGCTTGATGGGGGTCATCAACCTCGCCCACGGTGAGTTCATGATGCTGGGCGCCTATGTCACCTATGTGGTGCAGTCAGCGTTGAAACCCATGGGTGGTGTGATCTTCCAGCTGTATTTTCCGGTCTCCTTGGTGCTTGCCTTCATCGTGACTGGACTGATTGGCGTGCTCCTGGAGAGAACGTTAATCCGGCAGCTTTATGGCAGGCCCCTGGAAACCCTGCTCGCCACCTGGGGCGTCAGCCTGATTCTCATCCAGCTGATTCGAAGTGTTTCAACGGCCATGATGCTTGGCATCATCATCGGCGTTGCTGCCGGACTCTTAGTTTCCAAGTTACTGCGAGCGAAGTTCTCACTCAAGCCTTTCTTCACCTATCTCAATGGACTCGGCTGGGCTTTCTCCATCGTCATCGGTCTGATCGCCGTCAACCTCTTCGATCAGTTCCGCCCGCTCTCCAAGCCCTGGTTCGGTCCCCGCAACATCGACGTGACTGCTCCGAAATGGCTGCAGGGAAGCTGGGGGATGATCGGCACCATCGAACTGCCCGGACTCAGGATCTTCATCATCCTGCTCTCGGCCCTGTTGCTTCTGGCTACCTACTGGTTCCTGAACAAGAGTGTCTGGGGTCTACGCATCCGTTCGGTCACCCAGAACCGTCAGATGAGCAACTGTCTCGGTATTCCGACCGATCGCGTGGACAGCATCACTTTCGGAATCGGATCCGGACTGGCCGGTGTGGCTGGGTGCGCCATCACCCTGTTGGGATCAGTGGGCCCCAACCTAGGAGCCGCCTACATTGTGTCCTGCTTCATGGTGATCGTGCTGGGCGGGGTGGGCAACCTGCTCGGCACGGTGATCGCGGCGATGCTGCTCGGAATCATTCAATCCGTGATCGGCTCGGGCACCTTGCTCACCATCTTCCCTGACATGCCTGCGGCAGCGCGAGGAGTCACCGAATTCTTCGCGACCACGAGCATGTCGCTGGTGCTTGTCTTCATCTTCATCATCGTCTTCCTCCAGTTCCGTCCCAACGGCATGTTCCCCCAGAAGGGTCGCTCTGTCGATGCCTGACCCGATCATCACCACCCGCTGCAGATTCCCGTTCCATCTCCCCACGAGGAGGCCTCAACCTTGAAACTCTTTCAAAGACTCGTCCCCTGGATTCTGCTGGCGGTTGCCCTGTTCATCCTGCCGGCAGCTCTCGACGATTTCCGGCTCAATCTCTTCGGTCGTTATTTCGCGCTCGCCATCACTGCTCTGGCGATCGATCTGATCTGGGGATACACCGGTCTGCTGAGTCTGGGTCAGGGGATCTTCTTCTCGTTGGGTGGCTATGCGGTAGCCATGTACCTGATGCTCAACACCAAGAGCCTGGCCGGTGGCAACGGCATCCCCAAGTTTTTCGAGAACTACGGGGTGGCTGAGCTGCCCTTCTTCTGGAAACCCTTCTGGTCGCCTGCGTTCACGCTGATCGCGCTCTGGGTGATCCCAGCGGTGGTGGCAGGCCTGGTGGGTTGGTTGATCTTCAGAAACCGGATCAAGGGGGTGTATTTCTCGATCATCACCCAGGCCGCGCTGATGGTGTTCTTCCACTTCTTCAACGGCCAGCAGAAGCTCTTCGACGGCACCAACGGCCTCAAGACCAGCACCTCCGAGCTGTTCGGACAACTGGTCGGTTCCCCTGACATGCAGGTGTTGTTTTACCGCCTCACGGTGATCCTGCTCCCCCTGGCCTTTCTGGTCTGCCGCTACTTCACCAGCGGCCGCTTCGGCGATGCCCTGATCGCCATCCGTGACGATGAAACAAGATTTCGCTTTGCAGGTTTCAATTCGGTCCCTTTCAAGACCATCGTCTTCCTGGTGGCTGGAGCCCTGTGCGGCATCTCCGGCGCCCTCTATACCGTCCAGTCCGGCATCGTTTCTCCCCAGTACATGTCGATCTCCTTCTCGATTGAGATGGTGATCTGGGTGGCCGTGGGCGGCCGGGGAACCCTGGTGGGTCCGATCATCGGCGCCACGTTGGTCAATTACCTGCGCAGCCTGGTGAGCGAGGCCCTGCCGGAGGCCTGGCTCTTCGTTCAGGGAGCCCTGTTCATCTTCGTGGTGGTGCTCATGCCCGATGGCATCTATGGCTGGGTCACCAACGGCGGCCTCAGGAGTCTGCTGGCCGCCTTCGGCATCGCCAAGAAGGCGAAAACCTATCCCCGGCTTGATGAGGAGGCTCTCCCCGTGGACTAGGGAGCCTGATTGATGCTGCCAGGTTTTCCGTCGTGACTGCTTTCTCGAATACGCACCTTTCCGATGTCCATGTCAGAACCTCTCCTCGAGCTCAATGACGTCAGCGTGAGTTTCGATGGCTTCTATGCCCTCACCGATCTCAGCATGAAGCTGTACAAGGGTGAGCTGAAGTCGATCATCGGACCCAACGGTGCCGGCAAGACAACCTTTCTGGATGTGATCACCGGCAAAGTGCGACCCACCAAGGGCTCGGTGACCTTCAAGGGACAATCCCTGCTCGGTGTTTCGGAGCAGAAGATCTCCCGTCAGGGGATCGGCCGCAAGTTCCAGACCCCGCGGGTCTTCGAGAACCTCAGCGTGCTTCGTAATCTCGAGCTGGCCGCCTCTCCGGTGAAGAACGCCTTCAGCCTGTTGGGGTCCGGGCTGCCCCAGGCCGCCAAAGACGAGGTTCATCGCATCATGAACTATGTGGGCCTGGCACCCTTCGCCACCGTGAAGGCCGGCTCCCTCTCCCATGGCCAGAAGCAGTGGCTGGCCATCGCTTCCCTGGTGGCCCAGGCACCGGAAGTGCTGCTCCTGGATGAACCGGTTGCCGGTCTCACCGATGAAGAAACCCTGCGAACGGCCGAACTGATCAAGTCCCTGGCTGGCGACCACACCGTCGTGGTGATCGAGCACGACATGGAGTTCATCCGGGATCTCGATTTCGACGTCACCGTTCTGCACCAAGGGCAGGTGCTGACAGAGGGTCCGCTGGACCAGGTCAAAGCCGATCCCAGAGTCATCGAGGTCTACCTGGGGCCGCCCGAACAGTAACCGCTTTCCGACCTTCAACCACCGCCCTCATGTCTACCACCAGCGAAAAAGCCCTGCTCCAGGTCAACGGCCTGAATGTGTATTACGGAGAAAGCCACATTCTCCGTAACGTGGACCTGAGCATCCACGAGGGGAAAATGGTCTGCCTGATCGGTCGCAACGGCGTCGGCAAGACCACGTTTCTCAAGACCATCATCGGCCTGCTGCAGCAGCGTTCCGGCACCATCGAATACGGCAACGGTCAGCTTGCCACCCAGCCTCCCTACAGGAGGGCCCGGGCAGGCATCGGCTATGTCTCCCAGGGTCGAGACATCATTCCGCAGGTGTCCGTAAAGGAGAATCTCCTGCTGGGCATGGAGGCCCTTCCCGGAGGACTCGAGAAGAACCGTCACATCGACCCTTTGATCTTCGATCTTTTTCCGATTCTGGAGAAGTTCCTCAGTCGCAAGGGTGGCGACCTCAGTGGCGGTCAGCAGCAACAGCTGGCCATCGCCCGAGCTCTGCTGGGCAAGCCGAAACTGCTGCTGCTGGATGAACCTACCGAAGGGATTCAGCCTTCAATCATCCTCGACATTGAGCACGCCGTTCAGCGGATCATGAAGGAGACTGGCATCAGCGTGCTGCTGGTGGAGCAACATCTTCACTTCGTGCGCCAGTCCGATTTCTATTACGCCATGCAGCGGGGTGGAATTGTGGCCAGTGGCAAGACGGATCAACTCTCCGACGAGGTGATCAAGGAATTCCTGACGGTCTGATCGAACGTGTCCGGGCATTGGCTCCTGGCAGGAGTCGACGCCCTCGCCTGAGCTCCCGCTTTCATGGGTGTCAGCAGCCTCGATTCAGCATCCAGGGACGGGTGCTGCTTTGCTTCAGTCGGGGCTTTCCCGCCGGAGGGGTACCTTGCTTGCGCACCAGTCGCGGTTCCGACTGTTCCTGTTTCAGCCGCAGAGGGCCACTGAGGGACATCACAGGAGTGAACACGCGGATGCCTTCAGCATCACAGGCAGGACAGTTCGTGTCGCTCTGACGCTGATCGATGCTGCGCCAGACTTCATAGTTTTCGCAGCCATTAGAGCAGCTGAATTCGTAGACAGGCATCGTGGGAGAAGGCAGAGATCTTGGCAGAAAGCATTGGCACAATACAAAGGGGGCCTGATGCTCAGGCCCCAGATCCACCATCGCTGATCAGCAGGGCAGGATATCCTGATCGAAGATTGATGTGGGAATCGCCAGTGTGCAGCAGGCATTGGGAATGTCGACGATGCCGCTGATTCGTCCCTCGACTGGCGCACAGCTCAGGAGCAGATAGGCCTGCTCACCCGTGTAGCCGAACTTCTTGAGATACTCGATCGCATTGAGGCAGGCCCGCCGGTAGGCGATGTGCACATCCATGTAGTACTGCTTGCCTTCGAACTCATCCACCGAGATCCCCTCAAACACGAGGTAATCAGTGAAATGAGGCTCGACGGGGCTGGTTTTGAACATGGGATTGACCATCCCATACTTCTCCATGCCACCTTTGATGATCTCCACGTGCAGATCGAGGTAGCCCGACATCTCGATGGCACCACAGAAGGAGATTTCGCCATCCCCTTGGGAGAAGTGGATGTCTCCCATCGAGAGCTTGGCCCCTTCCACATAGACGGGAAAGTAGATCTTCGTGCCTTTGGTGAGATTCTTGATGTCGCAGTTGCCGCCATGCTCCCGGGGAGGCACCGTGCGTGCCGCCTCATTGGCCACCCGCTCGAACTCCGAGCTGGGCAGGGTTCCGAGGATGGCGCTGTTGGGATTGGGCAAGGCCGCCAGCACCGGCTCACTGCCCGAGAGACCGGCGCCATAGGTGCGGCGGTCGGGGGCGGTGTTCACCAGCTCGGTTTCACGGCGGTTCCACTCCCGCAGCAGCTCATGGGAGGGAGCGCAGCCGATCAGGCCGGGGTGGGTGATGCCAGCGAAGCGCACGCCGGGGATATGCCTGGAGCTGGTGTAGATCCCTTCGAAATCCCAGATGGCCTTGGCCGCCTTGGGGTAGTGATCCGTGAGGAAGCCACCTCCGTTTTCCTTGGCGAAGATGCCCGTGAAGCCCCATTCATCTCCCTGCAGGGCACCGACATCGAGAATATCGACCACCAGGATGTCGCCAGGCTGGGCACCATTCACCCAGATCGGCCCACTCAGGACATGGACAACCTCAAGATTGACATCGGCGATGTCCTTCGGATCATCATTGTCCTTGATCTGGCCATCGGTCCAGTCTTTGCATTCGATCCTGAACACATCTCCCGGATTGACTGAAACCACCGCCGGGATGTCGGGATGCCAGCGGTTATGGCCCGGCATCTCCTGCTGGTCCATCGTCTTGGTGAGATCGACCTTGAATAGTGTTTTCGGCATCGAGTGGACGGGTCGGTGCGGTTTTCACCCACATCCAAGGCGAGCACTGCCAGGCAAGCAGTATCAGCGGTTACAGGACCCCCCGCTCAGCGGAACGGTCACTGGCGTGCCGTGCTGTCATCGAAATCACCGCGGCGGCAGAGGTTGTCCCTGAGGCGAGCCGTCCAGGCCTGAGGCTTCAGGTCACCACTGGCCTCGATTCGCCCATCAAAATGATAAAGAATCTGCCAGCGACTCTTGCCGCTCAGCTGAGCGGCCTCGGCCACATCCGTGATGGGGTAGCCATAGAGGTTGTCGTAGGTGGGCCAGCCGGGCGTGTCCTTGATGCTGCAGACGGCGTTGAGAGCATGCAGGCGTCCGTCCGTCGGCTGGCCAGGCCCATGCAGGCGCACAGCGCCCTTGTAAAGGCCGTTGGACACTCCGGGCTTGAAGGTCTGGGCCAGCTCCACGCGGGTCCCCTCCGCCACCACCAGCGCATCTCCCAGCCTGGCGTTCTGAACGGCCACCTCCTTGGGCCCGCCGCAGGCCGATAGCCCCGCCAACAGCACTGCCAACCCCGGGATCACCGCTGCCGCCTCGACCCTCACGCTGTTCACCCGTTGATGACCAGACGCTATGACAACTGCTTCCGGCGATGACCCCTGGATCAGTCGTCAGCAAGCAAGCCACGCCAGAAGTGCTCCGGCTCGGGCCAGGTGGGCAGCACTTCCCCCTCCAGGGAGCGGATCGGTCGGCAGCCGAGGCTGTTGATCAGCAGCGCACCATGCCGCAATTGAGAGGCCCCGATCGGCGCCGGAGCCTCCTGGACCAGCCCCAGGGCCAGGGCCCTGGCCCGCATCACCCCTGGCAGGCAGCCACTGGTCAGCGGCGGAGTCCACCAGCCCCGGGGTTGGCGCACCAGCAGGTTGGCGCTGGTACCGCAGCAAAGCCCACCTGCCGTGCTCTCCAGCAACGCCTCCTCCTGCCCCGCCCGCTGGGCCTCCAGCCTGGCCAGCACGGAAGCGCCATAGGCGAAGGTCTTGCAGGAGCTGAGCTGGCTGGCGGCATTGCGCCGCTCGAGACGGCTGATTCCAGCGGAAACCGAGCCGAAGTCAGGCCGGGCGGCGCTGAGCTGCAACCAGAAGCGTCCTGGTCCGGCCGAGGGTTCGAGGCCGCGGCCCCCATCCCCACGGCTCCAGTTGAGCCGCAGAGCCCCGCTGGCGATCCCGCTGCGCTCGATCGCCTCGCGGACCAGCACCGCCACCCGCTCCTGCTGCGGTGGGGGCTCAAGTCCCAACACGGTCGCCCCCAGCCGCCAGCGCTGAAGGTGCTGCGTGAGCAACCGGGGGCGGCGCCCCTCCACCAGGACCGTTTCGAACAGCCCATCGGCCAGGCTCAGGCCCCGATCCGACAGCGGCACAGCCAGGCTGCCGGGAGTCCCCCAACGCCCCCCCTCGGGTCCATCGATCCAGGCGATCGCGGCGGCTGGCGGCTGCAGCGGATCCCCCTCCATTCAGGCCAGAGCCTCCAGCAGGGGATCCAGTTTCCAGGCCAGTTCCTCGGCCTCGGCGGCAGGGCTGGAATCGGCCACGATGCCGCAGCCGGCATGGGCGCGCAGGCGCCGGCCCCTGAGCATCAGGCTGCGGATCAGGATGTTGCTGTCGAAGTCGCCATCGGCGTCGAGCAGGAACAGGGAACCGCAGTAGGGGCCACGGGCCACGGGCTCCAGGGCGCCCAGGCGCTGGCAGGCGCGCACCTTCGGGGCCCCGGTGATCGACCCGCCCGGCCAGCAGGCTCGCAGCAGGTCCACCAGATCGGCCTCTGGGCGCAGTGATCCCTCCACCACGGAGGTGAGGTGGTGCACCTGCCGGTAACTCTCCAGCCCCAGCAGCTGCGGCACCCCGATCGAGCCGCTGCGGCAGACCCGGCCGAGGTCGTTGCGCAGCAGATCCACGATCATCACGTTCTCGGCCCGGTCCTTGGCGCTGGTGATCAGGTCGGCGGCGGCGGCGGCATCGGCGGCGGCTTCGGGGTGGCGGGGCCGGGTGCCTTTGATCGGGCGCGTCTCCACCCGGCCGTCGGCCTGCAGGCGCAGAAAGCGCTCCGGTGAAGCTGAGAGCACCGCCTCGCCGGCTTCGCCGAGCGAGGCGATCGCCACGCCTCCGAAGGGTGCCGGGCAGTGGCGCCTCAGCCGGCCGTAGAGCTCCAGGGGTGAAACCAGCTGCGGCAGCAGCAGTTCGCGGCAGGCGCTGAGATTGGCCTGGAACAGATCCCCTGCGGCGATCCACTCCCGCAGGGCCGTCACCTGGCGTGCGAAGGCCTCCGGGGTGGTGTGCCAATGCCAGTGCCCGGGCGGCAGACCCGGGGAAGGCAGCGCTCCGGTGTCTTCTGACCCCAGTCCCTCGGGGCACGACTCGATCAAGTCCTGCATCGCCCCCAGCCGCCCCCGGTCGTCTCCCTCCAGCCAGAGACGCCGCTCATGAAGATCGAAGCGCAGCAGCGGGTCGTAGCGAGCGGCCCAGAGGGTGGCCGTGTCCGGCGAGCGCCAGTGGCCATCCGGCTCCACCCAGGCTCCCGCCTCATAGCCGAGCCAGCCCAGCCAGGCCCCGCCCGCCCCCAGCACGCGGCGCAGCACGGCGAAGGGATCAGTGGCCCCGGCCTCAGCCGGCAGGCCCCGGCATTCCACCTGCTCCAGGGGCGCCAGGCCCAGGGTCGAGGAGCGTCCCAGGGCCGTGCCATCCCCGTCCAGCCAGACCAGACCTGCGAGGCCCATCTGCTGCGCCAGCAGGCTCACCAGGGGCCAGGGTTCCCGCCACGGCAACGGGCGGATCAGTCGCTCCCGGCTCATCCAGGTCCGCGGCTGGCCAGCTCGGGATGCCCGGCTTCCCTCAGGGCGGCATCGCGGATGCGGCAGCTGTCACAACGGCCGCAGGGGGCGGCCCCGCCCGCGTAACAGCTCCAGGTTCGCTCGATCGGCAGCTGCAGCCTCAGGGCTTCCTCTACGATCCGGGTCTTGCTCCAGCTCACCAGCGGAGCCCAGAGCTGGGCTCCCTGGCCCTCCCGGCCGGCCTTGCTGGCCAGGTCCGCCAGGGTCTGAAATGCGGCGAGGTAGTCGGGACGGCAATCGGGATAGCCGGAATAATCCACCGCATTCACCCCCAGCACCAGCCGGGAGGCCCCCCGGGCCTCGGCCAGGCTCAGCCCCAGGGCGATGAACACGGTGTTCCGGCCCGGCACGTAGGTGGGGGGAATCACTCCGTCCACCACCCCTGAGGCGGGCAGGGCGATGCCGGGGTCGGTGAGGGCCGAGCCGCCCCAGGCAGCCAGGTTCACGGCGATGGTGTGGTGCTCGATCAAGCCGAGTTCTGCCGCGAGGAGGGCGGCAGCCTCCAGTTCCTGGCGGTGGCGCTGTCCGTAATCGAAGGAGAGGCCGATCAGCCGATAGCCCGCCTCGATCGCCAGAGCCGCGGCCGTGGCCGAATCAAGGCCGCCTGAGAGCAGGGCGACGGCCAATGGTGCCGTGGCGAATGGCCGTTGGGTGGCGCCGATCAACGCTGCGCGGAAGCTGGAGCGTCCATTGTGAGGCTCCGCTCAGCGGGGCTGGGGCGAGGCGCTCTCCGGCGGCGACGGTGCCTCAGGCTGGGCAGGGCGCTGTTCTGAATCCGGTGTGGCTGGATCTGACGGCTGAGGGCGCGCGGGTCCCCCCTCCTGGCTCTCTGGCTGCGGGCGCACTCCAGGCTCCGGCGGGCTCGGCGGCGGCGGGGGAGGATCGGCCCGCAGCGACAGGGTGATGTAGGCAGGGGCCACTCCTTCGTTGCTGATCAGCAGCTGGACCTGATCGCCGGGCACCGCCCCCAGACTCACCACTCTGAGGGGTCCCTTGGGCTCGATCACATTGCCCTGGGCGTCGAAGACGCTCATCTGCATCAGCGGGGAGCCATTGACCCCCAGCACCAGCTGGTGGCCCCTGGGGATGCGGATCGGGAACACCCGGGCGCCGTTGGCCTCCAGTTCCGCTGACTGCACCCTGGCCTGACCGGGAGGGGCCAGAATCGGCTCGACCCGCAGGCTTTCGAGGGTCTGCTGGGCGGCTGCATACCAGAGCTGGCGGAAGGGCTCGGGGGGAATGTCCATGCTGGAGCGCCCTGGCAGCAGGGCCTGGGCATTGCCGGAGACCAGCTGGCGCAGCACCGGGGCGCTGAGGCCCTGGGCGGCGAGCCGTCGCTGCTGACCCTCCCACTCGGAGGCGCTGAAGCTGCCGAGCTTGCGGCGCACGGCGATCGGCAACTGCTCCACCCGGGCCAACCACTCCTCCGCCAGTTCATTCCAGACCTTGCGCAGGGGGGCATCCTGCAGCGCATCGCTGGGCAGGCGCCCTCCCCGCTCGGGGAACTGGGCCATCAGGTTGGCGTCCACCAGGTTGAGGAACCAGCCGCGGTCCACCTGCAGGGCCCGCAGACGGTTGAGCAGCTCCTGGCGTTGATCCACTTCACCGGGCGGCAGACTGGCCGTGAGGGGGCGCTGGGGGGCTTGCCTGACCTCCTCGCTGGGGGGCTTGCCGCGGCCGAGCAGCCACCAGCCCAGGCTGATGCCCACCACAGCTGAGATCACCAGGGCCATCACCATCGGCCAGAGACGGCCTTCCACAGCCTCGTCCTTGACCTGCTGGCGGCTGCGCAGCACAGCGGCAGGCGGCGGGTCGCTGGCTGGCTGATCCGCCAGCGTGGCCGCGGCGGCCGGCTCGGCCACCTCCACTGACGGCACGGAGGGAGGCACCAACACGACGGTTCGGTCGGCCCGGGCCACGGGCCCGAGACTCTCGGGCATCGGCAGCTGCTGAAAGGCCTCCAGTGCCTCGGACGCCGTGGTGAAGCGCTGATCGGGATCGGCACTCAGCAAACGCTCCAGCTGCCCCCGCAGGGCCGGATCGAGCTGGTCGGCGGCCGGCCAGCTCCAGGCGAGGCTGGTGGGATCGAGCAGGGACGCCGGCTCCTCTCCGGTGAGCAGCACCAGCGCCACCACACCGAGGGCGTGAAGATCCATCCAGGGCTGTACGGGTTCGCCCCGGCCCAGCTCCGCCGGCGCGTAGCCGGGCGTCGCCCCGCTGGCGGGAGCATCGATCGACCCGTCGCGCACAAGGCCGAAATCGAGCAGCACCGGCAGGCCGTCGCGGTCGCGGCGCAGCAGATTGGCCGGGCTGAGATCGCCATGCACCAGGTCCTGGCCATGGAGGGCCGCCAGGACGGGCAGCAGCTGCCGCACCAGCAGCAGCACCTCCCCCGCACCAAAGACCAGTTGCCGCTCGCGCCGCGCCGCCAGCAGCTCCCTGTAGGTGGGTCCGCCCTGCCACTCGCGCACCAACCAGAGCTCCTCCCCCCGGGAGATGGCCTCACCGATGCGGGGGATCTGGGGATGGAGCACCCCCTGCAGGCGACTCCATAGCTGGCGCCAGTGATGCTGGTCCTGCTCGGGGCCGAGTTGGCGCAAGGCCATCAGCGCCCCGCCGGCCAGCTGATCGCTGGCGCGCCAGAGCACCCCCTGGGGACTGCGGCTGAGCTCCGCCTCCAGGCGGTAGCGATCCGCGATCAGCAGACCTGGCCCGGCGGCGGGAGCGGGATCCATCAGGCCGGAACCCGCTGGCGGCGGGGCTGGCTCAGTCCGCGGGAGGAGAGCCAGTCGGCGTCGTAAAGCCTGGAGCGGTAGCGGTCGCCGCTGTCGCAGAGCACGGTGACGATCGTGTGGCCGGGCCCGAGCCGGCGGGCCGTTTCCACCGCCGCCGCCACATTGATCCCCACCGAGCCACCCATGAACAGCCCTTCGCGCCAGAGCAACTGATAGATGGTGTCGAGGGCGCTCTGGTCGTCGATGCGCACCGCATCGTCGATCGGGGCCCCCTCGAGGTTGGCGGTGACGCGGCTGTTGCCGATGCCCTCGGTGATCGAGCTGCCCTCGGCCTGCAGCCCCGAGCCGGTGGCCCAGGAATGAAGGGCACTGCCAGGGGGATCGGCCAGCACGCAGCGCACCCGCTCGGAGCGCTCCTTGAGGAACAGGGCAACGCCGGCGTAGGTGCCGCCGGTGCCGGTGGCCGACACCCAGGCGTCGATGCGGCCGCCGGTCTGCTCCCAGATCTCCGGGCCGGTGCTGGCGTAGTGGGCGCGGCGGTTCGCCAGATTGTCGAACTGATTGGCCCAGATGGCCCCAGGCGTTTCCGCGGCGATGCGGCCCGAGAGCTTCACATAGTTGTCGGGGTCGCGGTAAGGCACCGCCGGCACCGTGCGCACCTCCGCACCGAGGCTGCGCAGCAGGCCGATCTTCTCCGCCGACTGGGTGTCGGGGATGACGATCAGGCTGCGGTAGCCGCGGGCGTTGCAGAGGTGGGTGAGGCCGATGCCGGTGTTGCCGGCCGTGCCCTCCACCACGGTGCCGCCCGGTTGCAGAGCTCCGGACTCCTCGGCCTCCAGCAGGATGCCGAGGGCCGCGCGGTCTTTCACGGAGCCGCCCGGGTTCATGAACTCCGCCTTGCCGAGGATCTCGCAACCGGTGAGGTCGCTGAGCAGGCCCAGGCGAATCAGGGGGGTGTGGCCGACGGCTTCGACGAAACCTCGGCTGATGCCTGCCTGGGTGCAGGATCCCTGGCGGATGCCCATGGCAGCGGCTTTGTCGCAACGGTTGGCTGTGGCCGATCGTAAGGGGGTCAGCCGCGCCCGCCGATCCCCACTAGGCTCCCCCCCAGCTTGTCCCCCATGCCATGGCTTCCGCGGCACCAAGCGCGGCCCTGCTGGAGAGGCTGGGGGCGATCCGCCGACGCAGCGAGGAGCTGGTGGCCGATCTGGAGCCTGAAGACCTCTGCCTGCAGGGCATGGCTGACGCCAGCCCGCCCAAGTGGCATCTCGGCCACACCACCTGGTTCTTCGAGACTTTCCTGCTCCTACCTCACCTGCCGGGCCACGGACCAGCCGACAGCCGCTGGGGCTACTTGTTCAACTCCTATTACGACACGATCGGCGAGCGCCACCCCCGCCCCCAGCGGGGGCTGCTCTCCCGTCCACCGATGCGGGAGGTGATGGCCTGGCGACGACGGGTGGACGCAGGGCTGGAGCAGCTGCTGGAGCAGCTTGTCCGTCAACCCCAGACCACGGCGGCGCCGGTGCTGGCACTGCTGGAGCTGGGGTTGCAGCACGAGCAGCAGCACCAGGAGCTGCTGCTGATGGATCTGCTCGATGGCTTCAGCCGCAACCCCCTGGAACCCGCCTACAGCCAGCTGGGCACCTCCCCTGGCGAAGTGGCGGAGCCCCTGCAATGGATCGAGCATCCGGGCGGCCTGGTGGAGATCGGCGCCGATCCTGAGGGCGGCTTCCACTTCGATAACGAAGCGCCACGGCACCGCCACTGGCTGGAGCCCCATGCGATCGCCAGCCGGCTGGTGCGCAATGGGGAATTCGCGGCCTTCATCGCCGCTGGGGGATACCGCCGGCCCGAGCTCTGGATGAGCGAAGGCTGGGCTCTGGTGCAGGCGCGGAACTGGCGGGCACCCCGCTACTGGCGCGGCTCTGAACGCGACGGCTGGGGCTGGGAGTTCAGTCTGGAGGGGAGGCGGCCCCTGCATCCGGAGGCGCCGGTGCGGCATCTGAGCTGGTTCGAGGCCGACGCCTACGCCCGCTGGGCCTGTGCCCGCCTGCCAACGGAAGCTGAATGGGAAACCGCCGCCCGCGCCGCCCACCCCGCCCTGCGAGAGCTGGAGGGCCAGGTGTGGCAGTGGACCGCCAGCGCCTACCGTCCCTACCCGGCCTTCGCGCCGGCCGCCGGCGCGGTCGGCGAATACAACGGCAAATTCATGAGTTCCCAGATGGTGCTGCGCGGCGGCAGTGACTTCACCCCGCCCGGCCACAGCCGCCTCACCTACCGCAACTTCTTCCCGCCTGCCAGCCGCTGGATGGCCAGTGGTCTGCGCCTGGCCCAGGAGCCGCGATGAGCAGGCGGCCCGGCCTCAGGTCCCGGCCGGTCACACCGGCGCCCTCGCGGCCGCCAGAGCCTGCCGTCACCATGCTCGATCTGCATCCAGCCCCGGCCGACATGGCCCGGCTGGTGATCGAGGGGCTGAACCGCACTCCCAAGCAACTGCCGGCCTGGTTCCTCTACGACAACGAAGGCTCCCGCCTGTTCGACGCCATCTGCGAACAACCGGAGTACGGCCTCACCCGCACCGAAACCGCCCTGCTCAGCCGCCATGCCCCCGCCATCGCCGCGGCCCTGGGCGAGGGGGTGCTGGTGGAGTTCGGCGCCGGCAGCGCCCGCAAGGTGTCGCCGCTGCTGGAGGCCCTTGCCCCGCCGGCCTACGTGGCCCTCGACATCAGCGCCGAGCATCTGCAGCAGGCCTGCCGCAACCTGCAGCAACGCCATCCCACCATCCCGGTCCTGGGCATCTGCTGCGACTACAGCCTGCTCAAGCAGCTGCCGGAGCAGCCCCTGCTGGCGGGGCAGCGGCGGCTCGGCTTCTACCCCGGCAGCTCCCTGGGCAACTTCGATCACGACGAAGCCGTGACCCTGCTGGCCCAGTTCGCCCGCCTGCTGGGGAGCGATGGGCGGCTGCTGATCGGCATCGACCAGCCGCGCTCGATTGCGGCGCTGGAAGCCGCCTACAACGACCGGGCCGGCCACTCCGCCGCCTTCGCCCGCAACCTGCTGGTGCGGCTCAACCGGGAGTTAGCCGGCAGCTTCGATCCGGGCAGCTTCCGCTATGAGGCCCACTGGCAGGCGCAGGACTCGCGCATCGCCATGGCCCTGGTGAGCGCACGGGACCAGCAGGTGAGCCTCGCTGGAACCCGCTGGCAGTTCACTGCCGGCGAAGCCCTGATCACCGAGTACAGCCACAAGTACAGCCCGGAGGCCTTCACCGCCCTGGCAGCGGCGGCGGGCTGGTACTCCCTGGAGCGCTGGAGCGCCGACGACGGCAGCTTCAGCCTGCACTTGCTGCAACCGGCGACAGTGGGCGCCGCACCAGGCAGACTCAGCACCTGATCAGCAGCGAGAAGGCCGGCGATGAGCAGGGACGACCAGCGGCGGGCGATGCGCGAGACCCGCGAAGACTTGATCGAACAACTGGAGCAGCTCTACCGCGAGGCTTTCGACCGCATCGGTGGGCAGGACCTCGGCGAAGGGGCGATCGCCCGTCTCACCCAGCTGCTGCTGCGCTCCCGCGAAGCGGCGATCACGCCCCTGGAAGAAGAGATCGAAGCCCCCCTGATCACCCGAGCCCCGGAGTGAACTCGTCCGTGACACGCCCATGAGCAGCAGCTGGTTCGAGCAGCTGGAGTCGCAGCTGGAGCAGCAGCTGGAGGCCTTCCTCGGAAACCATCCAGGCCAGCAGGAGCTGCTGGAACTGGAGGAGCTGCAGGAGCGCCAGCGGCGCCTGCGCCAGCGGCGCCTGCAGATCCAGGCCCAGGCCGAGCAGCTGCGTCAGGCCCTGCTGCAGATCGCCAGCGAGATCACCCAGTGGCAGGAGCGGGTGCAGCGGGCCCGCGTCGCCGGTGCCCAGGAGCTGGCGGGACGGGCTGAAGCGCATCAGGGTCAGCTGATGGGCCAGGGGCGCGACCGCTGGCAGCAGCTGGGGGAACTGGGCAAGGAGTTCGCCCGGGTGGAGCAGGAGTTGCAGGAGCTGGAGCAGCGGCCGCGCCCCGGATCCGGCAGGCCCGCCAGTCGGCCCGCCGCCGCTGCAACCCAGCCGGCCGAGGCCGACCTGGAGCAGGCCTGGGCTGACTTCGAGTCACGCCAGGAGCTGGAGGAGCTGCGGCGCCGCTCCAGACCCTCCGGCCCCTGAGCGGGAGATCCGTCACTTGGGCTTTCTGTTCTCGAAACTGCTGCCGCAACTGCTCTATCCCCTTAGCCTGGGCCTGCTGCTCGCTCTGGCCGGCCTGCTGGTGGGGCCGCGACGCCGCTGGAGCGTCCCGCTTGGGGGCCTTGGCCTGGCTCTGCTCTGGATCAGCGCCATGCCGCTCACAGCCAGGGAACTGGTCTGGGGGCTGGAGGCCCGCAGTGCGGCCCTTACCCCCTCGCCCCTGCCCAGGGGTGACGCCATCGTGGTGCTGGGCGGGGGCCTGCGGGCGGCGTTGCCCCCCAGGAGTGGAGTGGAGGTCAATGAGGCCGGTGACCGGCTGCTGAGCGGGATCCGGCTGCTGCGGGCCGAGCGGGCGCCCCTGCTGCTGCTGAGCGGAGGCCGGGTGAGCTTCAGTGGTGGAGACCCAGCCCCTGCCGAAGCCATCAGCGCCCGCAGCCTGGCGCTGGAGCTGGGGGTCCCCGCTGATCGCCTGCTGCTCAGTGATCAGGCCAGGACCACCGCCGAGGAGGCGAGGGATCTGCGCCGGATCGGCAAATCCCGCGACTGGTCCACGGTTCTGCTCGTGACCAGCGCCCTGCACATGCCCAGAGCCCTGGCCAGCTTCCGCCGCCAGAGCGGGCTCCAGGTTGTGCCGGTGGCCTGCGACTACCTGCTGCCGGCCCGTGATCAGCTCGGCACGCCCACCGCAGGATCGGTGTTGCTGTCACTCTGGCCAGACGCCGGATCCCTGCTGCTGAGCAGCCTGGCCATCAAGGAACATCTCGGCTTGCTCGTGTACCGCCTCAAGGGCTGGAGTTGAACAGCTGAGCTGAAGGTGAGGCTAAGGGATGGAGCTGGCGAACAGACCTACTTCTTGGGAGCGGGGGGCTCCAGGCTCACCCCCTCGGGGGGAGGCGTGGGATCTGGATCGGCGATCAGCATGTGCTGCAGCACGATCTCGGGGCGTTCACTGTCGCGCCAGCGAATGCGATAGGCCGGCATCTTGGTGCCACGGCTGGTGGTCTGCTCCACGGGCTCCATCACCCAGCCCCGGCGGGAGCGGCCCTGGGGATTGCGCTTGACCACCGCATCCGCGTGTTTGAAGCGGAAACCGACGCGCTCACCGCTCATGGGCTAAGTAATAGTCAAGTTAGGCTCCATTATCTCATTGCACCGGATCAGCCCACCGGCGGCGGGGCTTCCGGCCGCAGCAGGGGGAAAGCGATCACGTCGCGGATGCTCGGGCTGTCGGTGAGCAGCATCGCCAGCCGGTCGATGCCGATGCCAAGCCCGCCGGTGGGTGGCATGCCCACTTCAAGCGCATGGAGGAAGTCTTCGTCGACCCCATGGGCCTCGAGATCACCGGCGCTGCGGCGCTCCTGCTGGGCCTCCAGGCGCCGGCGCTGGTCGAGCGGATCGATCAGCTCACTGAAGGCGTTGGCGGTTTCCCGGCCCACGATGAACAACTCGAAGCGCTCCACCAGCCCGGGCTTGCTGCGGTGGGCGCGGGCCAGGGGGGAGATCTCCACCGGGTAGTCGGTCACGAAGATGGGCTGAATCAGCGACTCCTCCACCCGTTGCTCGAAGGCTTCGTTGAGCAGGCGACCGACGCTGTCAGCCTCCTCAGGCACCTCCAGGCCCGCAGCCGCCATGGCTTCAGCGGCCTGCTCGCGACTGCTGAAGCCGTTGAAATCCAGGCCCGTGGCCTGCTCCACCAGCTCATGCATGGTGGCCCGCCGCCAGGGGGGGGTCAGATCAATGGCGGTGCCCTGATACCCGATCGCCGTGGTGCCGCACACCTGCTGGCAGACCGAGGCGATCAGCTCCTCGGTGAGCGCCATCATGTCGGTGTAATCGGTGTAGGCCTGATAGATCTCGACCGTGGTGAATTCGGGGTTGTGGCGCGTGCTCACCCCTTCGTTACGGAAGATTCGGCCCAGTTCGTAGACCCGCTCGAAGCCGCCCACCACCAACCGCTTGAGGTGCAGTTCGGTGGCGATCCGCAGCACCAGCGGCAGATCGAGGGTGTTGTGGTGGGTGGTGAAGGGCCTGGCTTCGGCGCCGCCAGCCTCGGCATTGAGGACCGGCGTTTCGATCTCCAGGAACTGGCGCTCATCCAGCCAGCGGCGGATGCCGCTCACCAGCAGGGCCCGGCGCCGGAAGGTCTCGCGGGTCTGGGGGGAGACCACCAGATCGAGGTAGCGCTGGCGGTAGCGCTTCTCCACGTCCGCCAGGCCGTGCCACTTGTCGGGGAGGGGCTGCAGGGCCTTGCTGAGCATCTGCCAGTCGGTCACCTTCACCGAGAGCTCGCCGCGGTCGGTGCGGCGCAGGCTTCCGCTCACCCCGATCCAGTCGCCACTGTCCACCAGGGTGGTGAGCTGGGCAAAGGCCTCGGGCTGATCCGGCAGGGCAGCCGCCAGGGTGGCCTTCTCGATGAACAGCTGGATCGGACCGGTCTCATCGAGCAGGGTGAAAAAGGCCAGCTTGCCCATCACCCGGCGGGTCATCACCCGTCCAGCCACGGAAACCCTCTCGTCGCGCTCCTGGCCATTGGCCAGATCGGCATGCAGACGCTGCAGCTCGGCGTGGCGATGGCTGGGATCGAAGCGCAGGCCGTAGGGAGCCAGGCCCAGGCCCCTGAGGACCTCAGCCTTCTCCAGGCGGGCCTGCTCCAGGCGGTTGAAGCGCGTCTCCGGCAAGGCGGCTGAACTCGGACAGGAGCCCCATCCTGAAGGACCGAGGAGCTCAGAAAAGGGCCGAGGGCCTCAGGCGGTGGCTACAACGGCCGCCTCGGCCATCCGCTGGGAGGCATAGCCGGTGCCTCGCACCGTCAGGATCAGCTCGGGATTGCGCGGATCGGGCTCGAGCTTGCCGCGCAGACGGGCCACATAGACATCCACCACGCGCAGGTCTGCGGCACGGCGGGGGGGGTAGCCCCAGAGCTGTTCGAGGATCTCGGCCCGTGGCACCACCCGGCCGGGGTCGCGGAAGAGCAGCTCCAGCAGGCTGAATTCGGTGTAGGTGAGACCGATGCGCTCACCATCACGGGTGACCTGGCGGCGGTTGGTGTCGACCACCAGATCGCCCACGCGCATGACTCCCTGTCCGGCAGGCACGTCGCGCGGTTCGGCGGCGGCGGAGCCCCGGCCCACCCGCCGCAGGATGGTGGCGATGCGGGCTTCGAGCTCCTTGGGACTGAACGGCTTGGGCAGGTAGTCGTCGGCGCCGAGATCCAGGCCAGCCACCCGCTCGGCGATGGCATCAAGAGCCGAGAGAAAAATGATCGGCACGCAGGATTCGGCCCGCAATCTGCGGCAGACGGCGAATCCATCCAGCTTGGGCAGCATCACATCGAGCACCACCAGATCGGGCTGCTCCTCATGGAAGAGAGCCAGGGCCTGCTCACCGTCTTCGGCGCAGACCACCCGGTAGCCGGCCAGCTGAAGGCGCATCACCAGCACACGGCGCACGGTGGCTTCGTCGTCGACAACCAGCACGGTGGCGCTGGGCTCTGATGAAGACTCCGGGGAAGATTCACCCTGCTGCAGCCGGGGATCCGCTTCCAGGGGCATCGGAGTCCAGTCATGAAGAAAAGCAACCCTACCTTGTGAGGCAGTTGCGAGGCGGCGAGCTTCCAGTCTCTCGGCGGGGACTCAGCCAAGACTTAATGATTTATTCCACAAGTCAGGGGACGGTGCCCAGTCAGGGCCAGCGGGCTTCGGCGTAGACATTCCACTCGCGTTCCGCCTCCGCCAGCGCCTGATCGCTCGCGATCTGACCGAGCATCGCCTTCTGCAGCTGGCGGTAGAGAATCGCCTGCAGCCGCTTCACCCCGGGGGTCGCCGGCACCAGCACCCGTGCCCGGCCGAGGGTCTCCACCGACTGCAGCCGGGCTTGCCGCACCAGCTGCTCGTTGGCATCGGCGGGCGTCTGCTGGCGCAATCCCTGCTCGATGCGCTCGAGGGCCTGCCGCGCCGAAGGCAGCACCCGGGCTTGCTCAGCGAAACGGGCCTGGTTGGCGGCATTGGTGAGGTACAGGGCAAAGCTGAGCGCCTGCTTGGCTCGGGTGCTCTGGCGCGAGACGGCCAGATTCATCACCGCCACATTCGCCAATCCGTCGGGGCCCGTCAGCGGCGGCCCAGGCCGGGTGACGGCGGCAATGCCGGGGGCATTGGTCTGAATGCTGCGCAGGAACTCGGCGCCGCTGGAGAGCAGGGCCAGCTCACCGCTCTGGTAGAGCTCCACGGCCCTGCGGTAGCCCTGGCTCACCACCTCCCGCGGCAGCAGGCCCCGCCGGTAGAGGTCGCTCCAGAAGGCGAAGGCCCGGCGGCCCGCCGGGGTGTTGAAGGCGGCCCGCTGGCGCTGATCCTGCAGAGTCACTCCCATCTGCACCATCGACTCCAGCAACTCCGCCGAGTCGTCGGGCACCACCGTGACGAACAGGGCGTACATGCCGGTGCGGCGCCTGACCGCCTCCGCGAAGGCCGGCACCTCCTCCCAGCGGCTGGGGGGCTGGCTGTAGCCCGCCCGGTTAAGCAGGTCCCGGTTGCTCAGGGAGATCCGCGCCGTGAGATACCAGGGGATGGCGAACTGCCTGCCGTCCTGGCGGCTGGCCTGCCAGATCAGAGGCAGATAACTGGCGGCGGCATCAGGAGGCAGGAGCGGATCCAGATCCATCAGCCCTCCCTTGCTGGCGAGGTTGGCTGCAAACAGCGGGTTCAGATTCACCACATCCGGCGCCGTGCGGGCGAACACCGCCGCCAGCAGCTTGCGCTCCACCGACCCCCAGGGCACATCGGTCCAGCGCACCTTGAGGCCCGGATTCTCCTGCTCCCAGGCAGCGATCACCCCACGCAGGTAGTCGTTGAACTTGGGGGCCAGATCAAGGGTCCAGAACTGAAGCTCCGGTCCGCTGGAGCGACGGATCCCGCAGCCGGCCAGCAGCGCGAGCAGGGCACTCGCCATCAGCTCCCGCCGGCTCCAGCGGCGTCCTGGGTCGAAGAGCCGATCCAGCATCGGTTTCGTCATCCCATCACCCCCGTGCGCTGGCACTGTGCCGTCGCCAGAGCAGCAGCAGCAACGAACAGATCATCGGTGCCAGCAGGGCCGTGACCAACACCTGGGCCAGCAGGGTGTGCAGGCTCGCCGCCGTGAGCAGTGCCGCCCAGCCGCCGCCTCCCTGGCGCTGCAGCAGCACACTCACCCCCAGCACTGTGCTGCCGAGCATGGCCAGCAGGCCCAGGCTGAAGCTGCGCTCGATCGGCGGGCCCCGCCGCGGCAGCCGGCCCCACCACCAGCCCAGCAGGGCCAGGGCGGGCATCTGGGTGGCTCCACCGAGGTGGAGGCAGTCGAGCAGCAGGCCCAGGGCCAGCCCCGCCAGGGCACCGGACAGCGGTCCATCCGCCAGCGACCAGGGCAGCAGCCAAAGCACAGCCCAGCTGGGGGGAACCCCGCCGATCCGCAGGACGCCGGGCGCCGCCAGGGTGAGCAACGGCACCACCAGGGCGCTGACCACAAACAGGGGGCGGTGGTGCAGGCTGGCCATGGTTCAGGTTCCCGCCGGGGCCGCCTCCCGGCGGGTGAGCACCTGCACCCAGTCGACCGAGGCCACCGGGGCACTCAGCTGCACTACCGCCAGCGTGGCCGGCACCGCCTTGTCATCCACCGACTGAATCACCCCCACGCTCAGGCCAGGCGGCACCAGTGTGCTGGCGGGGGAGGTGACCACCACATCGCCCGGGCGCACCTGGGGATCCTTCTCGAGAAAGCGCAGCACAGGCCTGCTGCTGCCGACCCCAGTGAGCAGGCCATGGCGCTGGGTACGCCCCACCCACACGCCCACCTTGCTGGCGGTGTCGGTGAGCAGGGCCACCCGGGCCGTGGTGGGGGTGACGCTCTCCACCCGCCCGATCAGGCCGCCGGGGCCAATCACCGAATCCCCCGCCCGGATGCCCTGCAGCCCACCGGCCCCCAGCACCAACTGATGCCACCAGCCACCGGGTTCACGGGAGATCACCGGCGCGGTGACCGTGCCGGGATCGGCCCGCTGCAGATCGAGCAGGCTGCGCAGGCGGCGGTTGTCGAGTTCGAGCTGGCTGAGCCTGGTCTGATGATCCAGCTGCTGGGCCGCCTGCAACCACTCCTTCTGGGCGCTGCCGGGCCAGAAGGGGCGGCTGAGCAGGGCGTAGGCATCGCTGAGCAGGGCACCCTTGCTGAGGCGGACCGCCACCAGGGCGAACGCCACCAGGGCCCAGGGCCAGGCTCCGACCACCGGCCTCAGCCAGGGGACGCGGGAGAGGCGTCCGAACGGCACCGGACTCAGCTGGAGAGACGGGTGAAGTCAGGGGTGTCGAGCACCCGCTCCAGGCGCTTGTAATCCTCCAGCACCTGGCCGCAGCCGTTGACCACACAGAGCAGGGGGTCCTGAGCCACGTGGGTGAGGATGCCGGTCTCGTGGCTGATCAGCTCGCTGATTCCCCGCACCAGGGCGCCACCACCTGCAAGCATGATGCCGCGATCGACGATGTCGGCAGCCAGCTCGGGCGGGGTGCGCTCCAGGGTGCGTTTCACCGCTTCGACGATCACGTTGAGCGGCTCGGCCATCGCCTCGCGGATGTCACCGGCGCGCACGTTGATCGTGCGGGGCAGGCCGGAGAGCAGGTGCAGGCCGCGCACATCCATCGAGGATTCGTCGTGAGCGTCGTCTGGGAAGGCGGAGCCGATCCTGATCTTGATCTCCTCAGCTGTGCGCTCGCCCACCACCAGGTTGTGCACCTTCTTGAGATACACCGTGATGGCATCGCTGATCTCATCGCCGGCCACCCGCACCGACTCACTGAGCACGGTGCCGCCGAGGCTGAGCACGGCCACTTCAGTGGTGCCACCGCCGATGTCGACGATCATGGTGCCAACGGGTTCGGTGACCGGCAGACCGGCGCCGATGGCGGCCGCCACCGGCTCATCGATCAGATGCACCTCGCGGGCACCGGCCAGACCGGCCTCCCGCACCGCACGGCGCTCCACGCCGGTGACGCCGCTGGGGATGCCGATCACCAACCGTGGCGCCACGATGCCGCGGCCTTCGTTGCCCTTCTGGATGAACGACTTGATCATCATCTCGGCGGCGTCGAAGTCGGCGATCACCCCGTCGCGCAAGGGACGTACGGCGCGGATGTTGCCGGGAGTGCGGCCCAGCATCAGCTTGGCCTCATCGCCCACCGCCAGGGGCACACCCCTCTCCAGATCAAGCGCCACCACCGACGGTTCCTGCAGCACGATCCCCTTACCGGACACGTACATCAAGGTGTTGGCCGTTCCCAGATCGATGCCGATGTCACGGGAGAGCTGGAAACGACGAAAAAACACTGGAGCGCTGCAAGCGGGGCGAATCATAGGTGGGCCCCTTTGAAACCCCCTTGGCTGGACCCGGGGTGGGACATCCGGGCGAAAGGGTGGAACCAGCAGAGAGAAGCGCTGCAGGACGTGGCGCATCATGGGTCCAAGTGACCCCATCCCCCCCCCTTTTCTGGAGACCCCCATGGGTGTGAATTCCGTGACCCTCGTCGGCCGTGCCGGCCGCGACCCCGAAGTGCGCTACTTCGAATCAGGCAGCGTGGTGGCCAACCTCACCCTGGCCGTGAACCGCCGCAGCCGCGACGACGAACCCGACTGGTTCAACCTCGAGATCTGGGGCAAGCAAGCCCAGGTGGCTGCCGACTACGTCCGCAAGGGGTCGCTGCTGGGCATCATCGGCTCCTTCAAGCTCGACCGCTGGACGGACCGCGCCACCGGCGAGGAGCGCAGCAAGCCCGTGGTGCGGGTCGACCGGCTTGAGCTGCTGGGCTCCAAGCGCGACGCCGAGCAGGGTGCTTACGGAGAGGGTGGCAGCGACGGAGGTTTCGGCGGCGGTGCTTACGGCGGCGGCGAACCCAGCAGCGAGGAGGTGCCCTTCTGAGACTGATCCGGAAGGTCTGAGGCCGGCTGCACCGGCCTCGCGTCAGGGGCGGCTGTCCTGACGCTTTTTCCAGGTCCTCAGCCCCAGCCAGGCCCCGAAGGCCAGCACCACCAGCACCAGCAGCACCTTGATCACCTGGGCCACGGGCTCCAGCCAGATCTCCACATTGGTGTAGCCCTTCCCGAGCGCCATTCCCGCCACGGTCAGCAGCAGGGTCCAGATCAGGCTGCCGGCCGTGGTCCAGAGCAGGAAGGGGACGAGCGGCATCATCTCGATGCCGGCGGGCACGGAGATCAGCGTGCGGATGCCAGGCACCAGCCGGCCCCAGAACACCAGGGCCGTGCCGTGGCGGTTGAACCAGTTGCGGCTGCGGTGCAGTTCCTGAGGGCTGATGCCGATCCAGCGGCCATGGCGCTCAAGCCAGTGCTCGATGCGCTCCTCATTGACCAGACGACCGACGCCGTACCAGGGCAGGGCACCCAGCACCGTGCCAGCCAGTCCCGCCAGCACCACGGGCACAAGGGCCAGCTGCCCCTGCTGCACATAAAACCCCCCCAGGGGCATGATCAGCTCGGAGGGGATGGGGGGGAAGAGATTCTCCAGAAACATGGCCCCGAAGATGGCCCCATAGCCGGCGATCGGATTGGCAGCCACGGCCGCGCCGATCAGCTCGGGCAGCTTCTGGATCAGTTCGATCTCCATCCGGGGTCATCGGCGTTACCCGCAAGTCTTCCATGGGGTGGCGACCTGCCCAGGCTGCTGGGGCTTCCCCAGCAGCCGCTGTACCAGGGAAAGACTCAGTAGCGGTAGTGGTCCGACTTGAAGGGCCCTTCGACCGGCACGTTGATGTAATCGGCCTGCTCGGGGGTGAGCTCGGTGAGCCTGGCGCCGATCTTGTCGAGGTGGAGGCGGGCCACCATCTCATCGAGGTGCTTGGGCAACACGTAGACCTCCTTGCCGTACTGGTCGCCCTTGCTGAACAGCTCGATCTGAGCCAGCACCTGATTGGTGAAGGAGTTGCTCATCACGAAGCTGGGGTGACCAGTGGCGCAGCCCAGGTTCACCAGACGGCCTTCCGCCAGCAGGATGATCTTGTTGCCGCTGGGCAACAGCACATGATCCACCTGGGGCTTGATGTTGTCCCAGGTGTACTGCTTGAGCGACGCCACATCGATCTCGTTGTCGAAGTGGCCGATGTTGCAGACGATCGCCTGATCCTTCATCTGGATCAGGTGGTCATGGGTGATCACGCGGAAGTTGCCGGTGGCGGTCACGAAGATGTCCACGTCGCGCACCACCTCGTCGAGGCGAACGACCCGATAGCCCTCCATGGCCGCCTGCAGAGCGCAGATCGGATCCACTTCGGCGATCATCACGCTGGCACCCAGGCCCCGCAGCGACTGGGCCGAACCCTTGCCCACATCGCCGTAGCCCATGACCAGGGCCACCTTGCCGGCCACCATCACATCAGTGGCACGCTTGATCGAATCCACCAGCGATTCACGGCAGCCGTAGAGGTTGTCGAACTTGCTCTTGGTGACCGAGTCGTTCACGTTGATGGCCGGGAACGGCAGTTCGCCGTTCTTCTGCATCTGGTACAGGCGGGCCACACCGGTGGTGGTTTCCTCGGTGACGCCCTGGATCTGGGCGTGGATCCGCGAATAGAAGCCGGGCTGAGCCGCCAGACGCTGACGGATGGAGTTGAAAAGAGCGATCTCCTCGTCACTGCCAGGGTGATCGAGCACCGAGGGGTCCTGCTCCGCCCTGGTGCCCAGGACCACCAGGCCGGTGGCGTCGCCACCGTCGTCGAGGATCATGTTGGGGGTGCCGCCGTCGGCCCACTCCATGATCCGGTGGGTGAAGGCCCAGTATTCGTCCAGGCTTTCACCCTTGTAAGCAAACACGGGAATGCCGGCCGCAGCAATCGCCGCGGCGGCGTGGTCCTGGGTGGAGAAGATATTGCAGGAGGCCCAGCGCACTTCAGCGCCGAGGGCCACCAGGGTTTCGATCAGAACGGCCGTCTGGATCGTCATGTGCAGGCTGCCGGCGATGCGGGCGCCTTTGAGCGGCTGCTGGCTGCCGTACGTCTGACGCAGGGCCATCAGGCCTGGCATCTCGGTTTCGGCAATCGCCATCTCCTTGCGGCCGAACTCCGCCAGGCCGAGATCAGCGATCACATAGGACGCAGTGACCTGCAGGCCCGACAGGGCATTGCTGAGCGTGGAATCGGCCACGGCCGCGGGGGGGGAAACCACCATGGGTTGAAGACGCTCCCTCAAAGGGAGGACGATGGGTTGAAATATCTGCAGAGACGCCGAGGCTTCGGGCTCGCTGGAACCGAATCTACAGGCGGTGCGAGGACATGGGCGAGGTCAACGGGTGCAGGCAGGGCTGGCAACAGCACCTGAGCGACGCCGCGGCAACCCGTCAGTTGGGGCGTGAACTGGCGGCCTTGCTGCTGAGCGAAGGCCCCCGGCTCCTGTTGCTGCAGGGGGATCTCGGCGCCGGCAAGACCTGCCTGGTGCAGGGCCTGGCCCAGGGTCTGGGGATGACCGAGCCGATCACCAGCCCCACCTTCGCTCTCGCCCAGCACTACAGCGGTCAGCACGCCGGCCGCGGCACCGACCTGGTGCACCTTGACCTCTACAGGCTGGAGCAACCCGAAGCGGCCGAAGAGCTGTTCGCCCAGGAGGAGGAGGAGGCCCTGGACCTGGGGGCGGTGCTGGCGGTGGAATGGCCCCAGCGGTTGCGCTTCACGCCCGGTCCGGCCTGGCAGGTGCAGCTGCTGATCGATGCTGACGGTCGTCGAGCTCTGGTTCAGACGCCCGAGGAGCCTGGCCCCGTCTTCTCCAGAAACGCCAGCACCTGAGCCTGGGTGGGCTGGGGATCGATCGCCCCGGCGCCCTGGCAGACCAGGGCGCCGCAGGCGCTGGCAAAGCGCATGGCTTCCAGCACCCGCTCCGTGCTGCCGCAGGCCAGCAGCTCCGGCTCCTGGCAGAGACGGTGCAGCAGCCCAGCAAGGAAGGCGTCGCCTGCCCCGGTGGTGTCCACCACCGGCACCCTGAAGGCCTCCAGGCGGCCGTTCTGGCCGCCCAGCCACCAGCTCAGGGCGCCTGGACCGTCGGTGATCAGCACGGCCGGGCCCTGGGGCAGGGAGTCGCTGATCTGCTGGGGGTCGCGGCTGCCGGCGATCCAGTCGGCCTCCTCGGCGGACACCTTGAGCAAGGCCGCACAGGCCAGCAGGGGCCGGATACGGGCCAGGGCCTGCTCAGGCGCGCCGGGCCAGAAGGTGGGGCGCCAGTTCACGTCGAGGGCCAGGGGGATTCCGGCCGCCGCGGCGCGCTCCTGAGCGAGGTGCAGGGAAGCGGCTGAGGCTTCAGAGGCCAGCGGAATCGTGCCCACCAGCAACCAGCGGGCAGCGGCGATCAACTCCTCCAGGGGTGCCGCCAGGGCCGAAGCCTCCACGGCCTGATCCGCAAACCCGTCGCCCCGCTCACCGGCAAAGCCACCGAAGCTGCGATCCCCCGCGCTGTCGCGCCGCACCAGCACCGTGCGACTGGGACGAACTGGATCCCACTGCAAGGCCCTGGTGTCCACACCCCGGGAGCTGAAGAGCTCGCGAAAAGCGGCACCGATCGCATCATCGCCGAGGCGCCCCAACAGGGCCGAGCCCGTACCCAGCCTGGCCAGGGCGCAGGCCACATTGGCGGGAGCGCCACCGAGACAATCCTCGACGGGGTGATCCGTGGCCGGGTCACCGCCAGGGGGGCCGAGGCGGTCCACAAGCGCTTCGCCGAAACACAGCACCTGGGGCAGGGTGGTCATCAGGCCCATGGCAGCTCCCGCCCACCATGGCCGGAATTGTCCAGGCCTCCAAGCCAGGCGTGCAGAGCGGCAATGATGCGGGTATTGGCGGCCGGAAAGGGGTGCTCGCTGAGGGCATTGGGTTCCACCCAGCGGACCTGCTGACTGGCCAGCGGCTGCGGCACACCTGCCAACCACTGGCAGAGATGCACGCGAAAGCGGAGGCGCTTGTGGCTGTAGCTGTGCTCCAGGACGATCAGCTCCTCGCCCACCTCCACCTCGATCGCCAGTTCCTCGCGCAGCTCGCGGCGGATCGTGACCTCGATCGGCTCCTCCGGTTCCTGCTTACCGCCCGGAAACTCCCACAGGCCACCGAGGAGCCCCTCCGGAAGCCGCTGATCGATCAGCACCCGGCCGGCGCCATCGAGGACCACCCCCACACCGATCACCTGAATCGGCAGGGGCTTACTGGCGTCCTTCACGGGGTAGGCGGCGGGGTCGCCGGCAGCGTAGGCAGTGCAGTGGGGCCGCCAGGGGCACTCGCCACAACGGGGGTTGCGGGGGGTGCAGACCGTGGCCCCCAGATCCATCAGCGCCTGGTTGAACGCCCGGGGCCGCCGCGGATCGAGCAGGGACTCGCTCAGCCGCCAGAAGGCTGCGCGCTCTCGTTTGGGGGGGTGGCGGCAGCCGGTCAACCGCGCCAGCACCCGCTGCACGTTGCCGTCGAGGATCGGATGGGGCAGATCGAAGGCGGAGCTGAGGATGCTGCCGGCCGTGCTGCGGCCGATGCCAGGCAGAGCCAGCCATCCCTCAAGTGTGCTGGGAAAGGGATCAGTGCCAGCTCCAGCTGGCCCCAGCAGTTGGTGGGCGCCCTGGTGCAGCCGCCGGGCCCGGCAGTAGTAGCCAAGACCCTGCCAGTTCCGCAGCACCTGCTGCTCGTCGGCAGCCGCCAGCACCTCCACCGAAGGGAACACCTCCATCCAGCGGTGCCAGTACGGGCGGACGACCCGCAGCTGGGTCTGCTGCAGCATCACCTCGGCGATCCAGACACGGTAGGCACACAAGGGTTCTCCGCCCTCCGGACGGCTGCCGTCCAGGCGCAGCGTCCAGGGAATCCCCTGGCGGCCATGCAGCCTCGCCCAGGCGAGCAGATCCAGGCGCAGGGTCCGCGGATCGGAAAGTGCGTCCCTCAAGGCCTCAAAGCATGCGCACCAGCAAGGTCCCGTCCCGCACCTGCAGGCTGTACTCGGCACTGCAGGCTGTGGTCTGCGAAGGAACGCAGGACCCAGCAGGGAACGCCCCCGGCTCCAGCTGGCTGCGCTCAAGCGCAAGTCCATGGAACTGGAGCTGCTTGCGTCCCCAGCTCCAGTCGTCGTTGATCAGCCGGGGCACCAGACGGTCCAGCAGAGGGAACTTGGTCTGGCTGTTGCGCAGCGTCGGGGATTGCGGCATGCCACCTTCGAAGCGGACCGCCGTGAGCCTGCCCTCCGGCAGCCGCACCTGCAGCCGGGAGATCCCGCCGATGAGCCGCGAGACTCTCCCCTGCTCATAGATCGCCTGGGCCGAGGTGGCATGGCCGTAGGCATAGGCCACCACCACCAGCAACCAGGCCAGGGCAGCCACCGCAGCCCGGGGGATCAGCCTCCAGCCGAGCTGGGCCGTCCCCGCCACGATCTGCAGGGCCAGCGCCGAGAGCAGAGGGCCAAGAAACAGCAGCAGGCGCGGCACCCGGGCCAGAGGATCCTCAAGGCCCAGCAGGGCACCGGGTGACACCAGGGCGATCAGTACCACGGCCCCCAGGACCAGAGCCGTGCAGGCCAACCTCGCCGGGCGGCCTCGGCGGCCCATCGGCAGACGCCCGACTGCGATCCAGACCACGACGGCATAGGCCAGCGGCAGCAGGAGCCAGGGGACGCTGATCGGCCAGCGGCTCCAGTCATCGAAGAGGACCCGCCAGAACTCCAGGGCATGGCGCAGGAGCTGGGCGGGCAGGGCCGCGTCGAGGGGGAGCGCCCGGCCCTGTTCGGTGGCGTACGACGTGCGCTCCTGCAACACCAGCCGCATCAGCATCAGGTAGCTGGCCAGCGCGAGGCCATAGGTGACCCACACGCGCACCAGCCTGTGCCGGAGGGAGGGACGGGCCAGCACCGGCGCCGCCAGGCCCAGGGATTCCCCCACCACCAACATCAGAGCGAAGGGCAGGAAGCCACTGGTGGCTGGCTGGTAGAGGCAGAGGGAGGCCAGCAAGAGAGCCGAACTCACCAGCAGCCCCTGCCTCGTGACGACCCGATGGAGCACCACGGCAGCCACGACGGCCAGTCCCAGGGCCAGGGCCATAAAGAAGGAATCGAACCCGTAGGAGAGGTTTTCCAGCGCATAGGGCTGCCCCAGCAGCGGCAGGGTGGCCAGGGCGCTCCAGAGAGGTGAGCGCAGCCCATAGGCGCGCGCGGCCGCCACAGCCGTGAGAGCCAGCACCCCGACAGCCAGAAGCTGGTGCAACGGTGCCACGGCCACCGCCGGAGCCCCCAGGTTCACCAGGGCGAAAAGGCCATCGGCCAGGGGACGCCCCACTTCGGTCCAGCGGAACTCCCCATCCATCGAGCGGCCGTAGTCGTCGATGTAGCGGTGAACGAAGAGAAGGATCGGCAGCACCAGCAGCAATCCAGCCGCCAGACAGGCCTTGAACTGGCGAGTGAGCCCTGGCCCAGGCGGCAGGAATGACACCTGTCCAGGCTCCTCACCAAGACCATCTGAGCTGGGGTGGTGCAACATCCACGATCGCGCAGAAGCCACAATCGTATCAATTCAGCTCAAATTGATTGGATACAGCGATTGACCCCCAGCATTTAAACGCGATGAATCAGGGGACAATCCACAACATTCACCTCGAATCATTCAGGAGCAAAAAACTCGTTGTTTGACGACAAGAAGCTGGCTGGACGCCAGCCTCAACCCCACCCTTTTCTTGTTACATCTGAATCATTGCCGCATCGCTGTACTCCTTGACCTGATCACTGAGGCGACGCAGGGCCGCCAGGCCGTCGCGCTCGAGATTGCGGACGCGATCGCGGCTCATGCCCAGGATGCGGCCGATGCCCGTGAGGCTCATGGGCTCCTCCACATCGATGCCGAACCGCATGGTCAGCACGCTCCGCTGCAGCTCCGGCAGTTGCTCCAGCAGCGCCCGCATGTCGCCCCGCAGGCACTCGCTGTCCACGCTCTCCGCCGGCAGCTCTCCATCTCCCTGCAGCAGATCCAGCAGTTCCGTGTCCTCACCGTCGCCCACCTTTGTCTCCAGGCTCACCGGCTGACGTGCCCGGCAGAGCAGATCCTTCACCTCCTCCTCCG
>CALRVC020000009.1:0-106104 GCA_943371515.1 Synechococcus sp. UW140 | reverse complement strand
AAGACTTGACAGGTCAATCGTCCCGAATCATCGTGGAACAACGAGGTGCATCTGCGCCTCCGGAATGACAGCCCGTCATTCCACCCTGTTCACCCTCTGATCAGGGCATTCGGGCCTCGAGTTTTACACCACTCAAAGGGACGCGGCCCCACACAGCCGAGTCGACATCTGGTCCCATGGCCTCACGGGGGCGGAGCAACTCGATTCGATCAACGCGGAAGACCTGCTGCTGCCAGCCGAGGTTGTGACCCCTGGAGGGGGGCTGACGCAGGAGAACCGGCGGAACTCAGCATTTTCCTACGGCTTGGAGGGACGAACGTCCGTGTCTCCACCAACCGGGATGCTGACCACCAGGTGAAAAGCCACGGGATCGCCACTGTTTCCTGAAGAGGCAAGATCCCTGTGTGTTCCCGATCTCGCTACCGCTCAGCAGGCGAGCAGGTTGTCCCAGCCGTTGGGGCTCAGACCCTGCCCGAGATGACCACCACGGCCAGCAACAAGGCCACCAACACAAGCTCGCTCAGCATCGTCTCCATCGGCCTGCACAGATCCCTGCTCAGGTCGTCACTCTCGGCCGACAGCCCTGGCGACGGCGCCCCCCAAGCGGGGGCAAAGCCTCCCCGGATGGAGACTGGGCCTCCGGCACCCTGACCCAGCAGGCTGATCAGCGAACCGGTCCTGGCTGGACCCCCTTGCCCGCCCTGCTGCCATGGCCACCTACAAGGTCACGCTCGTCAACGCCAACGAGGGACTGAACCGCACCATCGACTGCGCCGATGACCAGTCGATCTTCGATGCGGCGGCGGATCAGGACATTGATTTGCCGGTGTCCTGCCGCGCTGGCTCCTGTTCGTCCTGCGCCGGCAAGTTGATCAGTGGCGCCGTGAACCAGGAGGATCAGGCCTTCCTCGATGAGAGCCAGATCGCGGCCGGGTTCGTGCTCACCTGCGTGGCCTTCCCCACATCGGATTGCACCATCGAGACCCATGCCGAGGAAGCCCTCTATTGACTGACGGCAGCGGGTCAGATCGCTTCGTGGCCCGGGAGTTCTTCAGCGGGTAGTGGGTCGAGGTGACTCGACCCGCGTAGTGATGTTTCGCTCGGCCAGGCTGGATGGCAGGCAGGCCTCAGCAGACAGGCGCCGTCGGCTTCCCACTGACGCGTCATCATCATCAGCACCTGAACATCCATCCCCCCTTGCGAGCCATCCTTTCTCGCCATGGGGCGCGAGCGGGAGGAATCTGAACCATTGGCCATGGCTGATGGCCTTGCCGGAAACATCACTGTGGAGGTTTCCCCCTGCGGAGCGATCCCCCCGGATGGGTACGATCCCGGGGCTGTGATCCGCACGGTGTCGTTCTGCATCCTGGCGAGACGGACGTTCAGCTGAACGAGGGACAGGGTTCGCGATTCAGGGTGTCCTGGCGCAGGGCGGCCACATCTTGATCCACCTGGGCCAGGCGCTCCATCACCAGGTCCAGGTCCAGGGCCGAGAGTTCGCCATCCATGCCCCATTTCATGCAGGTGCGGCCCAGGCAGCTGCTGGCGTTGATTGTGATTGTCGGGTTCGCCATGGCGAACGTCCTTGCTTTTGATGGTTCCAGTGTCGGTCGCCTGGGCCTGGCGGTGATGCCCCCAAAAGGGGGCAATCACCGCCACCTGGTGAGGATCGTCGTGGGACCGTCAGGATGTCGCCCGCTCGCGAGACAGGAGCAGATAGAGATAGTCGGGATTGCGATACTGGTTAGGTAGGCAGTGGTGCAGCATTTCCAGCCGCTGCCAGCAGACGGTGCGGCGGGCCTTGGTTGCACTTTTGCCCTCTCGAGCGAGGATCCGCATCGCTTTGCAATAGAGTGGATAGTTGGCTTCCAGCTCACCCACAGTCAGGGATGGGGCTGGATCTGCTGCCTTCGCCATCGAACGTGCCTGCGGTCAATCGCTCCTCCATGCAAGGAGCCGCCCATCAGTGCCCGTGCCCTTGATTCACATCTCGACGTGATGAGCCTGAGCCGTTGTGGATGAGCCTGGTTTCCCCCTGAGCTGGACTTCCACCCCGAGGCCTTGCGGGGCTCGATCGATCGCTACACGATCGCGCTCCGCGCAGCCTGAATGCGACTGGTCTAGGAAGTGCAGGATCGGGATCGGCTGGTGCTGCTGATTGCCGTGGGCAGGAGGGACCGCAAGGCCGTTGACCGGCAGGCTGATCGCCGCCTGGTTAAAGGCTTCCACCCAGGTTCAGACTCCTGTGTCCGGAATTGATGCAATAGAATCGTATGCATCGGTAATGTCATAGAGGTAGGCAGTTATTTCATGAGGCATAGACCCTCCTCTTGGTTTTCTCAATCTCACGAGCCATAATTGCATTGTGCACAGACCCGCTCATAACGAGATCTGCCTTGGTGCCGGGCGCTCTCTGGCTCATCAAGCATCTCAGAAAAGCATGTAATTTAACGCGGCGGCCAATGGGAGCAAATTCGACCAGAAGATACGCATCGCTTTCCCTGGGTCGAGAATCGTCCTTAATATCTGAGCCAAAGGCAAAAAAGCCACTGAACGCTGTACTTGCGGCTCAGCTTGCCGATGGCTTCTTTGTGATTCTCGAGAATAGTGGTCATGTTTCACCTCTTGAGCCTTTCCACCTTGCACAACAGGTTTGAGGGATTCTGAGCTTACAGAGATTGGCACCTGGTGTCAGACTAACTAGTTTTTCTGCGGGTCCAGTATCCATCCGGCACGGGGCTCTGCGGCCGTATAGGACGCCTCCTGACTGTGGGCCTGATCTTGGAGCTCCCTCCAGCGTATGGCTTTTGCGTGGTATCGCCCCTGGGTGAGGGAAAGATAGGCGGGTCCGAGAAGTATATGTTCACTTTGCTACAGAAGGTCCACTAGGCTCATCACCCCACAAAGGTCGCGATTCAGCACATGGGTGTCGATCATCGTGGCCTTCACGTCGCTGGACTCCATCAATTCCTGGATCGTGCGGATAGCCTCCCCTGCTCCAGCAGGTGGGTGGTAATCGAATGTCGGAAGGTGTGCTGAGCCCGGCTTGGCTGATCAGGTCTGGGCGGCCTGGGGGGATGGCCATGGCCAACAGCTGGGCAGGAAGCAGACGTCCTTCATGCACCTCGCTTCCTACGCTGCTTCAGTTGTCGTCTTGCAGCGCTTTGACCGCTTGCCTGCCTGATGGTCCCCAGGCCCGGCCTGAAGTGGAGGCCCTGGTGGCCTACAGCGCGCCGCTGGAAGGCCGCCGGGGGCTGCTCCGGCTCGACTTCAATGAGAACACCGTGGGCCCCAGCCCGAAGGTGGTGGAAGCGATCCGCGCCATCCCAGCCGACCACTACGCCATCTATCCCGAGTACGACGGTCTGCGCGAAGCGGTGGTGGCCTCTCTGGGTGGGATGGGTCTGAGCCCAGCCCACATCGGCCTGTTCAACGGTGTCGATGCCGCCCTCCATGCCGTGTTCCACGCCTATGGCTCCCCGGGCGATCGTCTGCTCACCACCAGCCCCACCTTCGGCTACTACACCCCCTGTGCCCGCATGCAGGGCATGACGATCGAGGCGTTGCCCTACCGGCTGCCTGATTTCGCCTTTCCTCTCGAGGAGATCCGCGCGGCGCTGCTCGGTCCCGGTGGTGCTGGCGAAGCCAGCGGCGACTGGCATCCGCCGCGGATCCTGCTGCTCTGCAACCCCAACAACCCCACCGGCACTCGCCTGGCGCCTGAGCGGATCCTCAAGCTGGCGGCCGCCGCGCCGCGCACGCTGGTGGTGGTGGATGAGCTCTATGAGGCCTTCACCGGCGACAGCGTGCTGCCCACTGCCGACTTCGCCGCCACGCCCAACCTGCTGGTGCTGCGTTCCCTGGCCAAGACCGCCGGCCTGGCGGGCCTTCGCATCGGCTTCGCGATCGGCGCGCCGGCCCTGGTGGATCGGATCAGCCGCGTCACCGGTCCCTATGACATCAACAGCTTTGCCGTCACGGCCGCCCGCGCCGCCCTGGCGGATCAGGCCTATGTGGATGGTTATGTCTCCGAAGTGCTGCGCGCCAGGGCCTGGCTGCTGCAGCAACTCAAGTCCGCTGGTGTGCGCCACCACGGCGCCGGAGGCAACTACCTGCTGATCTGGCCCGCCCGGCCGGAAGCGACGGTGGAGGCTGAGCTGCGCCAGGCAGGAATTCTGGTGCGCTCCATGGCGGGCAAGTCCCTGATCGATGGGGCTCTGCGGGTGAGCCTGGGCACCCGCGAGCAGATGGAGCGATTCTGGGACGCCTACCAGGCGATCGAAGCGCTGATGGTCAGCGCATCACCTTGATCTGGGGCCCATCACTCAACGGGGCACTGAAGCTCACCGTGCGGCCCACCCGCTGCACCGGTGTGCCGCTCATCGCTTCGAGGAAGGGTTCGATGCTGCCCTGGTCGCAGCCGCTGGGGGCACGGCCACTCACGTATTGCACCGGGATCACCCGCCGGGGCTCGAGCGCACGCACCACGGCCGCCGCCTCAGCGCCGCTGTACACCTTGGCGCCACCGCCCACACCGATGATCAGCAGATCGGGCTTGCCGATCAGCACCCGGTCTTCGGGGCGTAGGGCCGAGGCCGTGCCGCCCAGGTGGGCGATCTCCAGGCCGCCCTGCTTCCACCGCCAGAGGGTGGCCTGGCCGAAGCGCCGTCCGCCGAGGCGGTCGTGGGGGATGGCGGCACCCTCCAGCTTCAGGCCCGCCACCCGGTAGGAGCCTGGGGTCACCAGCATCCTGCCGGAGGCCACCGGAGCGCCCTCATCCAGGAGCCGGCTGCTGGCCAGGATCACATCGGCGCGCACCCGTGGCTCGGGCAGGCCGGCGGCACAACCCACGGCCTTGAAGGGATTGACCAGCACCGTGGCACCACCGCCCTGGATCAGCAGAGCACTGTGGCCGTAGCTGGTGACCGTGACGCCACCGGCGGCCAGGCCGGCGCCAGGCACACCCAGACTCACAGCCGCCATCAGGGACGCAGCGCCCACGGCTGTTGCCCGGCGGCGAAGGGGCCTGCTGCCGTTGCTGGAGGGGCCGTGGTGCGGTTGCCCTGGTGCGGAGGCCATGCCTGCTGGTGCGCCCTGCAGGCGCCGTTCGTGGCGCGAACCTAGCAGCGTTGGCATGGAGGCTTTCAGGAAGGAGTTCCTGTGAGGGGTCTGGCGCTGGGCTTCTGATGCTGGGTCGCCTGGCGCAGGAAGTTGGCCAGCAGCCGGTGACCGTCCTGGGTGAGCACGCTCTCCGGGTGAAACTGCACGCCTTCGAGCGGGAAGTGGCGGTGGCGCAGACCCATGATCGTGCCGTCTTCCAGCCAGGCGGTGATCTCCAGCTCCGCCGGCAGGCTGGCCCTCTCCGCGATCAGGCTGTGGTAACGGGTGGCTGTGAGCGGGCTGGGCAGGCCGGCGAACACCCCTTGTCCTCCATGCAGCACAGGGGAGGTCTTGCCGTGCATCAGCTCATCGGCTCGCACCACCCGGCCGCCGAACACCTGGGCCAGGCACTGGTGGCCCAGGCAGACCCCCAGGGTCGGCACGGTCGGTCCCAGCTCCCTCAGCACATCAAGGCAGACCCCGGCCTGGTCTGGGTCGCCTGGGCCCGGTGAGATCAATATGGCCGCTGGCTCCAGGGTTCTGATCTGATCCACGCTGAGGGCATCGTTGCGCTCCACTCGCAGATCGGCGGCGATCGGGTGCTCCGTCGCCAGTTCACCGAGGTACTGCACCAGGTTGAAGGTGAAGCTGTCGTAGTTGTCGAGAACCAGGAGCATCAAGCCAGCCGCCAGGCCTCCATTCAAACGCCCAGGCGCAGCAGCAGGGGCGGCAGCAACAGCAGGGCGGCGATCAGCAGGGAGGCCGCCGCGGCCACCAGCACGGCCGCGGCGGCGCAGTCCTTGGCGATGCGGGCCAGAGGATGGAACCGGCGGCCAATGGCCAGATCCACCACCGACTCGATGGCCGTGTTGATCAGCTCCAGCACCAGCACTGCCGCCACAGTGAGCACCAGCAGTGCCAGATGCTCGGTGCTCAGCCGCAGCCACACCCCCAGAGCGAAGACGCAGCCGCCGGTGATCGCATGGATGCGGAAGTTGCGCTGGCTTGTGAAGCCGTAGGCCAGGCCCTGGGCGGCATAGCGAAAGCTAAGGGGTAGGTCGCCGGCGACACGCCAGGCCCCACTTCTTTGGCCACGCCCCCGTCGAGGCGAGTCGCTGTTCATGGGATCCGCCAGCGCAAGGGGCACCGGTTCGAGAGGGACCGGGTTAACCATGCTGCTTCCTCCTCCTTGCGTTCCGCCGCATCGGGCATCCGGGCTGAACGTTACCGCTGTCGTCCAGGGGGCTCGCTGCCGTCGCTACAGGCGGAGCAAGCCAGCAGTTGATCCTGGCGGCGCAGCATGGCCTCCAGGCGGGCATCGTCGGGGTGGTCCCAGCCCAGCAGGTGGAGCAGGCCGTGGCTGGCCAGCCAGCGCAGCTCCCGGGCCAGGCTCACGCCCGCCGTCTCAGCCTGGCGGGCAGCCGTCTCCAGGGACATCACGATGTCGCCCAGCTCCAGGGGCTCCTCTTGATCGGGCTCCGGCGCCGGGAGCATCGGCATCGCCGGCGCTCCATCGAGCCCCTCGTCCTGGGCGGCGAAGGCCAGCACATCAGTGGGGCCTTCCTGGTTCCGCCAGCCTTCGTTGAGCTCGGCCATTTCCCCGTCGCCCACCAGGCTCAGCCCCAGGCTGTAGACCCGCGCCCGCAGAGGTTCCGGTAACTCGGGCTGCATCTGCTCCAGCCAGGTCGCCAGCAGATCAAGCCACTGCCCATCGGCCCTGGCAGGGTCGGCGAGGGGGCCAGCCGCCTCCAGTAGCTCTGGGCTCAGCTGCTCGTCACAGCTGAAGGCCAGGTCGAGGCCAGGACGACGAATCGAGGTCACTGGGGCAGGCTGGGCCGGCTGAACCAGGCCAGCAGCAGCAGAACGGCGCTGAATCCCACGGCGGTGAGGCCGAAATGCAGCAGGCTCTGGCGGCCCTTGCGCACCATGTTGCGCATCGCAAGCTTCACGAAGCTGGGCGCTGGGCTGGCTGCTCCCTCCGTGGGAGTGGCTTCGGAGAGGTTCGCTTCGGCTGGGCTGGTGTCTGGGTTGCTGCTGTCAATCATCGGGGGATGGGCATGGCTCAGGCGGCCACATCGGCGGCGATCTCCACACCCTGGCGCAGCAGAGCCTGAATGAAGGGATCGAGGTCGCCATCCATCACCCCCTGCACATCGGTGGTCTCCACGGCGGTGCGCAGATCCTTGACCATCTGGTAGGGGTGAAACACATAGTTGCGGATCTGGTTGCCCCAGGCGGCCTCCACGATGTCGCCGCGGATGTCGGCGATCTCGGAGGCGCGCTGCTCCTGGGCGATCACCATCAGCTTGGCCATCAACAGCGCCATCGCCTTCTCCTTGTTCTGGAGCTGGGAGCGCTCCTGGGTGCAGCGCACCGCCAGGCCGGTGGGCACATGCAGGATCCGCACCGCCGTTTCCACCTTGTTGACGTTCTGGCCGCCGGCACCGCCGGAGCGGGAGGTGGTGATCTCCAGGTCCTTGTCGGGGATGTCGAGCTTGACCTCCTCGTCGAGCTTGGGCATCACCTCGACACCGGCGAAGCTGGTCTGGCGCTTGTCGTTGGCGTTGAACGGCGAGATCCGCACCAGCCGGTGGGTGCCCTTCTCGTTGCGCAGGTAGCCGTAGGCGTAGCGGCCGTCGATCTCGATCGTGCAGCTCTTGATGCCCGCTTCCTCCCCTTCCGAGAGCTCATCCACGGACACCTTCATGCCATGGTCCTCGGCCCAGCGGGTGTACATGCGCATCAGCATCAGCGCCCAGTCCTGGGCGTCGGTGCCGCCGGCGCCGGCATTGATCGAGATCACGGCGCCCTCCTTGTCGTAGATGCCGCTCAGAAGTCGCTCCAGCTCCCAGCGATCGAGGTCGGCCTTGAGCGTCTGCAGGCCGCCATTGGCCTCACCCAGCAGTTCTTCGTCGGGCTCCAGGTCGTAGAGCTCGAGGGTGGCGCGGGCATCCTCCACAGCGGTTCGCCACTGCTGCAACTGCTCCAGCTGCGCCTTCACCTCATCGAGCTGGCGCATCTGCTTCTGGGCCTGCTGCTGGTCGTCCCAGAAGTCGGGCTGGGAGGCCAGCTGCTCCAGGTCCTGCTGACGTGCTTTCAGGGCCGGTACGTCAAAGACAGTCCTGGGCATGGCCCAGGCGGTCGGTGAGCTCGGAGAGGTCGCGCTTGAAGTCGGTGAGATCGAGCACTGGCTGCCGCCCAACGGTTATCCCGACCGTATCAGCGGGCCTGGGCCACTGGAGAGGCTTCTAGGATCCCGCCATTGCCATGTTGTTGGTCGATTGTGGTGAACACGCCGGCGAAGGTCGAGATCTACACCTGGCGCTTCTGTCCTTTCTGCGTCCGGGCCAAAGCCCTGCTCGATCGCAAGGGTGTGGCCTACGAGGAATACGCCATCGATGGCGATCAGTCGGCCCGCGCCGCCATGGCTCAGCGGGCTGAAGGCCGCTCCAGCCTTCCCCAGATCTTCATCGACGATCGGGGCATCGGTGGCTGCGATGAACTCCATTCCCTTGAGCGGGCTGGCCGGCTCGATCCGTTGCTGCAAGGGGCCTGAGGGTGCCGAGTCGCGCCGAGGCCGCCAGCGGCTCCCACCTCTTTCTCGTCGATCCGGTCCAGCGTCTGCGCCCGGGCAAGGATTCGAGCGTGGCCCTGATGCAGGCTGCCCAGCGTGCCGGCCATCAGGTCTGGATCTGCAGCCTGGCCGATCTGGCGGTGGAAGGGCAGCGAGCCGACGCCAGCGAGCCGGGTCATCGCCCCACGGTGCTGGCCCAGCCCGCCCGCCTCGCCCAGATTCGCCCCACTCCGGCTGGTTGGGAGATTCCCGAGCCCTGGGTGGAGCTGGGGGAACCCCAGCGGAGGCCGCTCGACGCCTTCCCCTGGGTGTGGATGCGCAAGGATCCGCCTGTTGATGAGGCCTACCTCTACGCAACCCATCTGCTGGAGCTGGCCGAGCCGGCTGGGGTACGGGTGCTCAACCGGCCGGCCTCCCTGCGAGCCTGGAACGAGAAGCTCGGTGCCCTGCGTTTCAGCCATCTGATGGCGCCCACCCTCGTGAGCGGCAACATCGACCAGCTCTCGGCCTTTGCCGCCGAGCACGGCGAGGTGGTGCTCAAGCCCCTCAGCGGACGTGCCGGTCAGGGGGTGGTGCGCAGCGAGGGGCGGGCGCCGGGGTTGCGGGCCCTGCTGGAGCTGGTCACCAACCAGGGCCAGCTGCCGGTGATGGCCCAGGCCTTTCTGCCGGAGGTGGTGGCGGGCGACAAGCGCATCCTGCTGGTGAACGGCGAACCGCTCGGTGCCGTGAACCGCCGCCCCTTGCCCGGAGAGTTCCGCAGCAACCTGGCGGTGGGTGGGGAGCCCGAGGCCACCGCCCTCACCGACGCCGAGCGCCGCATCTGCGCCGAGCTGGCCCCGGCCCTGCGCGAGGCTGGGCTCTTCTTCGTGGGCATCGATGTGATCGGTGACCGCCTCAGTGAGATCAACGTGACCAGCCCCACGGGCGTGCGTGAGATCGAGCGGCTAGGCGGTGTGCCCCTGGCGGATCTGACCATCGAGGCGCTGCTGGCGAGCTGAATGAAACTCGAACTAATCTGCAGTTCAAACCTCCCGCGCGGGACCGATGAGCTCCGATTCCCTTCCGCTCAACTCCCAGCAGAGCGACACTGTCACGAGCGACACCGTCACGACCCGGGATGACGCCATCAAGGGGTCAAGTCGGCGGGCTGATCGGCTGATGACCGAAGAGATCGAGGATGCGGTTCAGCCCCTGTTCAAGGTGAATCGTGCCCTCGGCTGGTGCCGGCTTCTGCTGCTTCTGCTGCCGGCCCTGGCCTGCCTTGTCATGTATATCCGCGAGCCGTATCTGCCTGTGGCTGTTCTCTGGTTGCTGGCGGCGGCCGTGTTCTATGCCTTCGTAATGATCAGCACCCACGACATCAGCCATGCCAGCCTGCTCGATCTTGGCAGCGCTGAGCAGGCGTTGGGATGCGCCCTGAGCTGGCCGGTGGCCTGGCCTTATCGCACGTACCGCAATCTCCATCAGCTTCACCACCGCATGAACGGGATGGATCTCCGCGATCCGGAACGACGTGAACCATCCGAGGAGGAACTGAGCAGGGCCGGTTGGTGGCGGCGGCTCCATTTCAGGCATCCCTTCTGGCTGAGCGTGCTGGTGCTCGGCGGCATCCAGTTGATTGGCTCCATGTTCTGGTTCGGCTGGAAGCTGCGCGACAGCCATTCGCGACTGGTAGGCGGCCTGATCAGCGATGGGATCGGGATCCTGGTGGTGCAGGCAGCCATGTTCACCTGGGCGATCGGCCATGGCCAGCTGATCAAGTTGCTGTTGATGCTGGTGGTGGTGGAGCGGGTGGTGGGTGCTCTGATGCAGGTGCGCGGGATGATCGAGCACCATGGAATCTGGAAGCGGTTTTCCACCTATGAACTCACCCAGCTGTACAGCTCCCGCAACATTGCCGCCAGTCCTCTGGTGAATCTGCTGATGGGAGGTCTGCCCCATCACTCCCTTCACCACGCCTACCCCTCCATCCCCTACGACAAGCTGCCCCAGGCCACATCCATCGCGGAAGAGGTGCTCGGTCGGAACGCTCATCCTCCCCTGCCGAAGCTGAACAGCTATGCGGAGGGAGTGGCTCTCCTGCTCTGAGCGTTGGCTGGTTCAAGGATCAAGGGAGGTCTCAAGGCGGCTGGTCAGTCGCCCCTGATGGCCTGCACCCACCAACGCACCCCCACCAGCAGAAAGCGAGGGTCGCCCAGGAATTCCGGCAGGGTTCCCTCCACCGCGTGACCGGCGAACTGAAAAGCCCATCCGCCCAGGAACAGTGCAAGGGCAGGGACGCCAAGCCCAGGCCACCAGATGGCCAGGGCTGCGGCTACCAGGGAAATCACGATCAAGGGGATGCCGATGAGATGGCAGGAGCGGTTCAGCGGGTGGCGATGGCTCCGCTCGTAGCGATTGATCCATTCGCTCCAGGGTTGTCCGTTCAGCATCGTGATCAGGACTTCGAGGCCAGGGAGAGTGGTTTGGCTACCGCCTCACGGCCAGACCAGGAGGAGAGGTTCTCACGGGCATGCTTGTAGCCGGCCTCGAAACTCTGGAGATAGCTTTTCCACTCCAGAAACGGAATGTGTCCAATATCCGGCCTGAGCACGAGATCGGCTAACCGTTCCTGGGACTGGGATGTGGAATGGGAGGCACACATCATCGCATTGATCAGGGTTTTAGCCAGTGATGGGCGTCGCCGCTGGCGATCCGGACCATAGTTATTGGCCGAATCCGGCTCCACATCCAGCGACACCGCAATGATCCGGCCGTCGGTGAGAGCTCGGGCTGGAGCGATCGGCAGATTGTTCAGGATCCCTCCGTCCACATGCAGGTGTCCAGTGGCATCTTCCACGGGTGGGAAGATTCCTGGCACCGACATGCTGGCCAGCACGGCGGTGGGGATGTCGCCACTGGTCCAGGCCTGCAGCTGATTGGTGGAGAGGTTGGTGGAGAAGCACTGCAGCACCAGCCAGCTGTCTTCGACTCGCGAGGGGCCGAAGAAGGCCCTGAGTTCACGTTCGGAATTGGCCAGGGAGAAGAGTGATTGCCGTGGAAGGATCAGAGAGTAGGGCCGTGAACGGATGATCACCCGTTCAAGGTGGCCGAGGATCTCGTCGGCCTTGAGATCGAAGGCGGTGAGCGACGACACCAGCGCTCCGATGCTCACCCCCATCACCATGTCGATGTCAAGGGCCTTGCAGTCCTGCAGTGCGGCGATCGTTCCCACATGGGCAAATCCCCTGGCCCCACCCCCGCCAAGCACCAATACATTCTGACGACGCAGCACCGTTCGGGCCAGCCGCTGCAGATGGCTGCGCTGGCCGGCTCGGACATTGAGCACAAAGGAGACGCGCCTGCCGCCGCACCAGGGTTTTGTGCAGGGGCGCTCCTGACCGCTCGGCCAGAGCCGGACCAGGATGCACTCCGCTTTGATGGGATCGGGAATCTGGATGTGATCCGCGGTCCCGTCGGTGAGGATCACCAGGCGGTCGAGAAGCTTCTGATTACGGGAGCTCAGCAGCTCTGGAGCTTGTGTGAGAAACACCCGGCTCAAGCCCGCTCCGGTGGCCTGGGTCAGTGCCAGGTGGAGGTCGGCTTCATTGGTGGAGGGGCTGACGAGGGGACCTTCACCCAGTGAGATCGCACCGGCGCCAATGCTGATCAGCTGTTCCGGCAACCCCTCCAGGACCAGCTGGGTGAGGGGGGAGTCTGGGCTGGCGTTGTGAATCAGGATCGTGCCCAGGGCAGATCGCCGCGGGTCACGTCCGATTGAGGCCGCATCAGCCAGGGTTGTGATCAGCAGCGATTGGAGCTCTTCCGAGAGGGAGAGCAGCTGGCGCAAATTCTCCAGGTTGAAGCCAAAAACGTTCAGATCGGTGAGTGCGATCGCCGATGCGGACCGTGGCTCATCGCCCAGCAGTCCGTATTCCCCCACCAGATCCCCGCGCACCACTTTCCGGAACCAGGCCGTGCTTGGGCTCAGGGGGCCGTTGAACAGGCCGAGGATGCCCGACTCGATCACATAGGCGAGCATGGCAGCGTCCCCTTCCTGGAAGAGCAGCTGCCCCTCCAAGAGGCTGAGCGAAAGTGGATTCAGGGCCTCGAGGCACTCGGGCGGGATGGTGCGGAACAGTCGGGAGCTTGCAAACACCTGCTGGAGGCGCTCCTCTGGGGATCGGCCGCTCATCCCCACCAGGGCGTTCGCTCGCCATGGGGTTGGCCGCACCGCTGGCTGGGGGATTCGAGCGGAAGATTGAGCTGCTGCTGCAGCACCCCCAGCTTCAGGGCCACTTCCTGGAGTTCCCGCTCCGGCTCGGAACCGCGCACCAGACCGGCGCCAGCGGTGAGTTCCAGCTGGTGGCCCTGCAGGCGACCGCTGCGGATCGCCACCCTCAGCTCGGCATCGCCGGCACTGTCGATCCAGCCGATCGGTGCGGCGTAGTGGCCCCTCTCGAACGGTTCGAGGCTGCGCAACCAGGCCATCGCCTCCCGCCGCGGCAGCCCGGCCACCGCCGGGGTGGGATGCAGGGCCTCGGCCAGGGCCAGGGGCTGGTGCTCCATCAGGGCGGCGGTGATGGGGGTGTGCAGATGAACCAGCTTGCCGTGTCTGGCCAGCCTGGGGTGGCGGGGCCGCCGGGGCGTCAGTCCAGCCTCCGAGAGCACCCGGGTGATCGCCTCCACCACCAGTTCATGCTCGTGCCGGTCCTTGACCGAATGGGTGAGCCGCTCGGCCGGTGGTCCCAGGAGGGCGGTGCCTGCCAGGGCATCGCAGCGCAGTTGCCCCTGGCGCACTGCCAGCAACCGCTCGGGGGACGCTCCGATCAGGGCATCGCCGGGTCGCTGCTGCCAGAGGAAGCGGCAGCTGCCCGGTTGGTGGCGGCGCAGGCGGGCCAGCAACTCCAGGGGCTCCAGCGGCTGATCCAGCCCCACCTGCTGGCGCACCGCGACCACCAGCTTGCGCAGGGCGCCGCTTTCCACCAGGCCCAGGGCCTGACGCACCGCCTCGCGGTAGTCGCTCTCCCAACAGGAGCGGCTGGTGATACTCACCCCGCTGGTGCTTGGCAGACCGCCTTCGCCTTCGGCAGGTAGCCGGCTCAGCAGCTGGGCCCGCTCCCAGAGCTCCTCGGCCACGCCCCGGGGGGTGACCTCTCCGCCGAGGCAGCGCTGCAGCCGCAGCCAGCAATGGCGTCCCTGACGGCTCAGCTGCCAGCGGGGCAGCACGGCCTGCACGCCGGCAACGCCGCCGCTTCCCTCCTGCAGGGGACTGTCGAAAAAGGAGAAGGCCAGCAGCACCCTCGGTCTGGCCAGGGGCGGAACCTGCTGGGGCTGTTGCCCCAGGCGGCTGAGGCTCATGGCGCTGAAGCGCTGGGCCAGCTCGAAGCGCCTCGGTCCGCTCAGCTCCAGGCGGTGGGTGGTGCCGCTGGCCGCCAGACAGAGCCCGGGTGCGCCGTCCCAGAGAAAGCGGAAACGTCCCCCGTCATCGAGGTGGGGGAGCAGCGCCAGGGGGTCCCGGCAGGGCATGGGCAGCGCCAGGCTGAGCACGCCCTCGTCCTCCAGCTGCCGTGCCCCCTGGGCGGCGGCGGCGAGCAGTTCGGTGAAGGAGGGAACGACCTGCACCAGGACGATGGCGGCGGTGGCCAGGAAAGCTGCTCAAATGTATGGGTGCTTCCCGGTCCGCCGTCCCCGCTGCCCATGTCCGACCCCCAGGTCGTCGCAAGCCGTTACGCCGATGGGGACTCCGCCGGCGACCTGTCGCCCGGGGAGCGCTCCCACGACCCGTCTCGCCGCCGCCTCTGGAAAGCGGCGATCAAATGGCCGATGTATTCGGTGGCGGTGATGCCCGTGCTGCTGGCCGCGGGCTGGTGGACCGGCCAGGGCCAGGCCCCTCGCCTTGATCAACTGCTGGCCTTCCTGCTGGCGGCGGTGCTGCTGCTGGGCTGGGAGAACCTGGCCAACGATGTCTTCGATGCCGATACCGGCGTGGACAGGCTCGGCAAGCCCCATTCCCTGGTGAATCTCACCGGCCGCCGCGACCGGGTGGCCCAGCTCGCCAATGGTTGCCTGGCGCTCGGATTGGCGCTGTTCGCCCTGGTGGCGGCCCGCAGCACCCCCTTGGTGCTGGCGCTGGTGCTGGGATGCTGCGCGCTCGGCTACATCTACCAGGGACCACCCCTGAGGCTTGGCTACCGCGGCCTGGGTGAACCACTCTGCTGGCTCGCCTTCGGCCCGCTGGCCACCGCCGCCGCCCTGATGGCCCTGGCGCCCTCGTCCGGCGCCGGGCTCGGTGACCTGGTTTCTTTCGCCGGCATCCCATGGAAAGCGGCCCTGCTGCTCGGCAGCGGACCCGCCCTGGCGACCACCCTGGTGCTGTTCTGCTCCCATTTCCACCAGGTGGAACAGGACGCCAGCCACGGCAAGCGCTCGCCCGTGGTGAAGCTGGGCACGGCCGGCGCCGCGGCCCTGGTGCCCTGGTTCATCGCCCTGACCCTGGCCCTGCAGTGGGCGCCGGTGCTTCTGGGGCGCTGGCCCCTGACGGCTCTGCTGGGGATCGTGGGCCTGCCTTCAGCCAGGGGCCTGATTCAGCTGCTGCGCGAGCACCACGACACACCTGAGCGGATCGCCGGCAGCAAGTTCCTGGCCCTGCGCTTCCAGGCTCTCAATGGTCTGGGCCTGGCGCTGGGCCTGGCGGTCGGCCCCTGGCTGCCGCTGTGGTGACGCTTGGCCTGCACTGGCGGCCCTTTGAACTGGTTCTTCCCTCGCCTCTTGTCACCGGCCGGGGCACTCTGAGGAGCAAGCGCGGCTGGCTGCTGCGGCTCAAGGTGCTGGCTGGGGGAGGTAGGGGGCCTGCGCCGGTGCTCGATCAGGGCTGGGGGGAGGCGGCCCCGCTGCCGTCGGGCGCCGATCAAGGAACTGAGGGCCCGGAGCTGGTCAGCATTGCCAGGGCCATGGAAGCCCTGGGTCCCATGATTGAGCGCCAGGAGTTGGAGGCGCGCCTGCCGGCCCTGCCGGCGGCGCTGGCCTTCGCCCTCGGAGCTGCTCTGGGCGAGATCCAGGGGCTGGTGGGAGCCGCCGCCGGGGGGTGGCTGCCCCCACCAGCCCCTGCATGGCTGCTGCCAGCAGGGCCGCCGCTGCTATCGGCCCTGGAGCGGGTCCTGAATTGCCACCAGCACAGCCAGCCAGCTCAGCCCGGCGGTCTCCCCCTCACGTTGAAGTGGAAAGTGGCGGCTACGGATGACCTCCAGGAGCGTCAGTTGCTGGAGCTGCTGCTGGAGCGCTTGCCGAGCGGGGCCAGACTCCGCCTGGATGCCAATGGGGGTTGGGCGCGCCCCACAGCTGCGGCCTGGGGCGCGCGGCTCGCCGCTGAGGCTCGCCTGGAGTGGCTGGAGCAACCTCTGGTTCCCGCCGATCACGCCGGCCTGCTCGCCCTGGCGGCTGGCCCCCCGCCCCTGCCGGTGGCCCTGGATGAGTCGCTGGCGAAGAATCCGGGTCTGCGCCGCAGCTGGGGCGGTTGGCAGGTGCGACGGCCCTCCCAGGAGGGAGACCCCAGGCCCCTGCTGGCACAGTTGCGGGCAGGGTTGCCCCGGCTGACGCTCAGCACGGGCTTCGAGACCGGCATCGGCCGCCGCTGGCTGCACCAGCTGGCCGCTCTCCAGGCAGGGGGACCCACCCCCTCGGCGCCGGGTCTGGCCCCGGGCTGGGGAGCCAGCGGCGATCTGGCCAGTTCCGACCCCGAGCAGGTCTGGGCGGCGGCCGCCGGGAGTTGGCTGGAGCCGCCAGAGTTGGCGTGAACGACACCGCCACCACGATGAGACTCAGCAAGAAGGACACCCTGGCGGCCTCGGCCCCCTGGGTGGCCGTGGTCCTCAACCTGGTGCCGGGCCTGGGCACCGGCTACATCTATCAACGACGCTGGCGGGCTTATTGGATCACCTCTGCCATCAGCACCAGCTGGTTTGTGCTCGGGCTGGTGCTGGTCCAGCGGGACGGAGTGGATCTGGGCCCCCAGGCTGATTCGCGGCAACAGTTGATCGGTCTGCTTGGCCTGTTGCTGCTCGCCGGTGTCACCGCTGTGGAGGCGGGGATCTCTGCCCGCCGCGCACGGCAGGACTAAGCGCGGGATCGTCGCCGATGGGTTCTCCTCTGCTGCTCACCAGCGCCGAGCCGGCCGAGGGGCTGGTGGCACGGCTTGAGCAGGCCTGGCGTGAGGAGCGGCTGGTGGGTCTCTGTGCCGAGCAGGAGCAGGACCTGCTCGGCGCCGCTTTGGCAGGATCAGTCCTGACCGGGGCCGCTGTGGTGGTGGGCAGTGGCGGCAGTGCCGGCGGCCGCCGTTGGTGCCTGCAGCCCCTGGCCCATCTGGAGGCCTCAGCTGGCGCCACTGGCCAGTGGTTGCATTCGATCGGGCTGGATCCCTCAGCGACCCTGCAGCTCAACCCCCTGCCGCTCCATCACGTCAGCGGTCTGCTGCCCTTGGTGCGGAGCCGAGTCTGGGGGACGCCCTGGCGCAGGCTGTCGCCGGAGCTGATGCGCCGGCCCCGGGATCTGGCGGCGGCGTTTCCCCTTCCAGCCGACCGTCCAGCGCTGCTCTCCCTGGTGCCCATCCAGCTGGAGCGGCTGCTGGCCGCAGCGGAGGGCTGCGCCTGGCTGCGGGGCTGCGCCGTGGTCTGGGTGGGAGGCGCGGCGCTCTCCACCGAGTTGGCCTCCCGGGCCCGGGAGGCTGAGATCCCGCTCTCGCCCTGTTACGGCGCCAGCGAAACCGCCGCGATGGTGGCGGCCCTGCCTCCGGAGCGTTTCCTGGAGGGGGAGGGGGGGTGTGGCCGGGCGCTGGCCGATGTGGAGCTGCGGCTTGACCCCGATGGCGCTCTGCTGGTGCGCACGAAACGCCTCAGCCCAGGCTGCCTGGAGGCCGGGCGACTGCAGCCCCTGGAGCGGCAGGAGGGTTGGTGGTGCAGTGGCGATGCGGCCCGCGTCGGCCCCGCTGGGCTGAAGATTCTGGGGCGGTTGGATGGGGCGATCAGCAGCGGCGGCGAAACCGTCTTCCCTGAGCAGGTGGAGGCTCGCCTGCTGGGCTGGGCCCGGGCAGAGGAGCTGCCCCTGGACCAGTTGCTGCTGCTGCCCTGCCGTGATCCCCTCTGGGGCGAGCGTCTCGTGGCCCTGGTGCGTCCTGGCGGTGCCTCAGGGCCGCGAGTGCCTGAGGCGTCCACCGCCACCACGGCGGCCCTCATCGCCCATTGCCGGCGGCTCGCCCAACGGCTTCCCCCGGCCCAGCGCCCCCAACACTGGCTGGCCTGCCCTGATCTGGCCCCCAACGTCCTGGGCAAGTGGGAGCGGGGGCGCTGGAGCCGCTGGCTGCTCCAGTCCTGTGACGGAGGAGCCAGCGCTGATGACGCTGACGCTGAAGTCAGCTAAAGCTGGGCAGTCGCCCCCTCTTAATGACGTCGTCCGCTGATCCGGAACTCTCCAACAAAAAGCTCGCCGCGGGGTTGCTGGGAATCTTTCTGGGTGCCTTCGGGATCCACAAGTTTGTGCTCGGCTACACCACATCGGGCGTGATCATGCTGGTGGTGTCTGTTGCCGGTGGCGTGGTCACCTGTGGCATCGCCAGTTTCGTGATGGGGGTGATCGGCTTGGTGGAGGGGATCATCTACCTCACCAAAACCCCTGAAGAGTTCAAGGCCACCTACATCGATGCCAAGAAGGAGTGGTTCTGATGCGCTCTCAGTCGTCCGCTTCCACAGCCTCGGCCACGGCCACGCTCAACTTGCGTCGTCCCGGGCTCTCCGGCCGGCTCGGCCTGACGCTCCTCATCGCCCTAGCGGCCTCGGTGAGTTTCTCCCTGGCGGGGGTGGCGGTGGAGGATGGCTTTCATCCACTCAGCCTTGTGGCCAGCCTGCTCCCGTTGCAACTGGCGGCCCTGCTCTGGGCTGTCTCCCGCAGGCCACCGATCCTCTGACTGGATCGTTCAGCGTCGGCTCCGGCGTTGATCCTGAGATCAGGACGGTGAAATCCCGCTGGCCGAGGCCTCCAGCCAGCGCTCGATCGGGCCGGGCAGATCGCAGCGGCGGCGACTGATGGGATCGATGGCCACATGGCGGGTGAGGCCCCAGGCCACAGGGCGGCTGGCCGCTTCCAGCTTGGTGAAGATGTAGCTCACCTCATACGATCCGGCATCGAGCGGTTGAGGGCTGAGGCTGACCGTCAGCCGATCGCCGCACACCAGGGGGGCCAGGTAATCGGCTTGGCAGTGCACGATCGGCAAGGCCGCTTGCGCTGGGCTGGAATCGACCCTGTCAGCGCAGGGGGCGTCCCAGCTGGGGGTGGGAAAGATTGCCTCGGATGGGAGGCCAAACGTTTCGAGGCTCTCCTCATAGGCCTCATGGCACCAGCGCAGCAGCTGGTGGAAATGCATCACGCCGGCCGCATCGGTGTCACCGAAGCGCACGGTTCGGTGGAGCTGCAGCCATCGGGGGAGATCGATTGGGGCTGGCCCGCTGCCGATGAGGTCGCTGGTCATGTCTCTTGCCGTTCGATTCAAGTCTTGTCTTGAAATGTCTCTTCTGTTACATCCTGCTTAATCACATGATCCCACTTGACCGCTGCCATCGCCTTCATGGGCCAGAACGGCCGATTCCTGAAGATCGGTCTGTTCTGCTTCTATCCGCAATGGCGGGCCGCCCTCTTCAAGATGCTCAAGTCCGCTCCTGCCCAGTGGGCTGAGGATGTCGCGATCATGCAGTGGGATGGCGAAGCGCTGAAGAATGACCCTGCTTTGAGTTCCAAGGTGAATGGGCCAATTCCTGCGGCTGTGACATGATCGCTATGGCTGTTTCCGGTTGGGTCAATAGCGAAGGGGGCGTGGCTGCTCGAGCGGGTGAACTGACCGATCGGGTGGCCCACGTGATGCAGGAGGTTGGCAAGCCTCCTTCCTGGCGATGGCCAACCTGATGATGACAGAAAATGTCGGTTTCTTGCCCTGCTGGCCAAAGCCGCTTTTGAGAGCAATGCTTTGGATGGAGTTTGCGCGGCGGTGGGGGTTGGGCGAGGGGTTTCAGATTCACAACTCATGCTTTCCCAGGCAAAGGTCGGTCTTCCATTCCTGCTCTTGAGACGTTGGCTGATGACACGAACGATTGTTGATCTATCTGGAGACATCCAGACCACTTTGGCCGATACCAGAGCCAGGAATGCCAGTCATTCCCTGGCCTACAGAGGCACCCGTCTGATGGCAGGCGCCTTCAACCAGGCCCAGATGGCCATGGCGGAGGCCTACATCAACGGTCTGGAGATTCCCGACTCCCTTTACCGAGGGATGATCCACGCCTCCATGCCCATCCTGTTTCGACACTTCCCTGGTCTGTTGGCGCCATACGAATGGGTGCTGGAGGAATCTGATCAGATTGCGGAATCATCCAAGGAGCTGATGGAGATTCAGTATGATCGCCCCCAGGAAATGCTGAACCGAATGCTGGGTGATTGGGAGCCTATCTATCCAAAATACAGCACTGGATACTGGGAGCATGGCGCCAGAGATCTGGAAGAATCGCAACGGCACATGATTGATCAGATGATTGAACGTCTAGGCATTGTGGATGGAGACAATCTCCTTGATTTTGGTTGTGGGTGGGGCTGTGTTCCCAATTACATCCTTTCAAAGTTCCCCAACCTGCGCTGCACGGGGGTCAACTTGAGCCGGCAGCAATGTGCGTACATGCGTGGGAAGATGAATGATCCACGTAGTCACCTGAGCTCTGGCAGGTTCACCCTCGTGGAGGGTGACATCAACGAGGTGGTGTTTCCGGAAAGATTCAACAAGATCATCTCGGTTGGCGTGTTCTGCCATGTGGGCAATCTCACCAAGGCCTTCGCCAGACTGGCTTCCCTGCTGGAGCCCCAGGGGAAGGTTCTGATTCATATCATCACCGTGCGGATCCCGAACAACATGTCGTCAGGCTTCACCCATAAGTATATTTTTCCACATGGACGATACTGGAATCATGACGCTGTTCCCAGCCACAGTAACGATCTCAAAACCGTTAAGCGTTGGTACATGAATGGCACCAATTACCACCAGACTCTCACTGCCTGGCTGAATCGGTTTGATGCCTCCCAGGATGTGGTCAGACAATTGAACTATGGAATGGACTATGCGAGATTTCGGCGAATATGGCGCTTTTATCTCCTGTTTCTCGGGACAATCTTCAGCAGCTGTGATGGCGAATTCAATGGCAACGGCCAGTATCTGTTGACCCATGTCTGAGCCCTGCTGAGTCGGTTCTAGGTGTCTGGAAAGACGGCAATGCCGACTCCATAGGTGAGGCCCATCCGCCCAACCCAGTAGAGCAGCAGCAGCAGCGTTGCCAGGGCCAGGTGGGTGTCCTTCAGCCCCTGGGGCACCAGCCGTCGGCTCCAAAGAGCCTGCGCCGACCAAGCCAGCAGGGCGACAGCGGCGATCGGCCCGAAGGCGTGCAGGTCCACCGACTCCGTGAGCCGGCCATTCAGGGCCGCGGCCGTGGCCCTGGTCAGGAAGCAGGTGGGGCATGGAAGGCCCGTGAGTGCCCGTAGTGGACAACTCAGTCCGGGCAGGGCGGGATGCCAGCCCTTCAGCCAGAGGTAGCCGGTGAGCAGCGCAGGCAAAGCGATGCCGCACCGGCGCAGCTGATCGAGCCAGCGGCTTCGCCGACCGCGCCCCCGCCGCCAGCTGTCGTCAGCGCTCAGCGGTCCACCGAGCCCATGATCACGTCGATGGAGCCCAGGATCGCCATGATGTCGGCCACCTTGGCCCCGGTGAGGATGTGGGGCAGGATCTGCAGATTGTTGAAATCAGCGGCGCGGATCTTCCAGCGCCAAGGGGTCACATCGTCGTTGCCCATGATGAACACCCCCAGTTCGCCCTTGCCAGATTCCACCCGGGCGTAGAGCTCACCACCGGGAATCTTGAAGGTCGGCGCTACCTTCTTGGCCACGTACTGGTAGTCGAAGTCGTACCACTCGCTCTTCTTGCCTTCGCTCATGCGGCGGGCTTCGAGGTTTTCGGTGGGGCCGCCGGGAATGGCTGTGCAGGCCTGGCGCAGGATCTTGAGCGACTGGCGCATCTCTTCGATCCGCACCCGATAGCGGGCGTAGCAGTCGCCCTCCTTCTCCCAGGCCACGTCCCACTCGAAATCGTCGTAGCACTCGTACTTATCAACTTTGCGCAGATCCCATGGGACGCCGGAAGCGCGCAGCATCGGGCCCGAGAGGCTCCAGTTGATCGCCATCTCTCGGCTGATCACCCCCAGCCCCTCAATGCGGCGCTTGAAGATGGGGTTATTGGTGATCAGCTTCTCGTATTCATCGATCTTGGGGCCGAAGTAATCGCAGAAGTCGAGGCACTTCTCCAGCCAGCCGTAGGGCAGATCAGCCGCCACGCCACCAATGCGGAAATAGTTGTTGTTGATCAGCCGCTGACCGGTTGCCGCTTCCCAGAGGTCGTAGATCATCTCCCGCTCGCGGAAGATGTAGAAGAAGGGGGTCTGGGCACCCACATCCGCGAGAAAGGGGCCAAGCCAGAGCAAGTGATTGGCGATGCGGTTCAGTTCCAGCATCAGCACCCGGATGTAGCTGGCGCGTTTCGGCACCTGGATGCTGGCCAGCTTCTCGGGAGCGTTGACCGTGATCGCCTCGTTGAACATCCCGGCCGCGTAGTCCCAGCGGCTCACGTAGGGCACGAACATCACGTTCGTGCGGTTCTCGGCGATCTTCTCCATGCCGCGGTGCAGATAGCCGATCACCGGCTCGCAGTCCACCACGTCTTCACCATCAAGGGTCACCACCAGGCGCAGCACCCCGTGCATCGACGGGTGGTGCGGCCCGAAGTTGACCACCATCGGCTCCGTGCGCGTTTCCAGTTGCGTCATGGGCCCGTGGACTCGAAGGCGAACCCGGGGATCTTAGGAAGGAACCCATGCAGCAGACGTTCGACCACCAGCCGGTTCTCGCCGCCGCCGTGGTGGCTGGCTTTGCCGAGATCCAGGGCGAGGGAACCCTGCTCGATGCCACGGTGGGCGGCGGCGGCCACAGCGCCCTGTTGCTCGCTGCCCACCCCGGTCTGCGCCTGATCGGCCTGGATCAGGATCCCTCGGCCCTGGCGGCTGCAACTGAGCGGCTGGCCCCCTTCGCCGATCGGGTTCGCCTGCTGCCATGCAACTTTGCCGACTACTCCCCGAGGGAGCCCCTGGTGGGGGTGCTGGCTGATCTGGGGGTGAGCAGTCCCCAGTTGGACCGGCCTGAGCGGGGGTTCAGCTTTCGGACCGATGGCCCCCTCGACATGCGCATGAACACCGCCGGCGGTGAGACGGCCGCCGAGCTGATCGACCGGCTCGAGGAAACGGAACTGGCTGATCTGATTTATGCCTACGGCGAGGAGAGGCTGTCGCGGCGGATTGCGCGCCGCATCGTGGAAGCCCGGCCGTGGACAGGCTCCAGTCGCGGCACGGCGGCCCTGGCCTATCTGGTGGCCGGCTGCTATCCCCCCAAGGCCCGCCATGGCCGCATTCATGCGGCCACCCGCACGTTCCAGGCCCTGCGACTCGCCGTGAACAACGAACTCGGCTCTCTCGAGAGCTTGCTTCAGGCTGCACCCGCCTGGCTGGCGCCTGGCGGCCTGTTCGGGGTGATCAGCTTTCACTCCCTCGAAGACCGGCGGGTGAAGGAGGCGTTTCTGGGCGATGGCCGCCTTGAGCGTCTGACCCGCAAGCCCCTGGTGGCCGATGAGCAGGAGGCGGAGCGCAATCCCCGCAGCCGTTCAGCGAAGTTCAGGCTGGCCCGACGGCGTTCGGCGGACCTTGTCGCGGGGGACCGCTGATGGATCGCGCTGACCTGTTCTGGTGGATCGCCTTCATCATCCAGCTGATGGCGATCCCCGGCACACTGCTGCCCGTGTTGCCTGGGCTCGTCTTGCTGCCGTTGGGGGTGGCGGTCTGGGTCTGGGCCGAGGGCTGGGCTGGCACCTGGCCGGAGTTTCTGCTGGCTGCCCTGATCCTGCTGCTGGGCTGGGGAGCGGATGTGCTCGGCGTGACGCTCGGAGCAGCCAGACTCCAGGCCACCCGTTGGGCCTATCTCGGCGCTGGCCTGGGCTTGCTGGTGGGTCTGCTGGGACTGTTGCCGGCGCTGCCGGTGGGTGGACCGCTGCTCGGGGCCCTGCTCGGTCCGTTGCTGGGGGCATCGCTGGGGGAGCTGCTCACGGCCCCCACCTCGCTCGGCCCCCTGGGCCTGCTCCGGCTTCGCCGCTCCCTGCTGGTGGGGCTCGCCGTGGTCACCGGGATGCTCGTGAGCCGGGTCGCTCAGTTCCTTCTCGCCCTCTTCGGCGTGCTGGGGTTCGTGCTGCTCAGTCGCGTGTTGCTGCCGGGTTGAGCAGGGTCGGATCAGGCTGAGCCCAGCACAGGGATGGCCACGTCGTGCTTGATCAGCACCACCGGCACGTAGAGGAGGGCCGCAAACAGGAAGTAGCCCAGCAGCGTGGAGTGCGGCAGAACCGCATCGGCCAGGGAGCGCTGGATCAGGCGTCCTTTGGCCTCAAGGGCCCGACGCACTCCCACCAACAGGGTCGCCCCCACGCACACCGCCGCTGTGATCGTCCAGATCCGGTCCTGGATCAGCGCCAGGTTGTGCAGGTTCGTTTCCTTCTGGGCGTTGGCGGTGTTGAACAGCTCCGGCGTGTCCCAGTTGAAGATGGTCTGCCCCCAGCTCATCTCCTCGAAGCCGATCAGCAGGCTGACCACGCCCATGGCGAGGAAGAGAGCACCTAAACCCCGCCGTCCCTCGGCCCTATCCGTCACCCATTGCCCCCGCCCGGTGAGCAGGAAGAGGGCTCCGGCGGCAAGAAAGAACAGGAACGTCAGCCACTCCACCACGCTCCCTTCCGACACCAGCACCTTGTAGGCGTCCACGTCGCTGACTCCGAGCCTGTAAGCGGCAAACAAGGCCATGGCGCCGAAGGGAAACCAGATCACCCCGCGCTCAAGCTGTCTCTGCCCTTCGGGCGTGGCCGTCCCTTCCATCAGCCCACGGCCGAGTCGGCGCAAGCCGGCCGTGAGCAGCAGCAGGCCCAGCCCCGCTACCCAGGCTTGCGCCAAGGTGGGCCTACTGCCACCGATGCCGGCGATCCTCCCGGCCGCCGAGAGCACCAGGGCCGCGCCAAAGGCTCCCAGCAGTCCGTCGATCGCCCCGGCAAGGAAGCGCTCCCGCTGCCGCCGCTGCGTCGTTGTTCCCAATGGCGGCAGGCTCCGGTCCCCTGCTGCCAGTGCGAAGGCACGGATCGAGATGGACCTCGGCAAGGCAAGCCTCCGCAGCGGACTGTCGTTGGTTAAGGATTGACCATGATTCATGCAAGGTTGAGGAGAGGTGGCCTTTGAGGCAAGGATCGTTCATCAGCCCCGCAGCTCGTTCAGGGCCGCCGCCGCCACCACCACGGCCTGGTCGATCTCTGCGGCCGTGGTGGTGCGGCCGAGCCCGAACCGGATCGAGGCCGCCGCTTCCGCCGGACTCAACCCCAGTGCGGCCAGCACATGGGAGGGGCTGCCGCTGCTGCAGGCGGAGCCACCGCTCACGGCCAGCTGCCGGCGCAGGGCCCGGTGCAGCTGGTTGCCATCCACCCCATCCACCTGAACATTGAGGTTGTGGGCCAGGCGGTGCTCCAGGCTGCCGTTCACCCGCACCCCTCCCAGCTCCAGCAGACCCGCCAGCAGCCGATCCCGCAGCCCGCCCAGGCGCTCCTGTCGCGCCTCCCAGTCGTGGCTGGCCAGCTCTGCCGCCCGCTGCAGCCCCACGATCAGGGGAACCGGCAGAGTTCCCCCTCTCAAGCCCCCTTCCTGGCCGCCGCCATGCTGCTGGGGTGCCAGGACGATCCCCTCAGCAAGCACGAGGGCGCCGATGCCCTTGGGTCCGTAGATCTTGTGACCGCTGAGGCTGAACAGGTCGAGGCCCAGCTCACAGGGCCCCAGGGGGCGGTTCCCGAAGATCTGGGCTCCATCGCTGTGCAGGGCGATGCCCCGCTCGCGGCAGAGCGCTCCGATCGCGGCGAGGGGTTGCAGCACGCCGATCTCGTTGTTGGCGGCCATCACGCTCACCAGCAGGGTGTCGTCGCGCAGGGCCTCGCTGAATCGGTTCAGGTCCACCAGGCCATCACGCTGCACCGGCAGCACGGTGAGCTCATAGCCGTGGCCTGCGAGGTAGCGCAGGGGCTCCAGCACCGCCCGGTGCTCCGTGGCCAGGGTGAGCAGGTGTCGGCCCCGCTGGCGCCGGGCTTCCACCAGCCCTTTGATCGCCAGGTTGTTGGCCTCCGTGGCCCCACTGGTGAACACCACCTGCTCGGCGACCACACCCAGCTGCTGGGCCAGCTTGCTGCGGGCCAGATCCACCGCGGCCGCCGCCTCCAGGCCACAGCGGTGCGAGCGGCTGGAGGGGTTGGCGAACCGTTCGCTCCAGTAGGGAGCCATCGCCGCCACCACGGCTGGATCACAGGGGGTGGTGGCCTGGTGGTCCAGATAGGTGGTGGCCATCCCTCCTTCCCATCCCCGGGGAACCATTCCATGCTGACAACCCAGCCGCCCCGAACCAGCCGATGGCTTCACCCTCGAGATTGCGGCTTCTGGCTGCTGCCCTGGCAGGCCTGGCCCCGGTGGCGTTGACCTCCATCCCCTCCGCCGTGGCCCAGAGCGTTTTCGTGCGTCCGGATCAGAACCGCCCCGCCGGGCTGGCCCTGTTACTGGAGCGGGACATCGCCGACGGCAAGCAGGCCCTGGGGGTGTTCGGCATCACCGCCGATCCCGTCCAGCCCCAGGTCTGGCGGATCAAGGTGTGGGAGGAGCTGCCCAACGACGTCAAGGTCCGCTCCGAGACGGTCCAGTGCTCGCCCTCGGCGCCGCTGCGGGTCACCAACGACGGCCGCAACCTGATCCTGCGGGAACTCAACCCCGGCGGCGTGGTCACGCCGGCCAACCGCATCGACCATCTGGTCTGGTGGGCCACCTGCTTCCCGGAGCAGGCCGGCAAGGACCCCAACAGCCTGCGCAGCCTGGCCCGTGAGCGCGGCTACAGCGGCAACCGGGTGGAACGGGAGCAGGTGGTGCCCGCCGGCAACCTCTGACCGCCGCGCGGGCCTGGATAGATTCCTCCCAACGCCAGCCGGTTCATGAGCCAGATCGAGTCCACCAGCAGGCCGGAAGGGGAGAACAGCGGCGAGGACACCCCGATCAGCCCACCGGCTCCGGCCCGGCTGTTGTTGGTCGACGATGAACCGGGCCTGCGCACCGCCGTGCAGGCCTATCTGGAGGATGAGGGTTTTGAGGTCACCACCGCCAACGACGGCGAGGAGGGCTGGACGGCGGCGCAGGAGCTCATTCCCGACCTGGTGATCAGCGACGTGATGATGCCGCGCCTGGATGGCTACGGCCTGCTCAAGCGCCTGAGGGGCGACGAGCGCCTGGGGGGCACACCGGTGATCTTCCTCACCGCCAAGGGGATGACGGCAGACCGGATCGAGGGCTTCCAGGCCGGGGTCGACGACTACATCCCCAAGCCCTTCGACCCGGATGAGCTGGTGGCGCGGGTGCGGAATGTGGTGCGCCGTCAGGAGCGGCTGCTGGCCGAGGCGGCCCGCTATGCCGATGCGGACATCGGTCAGATGGCGCGGCAGATCACCGAGATCCGCTCCCTGCTGCAGCAGACGGGCTCCCACAAGAGCGCCACACCGGCCACCCATTCGTTCACCCCCCGCGAGGCGAGTGTGCTCCAGCTGGTGGCCGAGGGGTTGATGAACAAGGAGATTGCCCGCCGCCTGGAAACCTCCATCCGCAATGTCGAGAAGTACGTGAGCCGCCTGTTCACCAAGACCGGCACCACCAGCCGCACCGAACTGGTGCGCTACGCCCTCGAGAACGGTCTGGTTGACTGAGCCGCTGCCGCCGGGCTGGCTGCCGGCCCGGCTCAACCAGGGCTGGATCTACAGCGACCGGGTGAACCAGGCTCAGGCACCGGGTCTGATCAGTGCGTTTCTGGCGGAGCGCTACCGCCATTCCGGGGCCTCTCTCTGGAGAGCGCGCCTTCAGGAGGGCCAAATCCTGCTCAATGGCCGTCGGCTCGATGGCGATGGGCTGCTCAGCGCCGGCGACTGGCTCAAGTGGCAGCGACCCCCCTGGCGGGAGGAGGCCGTGCCGGCGCGCTGGCGGGTGATCCACGACGACGGGGATCTCTATGTGATCGATAAGCCCAGCGGCCTGCCCGTGCTCCCCGCCGGTGGCTTTCTGGAGCACACCGTGTTGCGCTTGCTGGAGCGATCCTTCCCGGGTCACGGGCCTGATGGGGGTGAGGCGTTCCCGGCACTGCCGCGGCCTGTGCACCGTCTCGGGCGCCACACGTCGGGCCTGCTGGTCTGTGCCCGCCGGCCCCAGAGCCGTGCCTGGCTGAGCGCCAGGCTGCGCGAGAGCACCGCCGAGCTCCACCCCCAGTCCAGGCCTGATGCCCGCTCCGCCCCCCCTGCCTCCGCTTGCCGCAAGGTGTACCGGGCTCTGACCGTGCCGGCCCCGCTGCAGCTGGCCCCGGGTGAGTCTCTGCCGATCACCACCCCGATCGGCCGGCGCCCCCATGCCGGACTTGGTCAGATCTGGGCCGCCGCTGCCGGGCCCGATGACCCTGGAGCCCTGCCCGCCTGGAGCGAATTGCGACTGCTGGAGCGCCGTTCCCAGGGACACCTGGTGGAGGTGATGATCCGCACGGGTCGTCCGCATCAGATCCGCATCCATCTGGCCAGTGCGGGGATTCCTCTGCTGGGTGATCCCCTCTATGGGCCGGGAGGGGAGCCCCGGCCCGGTGTCCTGCCGGGCGACGGCGGCTATCGGCTGCATGCCCACCGGCTGCGCTTGCCGCTGCCGACTGGGGGCTGGCTCGATCTGGAGGCCCCGGCGCCTGGGGAGCTCTGTTGAGCGCTGCCTCAGCGGGGGTGTTGTCGCATCAGCCGTTGCACCTCACCGGCGTGGTAGCTGCTGCGGGTGAGGGGGCTGCTCACCACCTGCAGGAAGCCCAGCTCTCCCTCGCCGCTGGCTTTGAAGCCAGCGAACTGCCCGGGGGTCACGAAGCGTTGCACCGGCAGATGCCTGGGTCCGGGCGAGAGGTACTGGCCGATGGTCACGATGTCGACCCGGTGGGCCCGCAGGTCCCCCAGCACCGCCATCACCTCGGCGTCGGTTTCCCCAAGCCCCACCATCAATCCCGATTTGGTGTAGGTCCGGGGCCAGCCATGGCGCACCCGCTGCAGCAACTCCAGCGAGCGGTCGAACATCCCCTGGGGTCGGACCTGCCTGTAGAGCCGCGGCACGGTTTCGATGTTGTGGTTCAGCACCTCGGGCGCCCCCTCCATCACGGCGGCCAGGGCCTGCCAGTTGCCGCAGAAATCGGGGATCAGCAGCTCAATGGTGGTGCCGGGTGAGCGGCGACGCACCTCGGCGATGCAGGCCACGAACTGGCTGGCGCCGCCGTCGTCGAGGTCATCGCGGTTCACCGAAGTGATCACCACATGGGAGAGGCCCATGCGGGCCACCGCTTCTCCCAGCCGCTCCGGTTCGCTGGGGTCGAGGGCCCTCACGCTCTTGTCGAAGTCGATGTCGCAGTAGGGGCAGGCCCGCGTGCAGCCCGGCCCCATGATCAGGAAGGTGGCAGTGCCACCGGCGAAGCACTCGCCGATGTTCGGACAGCTGGCCTCCTGGCAGACCGTGTTCAGCTTCAGGTCCACCAGCAGATCGGCCACCGCACCGATCCGCTCCCGCTGGGGGGCCTTGACGCGTAACCAGTCGGGCTTGAGCAGGGCGTCGGGAGCCATCACTGCCTGAATCCTGGAGCCGGGAGTCTAGAAACCCGGCACGGGGACGATCCCGTAAACTGCCAGCGGCGGGATGTGGCGCAGCTTGGTAGCGCACTTCGTTCGGGACGAAGGGGCCGCAGGTTCGAATCCTGTCATCCCGATCTCTGAGCTCCGGGGCCGATGGCCGCCCGGAGCCTTTCAGCTCAGTTCGGCGCCCGGGTAGCCCCGGGGTGTCACCATCACCCCGTCCTGCTGGTGAGAGGTGCTGTTGCCCACCAGCACCAGGCTGAGCATGTCCACCTGCTCCAGGGGCAACTCCCCGAGGGTGTGAAGCTGCACACTCTCCTCTGCCCGGCCCAGTTGCCGTGCCAGCACCACCGGAGTGTCGGCGCCGCGCCCCTCCAGCAGCAACTCCCGGGCCCGGCCCAGCTGCCAGTCGCGGCCCAGGGATCGGGGGTTGTAGAGCGCCACCACAAAATCCCCGCTGGCGGCGGCCCGCAGCCGTTTCTCGATCGTCGGCCAGGGGGTGAGCCGGTCGCTCAGGCTGATCGTGCAGAAATCGTGCATCAGGGGGGCGCCGGCCCTGGCCGCGGCCACCTGAAGGGCGGAGAGCCCGGGATGCACCGAGAAGGCGGGCCTGGTCTGGGGGTCATGCTCCAGCCAGAGCTCCAGGGCCAGCCCCGCCATGCCGTAGATGCCACTGTCACCCGACGACACCAGGGCCACGCTCAGTCCGGCATCGGCCAGCTCCAGGGCCAGCCGGCAGCGGTCGCGCTCCTGGGTGAGCTGGCCGTCGCGGCGTAGTTGGTCGGGGCGCCGCAGGGGCTCCAGCAGATCCAGGTAGAGGCCATAGCCCACCCAGACCGTGCTCTCGGCCAGGGCGAGGCGAGCTTCGGGGGTGAGCAGGTCGAGCTGTCCCGGACCGCTGCCCACCAGATGGAGCTTCCCCCGCTGCGGGGCCCACTGCACGGCGGTCAGGGCCACCGCCAGAGTGGCGGCCCCCCGCTCCCCGGGCTGGGCCCGCTCGATGCGCTTCTCCAGCAGCAGCTCCGCCTGTGGGGATGACGCCAGCAGGGCGGCCGCTTCAGCCACGCTGGCGGTTCCCATTTCCTTGAGCACCGCCTGCGATGGGCTGGGCACCTCCACCGCCGCCAGGGCCTCGGCACTGAAGAGACGCAGTGGCCACTGATGGCGCCGGGCCAGTTCCAGCAGGGCCGGCTCATCGCCTTTGCGGTCGATGCTCGCCAGCCCGGCGACGGCGTCCGGGGCCAGTTGGGCGCCATCCAGGGCCTGCTCCAGCAAGCGCTCCAGCAGGCTGAGGCTGGTGTCACGCTCGCAGCCGAAGCCCAGCCAGAGGCTGGGTGGATGCCAGCGACAGCCGGGGCCCAGGCGTGGACTGATCACCAGTTGCTCCGGCGGGTTCTCTGCGGGGAGCTGAAGCAGCGTTGCGGCGGCCTCCAGGCCCTGCCAGTCGGGGCAACCGCTGTCCTGCTGCACGGCGATCCGCTCGCCCCGTGCAGCGGCTTTCATCAGTCCATCCCAGTCGCCCAGGCCCTTCCGCCAGCCCCAAGCCAGTCCGAAGCTGTCGAGGGCCAGGCTGCCGCTGCCACTACTGGCGCCCGTGAGCACCGCTTCGCCCCCCAGCAGGGCGGCCACCCGCTGGCTGAGCTGCTCGGCTCCCGCCCCGTGCCCCCCCAGCAGGGGGATGGCGAAGCGCCCCTGGGGATCCACCACCACAACGGCCGGGTCGTGCTCCTTGCCCTGCAGCAGCGGGGCCACAAGGCGGGTCACCGCACCGCAGGCTCCCACCACCACGAAGGCCGACGCCTCCTTCCAGTGTTGGCTGAGCAGCTCGGCGGCGCCGGCGCCGGGCTCAGCGCGGGCCTCCACCAGCCCGCCCTGATCCAGGCGCTTGAGCACGGTGGCACCGGCCCTGCTCAGGGCCAGTCCCCAGCAGATCAAATCACTCATGCCCCGAACCTGGCACGCAGCCGATCCAGCGGCGATGCCGACGCTTCAGGCAGCATCACAGTCTTGGCCACCGGAGCTGAGTCGAGCGCTTCGGGCGGGGTCCGCGGTTCCGTGGATTCGGGCGGTGGAAGCAACTCCGGTGGGTCAGGGGAGTCCCCCGACTCCGCAGGCTCCACAGGCTCCGGCATCGCTGGTACTGACTCCATGGCGCTCCTGTCTTCACCTGCCTCAGGTTCAGTCGCTGCCTCAGGTTCAGGCGCCGTCTCAGATGCAGCGGCCTCCTCCTCAAGCGGTTGCTCAGTGCTCGCGGTTGTCAATGACCTGGCGGCTTCGGTGCGGTCGGTGGCCATCCCCTCAGCCTGAAGGTCCTGCTCCGTCCTGGGTTTGGGTTCCTGCTCAGCGGCCTCGACGGGCTGTGGTGAAGCTGTGATCTCACCTGCGGGCTCGCTCGGCCGCTCGCCCAGCAGACGCTTCAGATCCTCGGCGGAGATGGATGCCGTCTGCCAGGGACGGGGGCCGTCGGGACGCATGACCAGGTCCTGCACCAGGCTGTTGAAGGGTGGATTCAGCGGTTCCCCCAGCCCGTCGAGCAGCTCCAGTTGCAGGGGGTTGCTGCCGGAGCGCAGCCCTGAGAGCCAGAGCGGCTGCTGCCGGTCCACCTGGAAACTGTCGCCATTGAGGGTCACCCGCAGCCGCCAGTTCGAACCGTCTCCGTCGAGGGGCTGGAGGGGCGCGTCGATCAACAGCCAGTCGATCAGCACGGGTTCGTGATGGATCAGATCGCTGGGGGTGCTGCTCACCAGCTGGGGGGATCCCCGCAGAGGCTGGCTGAGGGGGTTGGCGGCCAGGCCATGGAGGCGGATCTGCACGGCGGCGCCGGGATCCTTCACTGCTTCACCCCAGGGCCTGGCCGCATAGACAGTCAGGCGGTGGCTGCCCGGGCTGAGTGGCGCCATGGCCACGCTCATCCGGGTGTCCTGGCTGGTTGGCCCCTTGGGGTCTTTGGGGCCCAGGCGCAGGGGTGCCTGGTCATCGAGCTGTACCACCAGGTGGGCGCCAAGGCCCAGGGAGCCGGCATCGGCCAGGGGCCAGTCGTCGAGCGAGAGATCCAGCGACCAGGGGGCCATGGGGAGCACGGCGTCGTCGGCTGGAGCCAGGATCTGCAGCCGGGGCTGATGCTCCGCCAGTCGTAGCCGCAAGGCCTGGCTGGCCTTGGGTGGGGGGATCTCCCGCAGGCGCCCGGACGTGGCCGGGTGGCCACTTGTGGCTGGCGGCTCCTGGGGCCTGGGCCGCAGGCTCCAGCCTCCGCTCAGCAGCACAGCCAGGCAGAGCAGCATCGCCCCCAGGCCCCGAAGCCCCGCTGCCAACATGCGCATCGCTCCTGATCGAAGTCGGCCCGCGGCCTTGGTGCCGGAACCCAGGGAACAGTTTGCCCAGAGTGCCTGGGGCCCGTAAAAAAATGATGCTGAATGTAGCTCCAAGTCTGCTGGGAATTGGATAAACAAAGCGCGCCATCGCGTCGCCGATGAGTGATAGGGAGCCTGGGTCAGAGCCCTGTTCCAGACAGGGGTGGTGGCGGATTGAACCTTTGTTACTGACCCCCCAAGGGGCCTGAAACTCGCCCTTATACTTCCGCCAGCGGTCCCCTCATCGGGGCCCCAGCTCCAGTGGTGGCAGCGGCTTTCGGTCTTTTCCGGAACCACTCCGCACTGGTGCCCATGGTTCCAAGGATCTCGATCCGCGGAGCCGTGAGGCCCACCGGCCTGGCCTTTCGGCCCGGTCCGGAGGGGTGGACCTCCACCTCGACTCCGTCCCTCGAGGAACGTCTCGATGACCATCAGCCCACCAGAGCGTGGGAAAACGGCGAAGGACATGGTTGACAGGGACACCGTTCCTGCCACCTTCGAACTGTTCGGCAAGCCCGGGCATTTCGATCGCACCCTCGCCAAAGGTCCCAAAACCACCACCTGGGTTTGGAACCTCCACGCCAACGCTCACGATTTCGACAGCCACACGAGCGATCTCGAAGAGGTCTCCCGGAAGATCTTCAGCGCTCACTTCGGCCACTTGGCCGTCATCTTCATCTGGCTGAGCGGCGCCTTCTATCACGGTGCTCGCTTCTCCAACTACACCGGCTGGCTGGCCGACCCCCTGCACGTCAAGCCGAGTGCTCAGGTGGTCTGGCCCATTTTCGGCCAGGAAATTCTCAACGCCGATGTGGGTGCCGGCTTCCATGGCATCCAGATCACCTCAGGTCTCTTCCATGTGTGGAGAGCCTGGGGTTTCACCAGTGAGTTCCAGCTGCTCTGCACGGCCATCGGCGCCCTGGTGATGGCTGGCCTGATGCTGAATGCCGGCGTCTTCCACTATCACAAGGCAGCTCCAAAGCTCGAGTGGTTCCAGAACGTTGAGTCCATGCTCAACCACCACCTTGCTGGCCTTCTGGGCCTGGGCTCCCTGTCCTGGACCGGGCACCTGCTGCACGTGTCCCTGCCCACCACGGCCTTGATGGATGCCATCGACGCCGGCAAGCCGCTGGTGCTCGACGGCAAGACCATCGCTTCGGTGGCGGATATCCCCCTGCCCCATGAATTCCTGAACCTGGATCTGCTGACCCAGCTGTACCCAGGATTCGGTGCGGGTCTCTCCGCTTTCTTCACCGGCAACTGGGCCGCCTACAGCGATTTCCTCACCTTCAAGGGTGGGCTGAATCCTGTCACCGGCAGCCTCTGGATGACCGACATCGCCCATCACCATCTGGCGATTGCGGTGCTGTTCATCGTTGCCGGACACCAGTACCGCACCAACTGGGGCATCGGTCACAGCATCAAGGAAATTCTTGAAGGACAGAAGGGTGATCCCCTGCTGTTCCCTGCTCCGAAGGGTCACGATGGCCTGTTCGAGTTCATGACCACCTCCTGGCATGCCCAGTTGGCCGTGAACCTGGCGCTGCTCGGTTCGCTGAGCATCATCGTGGCGCATCACATGTATGCGATGCCGCCCTATCCCTACATCGGGATCGACTATCCAACGCAAGTGTCGATCTTCACCCACCACATGTGGATAGGAGGCTTCATCATCGTTGGCGCCGGTGCCCACGCGGCCATTGCGCTCATACGCGATTACGACCCCGCCCTGCACGTGGACAACGTGCTGGATCGGGTGCTCAAAGCCAGGGATGCCCTGATCAGCCACCTCAACTGGGTGTGCATTTTTCTGGGCTTCCACAGCTTCGGGCTCTATATCCACAACGACACCATGCGTGCCCTGGGCCGTCCCCAGGACATGTTCAGCGACACCGCCATTCAGCTGAAGCCTGTCTTCGCTCAGTGGATTCAGGGTCTGCACGCCGCCGCTGCCGGCACCACCGCTCCCAATGCGTTGGCCGGTGTGAGCGAGGTGTTCAATGGCGCCGTCGTCGCCGTTGGCGGCAAGGTGGCTGCCGGTCCGATCCCCCTCGGGACGGCCGACTTCATGGTCCACCACATTCACGCCTTCACGATCCACGTCACCGTGCTGATCCTGCTGAAGGGCGTGCTTTACAGCCGCAGCTCCAGGCTCGTGCCTGACAAGGCGAACCTGGGCTTCCGCTTCCCCTGCGACGGCCCCGGCCGTGGCGGTACCTGCCAGGTTTCGGCTTGGGACCACGTGTTCCTCGGCCTCTTCTGGATGTACAACTCCATCTCGATTGTGATCTTCCACTTCAGCTGGAAGATGCAGAGCGATGTGTGGGGAACCGTGAATGCGGACGGCAGCGTCCAGCACATCACGAATGGGAACTTTGCGCAGAGCGCCATCACCATCAATGGCTGGCTGCGTGATTTCCTCTGGGCTCAGGCCGCACAGGTGATCAACAGCTACGGCTCGTCCTCCAGTGCTTATGGCCTGATGTTCCTTGGTGCCCACTTCGTCTGGGCGTTCAGCCTGATGTTCCTGTTCAGCGGCCGTGGCTACTGGCAGGAGCTGATTGAGTCCATCGTCTGGGCTCACAACAAGCTGAAAGTGGCCCCGGCCATCCAGCCCCGTGCGCTGAGCATCACCCAGGGCCGTGCCGTAGGCGTTGCTCACTACCTTCTGGGCGGTATCGCTACCACCTGGGCCTTCTTCCTGTCCCGACTCATCGCGGTCGGCTGACCTCACACCTGACCTTTCCCAATGGCAACGAAATTTCCTTCGTTCAGCCAGGGTCTGGCACAGGACCCGACAACCCGCCGTATCTGGTACGGCATCGCCACGGCTCACGACTTCGAGAGCCACGACGGGATGACGGAGGAGAAGCTTTACCAAAAGCTCTTCTCCACCCATTTCGGTCACCTGGCGATCATCGGCCTCTGGGTTTCGGGCAACCTGTTCCATATCGCCTGGCAGGGCAACTTTGAGCAGTGGGTCGCCGATCCGCTGCATGTCCGTCCCATCGCTCATGCGATCTGGGATCCTCACTTCGGCCAGGGGGCCATCACCGCCTTCACCCAGGCGGGCGCAACCTCCCCGGTCAACATTGCCTATTCCGGCCTGTACCACTGGTGGTACACCATCGGAATGAAGACCAACGCCGAGCTGTATCAGGGTTCCATCTTCATGATGATCCTGTCGGCCTGGGCGCTCTTCGCCGGCTGGCTCCACCTTCAGCCCAAGTTCCGGCCTTCACTGGCCTGGTTCAAGAACGCTGAATCCCGCCTCAACCATCACCTCGCCGTCCTCTTCGGCTTCAGTTCAATCGCCTGGACCGGTCACCTGGTTCACGTGGCCATCCCTGAAGCCCGCGGCCAGCACGTTGGTTGGGACAACTTCCTCAATGTGCTGCCTCATCCCGCCGGTCTGGCTCCGTTCTTCACCGGCAACTGGGGCGTTTACGCCGAAAATCCCGACACCCTCAACCAGGTGTTTGGCACTTCCGAGGGGTCCGGTACAGCGATCCTCACCTTCCTGGGCGGTTTCCACCCCCAGACCGAGGCGCTCTGGCTCACCGATATCGCCCATCACCACCTGGCGATTGGCTGCATCTTCGTGATTGCCGGCCACATGTACCGCACCAACTTCGGGATCGGTCACTCGATCCGGGAGATTCTGGAGGCTCACAACCCCCCTAAAGGCACTCCTTTCGGAGGTGCGCTCGGTGCAGGTCACAAGGGCCTCTACGACACGATCAACAACTCCCTGCACTTCCAACTGGGTCTGGCCTTGGCCAGCCTGGGGGTGATCACCAGCTTGGTGGCGCAGCACATGTATGCGCTGCCGTCCTACGCGTTCATCGCCAAGGACTACACAACACAAGCTGCGCTCTACACCCACCATCAGTACATCGCCATCTTCCTGATGTGCGGTGCCTTCGCTCACGGTGCAATCTTCTTCATCCGTGACTACGACCCCGAAGCCAACAAGAACAATGTTCTGGCTCGGATGCTCGAGCACAAAGAAGCGATCATCAGCCACCTGAGCTGGGTGTCCCTGTTCCTCGGCTTCCACACCCTTGGCCTCTACGTGCACAACGATGTGGTCGTGGCCTTTGGTACTCCCGAGAAGCAGATCCTGGTGGAGCCTGTCTTTGCTCAGTTCGTGCAAGCGGCAAGTGGTAAGGCCATTTACGGCTTTGACGTGCTGCTCTCCAACCCGGCGAGTGCCGCCAGCCTGGCTTCAGCCAACATCCCTGGCGATCACTTCTGGCTGGATGCCATCAACGGCAACACCGATGTGTTCCTGCAGATCGGTCCTGGTGACTTCCTGGTTCACCACGCCATCGCGCTCGGACTGCACACCACCACCTTGATCCTGGTGAAGGGTGCCCTGGATGCCCGGGGTTCCAAGCTGATGCCCGACAAAAAGGACTTCGGCTACTCCTTCCCCTGTGACGGCCCCGGCCGCGGCGGCACCTGTGACATCTCGGCCTGGGATGCCTTCTACCTTTCCGTGTTCTGGGCCCTGAACACCGTTGGTTGGGTCACCTTCTACTGGCACTGGAAGCACCTCGCCATCTGGCAAGGGAATGTGGCTCAGTTCAATGAATCCAGCACCTATCTGATGGGCTGGTTCCGCGACTACCTCTGGCTGAACAGCTCCCAGCTGATCAACGGTTACAACCCGTTCGGCTCGAACAACCTTGCCGTCTGGTCCTGGATGTTCCTGTTCGGTCACCTGGTTTGGGCCACCGGTTTCATGTTCCTCATCTCCTGGCGCGGCTATTGGCAGGAGCTGATTGAAACCATCGTCTGGGCTCACCAGCGCACCCCGCTTGCCAACCTGGTTGGCTGGCGCGACAAGCCCGTGGCTCTGTCGATCGTTCAAGCCCGTGTAGTCGGTCTGGCTCACTTCACAGTGGGATACATCCTCACTTACGGCGCCTTCCTGATCGCATCCACTTCAGGCAAGTTCGGCTGATCCAAGCGATCAGTCACCCCGAGGGACGCACCTCCAACATCCAACCCTCGGGGACTATCTCCGAGGGTTTTTTCATGACCTTTTCGCCTGGGGCCACCCTCGACGGCCTTCCAGCAGTTTCACCTCCAAGTACACCACCGGCACCATGAATAGCGTCAGTCCGGTTGATACCAGCAACCCGAAGAACACCACGGTGCCGATGCTGATTCGGCTGGCTGCCCCCGCTCCGGTGGCCAGCAGCAACGGCAGGAAACCGGCCAGGGACGAGAGGGCCGTGAGCAGAATCGGGCGAAGGCGGCTGATGGCAGCTTCTTCCACGGCCTCCCGTAAGCCCAGCCCTTCCTTCAGGCGCTGGTTGGCGAACTCAACGATGAGGATGCCGTTTTTGGCGGCCAAGCTCACCAGTACGAGCATTCCCACCTGGGCATAGATATCGAGAAAGAGACCGCGGCCGGCCAGGCCCAGCAGGGCGCCGAGCATGGCCATGGGCACCGTGATCAAGATGATCAGCGGATCGAGAAAGCTCTCATAAAGGCCGGCCAGCACCAGGAAAACAACCGCCATTCCCAGGACGAACAGTTGCCAGGTGCGCCCTCCCGCCTGACGCTCCTCCTTGGCCAGCCCCACCCATTCGAGGGCGATCACGGGATTGGCCAGTTCTTGCTTCACCTCCTCCAGCTGTTGGATCGCCTTGCCTGTGCTGAGTCCCGCTTTGGGCAGGGCCTGGATGGTGATCGAGCGTGCCAGGCGGCTGTGGTTGATCACCGTCGGCCCGCTGTCCTGCTCCAGGGTCATCAGCTCGCGGAGGGGAACCAGGTTTCCTTCTCGGTTGCGCACCTGAAGCGAAAGCACATCTGCGGCTGTGCGCCGGAAGGCTCCATCCAGCTGCACGATCACCCGCCTGACCCGCTCGCCTTCGAAGGTGTCGTTGACATAGCTGCTGCCGAAGCTGGCACCGAGGGTTGTCACCACCGTGTCGAGGTCCACACCCAGTGACGCCATGCGCAGCCGGTCGGGCTCCAGTCGCAGTTGCGGAGAATCGGCACTGAAGCGTGTGCCCACCCGCTCAAAGTCCCCCGTGGCGTTGGCGGCGGCGATGAATTCGCGGGTAGCTTGCTCAAATTCGCTCAGGCTGAGTCGCCCGCCGCTGAGATCGAGCAGCTCCAGTTCCAGTCCCCCCTCACTGCTGAAGCCCCTCACGACCGGTGGAACGCTGACCTGCACGGTGGCCTCGCTGATGGAGCTGCGCAGCCGTTTGGAGAGTCGTTCGGCTACCGCTTCACTGCTGTCTTCAGCCCGGGAGCCGCGCTCCTGCAGCGGCAGCAGGCGCAAAAAGAAGATGCCCCGGTTCGGGGCACTGTCGCCAAAAGAGCGGCCTGCGTAGAAGTTGCCAACCCGCACCAGGGGCTCGCTCACCACCTGCTCCCGGACCTGCTCCATCACCGCTTCGGTGCGCTGGATCGAGGCCCCCCCAGGTAGCGCCACCACGCCGCGAATCTGACTGTCGTCTTCCTGGGGAATGAAGGCTGTGGGCAGTTGCCCCAGGCCCCAGCCCGCCAGGATCAGACTGCCCAGCAACCCAAGCAGGATGCGCCGCCGCCAGCGAAAACTGCGATCCAGAGCACGGCCGTACTGCTCTCCGAGCCGGTTGATCCAGCGCTGGGGTCGATCCAGCAGCCGACGCATCCAGAGTGGTTCCGTCCAGCCATGCTGCAGCAGCCAGCTGGAGGCCACCGGCGTGAAGGTGAGCGCATTGATGGTGGAGAAAAGGATCGTGGCGCTGATCGTGATTGCGATCGGCTGGTACAGGCGGCCCACACTGCCGGGCATCGCCAGCACCGGCAGAAACACCACCACCAGCACCAGGGAGGTGGCGATCACGGCACTGCCCAGCTCCTGCATGGCGTTACGGGCGGCCTGCCAGGGGGGTTCTCCGGCCTGGAGCCGGCGTCCGATGTCTTCGCTGACCACGATGGCGTCATCCACCACCAGACCTGTGGCGAGCACCATGCCGAAGAGGCTGAGGGTGTTGATCGAACTGCCGGTGAGACGCAGGACCGTGAAGCTGCCCACCAGGGCCACGGGCACCGCCACGGCGGTGATGGCCGCCAGGCGACTGTTGCCAAGCGCCAGCAGCAGCACCAGCATCACCAGCAGCACCGCATCACGCAGGCTGGCCCAGGTGAGCTGGATGCTCTCGCGCACGCTGTCGGCCACATCGACGATGCGCTGCAGCTCCACCCCCGGCGGGAAGTCGGGCTCCAGGCGGCTCAGCGCTGCGTTGACAGCAGCGCTCACCTCGAGGGCGTTGCTGCCGTCGCGCTGGAAAATCTGCACCGCCAGGGTGGGTTCGCCGGCCAGGTTCATGGCAGTGCTCTCGAAACTTTCCACATCGAGCACGACCCGCCCCACGTCCTTGAGCTGGACCACGCCGCCATTGCTGGCGCGGCTCACCACCAGACCCTCCAGTTCGGCGGGTGTGCGCAGCCGCCCCTCCATCTCGAGGGGCAGGGTGATCTCCTGACCACCTGGGCTGGGGGCGTCTCCCACCTGGCCCAGGGCCGCGAGGACGTTCTGCTCCTCGAGCGCGTTTTCGATGTCGGTGATGGTGAGGTTGCGCTGCTCCAGGGCCACCGGATCCAGCCAGACCCGGAACGCCAGTTCACTGCCGCCGGCGATGGCGACGTTGCCGACCCCGGGCACCCGCTGCAGCTCATCCCTGAGGCGCTGGTCAAGCCAGCCGCTGAGGAAGGCGTCGCTGTACATCCCCTTCGGGGTGCTGAAGCTGATCACCATCAGCAGGTCGTCGGAGCTGCGGCGCACCTGCACACCCAGACGAGCCACCTCGGGCGGCAGTCGGCGGTTCACCAGAACGGCTTCGTTCTGGGCGTTGATCTGGTTGAGCTCGGGATTGCCCCCCTCAAAGGTGAGGGTGATCGAGCTGCCGTTGGCGGAACTGGTGGAGCGGATGCTCTCCAGCCGCTCAAGACCGTTCAGCTGCCGCTCCAGCGGAGTGGTGACCCCCTGCTCCACGGCCAGGGCCCCACCCCCCGGATAACTGGCGCGCACGTTCACCCGCACCGGCGCGATCGGGGGCAGGTTCTCCACCTGCAGGCCAGGCAGGCTCAGCAGGCCGGCCATCACGATCAGCAGGCTCACCACCAGGGTGAGCACCGGCCGCCGTAGGAAGGGATCGGAGACTGACATCGAAACGGCTGCTCAGGGCACGCCGGAAGAGTCTGCCCGCCCTGCCACTGGCGCTGAGCCCCCTGGCTCGATCAGCGGGGGGTCCCCGGCCATGAAAAAGCCCCGCCTTAGCGGGGCCTGGCGCAACGCTGAGGTTGCTCTTGCCGGATTCTGAGATCAGCTCGGTGCGGTGTGCGGCTCAGCCGCCGCTCCAGCCGCCGCCGACGAGGTCGACCAGGGGGGAAACCAGAGCCGTGCTGGCCAGGAACCAGGCGAAGGCGGCACCACCGCAGCCACCCAGCCAGAAACCGCTGGCGAATTCGGCCCAGCCGGCCTTGGTGAACAGATCAGCGGGCGGGTTGTCGATCGTGGCGTCAGGGGGCTGCACGTTGGGGCCAGTGCCGGCCGTGCCGTAGATCGACAGGCAGATCGTGAGGATTGTCACCAGGCCGATCGTGGCCAGCAGGCCAGCGGTGGTGGCGTACTCCGTATGCCGCAGGGGGCCGGTGAGGGCGAACGGTCCGTAGAGGAGGTACCCGTGGGCCATTCCCACTTCCAGGCCGCGGCGGTTGGGGGAAAGAGCCGGGCGATAAGCGGGCAAAGCGTTCAGGAACGCTTTGGTGAAGTAACTGCTGTTGATGGGGGTGGCGAGGTTGCCGACGGTGGGGTCGGCCACGGGATGCACGGTCATGGGCGGGCTCGTGGTGGGAACGAAAGGCAGAAGAACGGGCGAGGCGCTCAGTCGCGCGCTTCAATCACGTTGAACAGCAGGGCCATGGCCACGGCAGGGCCGAGGATCCCCACCACGGGGACCAACAACGAGGGCAGCCAGGCGGCAGCGAATTCTCCAGTCATGGCGCGGGCCAATACAGCAACCGCCGATACTGTAAAGATCACTGCAGGGCAGGCCTTGTCGCCCTGCCGTTGCGACATAAAAATTCAATCCGATGCAGCAGGCCCTCCCCGCCGCCGCGGCTCTCCTTCTGGTGGTCTGGCTTGTGCGGGGCCGCAGGCTGCCCCTGCTCTCCGGCGATGACGGCAGTGCCGTCGCCGCCGTCAACAGGGCGCAGCTCGAGCGGGTCGTGACCCCGGCCACTTCATCAGCGGCCTCATCAGCCCCCTCTGCGGTGGCGATCTCCGCGTCTCCTGGGCCCGAGCCCTGGAAGCTGTTGCCGGAAGCCCTGGCCTCAATGGCGCCCGGCACGCACCGGGATCCTCGCTGGCGCCGGCAGGTCCTCGCCGAGCTTCGCGCAGCTGCCACAGGCAGCGAAGACGAGCGTCTGGCGGCCGTGGCCGCCTGCCTGGTCTGGGGAGATCGGGCCAGCCTGCCGCTGCTGAAGCGGGCTCGCTTCGATCCCGACCCCTGCGTGGCAGCCCTGGCCGCCGAGGGGATTGCGGCGTTCCGCGGTCGGACGGCCGTTCAGGCCTGCCGCCCTCAGCCCGCCAGGCTGCCTCGCAATGTGGCGCGTACCCGGTAGATCGGCCGACCCTGGCTTTCGTGGTAGGTGCGCATCTGCAGCTCCGCCAGCAGCCCGAAGCAGAACAGCTGGATGCCGGCCATGATTGCCAGCACGGCCACCATCAGCAGCGGCCGGTCGCCCACGTCGGCGTTGAGAAAGACCTTCTCGCCGAACAGCACGAGCCCCAGCACCAGCCCGATCGCCAGGCAGGCCAGGCCACCGAAACCAAACACATGCATCGGCCGGGTCAGAAAGCGCTTCATGAACCAGACCGTGAGCAGATCCATCAGCACCCGGAAGGTGCGATCGATGCCGTATTTGCTCTGACCAAAGCGGCGGGCGTGATGGTTCACCTTCACCTCGGTGATGCGGGCTCCTTCGATGAAGGCCAGCGCTGGCAGGAAGCGGTGCAGTTCGCCGTAGAGGTTCATGTCCGCCACCACTTCGCGGCGGTAGGCCTTGAGGGAGCAGCCGTAGTCGTGCAGGCGCACCCCGGTGACCCGGGCGATCAGACGGTTGGCGATCTTGGAGGGCAGCAGGCGCTGCAGGGCCGCATCCTGGCGCTGGTGGCGCCAGCCACTCACCAAGTCATAGCCTTGCTCAAGCCGGTCCAGCAGCAGGGGGATGTCGGCGGGATCGTTCTGAAGATCGCCATCGAGGGTGACGATGACGGCGCCATGGCTGGCATCGAAGCCAGCGGCCATGGCGGCGGTCTGGCCGTAGTTGCGACGCAGCAGCACCGCCACCAGCTCAGGGGTCGTTGCGGCGAGCTCCTCAAGCCGGCTCGCGGTCCCGTCGGTGGAGCCGTCGTCGACCAGAACCAGCTCGAAGCGGCGACCCAGGGGCCTGAGGCTGGCGAGAACCTTCTCCACCAGTGGACCGAGGCTTTCCTCCTCGTTGAAAAGAGGGATCACGACCGAGAGCTCTGGGCCGTGCGACGCGGTCATGGCGGCTGGGCTGTGTCGAGCTGCAACCTAAGGGAGTCCCGGGTCAGGCCAGGGTGGTGCCGTCATGGCAACGCACCACCCGTCCGGCTCCGCGCAGTTCGCTGCGGTAGTGGCACGACACGGGGTGATCGGCTTCGGGGCTGAGCTGGTCGATGCCGAGGCCATCCCGGCCGTGCTCCTTGCCGGAGCTGTGCAGATAGTGCCCCGCGCCGAGGTACAGCCCCACATGGCTGCAGCGCTGGGGTCGGCCGAAAAAGATCAGATCCCCCGGCTGCAGCAGTGCGAAGACCCCCGGCCGCACGGCCACCGGCTGACAGAAGCGCTCCTGCTGGTAGGCATCGCGGGGGATCCAGATCCCGGCGCTGGCGAAGGCGCTCTGGACGAAGCCAGAACAGTCGAAGTCGGGGCCGAGGGTGCCGCCCCAGAGGTAGTGGTTGGGCTGCTCCCGGGCCCGCTCTGCGAAGGTCAGCACCTCCGGCAGGCGAGCGGCGATGCTGCTCGGTCCCAGGGGGAGCGCCCTGCTGGGCTGGGCGGGGATGGCCCGCTCAAGCAGCTGGCTGAGCTCCAGCCAGCAGGGATAGCCATCCTCCAGCAGTCGGGCCCGCAGCCGGGTTCCCTCGCGCTCGCCGAGCAGCTGCAGCATGCGGCCGCGGCGGGCTTGGGTGGCCAGCCCCGGCCCGCTGGAGCGGGCGTGGCCGTCGATGTCGGCGCTCAGACGCCAGCAGCGGCCGGCTTCCAACCCATCGGCGTTCACCCCGGTTCCTAGGCTCTCCATGGCAGACAGCGGTACCGATGGCGTTCTACAGCCCCGATGCGGCGATGGGAGCGATCCTCGAGGACCACCTCCATTCGCTGGAGCTCCAGGGTCGCCCCGGTCTGGCCTCCCAGGTCTCGATCACCTGGTTGCGCTATCAGCGCAGCCTGATCGGCGCTGCCGAGGCCAGCGATTCGTTGAGGCCCTGGCTGGAGCCAGTGGCGGGTGCTGCCTGGGCCGGCTCCACGGCCCGCTATCCGGCCAGTGTGGTCAAGCTCTTCTATCTGGCGGCCACCGAAGCCTGGCTCCAGCGCCAGCTGCTCGAAGACGGCCCCGAGTTGCGCCGGGCGATGGCCGACATGATCCGCGACTCCAGCAACGATGCCACCGCCGTGCTGGTGGATTGGCTCACGGGCACCACCAGCGGCCCCGACCTGCCGGAGCGGCCGCTGCGGGCCTGGATCGAGGCCCGCCAGCTGGTGAACCAGTGGTACGCCTCCCAAGGCTGGCCCGAATTCGAGGGCTGCAACGTCTGCCAGAAAACCTGGGGGGATGGCCCCTACGGACGGGAGCGGCAGTTCTACGGACCGGAGCTGGAGAATCGCAACCGCCTCAGCACTGATGCCACGGCCAGGCTCATGCAAGTGATCATGGCTGGCGCGCTGGTGTCTCCCCCCGCCTGCACCCGGATGCGGGAGCTGCTGAGCCGCTCTCTCGACTCTGAGCTGAGGGCGGCGGATCCTGAGAACCAGGTCGATGGTTTCATCGGCGCGGGGCTGCCAGCCGCTGCCCGGCTGTGGAGCAAGGCCGGCTGGATGAGCCAGGCCCGCCATGACGCGGCCTATGTGGAGATCGAAGGACGGGCTCCCTTCCTGCTGGTGATCTTCAGCGAAGGGGCGGAGCGGGCCGCCGATGAGAAGCTCCTTCCAGAGCTGAGCCGGCGGCTCAGCGATGCTTGTCTCACGAGTTGACCACCACTGGCCGTAAAGGCTCGCCAGACTGGGCCATGGCGAGGATGCTGCTGGAGCCAGGGTCTTGGAACGGAGAGGGAGGGATTCGAACCCTCGACAGAAGTTGCCTCCTGTAACTCCTTAGCAGGGAGCCGCTTTCAACCACTCAGCCACCTCTCCAGGGGCCCGATGAGCTTATCAGCGATCGCGCTCGGCCTCGCCAAGGTGCAGGCGGGGTAGACGGTGCTTGAAGCCGCAGAGAATCTCCCAGGGGATGGTGCCAGTGGCCTGGGCCCAGTCCTGGGGGGCGATGCGCTCACCTCTGTCGTCACCCAGCAGGGTGACCACCGAGCCCACCTCCAGCTGGGGAGCCTCGGTGGCATCGATCAGCAGCTGATCCATGGTGATCGCCCCCACCTGGGCCAGCCGGCGCCCAGCGAACAGCACTTCCAGCTGGTTGCTGAGCAGCCTTGGCACCCCATCGGCATAGCCGATCGTGACCACCGCCAGCCGGGTCGGGCGCCGGGTGCGGTAGCGGTGGCCGTAACTCACTCCAACCCCGGCGGGCACCTCGCGGATCAGGCAGACCCTGGCCCGCACGCTCATGGCGGGCTGCAGGGACACTGTGTGGCTCAGGTGCTCGGCGGGTGCCTGGCCGTAAAGCGCCAGGCCCACACGCACCAGGTCGTAGTGGAGCTGGCGGCAGCGCAGGGTGCCGGCGGAATTGGCCAGATGACGCACCCCGGTGGGCAGCCCCAGCTCAACGGCCCCGCGCAGCACACTCTCGAAGCGCTGCTGCTGGACGGCGGTCAGTCCCCCACCTCCCGGGTCGGGAGAGTCGGCATCGGCCAGGTGGGAGTAGACCCCAGCCAGCTGTACCGCCTCCAGACCATGGAGGGCCTGCAGCAGCCTCACCCCATCGCTCCAGTCCACTCCGAGCCGGGCCATGCCGGTGTCGAGCTTGAGGTGCAGCGCCATGGAGCGGCCGCTGCCACTGGCCAGATTCTGGCAAAGCAGAGCTTCGCGCATGCCGCTGATGGTGGGCATCAGCTCCCACTCCAGGCAGCTGCGCAGTTCATCGGGGTGGATCAGATTGCCCATCACCAGCACCGGCGCCTTCAGGCCCGCCTGACGCAACTCGATGCCTTCCTGCAGGGTGGCCACCCCCAGGGAGGTTGCGCCGCCGGCCATGGCCGCGCGAGCCACCGGTGCGGCGCCGTGGCCATAGCCATCGGCCTTGACAACAGCCATCAGCGTCGACTCCGGAGCCAGCCACCGGCCCAGCGCCCTGGCGTTGTGCTCGATCGCTGTCTCATCCACCTCCACCCAGGCCCTCTGCCGCGGGTGCAGCCCGGGCGCCCCGAACCGCTGGGGATCCTCAACTGGCAGTTGTTGGCAGGGCTGGGGCATCGGTGCAATCTCAGACTGGCATCGCAGCAGGGTCAATCTGATGTGATCCGTGAGTCCAATCTCGTGCCTGATGACTCAGACCCATTAGCATGGCGGCCATCTGGGGATCTGGCACCCCTTCCGTGGACCATGCGCCGTGAGCCAGGTTCTGGTCCTGAATGCGTCCTATGAGCCTTTGAACATCACCAGTTGGCGTCGGGCCACGGTGATGCTGCTGAAGGGCAAAGCCGAAGGCCTTGAGCACGATCCTCAGCATCCCATCCGTGGCGAGATGCTTCTGCCGTCGGTGATCCGGCTGCGCCAGTTCGTGCGGGTGCCCTTCAAGCAGTTGCCGCTGACCCGACGCAATGTCTTCCAACGTGATGGCCATAGCTGCCAATACTGCGGCTACCAGGGGGAGCAACTCTCGATCGACCATGTGATTCCCCGCAGCCGCGGCGGAACCGACACCTGGGAGAACGTCACCACCGCCTGCCTGCGCTGCAATGTGCGCAAGGGCAGCCGCACTCCCAGGGAAGCGGCCATGCCCCTGGCCCGGGTGCCGAGGCGGCCGGTGAGCACCCTTTACTTCGAGGCCACCCGCCACATCCGCTCCGGTCGCCAGGAGTGGGCCAAGTACGTGATCGGGGCCTGAGGCACCCTTTCAGGACACCCCTCACCCTGGACCTCAGTCCGCGCCTGCGCCCTCGGCCACCAGCTGCTCCAGACGGGTCTTCTGCTCCGCAGCCACGCAGGCACCGATCATTTCGGCTAGCTGGCCCTGCAGTACCGGCTCAAGGGCGAAGTTGCGCCCCAGCCGGTGGTCGGTGACCCGGTTGTCCTTTGCGTTGTAGGTGCGGATCTTTTCGCTGCGTTCGCCGCTGCCCACCTGGGCACGGCGGGCAGAACTCTCGGCGGCAGCGGCCTCAGCCAGCTCCCTCTCCAGCAGCTTCGCCCGCAGGATCTCCAGAGCCCGCTCACGGTTCTGCAGCTGCGAGCGCTCCTGAGTGCAGAACACCCGGATGCCCGTTGGTTTGTGCAGCAGGTCCACAGCCGTTTCCACCTTGTTGACGTTCTGCCCGCCGGCACCGCCGGAGCGGGCCGTGCTGATGTCGAGATCAGCGGGATCAAGCTGGACCTCCACCGGATCGGCCTCTGGCATCACCGCCACGGTCGCGGTGGAGGTGTGCACCCTTCCCTGGGACTCGGTAGCAGGCACCCGCTGGACCCGGTGCACGCCGGCCTCGTACTTGAGCTGGCTGTAGACGCCATCGCCGCGGATCGCCAGGATCAGCTCCTTGAAGCCGCCCAGGTCGGATTCCGAAGCACTGAGGGGCTGAACGCTCCAGCCCACGGCCTGGGCGAAGCGCTCGTACATCCGGGCCAGATCGCCGGCCCAAAGAGCCGCCTCATCCCCCCCAGTGCCGGCGCGGATCTCCAGCATCACACTGCGCTCATCACGGGGGTCACTGGGGAGCAGGGCGAGGGTGAGCTGCTGCTCGAGTGCATCGAGCTGACCCCCCAGCTGGCTGAGCTCGTCCTGGATCAGGGCCTCCATCTCGGGATCCCCCTTGCTCTGGCGCGCCAGTTGCTGAGCGTCCTTCAGTTGCTGCTGCAGGCTCTGCCAGTGGCTGAGGCCCGTGGCCAGCGGCTCAAGCCGGGCCCGTTCCTTGGAGAGACGGCGTAATTCAGAAGGGTCGGCTGCTACGGCGGGATCTGCCAGCTGACGCTCGAGCGCGTGGAAGGTGCGATCGGCAGCCTCGAGGCGCTCACGCAGCAAGGATGAATCCATGGGGGCAGGTGAGCAGACAGCACAAAGCCGGACACTCTTGAGTGTCCGGCCTCTGAAGCGAATCTCGAGAGATCAGGCCTCGACCTCGACCTTGGGCTCTTCGCTGCTGGCCTTGGTACTGGCGGTATCGGCACTGCCCATGCCGTACTTGCGCATGAAGCGGTCCACGCGGCCCTCGGTGTCGAGGATCTTCTGGGTACCGGTGTAGAAGGGGTGGTTGCCACTCCACACATCGACGTGGAGCTCTGGCTGGGTGGAGCCGGTGGTCATCACCACCTCTCCGTTGCAGATCACCTTGGCGTCGGGATACCAGGTGGGATGAATGTTGGCCTTGGGCATGGCTGGAATGGGCTGAATACGAAGGGGAAGGATCAGCGCTTGGAGAACTGGGGCGCTTTGCGGGCTTTCTTCAGTCCGTACTTGCGCCGTTCCTTGGCCCGGGGATCGCGGCTGAGGTGGCCTTCGGTCTTGAGAGGTTTCCGGTTATCCGGCGAGAGCTCACAGAGGGCCCGGGCAGCTCCCTGCTTGATGGCATCGGCTTGACCGGTAAGACCCCCGCCTTTGACGTTGACCAGCAGGTCGTACTCGGTGGAGAGCCCGAGGGTGTCCAGGGGCGCCTTCACTGCACTGAGGTAGCTGGGGTTGTAGTTGAGATAGTTGTCGCCGGGGCGGCCATTGATGGTGATCGAGCCGGTGCCGGGAACGACACGCACGCGGGCGACGGCCGTTTTGCGGCGGCCGGTGCCCCAGTAGACGACGCGGTTGGAAGCGGTGCTCATTGGGCGGTGGCGGAAGGATCGAGAGCCAGAACCTGGGGCTGCTGGGCGGCGTGAGGATGCTCGGCACCCTTGTACACCTTCAGCTTGCGGAACAACTGACGGCCGAGGGCGTTGTGAGGAAGCATGCCCTTGATGGCCTTCTCGACAATCCTCTCGGGCAGGCGAGCCTGCAGTGCCTCAAAGGTTTCGGTCTTCATGCCGCCAGGACGACCGGAATGACGGCGGTAGATCTTCTGGCTGGCCTTGTTGCCGCTGATGCGGATCTTGTCGGCGTTGATGATGACTACGAAGTCACCGGTGTCCAGGTGGGGGGTGAAGGTCGGCTTGTTCTTGCCGCGCAGCACACTGGCCACCTCGCTGGCCAGACGGCCGAGGGTCTGATTCTCGGCGTCCACCAGAAACCACTGGCGGTCGAGGGAATCAAGAGAGGGAACGGAGGTCTTGTTCATCGCACCGGCAGGCCGGATCGGAGTAGGGCGCCATCCGGACGGATGGGGCTGGACATGGGGCGGAAGGGCGGCGTCAAAGGGTGACCCCAATGGCACGACGCGCAAGTCCTGAGCCTAACCTTTGGCCCATTGGCCCGTTTCCGGGTCTCCGCTGGATCCATGATCCAGTGGCGAACTCGCCTTGAGGCTGGTGGACAGCGAAGGCGGGCTCAGGGAAGGAAGCTCCGGCGGATCCTGGCATTCCAGCCAGTGCCGCGGCTGGCAATCATACCAGGCAGACAGTGGAAAGGGAGATGCGGGGTAGCCGACCCGCAGCAGTGAGAGTCCGTGGGCAGGGGCTGCCTCTTTGACCTCCGAGCGGGCACGCTGCCGCCAGCGCCGTTCGAAGCCGGCCAGGCTCAGCTGGCCTTCCCCCACAGCCACCAGCTGACCCATGATCAGGCGAACCATCCCGTAGAGAAAGCCGCTCGCCTGGATCTCGGCCACGATCAGGTCGCCGTGACGCTCCAGGCTTACGGCCTGGACCTTGGTGTGGGCGTGGGAGCGGCGGCTGCCGGCCCGCTGGAAGGCGCTGAAATCATGGAAGCCCAGCAATCCGCGCAGGGCGCCCGCCATGGCGCGCTCATCGAGGCGCTGTCGGTAGCGGTGCCAGCTCCAGGGGGAGAGAAACAGGTTGGGCTTACGGCCGTTGTAGAGCGTGTAGCGGTAGCGGCGGTAGCTGGCTGAGAAGCAGGCATGCCAGCTGGAGGGTACGGAGGCAGCTGCCCTGACCCTGACTGAGTTCGGCAGGCGGCCGTTGAGGGCAGCAGCCCAGCGTTGGGCGGGAATCGGTCCGCTGGCCTCGAAATGCACCACCTGGCCCGCCGCGTGAACACCGCTGTCGGTTCGCCCGGCGGCTGTAGCTCGCAGGGGGCGATGAGGATCGAGCGTGGCCAGGGCCCGCTCCAGCGTCTCCTGAACGCTGGGCTGCTGCGGCTGGCGTTGCCAGCCGCAGAATGAAGAGCCTTCGTACTGCAGGCAGAGGGCGATCCGCTGGACCGGTTCCTGGTCTGGGCACGAGGGCAAGATCGCGTCGACGTGGAGTGTCAGACCAGCTCGATGATGGCCATTTCGGCGTTGTCACCACGGCGTGGGACGGTGCGGATAATCCGGGTATATCCCCCGCTGCGTTCGCCGTATCGCTCCTGAGCCTTGTCGAACAAGGAGTGAACCAGCTGCTTGTCGAAGATATAGCCGATGGCTCGACGGCGGGCGGCCAGGCTGCCGTCCTTGGCAAGGGTGATCATCCGCTCGGCTTCATCACGCAGGGCCTTGGCACGGGCCTTGGTGGTGGTGACGCGGCCTTCGCGGATCAACTGAGTGGTGAGACCACGCAGGAGGGCCTTGCGTTGGTCGGCGGGCCGTCCGAGCAGAGGGACGCGGCACTGGTGTCGCATGGTTCCGGGGGATGAAAAAGGGGAAGGAAGGAAACGGTGCCGCTCAGGCTGTGGTGCGACTCTGGGGCAGAGAGATGCCGATCCGCTCGAGAGCTTCGATCACCTCGTCAGCTGACTTCGAGCCGAAGTTCTTGATCTCGAGGAGATCCTCGTAGCTGAATCCCATCAGGTCGGAGACCGAATTGACCTGGGCCCGTTTCAGGCAGTTGTAGGCCCGTACCGACAGGTTCAGTTCCTCCAGGGGGATCTGGCTCTCGGCTGAGGGCTCAGGTTCCAGGCCAGGCTCCTCGACCATGGTCAGGGTGGCCAGGGGCTGGAAGAGCTGGATCAGCTGATTGGCGGCCTGGGCCATGGCGTCGTCGGGTGTGATCGAGCCACTGGTGACGATCTCCAGGCGAAGGCGCTCACGGGCCGAGCCGCCTTCGCCGACGGCCGTTTCATCGACCGTGTAGTTCACCCGTCGCACGGGCATGAACACAGCATCGATCTGGAGCAGATCGATCGCGCTGGTGTCTTCGTGATGACGATCCACCGGCCGGTAGCCGACGCCCCGCTCGACGTGTACTTCAAGCTCCAGGGAGTGACCTTCAGCAACGGTGGCGATCGGGCGATCGAAATCGATCACCTGAACCTGGGAGGAGAACTGCAGGTCGGCAGCTGTGACGCTGGCGGGGCCGTTCACGTTCAGCCGTCCGATTTCCTGATCGCGATTGCGGCTGTTGACGACGACTTCCTTGCAGTTCAGCAGGATGTCGAGCACGTCTTCGCGCACCCCAGGGATGGTGGCGTACTCATGGTTGACGCCGGCGATGCGCACGGCGGTGATGGCACTGCCCTCCATGCCGCCCATCAGCACCCGACGCAGGGCGTTGCCGAGGGTGATGGCCTGACCGCGGTCCAGGGGCCCGATCACGAACACACCGGTCTGGGAGCGGTCGTCGGCAATGTGATGCTCGACCCGATCGATCTGATACTGATGCACGGCCTGATGGTGGTGAAGAGGAACGCCGAAGAGCGGCTGGGAGTTGATGTTCAGACCCGGCGGCGCTTGGAGCGGCGGCAGCCGTTGTGGGGCAAGGGTGTGACATCCCGGATCAGGGTGATCTCGAGGCCGGCCACCTGCAGGGCTCGGATGGCGGTTTCACGCCCGGAGCCCGGGCCGCGCACCAGTACCTCGATCTGACGCATCCCCTGCTCCAGGGCGCGGCGGCCTGCCGCCTCAGCGGCAGTCTGGGCGGCGAAGGGGGTGCCCTTGCGAGCTCCCTTGAAGCCGCTCGCGCCGGCCGACGACCAAGAAATCACCTCGCCGGCCGTGTCGGTGATTGACACGATGGTGTTGTTGAAGGTGCTCTGAATGTGCGCAACACCGTTGGGCACATTGCGCTTGGTTTTTTTCGCGCCGGATTTCTTGGCTGGCTTCGCCATGGACGGGGGCCTGGTGGGGTGATGGGGTGGTGAAACTGAGCGGCGGAGCCGGGGTCAGACGGACGGGTTACTTCTTCTTGCCGGCCACGGTCTTGCGGGCGCCGCGGCGGGTGCGGGCATTGGTGCGGGTGCGTTGACCGCGCACGGGAAGACCCATGCGATGGCGACGGCCTCTGAGACAGCCGATGTCCTGCAGGCGCTTGAGGGCCATGCCCTCCTGACGGCGCAGATCACCCTCGAGGGTGAAGGTTTCGGCAGCTGCCCGCAATTTCTGGACATCACCGTCGTCGAGGTCCTTGACGCGGATGTCGGGGTTGACGCCGGCCTTGGCCAGGATCTTCTGGGCGCGGTTTAGCCCGATCCCGTAGACGTACGTGAGAGAAATCTCGACCCTCTTGTCGCGAGGGATATCGACACCGGCAATCCGAGCCACGAAAAAACGATTCAGTTGGGCAGAGGGAGCCCGGCCGGAAAGGCTGGGCGGTGCGCCCCGAAGGGCACTTGGGAAGGAAGAACGCGGCGCAGGTCAGCCCTGGCGTTGCTTGTGCTTGGGATTGGTGCAGATGACCATCACCCGGCCGTGGCGACGAATCACGCGGCACTTGTCGCACATCTTCTTGACTGAGGCACGCACCTTCATGGGCGGTGGCTCTCCATTTTGCAAACAGCTACCTTATCACAGGAGTCAACCAAGTCCATCCACGACCCGTTGAGCCACCGTCTCCACAGCTCCCTCCGCTTCCACTTCCCGGATCAGGCCCAGCTGGCGGTAGAAGGCGATCAGAGGTGCGGTCTGCTCGCGGTAGACCTCCAGGCGGTTGCGGATCACAGCTTCGTTGTCGTCGTCACGCCCGCGGCTGAGCAGCCTCTGCAGCAGGATGCCGTCGTCGAGCTGAAGAAGCACGACACACTCGATCGGCTGGTTCAGCTCCTCGAGCAGCTCACTGAGGGCTTCGGCCTGGGCCAGGTTGCGGGGGAAGCCATCCAGCAACCAGCCGCCGTCATGGCTGATCAGGCGATCCCGCACGATCGCCAGCACCAGGGCGTCGCTCACCAGTTCGCCCCGAGCCATGACGGCCTGGGCTTCCGCACCCAGCGCCGTGCCTGCCTGAACTTCGGCCCGCAACAGCTCGCCGGTGGAGAGATGGAGAAGACCGCGTTCAGCGGCCAGCAGTTGGGCCTGGGTGCCTTTGCCGGCTCCTGGGGGGCCGAGGAAAAGAAGGCGGTTGGACATGGCGGGAGGGGTGACTGGAATGGAACGGCGGCTTTGGGCTGGGGTGGATCACTCCCGCACCAGTCCTTCGTAGCGCTGAGAGATCACATAGGTCTGCACCTGCTTGGCGGTGTCGATGGCGACGCCAACCAGGATCAGCAGGGAGGTGGCCCCCAGACCCTGGAAGGTGCGCACCTGGGTGGCGCCTTCCACCGCGGAGGGAATGATCGCCACCGCTCCGAGGAAGAGCCCCCCCAGCAGGGTGAGACGGTTCTGCACGCCGCTCAGGTACTGGGCTGTGGCCGAGCCGGGCCGCACGCCGGGAATGGCCACCCCCCCCCGCTTGAGGTTGGTGGCGATGTCGATCGGATTGATCGTCAGCGAGGCGTAGAAGAGAGAAAAGCCACAGATCAGCGCGAAGAAGATCAGGGCGTAGAGCCAGGGTGTGCTGCTGTTGGGATTGAGGTAGCCGGCCAGCTGGATCAGCCAGGGGGCCCTGGTGATGTTGGCAATTGTCAGGGGCAGGAAGACCACCGCCGAGGCGAAGATGATCGGCATCACCCCGCCAGCGTTCAGCTTGAGCGGCAGGTAGCTCTGGCGGCTGGCGAGACTGGCCTGACCCACCTGGCGCTTGGCGCTCACGATCGGGATGCGACGGCTGCCCTCCTGCACGAAGATGATGCCCACGATCGTGACAAGGAAGATCAGTACCAGGATCACGATTCCCCCGATGGTGGCCCGGTCGCCGCTTTCGGCGAGCTTCACCGTGGAGCCGAGCGCCCTCGGAAGGGTGGCCACGATGTTCACGAAGATCACCAGCGAGGCGCCTTGACCGATCCCCCGTTCGGTGATCACCTCGCTGATCCACATCACCACCATCGCGCCGGTGACCAGCGCCAGGGTGGTCTGGATCACGAACACCGGGACGGGAATGCCAGGGAGGGCGTACTGGCGCAGGATCAGCGCGAATACGGTGCTTTGCAGCAGGCCCCAGCCCAGGGCCACATAGCGGGTGATCTGGGCGATCTTGCGCCGTCCGGCCTCTCCTTCGTTCTTCTGGAGATCCTCTAGCTGGGGCAGGGCCGCGGTCAGCAGCTGCAGGATGATCGAGGCGTTGATGAACGGCAGGATTCCCAGGGCGAACACTCCCAGTGTGGAGATGCCACCGCCGGTGAAGATGTCGAGGAAGCCGAGCAGCTGGCCGCCCTGCTGGATGAACTGCTGGAAGGCCACTCGATCGATGCCCGGCACGGGGATGTAGATCCCCAGACGCACGAGCAACAGCAGGCCCAGGGTGGTGAGAACCCGATCCCTCAGTCCCTTGGACTGGATCACCTGGGTGATGATTTCCGCGGCACTGGGGTTGCGGCCCCGGCTGACGAGCATGACGAGAAGGGACGAGGGACGGACTGGCGGAAAAGGGGCAACGATGGCAAAGCCGCCTGCCCATCCGATCAACGGCGGCAGACGGCTGGTTGCCTGGCGGACCCCTGACGATCAGGGGTCGGGTCTTGGCCGATCAGGGGATCAGCTCGCAGGTTCCACCGGCTGCCTCAATCTTGGCGCGGGCCGAGGCGGTGAAGGCGGTAGCTTCAACTTTGAGCTTGACGCCCAGTTCACCGCTGCCGAGGATCTTCAGAGGGTGCTTGGGGCTTGTGACCAGGCCAGCGGCCACCAGGGAATCGAGGGTGACGGTGCTGCCAGTCTCGAGATCGGCCAGTTTGCCCACGTTCAGCACGGTGAAGTGCTTGGGGTTCACCAGCGGGAAATGCTTGAGCTTGGGGAGGCGCCGGTAGAGGGGCATCTGACCACCCTCGAAGCCGGGGCGGGTCGGACGGCCCGAGCGGGACTTCTGGCCGCGCATGCCGAAACCGCAGCTGGCGCCCTGGCCGGCGGCGATGCCTCGGCCTTTGCGCAGTTTGCGGCGACGGGCACCGGTCTGGGGGGTGAGGGTGCTGAGAGAGAGGGTCATGGGGCTCAGGAGTAGATCTGCTCGAGGGAGATGCCCCGTTCCTTGGCCGTCTCTTTGTGGGTGCGCAGAGACTGCAGCGCCTGGATGGTGGCGCGGGCATTGTTGAGGGGAGTTTTGCTGCCGAGGCGCTTGGCCAGGACGTTCTTGATCCCGGCCAGCTCGAGCACCGTGCGGATCGAGCCCCCCGCGATCACACCGGTACCTGGGGCCGCGGGGCGCATCAGGATGCTGGCGGCGCCGTCAACACCACGGCCATCGGTGGGAATCGAGCTGGTGCGGGTCAGGGGCACCTTGACCAGGTGCTTCTTCCCATCGGCTACGCCCTTGCGCACGGCGCCGATCACATCACCGGCCTTGCCAACGCCCACACCGACCTGGCCGCGCTCGTTGCCGACCACGACGATGGCGCGGAAGCTCATCTTTTTGCCGCCTTTGACGGTCTTGGAGACCCGGCGGATCTGCACCACCCGCTCCTGCCATTCGGAGTCGCGCTCCTGGCCGCGGCGGTTGTCGCCCCGGCGTCCGCCGCCACCGCCGCCACGGCGATCACCACCGCCGCCACCGCGGTTGCCGCCGCCGCGACGCTCCTGCTGGCCTTCAGTGGCGGCAGGAACGCCGACGGCCGCGGAGGGCACTTCGCTGGATCTGGTCTGTTCGTTGGTTTCGGTCATGGTTGGAGGCGGTTCAGAACTGAAGGCCCGCTTCCCGGGCGGCATCGGCGAGGGCCTTGACCCGGCCGTGGTACAGGTTGCCACCGCGGTCGAAGACCACCTGCTGGATGCCCTTGGCGATGGCACGGGTGGCCAGCAGCTGACCCACGGCGACGGAGGCGTCACAGGAGGCGCTGGACTCGAGGCTGCTGCGCAGATCCTTGTCGAGGGTCGATGCGGCACAGAGGGTGGTCTGGGCGGCGTCGTCGATGACCTGGGCGTAAATGTGATTGTTGGAGCGGAACACGGCCAACCGTGGACGGTCGGAGGTGCCGTTGAGATGGCGACGCAGGCGGCGATGACGCTTCTGGGTCTGCTGTTTTCTGGAAAGAGTGGACATGGCAGTACAGGGTGGGAACGCTCAGGCAGGCCTCATTTCTTACCGGTCTTGCCGGCCTTGCGCAGGATGCGCTCGCCCGCGTACTTGATGCCCTTGCCTTTGTAGGGCTCAGGCGGCCGGATGGCGCGGATCTTGGCGGCTTCATTGCCCACCAGCTCCTTGTCGGCCCCGGACACCATCACCTGGGTGGTGCCTTCGACCGTGAAGCTCACTCCTTCGGGGGGATTGACCTCCACAGGGTGGCTGTAGCCGGCGCTGACCACAAGCTTGCGGCCCTGGACCTGGGCGCGGTAGCCCACGCCGATGATCTCGAGCTTGCGGGTGAAGCCCTGACTGACGCCCTCAACCATGTTGGCGACGAGGGTGCGGCAGAGGCCGTGACGCTCCCGGGAACGGCGGCTTCCGTTGGACGGGGTGACCACCAGGGTGTTCTCCTGCTGGCTGACCGCCACACCATCGGGGAGGGTGCGGCTGAGCTCACCCTTGGGGCCTTTGACTGTGACCGCCAGACCAGCCAAGGTGACGTTCACCTTGTCGGGAATGGGGATCGGCGCTTTACCAATACGTGACATGGATCAACTCCCAGATCAATAGATGTAGCAAAGCACTTCACCGCCAACGCCCTGCTTGCGGGCATCACGGTCGCTCATCACCCCTTTGGACGTGGAGATGATCGCCACGCCGAGGCCGCCGAGGACCTTGGGAAGCTGGCGGGTGTTCTTGTAGATGCGCAGGCCAGGCTTGCTCACCCGCTGCACCGAGCGGATGGTGGGCTGACGATGCTTGCCGCTGTACTTCAGCTCGAGAACGAGGAAGCGTTCGACGCCTTCTCCCTCTTCGCTGATCTGGGCGATGAAGCCTTCGTGCTGCAGCACTTTGGCGATGCTGTGGGAAAGGCGTGAAGCGGGCACCTTGGTGGTCTGGTGCTTCTTTTCACTCGCATTGCGGATGCGGGTGAGCATGTCGGAAATCGGGTCGTGATTGGCCATGGTTGGGATCCGAGGAGGGCTCAGTTGCTGCGGAACGGCATTCCCATCTCGCGGAGGAGGGCCCGGCCCTCTTCGTCGTTGCGGGCGCTGGTCACGATGGTGATGTCCATGCCACGAATGGCGTCGATCTTGTCGTAGGAAATTTCGGGGAAGATGATCTGCTCCCGCACCCCCAGGGTGTAGTTGCCCCGCCCGTCGAAGCTCTTGGGGCTGACCCCGCGAAAGTCGCGGATGCGCGGCAGGGCCAGGTTGATCAGGCGCTCCAGGAAGGCATACATCCGATCTCCCCGCAGGGTGACAACCACGCCGATCGGCATGCCTTGGCGAATCTTGAAGCCGGCGATGGCTTTCTTGGCGCGCGTCACCACCACCTTCTGTCCGGTGATCGTGGCCAGCTCGCTGATCGAGGCTTCAAGAGCCTTGGCGTTCTGGGCGGCTTCGCCAAGCCCCCTGTTGACGGTGACCTTCACCACCTTGGGGACTTCATGGATGTTCGAGAGGGTCAGATCCTTGAGCAACTTGGGCTGGATCGTCTCCCGATAGCGCTGTTTGAGTGACATGGCGGGGGTAGGGGAATGCGCTTCTGGGCGTTGTCAGAAAGCGGACTGGGTTGCGTTCAGCGGTGGGAGCGGTCGTCTGTGCACTCAGGCAAGAACTTCACCCGTCTTCTTGAGGCGGCGCTTCTTGGTGCCGTCGGCTTCGACGACGAGCTCCACCCGGCTGGGGACGTTGTTGGTGGTTGAAAACACCATCACGTTGGACGCGTGGATGGAGGCCTCCTCGGTGAGGATGCGGCCTGATTCGCCTTCTTGAGTGGGCTTCATGTGGCGGGTGCGCAGGTTGATGCCCTGAACGACCACACGGTTCTCATCGGGAAGGGTGCGCAGGACCTCACCGGTCTTGCCCTTGTCCTTTCCTGCAATCACCTTGACGGTGTCACCCTTGCGGATGCGCATCTTGACCCTGTGAACGGGCCTGGGTTTTGGGGTGGCTGTGGCCATCTCAGATCACCTCCGGGGCGAGAGACACGATTTTGGTGAAGTTGCGCTCCCGCAGTTCCCGGGCTACGGGTCCGAACACCCGGGTGCCTTTGGGGTTGTTGTCGGTGCCCAGGATCACGGCGGCATTGTCGTCGAAGCGAATCGCATTGCCGGTGTCCCGGCGCAGGGTGGCCCTGGTGCGAACCACCACGGCCTTGACCACATCCGACTTCTTGACACCCATGTTGGGCATGGCGTCCTTGACTGCGGCCACGATCACATCGCCTACGTGGGCATAGCGACGATTGGTGCCCAGCACCCGAATGCACTGGATACGCTTCGCACCGCTGTTGTCAGCGACGTTGAGATAAGTTTCCTGCTGAATCATGGTGGGATCTTCTCAGCTCGCGCCTGATGTGGTGAAAACTTCGGCAACGGCCCAGCGTTTGGTACGGCTGAGGGGACGAGTTTCGGTGATGCGGACCCGATCACCCACGCGACAACGATTGTCCTCGTCGTGGGCTTTGTAACGGGTGGTGCGGCTGACGGTCTTCTGGTAGATGGGATGGGGGAAGCGGTTTTCAACCGCCACGACCACTGTTTTGTCCATCTTGTCGCTGACGACGACGCCGACCCTTTCCTTGAGTGCCATGGATGGTGTGGGGGGGATCAGGAGGCGGAGGGGGCGGAGCTCTGACGCTCCTTCTGCACCGTCAGCAGGTGGGCCAGCTTGATGCGGCTTTCCTTGAAGCGGTGGGGTTGCTCCAGACGGCGGGTGGCCTGCTGGAAGCGCAGATCAAACAGATCGCGGCGGCAGCCATTGATCTGTTCGCTGATTTCGGCGTCGGTGAGCTTGCGCACCTCGGCGATGTCAGGACGGGCCATGGTTTCAGGACTCCACAGGAACGGTGGTCTCCGGTTCGACCGCGCTCGCCTGCTCGTCAAGGGCCAGGAACTTGGTCTTGATGGGGAGCTTGTACTGGGCCAGGCGCATGGCCTCCTTGGCAATGGTTTCGGTGATTTCGGGACCGCCCATTTCAAAGAGAATGCGACCGGGCTTGATGACAGCCACCCAGAACTCGGGGTTGCCCTTACCTGAACCCATTCGGGTTTCGGCAGGGCGCATGGTGACGGGCTTGTCAGGGAAGATCCGGATCCAGATCTTTCCTCCCCGCTTGACGTAGCGGGTCATGGCCCGACGGCTGGCCTCAATCTGTCGGGAGGTGATCCACCCGCATTCCTGGGCCTGCAGAGCAAACTGACCGAAGGCAATGGTGTTGCCCCGGCTGGCGACACCGCACATGCGGCCTCGCTGTTGTTTGCGGAATTTGACGCGACGTGGACTCAGCATGGTTCAGGCTTCCTGCTCACTCCTCGTTGGAGCGGTCTTCGAACTGTTGGGGCCGGCGATTGGCGCGGCGCCGTGGTGCTGCCCCGACGGGGAGTTTTTCCTGTTGGCCAGGAAGCACTTCACCTTTGAACACCCACACCTTGATTCCCAGCACCCCATAGGTGGTGGAGGCCACCTTGGTGGCGTAATCGATGTCGGCGCGGAGGGTATGCAGCGGAACCCGGCCTTCCCGGGTCCACTCGGTCCTGGCGATTTCGGCGCCGTTGAGGCGTCCGCTCACCTGGATCTTGAGGCCGAGCACGCCGGCCCGTTGGGCACGCTGCACAGTCATGCGCATGACTCGGCGGAACGCCACCCGCTTCTCTAGTTGCTGGGCGATGTATTCGGCCAGCAGGAAGGCATCGGCGTCAACCCGCTCCACTTCCACCACGTTGATACGCACCTGGCGGTTGCGATCACCGACGGTTTTCTGGATGCCGGCGCGCAGTTCTTCGATGCCGCTGCCCTGGCGTCCCACCAGCACACCAGGCCGGGCTGTCTTGAGCTCGACCTCCAGCTGATCGGCCTTGCGGGCGATCAGCACATCGCTGATGCCGGCTGAGGCGTATTTCTTGTGGATGAAGCAGCGGATTCGGTCATCCTCCTGAAGGAGAATCGGGTAGGTCTTGCTGGGGGCATACCAACGGGAGCGGTGTTCCTGGGTGATCCCCAGGCGCAGGCCGGTTGGATGGATCTTGTGTCCCATCGGGCGGTGTCCTCGGGGGTCAGGCGGAAGGAGCCACAGCAATGCTGATGTGGCAGGTTTGCTTTTTGATGGCGTAAGCACGGCCCTGGGCCCGTGGCCGGAAGCGCTTTAGGGAGGGACCCATATCGGCGATGGCGGTGCTGATCACGAGCGAGGCAGGATCGAGGCCCATGTTGTGCTCGGCGTTGGCCACGGCTGAGCGGAGCACCTTGGTGATCGGTCCGGTGGAGCGGTAGGGCATGAACTCGAGCAGGATCAGCGCTTCGCGATAGGTGCGGCCGCGGATCTGATCGAGCACCCGGCGCACCTTGGACACGGAACCGCGGATGTAGCGGCCGTGGGCGCGGGCTTCTTGGCTGGGGGTGGTGGTGTTGGCCATGGTGATTCGCTCCTTAACGGGCACCTTTTTTATCTTTGATGTGGCCCCGGAAGGTGCGGGTGGGGGCGAATTCCCCCAGCTTGTGGCCCACCATCTGCTCGGTCACGTAGACCGGCACATGGCTTTTGCCGTTGTGGACGGCAATGGTGTGGCCGATCATCATCGGCAGGATGGTGGAGGCCCGTGACCAGGTCTTGATCACGGTCTTGTCGCCAGCGCTGTTCTGCGCTTCGACCTTGCGCAGCAGATGGTCGGCGACGAAAGGGCCTTTTTTGAGTGAACGTCCCATAGCGAATCAGGCAGACAGCAGTGCGGTGTTGAGCATCAGGAATCCCGTCCGCCACGGCTCCGCTTGGAGGTGCGGCGACGCTTCCGCAGCACAAACCGATTGCTGGGCTTGTTGCGTTTGCGGGTTTTCAGGCCCAGGGCGGGTTTGCCCCAGGGCGTGACAGGACCGGAGCGGCCGATCGGAGCCCGGCCTTCACCGCCACCGTGAGGGTGATCGCACGGGTTCATCACGCTGCCACGCACCTGGGGACGGCGGCCGAGCCAGCGGGTGCGGCCGGCCTTGCCGAGGCTGGTGTTGCGCACTTCAGCGTTGCCCACTTCGCCAAGGGTGGCGAAGCACTCACGACGGACCAGCCGAACCTCGGTGGAGGGCAGCTTGAGGGCGACGTAGTCGCCTTCCTTTGCCATCACCTGGGCGCTGGCACCGGCGGTACGCACCATCTGACCGCCACGTCCGGCGTAAAGCTCGACGTTGTGGACGCTGGATCCGAGAGGAATGGACGAGAGCGGCAGGGCATTGCCCACTTCAATCGGTGCTTCGGGGCCCGAGACGACCGTCTGGCCCACTGTGATGCCAGCGGGAGCCAGGATGTATCGCTTCTCGCCGTCGGTGTAGAAAAGCAGCGCCAGCCGCGCATTGCGGTGGGGGTCGTAGTGGATGGCGGCCACCCGGGCGACCACGCCGGTTTTGTCACGACGGAAGTCAACAAGGCGATAGAGGCGCTTGTGGCCGCCACCCCGGTGGCGGCAGGTGATCACACCGCGGTTGTTGCGACCTTTCTGGCGGTGTTTGGCCACCACCAGCGAACGCTCGGGACGGCGCTCAGTGACTTCGCTGAAGTCGCTGGAGGAGCGGCCGCGGGTGCCGGGGGTGTAGGGGCGGTAGTTGCGGATTGCCATAACGATTCAGACCCCTCAGGCCTCTGGGAACAACTGGATGGCATCGCCAGGGGCGAGGCGTACCACGGCTTTCTTCACCTGGGCACGCTTGCCGGCGAAGCGCCCGACCCGCCGGCTGCGGCGGGGGGGATTCATGGTGCTCACCCCGACCACATGCACATCAAAAAGATGTTCGACGGCAGCCTTGATGTCGGGCTTGGCGGCCCGGGGATCCACCTCGAACGTGTACTGGTTGAGTTCCAGGGCACGGGTGGCTTTTTCGGTGATCAGCGGCTTGCGGATCACATCCGCAAGCCGGCCATTGAAACGTTCAGTCATCGCCGTAGATCTCCTGAATCTTCGCCAGTGCCTCTTCGCTCAACACCAGCACATTGGCGTGGAGCAGGTCGAACACGTTGAGCTGATCAGCGGCGATCAGCTTCACCTTCTCGAGGTTGCGCACCGAGCGGCGTACCACGTCGCTGGGGGCATCGATCACGAGCAGCACCTTGCTGCCCGCCGGCACCTGCCAGCGCTCCAGGGCCGCCACGATCTCCTTGGTTTTGGGAACCTCAAGATCGGCGGCGAAGCCTTTGACCACCAGGATGTCTGCGGCGCGGCTGATCAGGGCCGTGCGCAGGGCCAGACGACGTTCCTTGCGGTTCATCGCCAGGGTGTAGCTACGGGGCTTGGGCCCGAAGATCACACCACCACCAGGGCGCAGGGGGGTGCGAATCGAGCCCTGCCTGGCCCGGCCGGTGCCCTTCTGCTTGTAAGGCTTGCGGCCACCACCACGGACCTCGGCCCGGGTGAGGGTGCTGGCGGTGCCCTGTCGGGCATTGGCCAGCTGCCTGACCACCGCCCTGTGCACCAGGTCGGCGGCGGATGATTCCTTGGCGACTTTCAGGTCAAGGCTGGCCTTGCCGGCCTCCTTGCCCTGCCAGTCGCGAACAACACAATTCACCATCTGATTTCTCCTCAGTTCGCGGCCTTGGCGCCGACCCGCAGGGCGGGACGGATGCTGAGCAGGGCACCGGGCTTGCCGGGCACCGAACCCTTCACCACCAGCAGGTTGCGCTCGTGGTCCACCTTGAGGATGGTGAGGCCGCGGGTGGTGATCTGCTTGCCGCCATAGCGGCCCGCCATGCGTTTGCCCGGATAGACCCGACCCGGCGTGGTGCCGGCGCCGGTGGATCCGGGTTCGCGATGGTTCTTGGAGCCGTGGCTCATCGGGCCACGACTGAAGCCATGGCGTTTCTGGTAACCGGAAAAGCCCCGGCCGACCGTGTCGCCGCTGACGTCCACTTTCTGTCCGGCTTCGAAGGCCTCGACAGTGATGGAGGCGCCGAGCTCGAGGCCGTCAAGGGATTCCAGCCGGTATTCCTGCAGGTGACGCAGCAGCTCGTCGCCTGACTTGGCCAGGTGACCGGCCGCGGGCTTGTTGACGAGCTTGTCGCGAATCTCACCAAAACCGATCTGAGCGGCGCTGTAGCCGTCGGTGGCAGGAGTCTTGAGTTGGGTTATGCGGCAAGGACCAGCCTCGATCACGGTGACCGGAATGGATTTGCCGTTGGGGTCGAAAAACTGAGACATGCCCAGTTTCTTCCCAAGGATGCCGAAGGACATAGGAGGGAGAAACGCCAGCAGGACAGTGGCGCGCACAGGTGCGAACCACTCGGTACTGAATCGTGCAGACACGCTTGGCCAGAAACCTGGCTCCGGAGCCGCTGGGAAGCAGGAGCTCCGGGGCGGTTTCGGGTGGGCTAGCGGTTGGCGAAACAGTTGGCTGGGACTTGTCCGCACCTGCTGGGCAAGGCGGCAGTATCCCGGCGGTCGGGCATTGCGCGGATCAAACCGGCAAGCCTGGCCGCACTGGCCAGAAGAGATCGTCGCCAGCGACGATCCCGCGCATAGATCCGGAGGCCCGGCTAGCGGTCGGGCGCAGATCAGATGCACAAGCGAACACCCTACTCTATGGCCCCCGGCCACACCCTCGGCTCCCCTGTCAGACTCCCTTCAACAGTGCTGAAGCTGCCCCATGCCTCTGCTGCTCTCAGGTCGCCGCTTCCGTCAGGACCTGGAGAAGGCCGGCGCCCTCGCCCTTTACGCCCCCCTGGAAGGAGGTGCTGAGACCCGACTGCTGCGCCGCCTGCGCGCAGCAGGCTATGGCGCTCAGATCACCTCGGCCCGGGGCCTGGGTGACCCCGAGGTCTTCCTGTTCCAGAGTCATGGGGTTCGGCCGCCCCACCTCGGCCATCACAGCGTTGGCCGCGGGGCCGCCGTGGGCGAGGTGCAGAGGGTGATGCCCCAGTTGGGGGCCTTGCTGGAGGGCATCAAGCCCATGGTGTTGTGGTTGCTGGAGGCTCAAGTCCTCTCCTCGGCGGAGCTGCAGTCGCTCTGCGTGCTGACCCGGCGCGAGCCCAGGCTGAAGATCGTGGCGGAGCTGGGCGGCTCCCGCAGTCTGCGCTGGACGCCCCTGGAGGAGATGGTTGCCGCCTGAGCAGGCCCTGGCCTGCGGTCGCTGGGTCAAGTTGATCTGCGGGGCCAGCAATCAGGATCTCGCTTCCATCGAAGACCTCTGCGGGCTCTATGCCCTGGCTGGTGTTCACTGCATTGACGTGGCCGCTGATGAAGCCGTGGTGGCCGCCGCCCGCCGGGGCCTGCGCTGGGCCCGTGAGCAGCGGCCTGAGCTGAGTACCCCCTGGCTGATGCTCAGCCTCAGCGACGGCGACGATCCCCACTTCCGCAAGGCCTGGTTCGATCCCTGCCGTTGCCCGGCCGACTGCCCCAGGCCCTGTGCCCGTGTCTGCCCGGCAGAGGCGATCCCGACCGGGGCCGGTGTGACCAGGGAGCGCTGCTACGGCTGTGGCCGCTGCTTGCCCGCCTGTCCCCACGGACTGATCGAGGCCCAGAGTCATGGGCTCGAAGCCTCGGCAGTGCCGGATCTCCTCGCTCGCCTGCGCCCGGATGCGGTGGAGATCCACACCTGCCTGGGCCGGGGAGAGGACTTCGCCCGGCGCCTGGAGCAGGTGGCGGCCTCGGGCCTGCCCTTGCGGCGCCTGGCAGTGAGTTGTGGCCTAGAGACCGGCGCGGCCGGCGCTGGTGCCCCCCCCGCCGCCAGCCCGGCGACCCTGGCCAGCGAGCTCTGGCAGCGGTTCGTCCTGCTGCGCCGCCATCGCTTCCGGCCCCTCTGGCAACTCGATGGCCGCCCGATGAGTGGTGATGTGGGTGATGGCACGGCCCATGCCGCCGTCAACCTGCTGCTCGCCCTGCGTCGGCTGGCGCCCCCGGGGCCCCTGCAACTCGCTGGCGGCACCAACGGCCGCAGCCTGCCGCTGCTGCGCCAGCGCAGCGGGGGCGCTCAGGCCGCCCGGACTGCCGCCGCCGGGGTGGCCTTCGGTGGTCTGGCCCGCCGGCTGCTCTCCCCCCTTGTGCTGGAAGCGGAGCGCCGGGGCCGGCGTCTGCTCGATGAGCCGGCCCTCTGGCCCCAGGCTCTGGAGCTGGCGCAGGAGCTTGTCTCCCCCTGGCTGGCCGCCGATGGCTAGAACGTCGATGCAGAAGGGCCGAGTCCATGCCCAGTTCAAGCTTTGCCGCCACTGCCGCGGCTGCCCGGCCGATTACCCCGCAGCGGATCACCGACGATCTCGACCGCCTGCTGGAGGTGTTGCCCGAGCGTGTCGCTGAAGCGCTGGCGAGCCCGCTCAGCCGTGATCAGTTGCTGGAGGTGGTGCTCGACCTGGGCCGTGCACCCGAAGCTCGCTATCCAGGTCGCGCCCAGCTGCTTGATCAGCGGCCGATCGAGCGGGCCGATCTGGCGGCGGTGGTGCAGCGCCTCGGGTCCTTCGGTGGCGACAACCGGGCAGGTATCGAGCGCACCCTGCATCGCATCAGTGCGATCCGCAACCGCAGTGGGGAGGTGGTCGGGCTCACCTGCCGGGTCGGCCGGGCGGTTTTCGGCACGGTGGCGATGGTGCGTGACCTGCTCGACAGCGGCCAGTCGCTGCTGCTGATGGGACGGCCCGGTGTGGGCAAGACCACGGCCCTGCGGGAGATCGCCCGGGTGCTGGCCGACGATCTGGAGCGGCGGGTGGTGGTGATTGATACCAGCAACGAGATCGCCGGTGACGGAGACATTCCCCATCCCGCCATCGGCCGGGCCAGACGCATGCAGGTGGCGAGGCCTGAGCAACAGCATCAGGTGATGATCGAGGCGGTGGAAAACCACATGCCCGAGGTGATCGTGATCGATGAGATCGGCACCGAACTCGAGGCCCAGGCCGCCCGCACCATTGCCGAGCGCGGCGTGATGCTGGTGGCCACAGCCCACGGAAACGAGCTGGCCAACCTGATCAAGAACCCCACCCTGGCGGATCTGATCGGGGGCATTCAGTCGGTCACTCTGGGGGATGAGGAGGCCCGCCGGCGTGGTTCCCAGAAGACGGTGCTCGAGCGCTGCGCCGACCCCACCTTTCCCTTGGCGGTGGAGATGCACAGCCGCAGCCGCTGGCTGGTGCACCGCGACGTGGCCCGCACCGTTGATCAGCAGCTGCGAGGGCAGCCGGTCCGTCCCCAGGTTCGTGAGCTGGGCAGCGACGGCCTGCTGCGCCTCAATGATCCCGATCCCGGTCTTCGCTCTCCCCCCCGGATGCCGCGGCGTGGTCCGCTTCTGGCTGGGGACCTCGCAGCCCCCAGCCCAGCCCTGGCACCGGTGCCCCTGCCCGATCCGGAGCTGCTCCCGCCCCATCGCCACTCGGCACCCCCCTCTCCTGCGGCCCCTCCCCTGCGCCTCTACTGCTGCGGGGTCAGCCCCCAGTTGCTGGAGCAGGTGGTGCGCAGCCGCCAGTTGCCCGTTCAGCGCGCCAGCCAGGTGGAGGACGCCGATGCGGTGCTCAGCCTGCGCCAGCAGCTGGGTCGCGAACCCCAGGTACGCAGCCAGGCCCTCGAGCGGCATGTGCCGATCCTGGTGATCAAGGCCGACACCCTTCCCCAGATCCAACGCGGTGTGGAGCGGCTGTTGCGCCGTCGCGGCGGAGACGGGGCAGCAGCATCCACTGACCCTGCCAGCGCACCTGATGACGCCCATGGCGCCATGGAGGAATGCCGTCTGGCGGTGGAGCAGGTGGTGCTTCCCCAGGGACGGCCGGTGGAGCTGTTGCCCCGAAGCCCTTCGGTGCGCCGCATCCAGGCTGATCAGGTGAATGGTTACGGCCTGCGCAGTGCCGAATTCGGCAGCGGCGACCTGCTGCGGCTGCGGGTCTTTCCTCCATGAAAGGGCCCGACTTGGGTTGGCAGGTTTGCCGCCGGCATCCAGAGATTGACGAAGGACGGCCCGCTGTGGGTAACTAACAGGGCAACCGGTCAAGCGCCCGACCAACCCGGATCCATCCCCATGGATCGACTGGATTGGTAAGGTCGCCGCTGGAGCTTTGGGCCGTCGCCAAGTGGTAAGGCAGCGGGTTTTGGTCCCGCCATTCCTAGGTTCGAATCCTAGCGGCCCAGTTCTGAGAGATCCCTTCGTGACCCCCAGCCCGCTGCTGGTGTTCGATTTCGATGGCGTCCTCGTCGACGGCATGGCGGAGTACTGGTGGGCAGCTCGCCAGGCGGCCCTGAGGCTGCGGCCGGACCTCACCCTTCCCGAGCAGGCTCCCGCTGCCTTCGCCCGGCTGCGCCCGCTGATCCATAAGGGCTGGGAGATGGTGCTGGTGGCCGCGGAGCTGTCCCGCAGCTCCAGCGACCTCACTGCCCCGGGGGCGGTCTACGACCAGGCCCTGGCTCCAGCGCTGGCCCACTGGGGCTGGAGCCCCGAGACCTTGCAGACCACCCTCGAAGAGGTGCGCCGGCAGGCCATTGCGGTCGATCGTCGTCATTGGCTGGCGCTGCACCGGCCCTATCCCGGAGTGCCGCAGCGGCTGCGGGCCCTGGCGGCGGAGGCGGCCGACTGGGCCGTGCTCACCACCAAGAGCGGCGCCTTCGCCCGGGAGCTGCTGGCGGCCCAGGACCTCGTTCCCTTGTACACCTTCGGCCACGAGGACGGCAGCAAGCCCGAGGTGCTGCTGCGTCTGCGCACGCTGCAGCGGCCGCTCTGGTTCATCGAGGACCGCCGGCCCACGCTCGAGGCGGTGCGCGCCACCGCCGGACTGGAGGCGGTGCGCTGCTTCCTGGTGAGCTGGGGCTACCTGGGGCCCCACGACCTGATCGCTCTGCCTGAGGGCCTGGCGGTGCTGGAGCCGGCGGCCTTCGCGGCCCCCTTGGCTACGTGGCCCTGATCCGCTAGCGTACGTCTGTACTAATTTGAGTGACCCGGCGTCAGGGGCCTGCTGCCGCTGTTTTGCCACCGCCTTGATACATCCATCGGCTTTGGTGGCACCTGTAGCTGTGAGGCCGCACGGCGACATCCCCCAGGGTCCGTCCCTTCCGGCCCGTTCCTTCGTTTTCTTCTGACCATGCCTGTCGACCCCAAGAGCACCGACCTAAGGTCGGCCCAGCCCCGCTCCTCAAGCGCGTCAGCGGCCGGCGCTGCTGAGCGCGACAAGGCCCTCAACCTGGTGCTCGGCCAGATCGAGCGCAACTTCGGCAAGGGCTCGATCATGCGCCTGGGGGATGCCTCCCGGATGCGGGTGGAAACGATGTCCACCGGTGCCCTCACTCTCGATCTGGCCCTGGGCGGCGGGTATCCCAAGGGCCGGGTGGTGGAGGTCTATGGGCCGGAGAGTTCCGGCAAGACCACCCTCACCCTCCATGCCATCGCCGAAGCGCAGCGCCGCGGCGGAGTAGCCGCTTTTGTGGATGCGGAGCATGCGCTCGACCCGGTCTATGCCGCTGCCCTGGGCGTTGATATTGAAAATCTGCTTGTGTCCCAGCCCGATACGGGTGAAATGGCCCTGGAGATCGTCGATCAGCTGGTGCGCTCCGCCGCCGTCGATATCGTTGTTGTCGACTCGGTGGCGGCTCTCACTCCGCGGGCTGAGATTGAGGGGGAAATGGGCGATCTGGCCGTCGGCAGCCAGGCCCGCCTGATGAGCCAGGCGATGCGCAAGATCACCGGCAACATCGGCAAGTCGGGTTGCACGGTGATCTTTCTCAACCAGCTGCGCCAGAAGATCGGCGTCACCTACGGCAACCCTGAAACGACCACCGGCGGCAACGCCCTCAAGTTCTATGCCTCGGTGCGGCTTGATATCCGTCGCATCCAGACCCTCAAGCGCGGCACGGAGGAATACGGCATCCGCGCCAAGGTGAAGGTGGCCAAGAACAAGGTGGCGCCCCCGTTCCGAATCGCCGAATTCGACATTCTCTTCGGCCGTGGCATCAGCACCCTGGGCTGTGTGCTTGACCTGGCCGAGGAAACCGGTGTGGTGATCCGCAAGGGTGCCTGGTACAGCTACGGCGGCGACAACATCGGTCAGGGCCGCGACAACACCATCACCTGGTTGGAGCAGAACCCGGAGCAGAAGGAGCAGATCGAGGCCGAGGTCCGTCGGAAGCTCACCGAGGGTGCTGATGTGACCGCCAATTCGCTCAAGCCACTGGCAGCGGCGGCCGCCAAGCTGGCCGCCACCAGCTCGACCGCTTCGTCTGCCTCGGAATCCACCGAATCAGCGATGGAGCCCGATGCTGATGCTCTGGAGCCTGCTGTCAGCTGAGATCAGGGAGGCGCAGCACAGCTCAGATCAGGGGAGCCTCAAGCCTGAAGGCCTCGGGATCTTGTCCGGGGGCCGCAGGAGTTGGAGCGGACGGTTGAGCGTGCTGCAGGAAGGTGGCAACCCGTTGCAGTTCCTGGATGGCCTCGGCGCCTTCAAGCTTCACCAGTTCGCAGCCGTTACGAGATTCCACCCAGCTGATCCCGAAATCGGAGACCAGAAAGCGCACCATGTGGGCGTCACCGAGGTCGGCCACGAACGACGCACCATGGCCATCTCGGCCATCACCGCAGACGTAGCAGGTGGCTACCAGGCCTTTGCGCTGCAGGCTGTTGGCCAGGGCCTGCAGGCTCATCACCAGGTCGAGCACCACGGAGCGGTACTGCTCAGCGAGGCGGGGGAACATCGGCCAGCTCAGGAATTGGGGTGATCCTAAGGTTTTCTTCCACTTTCTGCCACGGCTGGAGGCTGGTGTGGGCAAAGGCGCATCCGATCAATCGGAGAGGGTCCACCAGCCGACGGATGGTCCGATGAAGCGCACTGTGATCCAGAACAGCACCAGGGCTGCAATTCCCACCCAGGCCCCCTGGGTGGAGACCTGAACGAAGCGGTCGGCCTGGCGGCGGGTCAATGGCAGCCAGGGGGCCAGCCGCGGGGAGGTGTCCTTGGCAGAGCTGGGGTTCTTCTGCGGCCCGCGGGGCGGTAATCCCTGTTCCGAGCGGCGTTTGGCTTCTCCCATGCTTCCCGGCGACATCCTGGCTGGCACCAGGCTACGGGCTTCGCTGTGGTCGCTTGATCCGGTCGTGTTCAGAGCGGCAACAATCTGTTCAGGGCCACCCAGGGTTCCAGGGCGCTGAGCACCTGGTGACCCCAGCTGCGGCTGCGCAGGCGTCCGTCCAGCACCGCCAGCCGCCCGCCGCCCCGGCGCAGCCCCGCCAGCGCCAGCTGGAGACGGATTATGGCTTCCGGCAGCAGCAGCTCTCGGAACCAGTCGTGGCCAGCCTGGCGCAGCCGGTTGACCCGTGCTGCGGTGAGTGGGTCTTCGAGGCTGGCGATCGGCAGTGGCCCGACGATCACCTGGCGCGGCAGCGGCAGCCTCCCCTGATGGTCCAGCCACCACTGCCAGCCGCAGCAGATCACTCCATTGCTCTCGGGTGCGGTGGTTTCATGACCCACCCTGCGGCCGAACTCCGCCGCCAGGGCGCTGGCGAGGCTGAGCCGCTGGGAGTGCTCATCCACCAGCACGATCGTCAGGCCGCTCTGGCCCAATACCAGTCGCCGGCAGTGATCGAGCAGATGGGTGCCGAAGTGCGGGCTGTTGGGGAAGGGTTGGCCCAGGGGGGCATAGAGGGGCAGCGGATCGGAGAGGGGCGGATCCGAGAGGTTCACATTCACCTGGGGATTGATGCCGGTCAAAGCGGCGCTCCGCCCGAGCTGGCCCACCAGCACGACGCCGCGATTTTGGAGCAGGCCCTCCATGGCCTCCAGAGGTTCGAGTGGCTGGCGGTGCAGACGCCACTGCAGCAGCTGCCTGTCGACGCTGGCCCAGCTGGTCCAGCCGGGTCCAACAGCGGACCGCCAGAGCTGCCAGGCCTCCGGTAGGGGCCCCAGGAGCGCCAGCAGGTGCCGCAGAGGTGCTTCCTCCTCGGGGCTGATCGGTACCAGGCCAGAGGGTGTCGGGGGATGGGCGAAGATTCGACGGCTCATGCGCTCATGCAGCGCCAGCAGGCTGGGTTCGGCGCTGGGCAGAACTCGACGCAGCCGCTCCCAGTCGCCGTTGTCGATCGGACGGTCCATGGCCAGGCGCAGTTGCTGGTGCAGCCGCTCGGCCTCCGGTACGACCAGTTGACGATCCGCTAGCTGGCCCTGGCGCCAGGCCAGCTCCAGCTCAGCGTGGCTCAGCAGCCAGAGGGGAGCCACCCCGGGGACGCCCGCGGATCCTTCCCAGCAGGGCAGTTGCAGGCCCACGGTCTTCAGCCTTGGTATCTCCACCTGCTGCAGGCGTCGGCGCAGGGGGTCGCTGACCACCAGGGCGATCGCAGCTTCCCCCAGGGCCAGGGGTACCAGCAGGCCCACCAGCCAGTCGGGGTCGCTGCCCGGGGCCAGGCGCACCAGTGTGTGATCAGCGCGCCGCAGGCTGCGCGCCACCAGCCGGCTCATGGTCAGGTGGTGCGGCCAGCGGATGCCGCCCTCCTGGCGCAGGAGCTGCTTGAGCTGCTGGTGGGCGCGGGCTTCCAACATCGCGGAATCGTAGGAAGGTGGAGTCAGTAGGCCGTACCAGCGATGACAACCCTCTGGCATGAGCGACCGGTGGGAGTGGTCGGCCTGGGACTGATCGGCGGCTCGATCGGCCTTGACCTGATGGCCCTTGGCGTTGAGGTGCGCGGGCTGGTTCATCGCCCGTCCACGGCGGAGCGAGCCCGGCAGCGGGGCCTGGCCAGCCAGGTGAGTACGGATCCGGCGGTGCTCGCGGGCTGCGGGATGGTGCTGCTGGCTTTGCCGCTCGATCAGTTGCTGGAGCCCTCGCCTGATCTGCTGGCGGCCCTGCCGAAGGGGGCGGTGATCGCCGATCTGGCCTCTGTGAAGGCGCCGGTCCTGGCGGCCTGGGAGTCGCTCGTTCCCCACTTCGTGGCTACTCACCCGATGGCCGGCACGATCGCGGCCGGGGTGGAGGCGGGTCTGCCGAACCTGTTTCGCGGCCGGCCATGGGTGGCTACCCCAACTCTTCAGACCGACCCCGCAGCGCTGGAGCGCGTTCGCGCCATGGTGGGTGCACTCGGGGCCCAGTGGCTGGAGTGCGACGCCCAGGACCACGACCGGGCCGTGGCCCTGATCTCCCACCTGCCGGTGCTGGTGAGCGCCGCCCTGCTGCGGGCGGCGGAGCGTGGGGCAGAGGCGTCGTCCCAGGCGGAGTTGCCCCAACTGGTGCGTGCCCTGGCCTCCAGTGGCTTCGCCGACACGACCCGGGTGGGCGGCGGCAATCCGGAGCTGGGCACCTTGATGGCGCGGAGCAACCGCACCGCCCTGGCAGAGGCACTGGGTCATTACCGCCAGGCCCTCGAAGGCCTCGAAGGTCTGCTCAACCAGCACGACTGGGACGGACTGGGGCGGGAACTGGAGGCTTGCCGGGACCTGCGGCCTGAGTTTCTCTGACCCCCTGGCCTGGGGCCAGCCAGGTTGCTGGCGTTCAGGGCAGTGCCAGGCTTCTGCCCCGAGCCTGAAGCAGTTGTCTGCTGGCCATCAACGCCGAAAGGGTGACTGCCGCGGTGCCCTCGCCAGGGTGGATGCTGTCGCCGCACAGCCAGAGCCCAGGCAGGGGGGTGCGACTGGCCAGACCGAAGGGTCCGAAGCGGGATGGGTGCTGTCCCAGCCCGCCCACGAAGCCGAAGGGTCGCCCGGTCCAGCGGGCAAATCCCCGGGGCGTTGCCAGTTCCCCGTGGAGCCAGGCCGTGGCGTCCAGCCCCAGATTCCGCTCCAGGCCGGTCTGGATCTGGGCCATGGCCTGACCCTTGGCCTTCGCATAGGCCTCCCTCTCCATACCCATCCAGTGGCGTGCCGGGGCGAACACGCTGGCAATCACCGTGGCCTGCCCCGCCGGCGCCCGCCCATCCCCCTCACGGCTCACAGACACGAACAACGAACCGGAATCGCTCCAGTCGATCTGCAGATGGGCTGGACAGTCCGCTGGCAGCAGAGCGCGCTCGACGGCGCCAAAGAACACCAGGGCCCCGCTGGGGTCGGGGAAGCCGCTGATGCGGTTGCGGTAGGCCGCAGGCATCGCCTCCCCCAGCAGATCAGCCAGGGCCTGGGGTGGCAGCGCCACCACCACATCACGGCTGTGGCTGGTGAAGGGGCGTCCGCCCGCCTCCGTCCCCCGCACGCACCAGACTTTGGGTCCCGAAGGTTTCAGGCTCGTCACCCGATGGCTCAGGAGTAGGTGGCCGCCCTGATCCGCCAGGGCGGTTTCGAGCTTTTCACTCAGGGCCTGCATTGAGCCCTGGAGGTGACAAAGGCCCAACGGTGCCTGGGCCATGGACAGCACGCTGGCGCCGTAGAGGGCGGCGGTGCCCTCGGCCGGTTCCTGGGAGTAGAGGCGCAGCTGCAGATCCAGGAAGCGCCGTAAGCGCTGATTGCTGCCGCAACCGCTCAGGCACAGCAGGTCGGCCACGCTGGCGAGGGTCAGGGTCCCGCAGGCGAGATTGGCGGGTCTCAGAGCCCCCAGTAGCTGCCCCAGGTCCCAGAGGGTGCGGGGTGGCAGCACCGGATTGCGTCGGGCGAACGACCAGTTGGCCTCATGCAGGACTGCGCACAGGCTCCAGAAGCGCTCACTGCCGGGGAACTGCCGCTGGCGCTCCTGGCACCAGCGCTCGGGATCCCGCCACAGCTGGATGGGCGGCTGGCCGTCACAGAGATCCACCACACAGCCTGGGTCGAGCGGACTGGCCGCAGGCGCCTCGACCCCCAGATGGTGGAACAAGCGTTCGTGGATGCCGCCAGGTTCCAGCCCCGCTACCTGGGTGGCCCCTACATCAAAGACATAGGCACCGCGGCGAAAGGTGCCGGCACAGCCCCCCGTCTGGCTGTGAGCCTCCAGCAGCCGCACCGAGAGTCCTTCCCGGGCCAGCAGCGCGGCAGCGGTCAGCCCGGCGATGCCGCCGCCGATGACCGTCACATCCAGCAGCGGTGCATGCGTGGAGGAGAAATCCGTGGCGGGGGAATCCGCGGGGGAGGGACTGACGGCCAAGCACTGGGCGGCAGGGACGGCGGGCATGCTGGCAGGCGTGGCATGGCCTGCGATGCGCGAACCCTGGGTGCGTTGGCTGGAGGAGACCCTCGGCCAGGTGGTGGAGCGGTGCCGGCCCGTGGGCGGCGGCTGCAGTCACCGCGCCTGGGCCCTGGAGCTTGCCGGTGGCGGCCGGCTGTTTGCCAAAACGAACCAGGCCCATCAGCTGCCCGTACTGGAGGCGGAGATGGAGGGTCTGCTGGCTCTGGCCTCGGCAGCCGGAGCTGAGCTGGTGGTGCCCCGGCCCTTGCATTGCACCCTGGCGGGCTCTCAGGCCCTGCTGGTGATGGACTGGTTGGACCTGACCCCTGGTGGACCTGGCTTAGAAGTTCCCGGAGCCGGCGCTGCCGAGGCCGAGCTGGTCTGGGAGTCCGCCGGGGCGGCGCTGGCACGGTTGCATCGCCGCAGTTCCACCTCCGGCTCGCCCGGCTTCGGTTGGTCACGCGACAACTTCATCGGCAGCGCCACTCAGCGCAATCGCTGGAGCCAGGACTGGGGAAACTTTTTCACCGAGCAGCGCCTGGGCCCGCAGCTGAAGCTCGCCGAGCGCTCTGGCCGGTCGCTGAGAGAAAGCCGGAGGCTGCTGGAGCTCACTCCGGATTGGCTGAATGGCCATGGTGCCCTTCCCTGCCTGGTGCATGGCGATCTCTGGGGGGGAAATGCCGCCCGGATGGCCTCCAGCTCAATCACCCCGGGCTCAGCCGGGGTGGCCCTGTTTGATCCCGCCGTCTACCGGGGGGACCGGGAAGTGGATCTGGCCATGGCCCAACTCTTCGGAGGATTCCCACCGGCTTTCTTCAGCGGCTACGAGGGGGAATGGCCCCGTCCAGCTGGCCATTCCCTGAGGTGCCGTCTTTACAACCTCTACCACTTGTTGAACCACGCCAATCTGTTCGGTGGTGGCTACTGGGGACAAGCCCAATCCCTGATCGCCGGGCTTGTGGACTGATCGGTGGGTTCCTGGCAGTCGGCTCCTGGCAGTGGCCGCTTCAGCCCAGGTATTCCTGGCGCAGGGTCTGGAAGCGGGACACCACGCCAGCCCGCTTCTCGCTGGTGCTGAGGTTCTTCCAGCTCCATTGGCCGACCACCACCAGACCGAGAAGCTCCAGCAGTCCTGGCACCACCGGCAGCAGGTTGATGGTGTCGAGCACCCCTTTGATCAGCACCTGGGCCACGATCACCGCCAGCAGGATGCCGACACCCTTGCCGATCCGGCTGATCTGCGACCAGTCCACCTGGTCCAGGGTCTGGTTGACCTTGGAGAGGATCTCGCCGTATCGCTCGCTGAAGTTGGCGCCAGCCTCACTCTCCGCCCAAGACGTGCCGGCCTCGCTGGTCGTCGGCTCCTGTTCAGTGGATGTGTCGCTCATCAATGTTGTGGCGATGGTGTGAGAGTCAAGGGCACAAGGTATCGGCATGGGCAGCGACTGGCCAGGGCGGCTTGTGGTTGATTCGCATCAGCTGACAGTTCTGCGGGCCGTGCTGGCTGCCGTGGCCCCTCAGGAGGGCTGTGCTCTGCTGCTGGGCCATCCCGCTGGCTCGGGCCCGGGAGCCCAGGCCGCTGCCCGCCTTCAGCTCATCTGGCCTTGCCTGAACGTCTGGCCGCAGAGCGAGCAGCGCTGTGAGCGTTTCGCCATCGACCCCCGCGAGCAGTTGATGGCCCAGAAGTGGGGACGACAGCGCGGCTGGCAAGTGCTGGGCACGGCCCATAGCCATCCCAGCTCGGCGGCGATTCCCTCCCCAACCGATTGCGCCTGGGCCTTCGCTCCGGCCTTGATGCTCATCCTCGGCGCCTCAGGGGAACTGCGCGCCTGGTGGATCGCTCAGTTGCCCGGTGATTCCTCCGCTCTGCCGGCTGCGCGGGAACTGGCGCTGGTCCTACCGGCTGTCAGGCCATCAGCGGGGGGCGAGGATTTGGGAGAGTAGGGAGAGGGCCGCCGCACGCGGTCCCTTCTGCGGCCCACGGCCTTCTTTCCCATGCTTCCCCCCGATATCAGCGGCGTCCAGCTCAGTCCCGACGAGGTGGCGCGTTTCTCCCGCCATCTGATCCTGCCGGAAGTGGGCATGGTGGGGCAGAAGCGCCTCAAGGCCGCCTCCGTGCTCTGCGTGGGTACCGGGGGGCTGGGATCCCCACTTCTGCTGTATCTGGCCGCCGCCGGCGTGGGCCGCCTGGGCATCGTCGACTTCGACGTTGTGGATCACTCCAACCTTCAACGCCAGGTGATCCACGGCACCAGCTGGGTGGGCAAGCCCAAGATCGAATCGGCCAAGGCGCGCATCCTCGAGATCAACCCCCATTGCCAGGTGGATCTCTACGAGACTGCGCTCACCAGCGAGAACGCGCTCGAGATCATCGAGCCCTACGACCTGGTCTGCGACGGTACCGACAACTTCCCCACCCGCTACCTGGTCAACGACGCCTGCGTGATGCTGGGCAAGCCCAATGTGTACGGCTCGATCTTCCGCTTCGAGGGCCAGGCCACAGTGTTCAATCTGGATGCCGAAAGCCCCAACTACCGCGATCTCTTCCCCGAGCCGCCGCCACCGGGCATGGTGCCCTCCTGCGCCGAGGGGGGTGTGGTGGGCGTGCTGCCCGGCATCATCGGCGTGATCCAGGCCACCGAGGCCGTGAAGATCATCACCGGTATCGGCACCACCCTCAGTGGCCGTCTGCTCCTCTTCGATGCGCTGGGGATGAAGTTCAGGGAACTGAAGCTGCGGCCCGACCCCGAGCGGCCGGTGATCGACAAGCTCATCGACTATCAGGAGTTCTGCGGTGTGGGCGGCACGGCACCGGGCCAGGAGGAGGCCGGCAGTGTGCCCAGCATCACCGTGGCCGAACTCAAGACTGTGATCGACGGCCAGCTGGAGGACATCCTGCTGCTGGATGTGCGCAACGCCCCTGAAGCCGACATCGCTGTTATCCCTGGATCGGTGCTGATTCCCCTTGATCGGATCGAGAGCGGTGAGGCGATCGAGGATGTGCGCCGGCTGGCCAAGGGCAAGCGTCTCTACGTGCACTGCAAGCTGGGTGGCCGCAGCGCCAAGGCCCTGCTGGCCTTGGGTCGCCATGGCATCGAAGGGGTGAACGTGAGTGGTGGCATTCAGGCGTGGAGTGAGCAGGTGGACCCTGCCGTGCCGATCTACTGAGTGTCTGGGGCCCCATCCCACCCTGCGGGCTGAATGAATGGTCAGCCCGCTCAGTAGTCCACCCCGCGTTTGAGGTCAACGCCCCGCTCGGCGTAGTGCTTGTGGCAGACCATCTCGGAGTGCACGCTGGCCAGATCGAAATAGGCGGGGGGATTTTTACAACGTCCCGTGATGATCACCTCCGTTTCCGCTGGTTTGCGCAGCAGGGTCTGCATGATCGGTTCAACCGGCAGCAGCTCCAGATCAACGGTGGGATTGAGCTCATCGAGGATCACGGTCTTGTAGAGCCCACTGGAGATGGCCGCCCGTGCGATTTCCCAGGCCCGTTCCGCCTCCACATAATCAATGGGCTGCTGTTGGCCCCTCCAGACGATGGCATCGCGGCCGGAGCGGAGATGATCCACCAGGTGTGGATAGCTTTCGCTGAGGGCCGCGATTGCCGCATCTTCGGTGTAACCGCTGCCACCCTTGAGCCACTGCAGGATCAGCACACGATGGCTCTTGTCCTGGCTGATTCCCCGGCCGATCGCCTGCAGAGCTTTGCCCAGGGCACTGGTGGATTTCCCCTTGCCTTCGCCGGTGTAGATCTCGATGCCGGCAATGCCGGCGCTGTCGTTGGCCTCGCGCCGGTGAGCCCGCATCTCGGAGTGCAAGTCGGCGAGCTGCACCAGTGACCGCGGCGCGCCCCGGCCGGTGACGATCACCTCCATGCCCGCCGGCTTGGCCGCCAGGGTGCGCACCACCTCGTCCACCTCCAGCAGGCCGAGGTCGAGCACCGGGCTGAGTTCATCCAGCACCACCACCGAATAGAGGGCGCTGGCGATGGCCCCCCGGGCGATGTCCCAGCCGCGCTGGGCTTCCTGGCGATCGAAGCGGGTGGCTTCCTGGGCGCTGAAATAGTCGCCGCGGCCGGTGCGCACCTGATCGATCAGGTGGGGGAAGCCCTGCTGCAGGGCCTCGATCGCCGCGTCTTCGTCGTAGGCGCGGCCGGGCCCCTTGAGGAAGCGCAGCAGCAGCACCCTGGTGCGCTTGCGCTCGCAGATCCCAAGGCCGATGGTCCGCAAGACCACCCCAAGGGCGGCCTGGCTCTTGCCCTTGCCGTCGCCGTCGTAGACGTGCAACTGGCCGTGACTGCGCTCGTGGCTGCCGGAGGCCGTGCGGATTCCGATTGCGCGGGACGACGCACCGGAGGCCGCGCTGGAAGTCGGTGCCATGGCCTGGCCTTCTACGGTTGAATCCTAACGACCCCCGACCGAGGCCATGACCTCCCTGGCCCTCCACCCGCTGGTGGAATTTCTGCCGCTGCCGCTGGAGAAGGCCCTTGGCCAGCTGCGTCAGAGCGTCAGGGAGCTGGGCGCCGTGCTGGTGGCCTACTCCGGTGGTGTCGACAGTGCCCTGGTGGCGGCGATCGCCGCCGAGCAACTGGGCGCTGCCGCCGAGGCGGCTACGGGGGTCTCGCCGGCCCTGGCGCCCCATCTGTTGCAGGAAGCCCGCTCCCAGGCGGCCTGGATGGGAATCCGGCACCGGGAAGTGGCCACCCGTGAACTGGAGGATCCCGCCTACAGCAGCAATCCCACCGACCGCTGCTACGCCTGCAAGCGCGAGCTGCATGGCCTGCTGGCCTCTCTCTCGGGCGGCGCCATCCAGGTGCTGGATGGGGTGAACCGCGACGATCTCGGCGATCACCGGCCAGGCATCCGGGCTGCCCGAGAACGGGATGTGCGCTCGCCCCTTGCCGAGCACGGCCTCGACAAGGCGGCCGTGCGTCAGATTTCCAGGGCTCTGGGCTTCCCCTGGTGGGATAAGCCGGCCCAACCCTGCCTGGCTTCCCGATTCCCCTATGGCGAGCCGGTCACGGCCTCGCGCCTGCACCGAGTTGCCGCGGCTGAAGACTGGCTGCATCAGCGCGGAGTTCAGCAGCTGCGGGTGCGCTGCCAGGGGGCAACTGCCCGTGTGGAGGTCCCCGCCGACCAACTTGACGATCTGCTCAGCTGGTTGCCGCGCCAGGAGCTGGTGGAGGCGTTCAGAGCGCTTGGTTTCGCCGCTGTCAGCCTGGATCTTGAGGGATTGATCAGCGGCAAGCTGAACCGTGAGGCGAGCCTGAAGCCAGCAGCCCCGGGGCCACTGGCTTCAACCGGCCTCACGCAGCCAGATCCAGGGGTTCCCTGATCTGCTCGCTGATCGAGTCGGGAGTTTCCCGGCGGAAGCTCTTGAGGTTGCGGCTGGCCGCCTCAAGCTCATCGGCCAGCACCTGACAGGCCCGCTCTGGCATGGTGTGGTCGCCGCAGGTGAACACATCCACCGCTGCATAGCCCGACTCAGGCCAGGTGTGGATTGAGATGTGGGATTCAGCCAGCAGGGCCAGACCTGTGACCCCCTGCGGTTCGAAGCGGTGGGTGATCAGATTGAGCAAAGTGGCGCCGGCACGTTTCGCTGCAGTCGTGATGGCGTCTCTGAGAAAAGCTTCGTCGTTGAGCTTTTTTGAATCGCAGTTGTAAAGCTCAAGGATGCAATGTTTCCCCACCATGTCGCTGGTCGTGGGGGGTTGGCTTTGAAAGCTCTGGGTGCTTTGGGCTCCACTCCATCCCGGGTTGGGGTGGAGGCAGGGCAGGCTCTGGGTCATCGAATGCGTGCAAGCAAGAGGCCATCCTACGCATCCCTTCAGGTTTCTTACGGTTGTCCGGTCGAATCGACCATCCCCCCCCGGCAGATCTGCACCACCTGGGAGTCGCCCCCCTGCCAGTTGGCGCTGAACGACGTCAGGTGGGTGGCGCTCACCAGGCACTGGTGTCCTGTGCCCACCACCTCCAGAAGCAACTCCTGGCGCCTCGGGTCGAGTTCTGCCAGCACGTCGTCGAGCAGCAGCAGGGGCGGCTCACCCCAGAGCTGCTGCACCAGCTCCAGTTCCGCCAGTTTCAGGGCCAGCACCAGGGTGCGCTGCTGGCCGGCGGATCCGAACCGGCGAGCAGGCTCTTCCCCCAGCAGCATCGCCACCTCATCACGGTGGGGGCCGACCTGGCAGGCTCCCAGTCGGCGTTCCTCCGGGCGCTGCCGCTGCAGCTGCTCCAGCAGAGCCTCCCGCCAGGGGACCTCGGCTTCCTCCCCCTCCAGCTGGCTGCCAGCCTGATAGCGCAACTCAAGACGCTCACGGCCGCCACTGAGCTGGGCCTGCCAGGCTGCGGCCAGGGGTTGCAGGCGAGCCAGGGCGCGGCGGCGGCGGCGGTGCAGGCGCGTGCCGATCAGGGCCATCTGTTGATCGAAGGCGTCGAGGAGCGAGTGCAGCTGCTGCTCCCCCTGGCTCAGGCCGCGGCGCAGCAACTGGCTGCGCTGGCGCAGCAATCGGCCATAGCGAGCCAGCAGCTCCCCGTAGACCGGCTCCAGTTGCAGCACCACCCGATCGAGCCACTGGCGCCGCAGGGCGGGCTCCCCACGCACCAGCTCAAGGTCGAGGGCACTGAAGCCCACGCAGCGCAGGGGGCCCACCAGATCGAGCTGGCGCTCCAGGACCTTGCCATTACGGCGGGCCTGGCGCCCGCCCTGGCGCCTCACCTCCAGTTCGAGCTCAAGTTGATTCAGCCCAGGCGCTGGCACTGGTGCTCCAGGGGTGTCACCATCGCCGCACCAGCCGCGCACCAGCGCCCGGCTCTGGCCATGGCGGATCAGGTCGCGGTCGTGGCCGCTGCGGTGGGAGCGCAGGCTGCCGAGCAGCTCCACCGCCTCAAGCAGGTTCGACTTGCCCTCCCCGTTGGCGCCGATGACCAGCAGACGTGGCTGGCAGAGCTCGAGGGAGAGCTGGGCGTAGTTACGAAAATCGAGCAGCTCCAGGCGATGCAGCCGAATGGGTCAGGAGCGGCGTGCGGGTAAGCTACGACCACCGGGCCAGGGAAGACCTCCCCGCTCGGGCATGTAGCTCAGTTGGATAGAGCGTCAGATTCCGGTTCTGAATGTCGGGGGTTCGAGTCCCTCCATGCTCGTTTCATTCGGCTCCCTCGGTTTGCCCCTCGGCTGTGGTGAGCACCAGGCCCATGGCGCGGATACCACCTGGGTCGACCATGAAGCCGTGCTGTTGAAGGGCTGGGAGAGCCTCCGGTAGGGCTGCCACTGAAATACTGCAACCACTCAGTTCGCGGCGCAGGCGGCTGAGGGCGCCGTGCACCAGAACCGCCAGCACGGTGGACCGATGGGGATCCGCGGGCCAGGCCGAGAGATCCCAGAGGTTGGCATTGAGGGCCTGATCGCTGGTGGCCCGCACGAAGCCCACCAACCGCCCCTGCGGATCACGCACGCAGAGTTGCCAGGCGCTGCGCTCCAGCACCAGGGCCAGGCGCTGCTCATCGCGGAGCGACTCGCCGCAGGCCATCAGCAAGCTGTTCAACTCCCCGGGCTGGGGGGGCTCTGCCTCCGTTAGGTAGCCCTCGGGGAGTCGTGGGGCGGGCGGTTGGCTGCGGAAGGGAATCAAGCGCGGTTCAACCGGTGTTGCGCATGCCCGCGGCGATGCCGTTGATGGTGAGCAGGGCGCCGCGAAGCAGTTCGCTGCGGCTGTAAGTGCGGCCATCCTGGCCATCGCCGCTGCTGGCTTCGCTCATCGGCGGCTGCCGGTTCTGGTCGCGCAGTCGCCGCAGCAGGGCCACCTGCAGATAGCCGAGGGGCACGATCGTCTGGTTGCGCAGGTCGACCGAGAGCTGCAGGGCTGGATCGCCATCCAGCAGACGGCCGTGACCGGAGATCATCAGTACCAGATCCCTGGTGAGCTCGAACTCGGCCGCGATCACCTGGAAGATCTCCTCGAAGGCTTCGCGGTGGCTGGGGCGACCCAGGGCCTGCACATAGTGATGAGCCAGGTCGAGATCCACCTTCGAGAGGGTCATCTCCACCTTGGAGATCAGCATGCGGAAGAAGGGCCAGCGCTGGTAGAGCAGACGCAGCAACTCCAGCTGGCCGGGATCTTCGTCGAGTTCCTCCTGCAGGGCTGCCCCCACACCGAACCAGCTGGGCAGAAGGAAGCGGCTCTGGGTCCAGCCGAACACCCAGGGGATCGCCCGCAGGCTGGAGAGATCCTTGGCTCCAGTCTTGCGGCGGGCTGGTCGGCTGGAGATCTGCAGTTTGCTGATCTCCTCGATCGGTGTGACCTGCTGGAAGAAGGCCACCAGATCGGGGTTTTCATGCACCAGGCGCCGGTAGTGCACCCGGGAGCGGGCTGCCAGACGGCCCATCAGTTCGTTGGTGGTGGGGGTGTCATCGACGTTGGTGCTCACCAGGCTGTTCTGCAGCACCGCGGTGGTCACCGTTTCGAGGTTGTAGAGCGCCAGCTCCGGCAAGGAGTACTTCGAGGCCAGCACCTCCCCCTGCTCGGTGATCTTGATGCGGCCGTTGAGGGTGCCACTGGGCTGGGCCAGGATCGCCTGGTATGCCGGGCCACCGCCCCGTCCCACCGAGCCGCCCCGGCCGTGGAAGATGCAAAGGGCCACCTCGTGCTCTGAGGCCAGTCGCTGCAGAGCGATCTGGGCCTTGTGAATTTCCCAGTTGCTGGAGAGGAAGCCCGAATCCTTGTTGCTGTCGGAGTAGCCGAGCATCACCTCCTGCAGGGGCTTGTCGGATTCGGCGCTGCTGGCCAGGAGGGTCCGGTAGAAGGGCTCCGAGAAGACGCGCTGCATCACCGCCGGCGCCCGCTGCAGATCCTCCACCGTTTCGAAAAGGGGCACCACCAGTAACTGGGTCTGGACCGCCTTGGGGTCCACCAGACCGGCCTCCTTGGCCAGCAGCAGCACCTCCAGCAGGTCGGAGACCGTGTGGGCCATCGAGATGATGTACGTGCGGCAGATGCGGGGACCGAATTCCTGCTGCAGCCGCTGCAGCATGCGGAACACCGCGAAGGTTTCGTCGGTGGCCGGGCTCCATCGGGTCGCGGGCGGGAGCAGGGGGCGGCGGGTCTGCAGTTCCTGCAGCAGCCACTCAACCCGCTGTTCCTCCTCCATCTCCCCGTAGGGAATGGGCAGTTGCAGGTAGCGGGTCAGTTCGTCGAGGGCATCGCTGTGTCGGGTGCTCTCCTGGCGGATGTCGAGGCTGGCCAGATTGAAGGCGAAGATGTGGACCTGGCTGAGCAGGGTCTGCAGCGGTTCACAACTGAGGCCTGTGGTTTCGAGGCTGTCGCGCAGCAGCTCCAGGTCTTGGCGAAGCTCGTTCACTGAGCCGTAGTGCAGTTCGGGCGGGGCAGCGGCCATGGGCCCGGTGCCTGTGCTCAACACCGCCGGCCCGGCGTTGTCGCAGGGGGATTCCCAGCCGGCTTCGGCCAGCTGCTTGTTGCGCTGGTGGGTGAGGCGTAACCGTTCGACGATGTAGCTGAGCTTGAGGCGGTAGGGCTCGAGCCGGTAGCGGGCGGCCCGCTCCTCGTAGATATCCGGGAACCGCAGCCGGTCCATCTCCAGGGACTCGAGCAGGGGCGCGCTCACCTGGGACCACTGCATCGAGATGCTGAGCTGGTCGCGCAGGCCCTGCACCGCCGTGATGTAGCGCTCGATCATCAGCTGGCGCTGATAGCAGGCGGTGCGCCAGGTGATGTCGGGTGTGACGGAAGGGTTGCCATCGCGGTCGGAGCCCACCCAGGAACCGAAGGTGCAGAAGGCGTCACGTGGGGCCTCCACATCCGGATAACTGGCGGCGAGGGCATTGAGGATGCGCTGGCGCAGCAGCGGCATCGCGTCAAAGAGCACCTGCTGGAAGTAGTGGAGTGCGTAATCGACCTCATCGAGCACAGAGGGTTTGAACTGGTGCAGCTCGTCGGTGCGCCACCAAAGCCGGATCTCCTCTTCCAGCTGCAGCCGCAGGCTGCGTTCGTCATGCAGTTCTGAGGGGCTGTCCTGCTGCAGGCGGTGGATCAGGGCCGCCACCCGCCGCTGTTTGTGGCGCACGGTGTGGCGCACGATCTCCGTGGGGTGGGCCGTGAACACCAGCCGGATGTCGAGTTCCCGCAGCAGGTTTTCGACCTGGGCAGGGGGAACGTTCAGTCCCCGCAGGCGGGTGAACAGCTCCCGGAAGGTGGCCGGATCGGTCTGGCTGGCCAGCGGTGGGGCGAAGGGGTCGGGTCTGGAGGGAGTGGAAGCCTCCTGCAGGCTGGCCAGGTAGCTGTCTTCCTCGATGTGCTGCTCGAGGATGTTCACCAGCTGGAAGTAGAGCGAAAAGGCGCGGGCCGCGGCGATCGCCTCCGAGAGGTCCATCTCCCGGATCAGCTGCACGATGGAGGCCGTGGTGTCGACTGTGCCGTCAGCAGCTTCCGAGGGGTCGCTCAGCCGCTTGAGCCGCAGCAGCCGTTTGGCCTGATCAGGCGGACACTCGCTGCGGAGCACCGTCTGCCAGAGATCCTCCACCAGTTCCAGCCGCTCTCCCAGCAGCCGGGTGACACGGGGGGCTGGAGCCGTGGAAACTTCCTGGGCCAGTACGGCGGATGGGGCGGACAGGGGCTGCCGCATGGGGGCCGGCGCAGGCGAGGAAGGCTCCATGATCATCCCAAAGGGTGCGAAGCCGCTGTGTTGAGTGGTGCTGGTTCCACTTCGGCCAGCTGCATGGCCGTGGCTCCATCGGCGAGGATCTCGCGCAGCGGCACTCCGGCGGCGTGCCGCTCCAGCCAGCGCATCGCTTCATTGCCGTGGCTCAGGATGGTGTGCAGCGGCTCCAGCCAGGGGCTCAGGCCGAGCCTGGCGGCGAGAGGCGCCACCTGCTCCAGCTCCCGCTGAATCCATGCACCGGCCTCGATCTCTTCCCCCGTACGCCAGTCGCTGAGCATGGCCCGCAGGCTCTGGCGGGCGGCGGAGCGGTCGTTGCGGTCGGCCAGCTCGGCAAGCTGATCCGGTCCCAGCCGGCTGGCCAGCAGGGGATCATGAAGCTGTGGGTCATCCAGGAGCTGCAGCAGGCGCAGTTCCGCGAACACCGTGACGGCCAGAAGCTGGCGGGGATGGCTGATCAGGTCGCAGATCCGGATCTCGAGCCGGTTGAGGTCGTGGGGTCGTTTCTCCCCGTTGGGCCGCACGGAGGTCCAGAGATGGCGCACGTTGCGCATGGCTCCGGCCGCCAGCTGGGCCTCCATCCACTGGATGTAGTGCTGATGATCGAGAAACAACGGCACCCTGGGCGGGGTGAGCGGGAACTGCAGCCAGCGCTGGGAGTGGGCGCCCGTGGCGACCCCATCGAGGAAGGGAGAACTGGCGCTCAAGGCCAGCAGCAGGGCACCCTCGCAGCGCAACAGCCGGCAGCCGGCGAACAGGGCCCCCATCTCAGTGACCCCGAGGTTGATGTGCACGCTGGCGGTCACGACCCTGGTGCCGTAGGTGGCCTCGATGTAGCCGTGGTAGGGATTCGAGGGGTCGGAGCGCTCGAAGCGGCGACTGTCCCCAAGACTCAGGGTGCTTCCCGGGAGCAGGGTCAGGCTCCGCTCGCCCAGCCAGCGGCGAAGGCGCCGTCTCGGCTCCAGCAGCATCTCCAGCTGGCGGGCGTAGTCGGCATCCGGCGGGGTGATGTACTCCAGATTGCGATGGTCTGGTTCGGTGACGAAATTCTGGAGCTGGGCTGCGGCCTGCTCCGCCACCCCCACCACGGTGCCATCGGCCCGGCCGGTGAACAGCTCCACCTCGAAGCCTTTGAGCAGGAGGCGATCGCTCATGTGCCGCTCCCTTGAAGGCAGGCCAGGGCTTTGAGCAAACCGCGGGCTTTGTTGAGAGTTTCCTGGTATTCGGCGGCTGGCTGGGAGTCGGCTACCAGGCCCGCACCGGCCTGCACCTGCACCCGCCAGCCCCCCTCGCCATCGGGGAGCACCACCATGGTGCGGATCGTGATGGCGGTGTTGAGGGCGCCGGCCAGATCCACAGCCCCATACACACCGGAATAGGGGCCACGGGCATCGGGCTCGTAGTCATGGATCAGCTGCATCGCCCGGATCTTGGGGGCGCCGCTGACGGTGCCGGCTGGGAAGGAGGCCTTGAGCAGATCCCAGACGTCGTGGGAGGCATCAAGCAGGCCTTCCACCTGACTGACGATGTGCATCACATGGGAGTAGCGCTCGACCACCATCAGCTCGGTCACCTCGACCGTGCCCGGCTGGCAGACCCGGCCCAGGTCGTTGCGGCCCAGATCCACCAGCATCACGTGTTCGGCGCGTTCCTTGGGATCGGCCAGCAGCTCCTGCTCCAGGGCCAGGTCGTGGGCTTCATCAGTCCCACGTGGGCGGGTGCCGGCGATCGGGCGCAGGGAGGCCCGTATCCCACCGGCCACGGGCTCGGCCTTCACCATCACCTCCGGACTGGAGCCGATCAGATACCAGCCACCGAAGTTGAAGAAGGCCATGTAGGGCGATGGATTCACCATCCGCAGGCTGCGGTACAGCTCAAAGGGATCCCGTTGGATGCGGGTCTCCAGCCGCTGGCTGAGCACCAGCTGAAAGACGTCACCGGCGGCGATGTGCTCCCGGGCCGCCTCGACCGCCGCTTCGAAATCAGCCTGGCTGCGGTTGCTGCGGGTGTCCAGCTCCACGCTGGGTTCAGGGTCCCAGCGCAGGGGGGTGACCCCAACCGGCAGCGGGCCGTGCATGCGCTCCTCCAACGACTGGATCCGGGCCGTGGCCTCGGCGTAGGCGCTGAGGGGATCTCCCCCGCCGCTGAGGTCGGCATAGGCCACAGCCGTGATCTGCCGCTTCACCTGATCGAACACCAGCAGGCTGTCAGCCAACATCCAGCAACCGTCGGGCGGACCCTCGGGGTCGCTGGGGTGGATGGGCACGCTCGGCTCGATCCAGCGGATCAGTTCGTAGCCCCAGAAGCCGAAGAGTTGCCCCAGAGGCGGCAGGTCTGGAATGGTGCTGGGCTGAAGTGAGGCCAGGCATCTGGCCAGTAGCTCGAAGGGGTTGCCCTGCAAGTGGGCCCGACGGCCATCACGCCAGCTCTGCACACCGTCCTCCCCGCGCACCGTGAGGGTCCAGGCAGGATCGGCCACCACGAAGCTCCAGCGCCCCAGCCGCTCGCCCCCCTCCACCGACTCCAGCAGCACGCCATGGCTGCTGGCGGCCCCCACCTTCAGCCAGGTGGTGAGCGGGGTCTCCAGATCAGCGGGCCAGCGCTTCCAGAGCGGGATGAAGGTGCTGCCCTCCTCGACCTGGGCGAGGAATGCGTCGCGATCGGGAAAGGGCATCACGGCAACCGGCAGGCAAAAAAAACGGGGCACCCTGCCCCGCCTTTCTAAAGGTTGGAGGAATCACGCCCTGGAGCAGATTCCCGCAGAAGAATCCAGGCTTGCTCCGGGTGGAACCCAGGAGCTCAACTCAGGAATCGAAGGTGTTGCGTCCGGAGAACTTGAGGGTGGAAGGATCGGGGTTCTGGCCGATGCTGCGGGGGTTGTGGCCCACGATCGGGCGGCCTTCGTTCACTTTCTCGGGGAAAACACCATCTTTCGGGTGCAGGTATTCAGTGTCGCCACCGGGGAAGATGCGGTAGATCTTGTAATCCTCGATACGAGGCTTGAACTTGGTGCGCAGCTGGGTGCCGAGGGCCAGGCACTGCTCCTTGCGGGAGAAGTACATGATGTTCTCACCTTGATTCATCTGTGCAGCTCCACCGGTGGGAAGCTCGAACACCTGATCCTTGCCACTGGTCCAGGTGATGGCGTACTTCTCCTCGGTTTCGGCGGAGTTGAGCAGACCGCCCGTGCTGCCGATGGACTTGGGAAGTTGACCGCTCAGCGCCGTTGCTGTCATGGCTGTTGGGGATGGTGAGTCGGCGGACCCATCAGTGAGTCGGCGGACCATGTCGGCTGGAAGCTAGCACTGCAATCTGGGGCGTCTTCCCAGGGGAGCAGCTCTCTTCACACCCGTCAACAAACGTCCGCGTCGGCGTCGGTTGCGTGGCCTGCCACGGGAAAGAATACGGTCAGGCCTTGGCCGGCCCGTTCCGTGAAACGTCCCCCCAGGCTGTGGAACAGGCGCTGGGTGGCCTGACGGCTCAACTGCAGGCTGCCCGTGAGCGGATTCCAGCGCAGCACGGGGCCCACATCGGCGGCAGCGTCCTCCTCAGGGGTGCTGGGGAGTGCTGCTTCCCCTCCGGGCGGCTCGGCGCAGCGCAATTGCAGCTTCAGGCGTGACCCTGCCGGCAGCAGCCGGATCAGCACCGTGCTGCCCGAAGGCAGGCTGCGGATGAAGCGATCCACCAAGCCACCCAGCATCGTCTCCAGCCTGTTCGGGTCGCTCAGCACCGGCGGCAGCTGAGCACTGATCTCCAGCTTCAGCTTCAGACCACGACGTCCCAGCTGCCGTTGCCAGAGCTCCTCAAAGCCCTGCAGCAGCTTGGCCAGGTCGGTGCGAGCCAGGGTCTGGCGGTGCCGCGGCTGCCGCTGCAGCTCGGCCGCATGGAAGATCAGACCGAAGCGGTCGATCTGTTCGCTGCACTCCCCATCAATCTGCTCCAGCCGCTGACGCACCACTGCTGGGAGGTCAACGCGCCGCAGCAACGAGCGGATCAGGGTGCGGATCGTGGCCAGGGGAGTGCGCACCTCGTGGGTGAGGGCCTCGAGCAGAGCCAGTTCGCCGCTGCTCTCCGCCCGGTCGTCCTCACGGCCGTGGATCAGAGGCTGCAGGGTCAGGCTCGGCGCCATCGCCGCAAGCCGTTCCGCCAGCCTTGGCCAGAATCGCAACGCCATGTTCTCCTCGCTGCGCAGCGGACCGAGCGCATGCAAGGCCTGGCGCAAGCGCAGGGCGGCCTGGGGGGCCGTGGCCCGCAGTCGCTCGTCCACCAGAGCCAGGGTTTCCGAGAGGGTGGTGGGATCGAAGCGCAGCACCAGTTGCCGCTGCTGTGGACTGCCCTCCAGGGCCATGGCCAGCTGCAGCTTGGGCGTGATCAGGACCAGCAGGGGATCGGTGCCGTCTTCGGAATCAAGGGCCAGGCGTTCGTAGGGGCTGGCGCCTCCAGGGGTATCGCTGGTTCCGGCTGAGCCCACTCCGGGCAGCAGGGGACCTGAGGGGCTGAGGTCGCCGGTGATCTGCGGCGGAGCCCAGACCCAGCCTTGCAATGGTTTCAGCAGCTCTGGCTCGTAGAGCGCCGGCAGCGGCGAAGCCAGCCAGATCCCCCGCAGCGGTTGCAGTGGCGGCAGGAAATCATCCTGAAGGGTGGCCAGCGCCCCCCACCACTGCCGTCTGACGGAGTCTTCGTCGCTGCGGCCCGCTGGGACCCCCTGGGCCAGCCTTGCCCTCAGGTCGGCCAGGCTCACCATCGCCGCTGGGGCGGGCGGCCGTGGCGTGACACAGAGGCGCACAGCCCCAGCGCGATGAAATTCACGAGCATCGCCGAGCGGCCGTAGCTCAACCAGGGCAGGGGAATGCCGGTGATCGGGCCCAGCCCGATGGTCATGTTGATGTTCACCACCACCTGAAACATCAGCATCACGCCGATCCCCACCACCACCAGGGATTCGTAATCGCTGCGGGCCCGTCCGGCGATCTGGAGCAGACGCCACATCAGCAGGACGAAGCCCACCACGACCAGGCTGGAGCCTATGAAGCCGGTTTCCTCTCCCAGGGCGCTGAAGATGAAATCGGTGTGCTGCTCGGGGATGAAGCGCAACAGGGTGAGGTGGCCCTGCATCAGCCCGGTGCCCCAGAGCCCTCCTGAACCGATCCCCACCGTGCTCTGCAGCAGGTGATACCCCCCGCCGAGCGGATCCTGGGAAGGATCGAGAAACATGGTGAGCCTGGCCCGCTGGTGCTCTTTCAGACCATGGGCCCAGAGCCAGGGGGTTCCGAGGGCGAACACCCCCTGAATCGTCAGGGTGAGGGAGGCCCCCAGGGCCTTCCAGGGCAGGGAGCGCCAGGCGAGCACCCCCATGGCCGGAACCCAGGCAACCAGGGCCCAGGGAATGGTGCCCGCCAGGATCGCGGTGAACAGCGGCGAGAGCAGCAACAGCAGCCAGGCCCCTGGCATCCCCGACCAGAACATCATCACCAGCAGCACTGCACCGAACACCAGAGAGGTGCCCAGATCGGGCTGCACGAACACCAGCAGCCAGGGCAAGCTGATCATGGCAACGGGCCTGATCAGATCCACCGGCCGCTCCACCGGATGTTGCGCGAGCACACCGGCCAGCAGCAGGATCGCTGCCACCTTGGCGAACTCCGAAGGCTGGACGTGGAAGCCGGCGATGTTGATCCAGCTCTGGGCTCCGAGGGCACTGACCCCCACCACGCGCACCGCCACAAGGCTGGCCACCATGGCCCCGTAGATCAACCAGCGCAGCGGCTGGTAGCGCTCCAGGGGAATCCGGGCCAAGACCAGGGCGATCCCCATGCCCACAGCCGCAATGATCCAGTGCTGGTACCAGACCGCATAGGGGGCCTGGCGCTGGGTGCTGGCGATCAGGATGCCGGCCACAGCCACCATGGCCAGGGGAATGCCCCACAGCACCAGATCCACCCCCTCAAGGGGCCGCCGACGGGCTGGCCGTGCCGCCGAGAACATGCTGCGCCGGGTGCCCAGCAAGGCCATCGTGATCAGGCGGCGGCCAGACTGAGGCTGGCGATCCGCTGCGCCAGGGCCTGGAAGGCGCGGGCTGTGGCCGACTCGGGTCTGGCGATCACCACCGGCTGACCCCTGTCCCCCCCATCCACCACCGCCATCTCCAGAGGCAGCTCCGCCAGCAGGGGCACGTCAGCTTCGGCGGCCAGGGTGGCCCCGCCGCCACTGCCGAAGATGGCGTAACTGGCTTCGGGCCGGTCGGGGGGGATGAAGACGCTCATGTTCTCGACCACGCCAAGCACGGGGACCCCCATCTGCAGGAACATCGCCAGGCCGCGGCGGGCGTCCTGCAGCGAGACCCGCTGGGGGGTGGTCACGATCACCACGCCGGCCATCGGCACCGCCTGGGCCAGGGTGAGCTGGGCATCGCCGGTGCCGGGCGGCAGGTCCACCACCAGCACGTCGCGTTCACCCCAGTCGGCCTGGTAGAGGAACTGGCGGATGATGCCATTGAGCATCGGTCCCCGCCACACCACCGGTTGGTTCTCCTGGATGAGCAGCCCCATCGACACCATGCCGATCCCGCAGGTCTCGATCGGCACCAGCACCTGCTCGTTGCCGCTGCCGCGCACCTCCGGGGTGCGGTCGGCCACACCCAGCATGGTTGGGGCGTTCGGGCCGTAGATGTCGGCATCCAGCAGGCCGACCCGCAGGCCGCTCTGGGCCAGGGCACAGGCCAGGTTCACCGCCACGGTGCTCTTGCCCACGCCGCCCTTGCCGCTGCTGACGGCGATGATCCGGCCCACGCCCGGGATGCCCTGGCGTTCGGGCAGGTTGCCGCCGCCACCGGGGCCGTGGCCCGCGCCGCCGATCGGTGACCCCTCGGGCCGCCCACCACCGCTGGACTGGGCCAGCTCGATTTGCACATCCTCGATGCTCTCCAGAGCCATCAGCGCCGCGCGGGCTTCGGCGGCGATCCGCTCCCGCTGGCTGGTGGCGTATCCCGGCAGAGCCAGGCTGAAGACCACGCGGCTCCCCTGGGGACGCACCTGCTGAATCCAGCCCAGTTCGAGCAGACTTCGGCCGGTGCCCGCGTCGCAGAGGGGCTCAAGGGCGGCGAGAGCCTGTTCAGCGGTGGCCATCCGTGGGTGCCGGCATCAGGGCTGATCCTAGGGGCCACCCCCATGACAGAGGCTCTCGAAGGGTTGTGCAGCGGCTCGACGGGCTGGAATGGTGGAGAGGTTTCGGACGTCCGGCGGGGCGTGATCGTCAGTGTTGGAGCAGGGACAGACGGGCGTGGCCGATGGGGAGAAGGGTCAGGGAGGGCCTCGGCCCCTTGAGAGTCCGCCGGCCGATTCCCGTGCCCGTGCTCGCGCCCTGCTGATGGGCCTCCAGGACAGCATCTGTGCCGGTCTGCAGGCCCTTGATGGCGAGGGGGTGTTCCAGGAGGAGAGCTGGGAGCGGCCGGAGGGGGGCGGCGGCCGCTCGCGGGTGATGAAGGCCGGCCGGATCTTCGAGCAGGGCGGGGTGAATTTTTCCGAGGTGGAGGGTGATCAGCTGCCCCCTTCAATCCTCAGTCAGCGGCCAGAGGCCGCCGGCCAGCGCTGGTTTGCCACCGGCACATCGATGGTGCTCCACCCCCGCAACCCCTATGTGCCCACGGTGCACCTCAATTACCGCTATTTCGAGGCGGGTCCGGTCTGGTGGTTTGGCGGTGGCGCCGACCTCACCCCCTACTACCCCTTCCTGGCGGATGCCCGTCACTTCCACCGCATCCTCAAGGGAGCCTGTGACAGCGTCGATCCGACGCTGTATCCGGTGTTCAAGCCCTGGTGCGATGAATACTTCTTCCTGAAGCATCGCGGCGAAACCCGGGGGGTGGGCGGGATCTTCTACGACTACCAGGATCCCTCCGGAGCGCTGTACAAGGGTCAGGACCCCAGCGGCCCTGCCGCGGCCGTGGCGGCTGCCACAGGAGCGGTGCCCCGCAGCTGGGAGCAGCTGTTCCAGCTGGCGAGCGCTTGCGGTAACGCCTTCCTGCCCAGCTACGTGCCGATCGTGGAGAAGCGCCATGGCATCGCCTACGGGGAGCGGGAGCGGCAATTTCAGCTCTACCGCCGTGGCCGCTACGTGGAGTTCAACCTCGTGTTCGATCGCGGCACGATTTTCGGCCTGCAGACCAACGGACGCACCGAATCAATCCTGATGTCGCTTCCACCGCTGGTGCGCTGGGAATACGGCTACGCCCCCGAGCCTGGCAGTCGTGAAGCCCTGGTCACGGAGGTGTTCACCAAGCCCCAGGACTGGTTGGGTGATGCTGCGCTGGAGGAGCTCTGCCGGGCCCGGGGTGCTGACGACTGAACTCCGCCCCCTCCCTTTGGGGGCCTTCGTTGCTCAGGGGCGGGTTGCCGGATTCGCCCAGGAGGTGGTCGGCAGGTTTCTGGAGCGAGGATTGAGACCTTGCTCGAGGGCCAGCACCACCCGCTCGGCGATGGCGTTGAGCGCTGCATCCCGGCTGCCGGGATTCCTCAGGGCCGTCTCCAGCGGACTCTCCAGCTTGCCGATCTCGAGGATGGCGATTCCCCGGCGCGGCGCGCCCAGTCCGCCCCTGAACTGAAAGGGGAAGGCCCCGAAGGCGGCGGCCAGGCTTTCGTCGAGCAGGCTGGGGACCTGGTGCAGTGGTGGGATCAGTCCTGAGCCAAAGCCGTCTGGTCCGTAGGCGTCATAGTGAATCTCCATGGCGTAGCCCCCCCGGCGCACATGCTCCTTGCCCACGCTCCAGTTGGTGCGGGGATCTTCGCCATCGGCGATGCTGCGCTCCGGAGGTATGTAGAGGCTGATCGGCAGGCCGCGCTGGCGTCCGAGGGCAACCACCCGCTCGGCGGTGAGCCAATTCCAGTAGAGCTCATCGCGGATGCCGGGCACCATCGGCTGGGCTCCGAAGCGATCTACCGCTTCACCGCTGGTGCCGGCGCCGGCCATGCCCTGGGAATCGGCGTGACCGGCCATCACCAGAATCGGGGTTCCGGCCGCCAGCGACCTACGGCCGATCCAGTCCTTGTTGAGTGGTGTGCGCGGGCCGGTGAGCGGATCGATGGCCAGCATGGCCGGGGCTTTGGCGGCGCTGCCCAGCACCAGCACCAGGGCCAGGGCGAGCAGGGCCCATCTGGTGGTCCTTGGGCGCGCCCAGGAGCGGCGTGGGGCCTGGGCAGGGTGAAGCTGACGCATCGTTCTGGGGTTGTTCAGATGGGGGAACTCAGCAGGGTGCCGTCACTGGCCAGCTGCAGCCGTGGGCCCAGTTCCAGTTCCAGGGCGATCAGCTCGTCGCGGTGGGCCCTCAGCCGCAGCTGGCTGTGGGGAGCGTCGTCGGGGCTGATCAGGCGCAGTTCCACCAGCTCCTGGCGGGCGGCCCGCCGCCTGTAGATCAGCCCCGCCAGCGGGCCGAGCAGGGCCAGCAGCAGCGGCCACCAGCCCAGCACCGGCAGCAGCTGGCGCAGTACCAGGCCCAGGCAGGCCGCCCCGACCGTTCCCAGCAGGGAGAGCAGGAGTACCAGGGTGCCGCTGGCTCCCACCTGGCCGCGGAAGCGCAGCACCCGTCGTTCGGGATCCCCCGCTTCTGCCTGCCAGCCCCGCTGCCCCAACCATTGGCTGAGGCCGTCGAGCACCTCCAGGGCCGGCCGCGGCGACTGCACGTCGACCACCGTGGTGCGGTCCTTGCTGGCGGCCCGCACGAAGAAAATCAGGCCGATGGCCAGCAGCAGAGTGAGCAGCAGGGTGGAGCCCAGGGCGGGGGACAGGGGCGATGGCACGCGGGCGATCCAGGGCGGATGGTCTTCATTCTCTCCCTTTCGGCACGATGGCGTTGGTTGCTCCTGCGCTAATGCCCTCGTCCCTCGCATCTGCCCCGCACCGGTTTGCCGTCTTCGACGGCGATCTCGACGCCGAATGGCACAGCCTGCTCAGCCAGGCCCCCGCCCTGGCAGTGGACACCGAGGCGATGGGGCTGGTCCATGGCCGCGACCGCCTCTGCCTGGTGCAGATCGCCGATCACCTCGACAACGTCTGCTGCATCCGCATCTCCAGGGGCCAGCAGCAGGCGCCGCGTTTGCGCGAGCTGATGGAGAGTCAGGCGATCGAGAAGGTGTTCCACTTCGCCCGCTTCGATCTGGCAGCCCTGGGGGAAGGCCTCGGCATCACCGTTGCGCCGGTGTTCTGCACCAAGGTGGCCAGCCGCCTGGCCCGCACCTACAGCTCCCGCCACGGGCTCAAAGAGGTGGTGCAGGAGTTGGTGGGGGTGGAACTCGACAAGCAGTCGCAGAGCAGCGATTGGGGCCGGGTCGAGGACCTTGGCGAAGCCCAGCTGGTGTATGCGGCCAACGACGTGCGCTACCTGCTGGCCGCTCGCCACGCCTTGGCCGCAATCCTTGAACGGGAGGAGCGCCTTGATCTGGCCCGCCGTTGCTTCGCCTGCCTGCCGGTTTTCGCCGAGCTCGACCGCAGCCGTTTCGGCTCGGTGTTCGAGCATGCCTCCCAGTCGCGCTGAAGGACCCGGAGTTCAGTCCTCGACCATGAAGCCGCTTTCGTCGTCTTCGGCGACCAGAAGCGCATCCAGCAGCTGACCCTGGGCCCTGGCCCCTCCCTGGGCCTCCTGGATCATGCGCTCGGCGATGGTGATGCGCTCGTCTGGCGAGCGGGTTCCTTCCCGGGCAGCCTGCTGGTCGACCCGGCGCCGGGCCGCGGCGATGCTCACTCCCAGCAGGGTGGCCAGCTGACCGGTGACGGTGGCGTAGGCCCGGTCGATCGGTGCTGGCATCGGGGGCGCGCCTGGGTGAGGTGAGGCCCCATCATCCCTGGGGCTGGGCCAGCAGCTGTCGGTCCACCAGGGCTGCCAGCCGCTCGCTGCCTCCCGCGTCCCCCATCCGCCGCCGGCCGATGGCGCCGAGGTGCTGGCGCAGCTGAGCATCTCCAAGCAGCCGCTCCAGTTCGACGGCCAGCTCCTGCGCTGATGCGCAGGGCCGCACCGCCCCCCCCAGCAGTCGGCTTTGCCGCCGCGCGAAACCGAGCTTGAACTGTGGTCCCGGCCCCGGCAGCGAGAGCACTGGCACCCCAAGCCCCACCAGTTGTTCGGTGGCGGTGCCGGCGGTGGCCAGGCCCACCTCCCCCCAGCCGGCCCAGCGCTCGAAGCAGCCCGGCCCCAGCAGCAGAAGCCGCTGCTGGAGTTGCCAGGCCGCTGCGCCGCCGCAACCCTCCGGCAGGGCAACCTCGCGGTAGCCATGGGCGGTCAGGATCGGCTCCAGATCCTGGCGGCTGGGCCGGGAACCGGTGGGGCAGAGCACCACCTGCGGCTCTCGTGCAGGTAGACAGGCCAGGCTTGCCAGCAGCAGCCGGGCGTTGGCAAGGGCTTCCGGCAGACGGCTACCGCAGAGCAGCACAATGCGTCTCCGCTGTCTCAGTGGCTCGGGCAGGGGCAACCGATCGAGCTGATCCATCATCGGGTTGCCCGGCGCCAGCGCCGCCACCCCCCGGCGCCTCAGCCCCCGGGCGGTCAGGCCATCGCGCACCGCCACCAGCCGGGCGCGGTGATCCGCCATCAGGGCCCACTCCCACGGATCCCATTCGCTGCCTTTGCAGCGGTGGTAGCGGTCGGCGAAGGGGTCGCGGCCGGGTCCGCTCCTCCAGGTGTAATCGCTTTTGGGTGTGCCCAGGAATCCGTAGGGTGCGCCGCTGGCCCAGGCCAGCAGCAGGGGCAGCAGATCCCCCACCGCCAGGATCGGCTCGCCGCTGGCACCCCAGCGGCGCACCAGCTGCCACTGGCGCCAGCTGAGGCCAGGTAGTCCCGCCACCAGGTCGCGCACAAGCGCAGACAGGCTCTGGTTGCTGAAGCCCCCGCTGGGCAGCCGCTGGCGGGGCCCCAGCCGCCGCAGCCAGCCGTCCTGCTCCGCCTCCCGGTAGGTCTCCCCCTCCCCTACCAGCGGCAGGACACGCAGCAGCAACTCCGGGCGCCGTTGGTGCAGCGCCCGCAGGATGCGCAGACCGATCAGATCTTCCCCATGGCCATTGCTGAGCAGCAGCAGCAGGGGCTGCCGTGGACAGCTGATACGATCCGCAGCAAGGGGGTTCGCCCCCGAAACGGCGGCATGGCCAAGTGGTAAGGCAGAGGATTGCAAATCCTTTACCCCCAGTTCGAATCTGGGTGCCGCCTCTGATCTCCCTCCTGCCGGTGGGCTGCCAGAGGGCTTGTTCACAGCTCGGCTGTGGCCGTCCAACGCTCGCCTGAGAGGGCCCTGGCTTCGCAGCGCACGTCGTGCTTCTCAACTGTGCAGGTGCCATCGGCGGGCCAGGCGCTGGGCAGGCTGGTGGGCAGCCCCCGCTGGTCGAAGCCCAGTTCACTCACGCTGGTGATCTCGGTGCTGAGGGGCCCCTCCAGGCGGCAGCGTCCTTCGCGGCAGCTCAGTCCCGCGCCGCCCTGCTTGACCACCCCCACGAAGGTGACGAGGTTGGTGGCGATCTCACCGCTGCCGCGGCCAACAAAGCGGATGTTCAGCAGTCCCTGCTGGTTCTGCTCGAAGCGCAACTCCGAGCAGGGGCCAGGGCTGGCCGCGGCGAGGTTGCGCTCGCAGCTGCGGGTGGCGCGTTGCACCCGCCCGAAGTCGGTGGGCTGTTGTTCACCCGCCCGCAGGCCTGGTCCGGGGATCAGCAGGCTGACCAGAGCCCCGGCCAGCAGCAGGCCTGCGTGGCGAATGCCTGGCCACACACAGAAGGGGCTTTTGGATGGGTTGGGATTGGTGCCGACGGCCAAGGGGAACCCACGCACAGGGATTCCATTGTGGAACCGCCTGGCCCCGGGAGTGCACGGGCGAAGGAAGTGGACCTCAGTATTCCGAATCGGCCACGCAGTTGCCCTGGCAGCGGATGCCATTACTGGCAGTGCGGCCGCAGTGGTTGCACAGCACCGGTTCGCTGGACTGCAGCGGTGGGGTCTGCTGCGCCACTGCTGCTGACCGTGGAACAGGCGGTACCCACGGGCTCTGGGTCGGTGGAGACGTCATGCTCCGATCATGGCGAGGTCGCTCGCAGCCTGGAGACCTTATGGCGCAGCCCGTTTCGATCGGCGTGGGCACCTGGGCCTGGGGCAACCGGTTCCTCTGGGGCTATCGGCCCGATCTCCATGACATCGCCCTGGAGGCCACGTTCAAACGGGCGGTGGCCCTGGGGCTTCACTTCTTCGACACGGCCGACTCCTATGGCACCGGCCGCTTCACAGGTCGCAGTGAGCAGTTGCTGGGCGGGTTCCTTCAGGCCCTGTCCCCCCAGCTGCGCAACGATCTGTGTGTGGCTACCAAGCTGGCCCCCTTCCCCTGGCGCCTGGGCCGCCGGGGCTACGACCGCGCCCTCCAGGCCTCGCGCCAGCGGCTGGACGGCCGACTCGATCGGGTGCAGCTGCACTGGAGCACCGCCCGCTACGCCCCCTGGCAGGAGTGGCCCCTGCTGGAGGGGCTGGCGGATCGCGTGATCGCGGGTGAGGTGGGGAGCCTGGGGGTCTCGAACATGGGGCCCCGGCGTCTGAGGGAGGTGCAGCGGAGGCTGACCGAGCGGGGGGTGCGCCTGGTCAGCCTTCAGGTGCAGGCGTCACTCCTGGCCCCTGAGGCGGTGACCGGCGGGGAGCTGGTGGCCTGTTGCCGGGAGCTGGGGGTGGATCTGATCGCCTACAGCCCCCTGGCCTTGGGTCTGCTGTGTGACAGGCCCGGCGACGGCCCGGGAGCACCCAAGGGCCCCCGGGGGCTGCTGTTCCGGCGGCTTCGGCCGAGGATCGAACCGCTGCTGGCCCTGATGCGGGACATCGCGGCTGAGCACGGCGCCAAGACGTCCGAGGTGGCCCTGAACTGGTGCCGGGCCCACGGGGTCATGCCGATCCCCGGCCTGCGGACCCCCGAGCAGGCTGAAGGGGCTGCGGCGGCACTGGCCTGGCAGATGGACGAGCAGGAGCTCCTCGCCCTTGACCGGCAGGCCTTGGCCCTGCCTGTGCGGATGCCGGCCAACCCCTTCCTCAGTGATTGAACAGCCACTGAATAGTGAGACGTGTTGGAGGATCAGCCGGATTCCGTCACTGCAGACGTGCCGGTGGGGTCGGGAGAGAGCACCACGGGAAGGGCGCCAGGCCTGGGGATCCTGACCACCTCTGGGGGTGCACCACTCAGGGCCGAAGTGGTCCTGGTTTTCACTCCCGGACGTGAGCCTGTCCCGGAGCTTGATCCGGAAGTCATGTCGCCGCTGTCCTCCACTTCGGACTTGTGCTCGTCACAGGCGCTGAGAGCCTCCTGCAGCAGGGAGTCGAACGTGGCCCCCGGCAGGCGGTGGCGGGAGATTTCCAGGAAGGCTCTCGCCAGCGACTCCCCTGCCGCAGCGCGCAGGGCCGGGTTGTTGCGGCGCTCGCTCTGCTCGTCCTCAATGGCATGCAGGAAGCGCTCCGTGACGCCCCTCTTGGTACTGGCCCTGATCTGGGTCTCCTGCTCAGCTGGCTGGAGACTGGGCAGCTGATCCAGCTCGTCCAGGCGCCGGTTCAGACTCTCCAGCACCTGCTGAGCTTCCGAGGCCACACGCGAGAGCTGTCCCTCGGAGAGACGGGGCAGGTCGGCCACGAACACCTTGCCGTGGTCGCGCAGGGTGAGATAAGTGGGCTGACTCACGCTTCGTCCCTGGGGAGGAGTACTCAGCCGCCGCGGTGGTGCTGCCGGCTCGGGACCCGCTGAGCTGCGCCTTCGGGTGATGCGAGTGCTGGAGCTGTGCATGGTTAAGGACGTATGAATTACCGGATGCGCCGCCAGCGATCAAGGTCGGCGAAACCTGTTGCAATCTGCCAGGAGCGGGGATGGGGCGTTCAGTACGGCAAACCCCCCAGGGACTCCGCGCCGGGGGGGCCGGCCTCCACCACCCCGAGGGGCCAGGCCTGATGTCCCAGCAGCGTGCACACCTCCAGGGTCTGGGAGACGGCAGGCTCCGGCACCACCAGGCAGAAGCCGACCCCCAGGTTGAACGTGTTCCACAGATCGGCTTCCGGTACCTCGCCTTCGTCTTGCAGCCAGCGGAACAGGGCTGGCCGCTCCCAGCTGTTGGCTTCGATCCGGCCGTGGGTTCCGCCCGGCAGGCAGCGTGGCAGGTTTTCTGGCAACCCACCGCCGGTGATATGGGCCATCGCATGGAGGGGAACCGCGTGCTGGCGCAGGGCCTTCACCAGGGAGCCGTAGAGGCGTGTGGGCTCCAGCAGCGCCTCGATCACCGGCCGGTCCTCGCCCCCCAGTCGGGTGCTCTCAGTGGTGCCGCTACTCGCGAGAACCCGCCTCACCAGGCTGAAACCATTGCTGTGGACCCCACTGCTGGCCACCGCCAGGATTCGGTCGCCAGGTTGCACCTGCCGGCCATCGATCAGCTCGTCCTCCTCCACCACGGCCACGCAGAAGCCGGCCAGGTCGTAGCGGCCAGGGCCATAGAAGCCTGGCATTTCCGCCGTCTCGCCCCCCAGCAGGGCGCAGCCGCTCTGGCGGCAGCCGTCGGCGATCCCTTCCACCACCATGGCCATGGCCTCGGGCGCGAGCTTGCCGGTGGCGATGTAATCCAGGAAGAAAAGGGGCTCTGCTCCACTGGTGATCACGTCGTTGACGCACATCGCCACCAGATCGATGCCCACGGCGTGGTGACGCCCGTAGGCCTGGGCCAGCTCCAGCTTGGTCCCCACCCCGTCGCTGCCGGCAACGAGCAGCGGGCGCCGCAATCCTTCGGGCAGACGGCACAGCCCACCGAATCCCCCCAGGCCACCGAGCACCTCAGGCCGGCGGGTGCTCTCGACACTGGAGCGAATCCGCTCAACAAAGGCCCTGCCGGCGGCCACATCCACTCCGGCCGTGCGGTAATCCATGACATTGCTCCTGCAGGGCAGATCCTCATCGCCGTCGATCCTCCGATGCCAGAGGCACGGCCTGGGCCGCCTGTCTGATTGTCACAAGATTTGATCAGCCCTGCTGATGGCTCTGATTGGCTTCGCTGATCAATATCGATGCTTCGATCGCTTCTGTGCTCTGTTGCTGACAGGGATTTCGGCGTCGATGACTATTTCTGATCAATTCCTGCGCCCAAACTCCTCATTGCTCTTCCTCGGACTTCATGTAAGTTTCCGAGGTCGTGATTTTTCTTCAGGGATTCCGCCACTGATTTCGCGCTTTCAGCTTTTCCAATCGTCAGCGCGATTCATCAAGTAACGACCCTTCAATCCGAAGACCGTTGCCTACTCGTGGTGGGTTTCGACTGTTATGCGTCGCACTTTCCCCCTGGGGGCCCTTGCCCTCCTGCTTTCCGGTAGCGGCATTGCCGTTCCTGTGTTCGCCAATTCGGCTCGCACGGAGTCTGATTCCCGCATTGCCATGGCCAGACCGGCCGTTCTTGCACCTGATCTTGAGTCTTCGGAGTCAGTTCAGCCTTCCCAGCCCGTCGCCATTCGCCAGCAGGACGGTGGGACTCCGGCCTTGGAGGCTCCTTCCGCCCCCACTGCTCCGGCCCCCACTCCTCCCCGCTTCAAGCTGGCCGGCACCGGTGAGGCCAGCTGGTACGGCCCTGGTTTCTTCGGCAACCGCACCGCCAATGGGGAGGTCTTCCGCCCAGGCACCATGACGGCGGCTCACCGCACCCTCCCCTTCGGCACGAAAGTGAAGGTCACCAACCTCTGGAATGGCCGCAGCGCGATCGTGCGCATCAACGACCGCGGTCCTTTCCACGGCAACCGCATCATCGACCTGGCCCATGGAGCCGCCCAGAACCTGGGCCTGGTGTCCAGTGGCGTCGCCCAGGTCCGTCTGGAAGTGGTTCAGTAAGACCTGAGGGCATTCACCCCATCTCCTTGAGTGGCCCATCCGGCAATCTGCCGGGTGGGTTTTCGTTTGGCGCTTCCATGCAGCTGCTGCACACCTGTGATGAGTTGCGGCGCTGGTGCAGGCCCGCCGGTGAGCGGCGGGCCACGCCCCTTCACTTCGTGCCCACCATGGGCGCTCTGCATCAGGGCCACCGCCGTCTGATCGAGCGGGCTTCAGCTTCCCTATCCCCCTCGGGGCCGCCACCGCGGGTGCTGGTGAGCGTGTTCGTCAATCCGCTCCAGTTCGGCCCCGGCGAGGATTTCGAGCGCTACCCGCGCGATCCCCTTGCTGATGGGTCTCTCGCTGCCGCGGCAGGGGCCACGGCCCTGTTCGCTCCGACTGTCGAGGAGCTGTTCCCCGGCGGCGACGCCGAGCTGACCCGGGTTCTGCCTCCACCCGCTCTACTCCAGGGGCTCTGTGCCCGCACCCGAGTGGGCCATTTTGAAGGGGTGGCCACGGTGGTGGTCAGGCTCCTGGCCCTGGTGCGACCTGATCGCCTGCTGCTCGGCGAGAAAGACTGGCAGCAGCTGGTGATTCTGCGGCGGATCGTGGCTGATCTGGCCCTGCCACTGCGGGTCCAGGGATGCGCCACCTGGCGGGAGAGCGATGGTCTGGCGGCCAGCTCCCGCAACCGCTACCTCTCGAAGACGGAGCGAGGCCAGGCGGCCGCTCTGCCCGCTGCCCTGGCCCTGGGGCGGCGGGCCTGGCAGAGCGGTGAGCGTGATTCCGCCCGGCTGGAGCGGTTGGTTCAGGCCGAGCTGGAACAGGCCGATCTGGCGGTGGAGTATGTGGAGATGGTGGAAGCCCGGCGGCTGCGCCCCCTGGATTCTTCCGCCCTGCCCCAGGTTCCGCTGCTGCTGGCGGCCGCCGTCCGCTGTGGCCCCAGCCGTCTGATCGATCACCTCGTACTCATGAACCGTCCTCCGATCGTCGCCATCGATGGCCCCGCCGGGGCTGGCAAGAGCACGGTCACCCGGGACCTGGCCCGTCGCCTCGGCCTCATCTACCTCGACACCGGAGCGATGTACAGGGCTGTGACCTGGTGGGTGCTGCGCCATGGGGCCAATCCAGCTGTGGCGGCCGAGGTGGAGCCGCTGCTGGAGGGGCTGGAGCTCAGCCTCGACCTGGAGGCCGGCGGCGATCAACAGGTGCGCGTCAACGGCCACGACGTGAGCCAGGCGATCCGCCATCCCGATGTCACCGCCCAGGTGTCCCAGGTGGCGGCCCACGGTTGCGTGCGCGAGGCGCTCACCCAGCAGCAGCGGGCCCTGGGAGCGCGTGGCCGGCTGGTGGCGGAGGGCCGCGATATCGGCACGGCCGTCTTCCCCGACGCAGATCTCAAGGTGTTTTTGACCGCCACGGTGGCGGAGCGGGCCCGTCGGCGGGCCCAGGATCTGGAGCAGCGGGGGTTCGCCGTGCCGTCCCTGGCGGAGCTGGAGGCACTGATCACCGAGCGGGACCGTCAGGATTCCACCCGGGAGGTGGCCCCCCTGCTCCAGGCCGAGGATGCGGTGGAGCTGGTCACCGATGGCTTGGCCATCGAGGAGGTGATCACGACCCTGGTGGATCTTTTCAGGGAGCGCATTCCCGAAGAGGCCTGGCCAGCACCGGAGGCTGGCGCAGCAGCCTGAGTGGCGGAGTCCGGTTCTGGGCTCCCAGCCAGCCGTCGGCTCATCGTTCCGATGGCTACGAGGGGGCGCTGGTGGCCAGCAGGTCGTCGAGCAGGCCCGTGCAGGCATCCTCGAGCAGATCCAGCACCCCCTCGAAGCCATCGGCGCCGCCGTAGTAGGGATCGGGTACCTCGCGGACCCGGTGCCTGCGGCAGTGCTCGGTGATCGGTCTGATCTGGGCCCTGGATCTCCGGCCCCGGGTCATGGCCTGGACCGCCGCCAGGTTGTCGTCATCCATGGTGAGGATGTGATCACACTGATCAAGATCGGCGACCACGATCTGGCGGGCACGGCTGGGCAGGTGGATGCCGCGCCCGGCAGCCGCGGCTCGCATGCGGGCGTCGGCAGGCTGACCGGCATGCCAGTTGCCCGTACCGGCTGAATCGACACTGAAGGATTTTTCCAGACCCCGCAGCTGCAGGTGGTGCAGGAACACCCCTTCTGCGGCGGGGGACCGGCAGATATTGCCCAGGCAGACGAACAACAGACGGGAGCGCTCCATCAGCCCCCCGCCCCGCCAGCGAGGCGGCTCAGGGCCAGTCCGGCCCGCAGTCGCACCACCGGGGTGTCGTCCCCGGGCTCGCTGGCCAGCTCCTGCAGGGCCTGCAGTCCGGAGCGATGCCCAGGCTCTGCCCTGGCAATGCCGAGCAGCAGTTGCTCCAGTCCCACCGTCACGGCGTAGCGGACCACCCATTCGCCATCGCCGCCACCGCCCAGAAGGGCGTCGAGGCAACGCTGCCGCAGGCGGGCTTGCTCGCTTCGGGGGAGGGCATCGAGACGGAGCTGACCCAGGCCACGGGCCGCGGCTCGCCGCACGCTGGGCCCGATGTCGCAGGCCAGAGCACTCTCCAGCAGCTCCAGGCCACGCACATCGCCGATCCCGGCCAGGGCACGCACGGCCCAGGCTCTGGCGCCGTAGTTGTGGCCATCGAGATTGGCCAGCAACGGCTCCACCGCCTGCTCCCCCAGGGCGATCAGGCCGTCGACGGCCGCCACGGCGGCGCCTGGATTGTTGAAGCCCAGCACCTCCACCAGGCTCGGGGCTGCCCCGGGGTGGCAGGCATCGGCGAGCTGCCGGGTGGCCAGCAGCAGACCCATGGGGCTGTCGGCCTGACGCAGGGCCCTGATCAGCTCGGTGGGCTCGGCTGCCATGGGATTGGGGGAAAGCATGGTGCGTTCAGAGCAGGTCGTCCATCACAGCCAGCAGGGCGGTGGTTTCCTCGTCAAGGCGGGTGGCGTGAGGGCCTGCTGGATTCTCCACCAGCCCTCGCAGGGCCATCAGTTTGAGGCTGTTTTCCGCCAGGGTGCGCCGAATCGGCTCCAGCGCGGGCCGCCAGCCGGCGGCGCCCAGATCCATCAGGGCGGCGCGGCGCACCTGCAGCTGGGGATGCTCCAACAGAGCGAGCAACTGCTGGCCCCAGTGGCTGTCGTCGGTGAGCTGCAACAGCGCCCGGCAGGCGGCGCTGCGGATGAGGGGGCGCTCGTGGGCCACGTACGACTCGATCACGGCCAGCAGCCGGGGTTCGGCCAGGCCGATTTCGCCGAGGGCCTCTAGCATCGCCTCGCAGGGTTCCTGCAGACGGCTGCTGGCCGGCTGGGGAGCGCCCGCCACGTCGGGTCCGCTGGCGAGCCTGGTGCAGAGAACCGGCACTGCCTCCATGGCACGCAGCTCTCCCAGGGAGCGGGCTGCGGCTTCGCGCAGCCCATCGTCCGGATCGTCGAGGGCCTGCAGCAGGTGGGGAATGGCCTCGGCTTGGCCCAGCTTGCCCAGGGCCCGAGCCGCGTTACGAGCCACCGCATTGTGTTCGACTCCCGCTTCGGCTTGGCGTGGCTGCCGCTGGCCAAGGGCCTGGCAGAGCAGGGTGATCGCTTCGGGATTGCGGCTGCGCATGCGCCCCAGCCACCAGGCTGCGTAGTACTGGGCCGATTGGTCCTCGTTCTGGCGCAGGCGCCGCAGCGCCTCAGCCTCGTCGATCGGGGCTCCGGCGGAGGGAGCCGGTTCGATGGGCTCGGCGGCGGCGATCATGGCCGTGGCGACAGGGGTGGGAGGCAGAACGAAAAAAAGGAGGCCAGAAGGCCTCCTTGAGGTGTGAGACGTGCGACGAAGCCGTCAGGAACGCTGTTGATAACCGCTAGCGGTAATCAGACGAGAGCGTTGATGGCGTAGTCGATGTAGTTGTTGGCGATGACGCCGGGATCGCCGGAGATGCCGTGGTTGGCCTTGATGT
>CALRVC020000008.1:0-111134 GCA_943371515.1 Synechococcus sp. UW140 | reverse complement strand
GGAAGCTTCTCCAGCGTCAAAGAACTGATCGCCAGGATCGAGCAGTTCGTGGCGACCTACAACAAGACCAAGGCCCCTTTCAACTGGACCGCAACGGCCGATTCAATCCTGGAGAAAATCCAGCGACTTTGCTCACAAATCTCCGGGACAATACACTAGCTGTGCTTTCCCACCAGGTTGTGCAGCCACCGACAACAGCGGGTCAGCTGTTGGAAACGTCGAGGGCTCCCTCAGGAGAAAGTCCCAGCCTTCTCCAGGAGATCTTTAAGAACCAACCTGTAGTCGAAAAATTCTCTGGCGATCTCTCTGGCGGCTTTGCTATGGCGCTGTGGGGCGGATGTGATCTGACGAATCGCATCCAGAGCTTCCTCTTGAGTTCGGAAGGAGAGCAGACCTTCGCCAGTTGGCAAGATATTCCTAAAGCCAGTGTCCTCGACCACGACCGGCCTTCCCGCTGCGAGATAACAGGCCGTCCGGCAGCTGAACCAACCTGTCTGCCCGGTCACATATCCATGCTTTGCGACGGAAAACTCGCCGTATGATCCCTTGATGTAGTTGCGATAGCTCTCGATGGTGCTGGTGACGTCGCTTGCATCCCTGATCTTCCAGCCATGGGCCTCGAGCAGTTCACGAGGTGTGTTGAAACCCTGCAACTCCTCCGTCTGCCATTCTGTATGCACCTTCATGAACCTGCCCAGGGCTATTTCAAGATCGTAGTTCTCCACTCGCCTGGGGAGGTCAAGGAGTTTCCTCATTTGAATATCCTTCTGGCCGAAGATCATGCCTCGATAGATCACAGGTTTGTAACTTGTCCAGTTCATCACGGTCGTGAATGACCTGCTTCCCGGAGCCGGGGGCGGGCACTCCCATTCTTCGAGAAGCACCGGCTGTCTTGTCGGTATCCATGTGCGGGACCCTGCGTAGCTTGTCTGATGGATGGTCTCTCCAAAACTGAAAAAGACATTGTGAGCCTTGAACCGCTGTTGGAAAAGAGTATTGTGTGTAAGTTCGTCCAGCTTGATCTGAGTGAACACAGGATCGGAATCAATGTAGACCCTGACAGGAATGGCGGAGTATTCTTGAGGGTTCTCAATGACTCCGGAAACATTGATCAGAACGTCGGCCGTGGCCATGACTTGCCGGCGCTCGGCCTCACTGAGGCCGTACCAGGTTCCATCAAGCGGGTATCGGTACATCCAGCGACCACTCAAGCCGAACTGCTTCAGCGCATCCTCCAGGTACAGGAGATTGGGGGTGGGATCGCTTAGCGTGAAGCTGCCATCCGCATCGGGCTCCGTGCCATAGGGCCATTCTCCCGAGTCCTCCAGGTACCAGACGTCATGCCCCAAGCGCGCAAATCCCACCACATATTGCAGATAGTCCCAGGCCACACCACCCAGTCCCGGGTGTTGTGCCACCAGTCCCGAGACAAGAATCCTCAATCTATTCTTCACCATCGCACTTCTGTGGAGACAGGCTGCGTCACTCTGCTAGTGGATTTACCGTGGATGCGGCAACGCATCTGCAGTTCTCCTTGATCATGCAGGCCAATCGGGGCGCCTCCATCTTGAGCCCCTCGTCCCGACGAGGGGCTTTCAAGGGAAGAGAATGATCCCGGCTTGGCAACTCTGGAGAATAAGTTGGCTGACAGTTGTGTAGGAGGAGTATTTTCAGGTGTCCAGAACTCCAGTCCGGAGTCCATCAGCACAGTGAGATCTGGGGGGCTGGTCATGGTTGTTGAAGCTTTCGCAGATGCGCTTGCTCCATGGGGAAAGCCTCACCGTGCTTGATGTGAAGAAGGTGATCACATGCCCCTAGGGTCTCCAGTCGGTGCGCAACCATGACTGTGGTGCATCTGGCCATGAGTTTGTTGATGGCCTGCATGATCACTTTTTCGCTGGCATGATCAACAGAACTGGTTGGTTCATCGAGGAGCAGAACAGGGGCGTCCTTCAGGAAGGCTCTTGCAAGCGAAATGCGTTGTCGTTCGCCTCCCGAGAGGCTCATTCCTCTTTCGCCAACAACTGTGTCGTAGCCATCCGGCAGCAGACGCACAAAATCATCCACATAGGCTTCCGAGGCTGCGTTTATGATCTCCGACATGGATGCCCCCGGACGTCCGAAAGAAATATTCTCCGCGATCGTGCCTGAGAAGAGCACTGGATCCTGAAGAACGATGGCAAACTGTTGACGCAGAGTCGTGAGACTGATGTCCCGCAGGTCTATACCGTCAATTCGGACTACACCTTCTGTGGGGTCATAGAACCGAGCGATGAGGCCCATGATCGTGCTTTTCCCGGAACCGGTCTTTCCGAGGATTCCAAGGGATGATCCCTGCGGCAGGCGAAAACTGACATGGGATAGTATTTCTCGATTGTTGTTATAGCCAAAGGAAACGTCGTCGAATTCGATCTCTCCTTTGCTGCGTTTGAGCGCAATCGGTCTCGCGCGCTCCCCTACTTCGGAAACTTCATCGAGAAGGCTGTAGCCACGATTGATCTCGGCGAGGCTGCTTTGCAGGCTCACGAAACTGACGCTGATCGTATGGAGAGGCGTATAAAGCTGACTGAGGTACCCCATGATCAAGACCAGCGTGCCAAGGCTGAGGGCATTGTTGCGTACATGGGATATTCCCACTCCAAGTACGCAGGCTGTTCCGGCTGCCAGGAGGAGGCCATTGATCGCATCGAAGGATCCTTCAAGGAGGGAAAATCTCGTGTAAGCTTTCAGCCTCTGCGAGGAAACCTTGCCAAACTTCTTCTCTTGCCTGGATTCTTGTCCAAAAGCTTTGACGACACGAAGATTCATCAGGCTCTCGTGAATGACTGCAAGGGATTCGGAATCCAGTCGTCTGACTCGCTCCCAACCTGTCCTCGCCCTTATTCCATAGAGGCGAGAAAGCAGGAGTAGAGGAGGTGAGATCAGGATCGCGATGATTGCCAGAGTGGTGTCCAGACGAAAGATCGTGACAAACATTCCAGTCAGCAGCGCCGATGCCGAGATCAGCGGCAAGATGCCAAAAACGACAAAATTACCAATGGCATTGGCATCGTGGCTGATCTTGTTGAGGCTGTCGGCCACACCAATTCTGTCATGATAGCGGAAGCAAAGGTTTTGGGCCTTGGCAAACATCCGCTCTCTTAACTGTGTTTGCAAGTGCTGCGCAAGATACGTACTGGCTACGTTGTTGAGAAGTTGTTGAGTCTGGGCGATCACAGCAATCGCCAAGACGAGAAAAACACACCAGTAAAGGAGTGAGCTGGCTGAGTGACTCACTGACTCGGGGATCAGGAAGGCCAGGGAGGGGGGTACGGGCTTCCCTCCAGCCACTTGATCAATGGCGACTTTCAGGGGGACTGGGGTGAGCAAAGCCACGGGTGTGGAGAGCAGGCCGATGACGGCCACGCCACCTATCTCTCCGCTGCTTGCTCGCAGGTCATGCAGGATTCGTGGACCCAGGGATGGCTGCTGCTTCCGCGGATTGGGTTTGGTTGCCATTTTCTAGGGCTCAGCCGGCGGATGGTGAGTCCTTGAGACTTTGCATGCCAACCCACAGGGCAGCGTAGGCACCACCACACTCCGCCATCATTTTGGCTGCGAACATCAAAGTGACGGCTAGAAGAATGAACGTCGTCAATGCTGGTGCATTCAGCACGGCAACTATGCTGATGATCGCCATGACGAGCAATCCGATGGTGCACACCCGAGATGTGCGGGGAGTGACTCGAGCCCTCAGGTACTGCGTTCCTGCGCCATGATCTTCAACGGCAAACTGCACCCGTGCACCGCCAAAAGGACCACCTCTCGCCCATAGATCCCAGCAATCATAATCACCGCCGCGGATCACATGTATTCCCTGTTCCAACAAGTGCTGTTCGACATCCTTGATTCTGATGACGGGGTCACGCCATTGCTCGCACCAGACTGCGATCTCCTGGTTGAAGGGGAGCCGGAAGCCCTCCGTGCGTCCCCTTTTCCAAGGAACGAGGCCCCCTTTTATTCTCCCGCTGAGCCTGGCCCAGGGTTGCAGCAGGTGCATAAGAGCTGTGAGCGATCCGAGCCTGAGTCGTCCGACCTTGAAGGCCCTGCGGTTGTACTCGAACCTTGTGCGCAACCCTCTCTGCAGGGCATCCACAACAGTGATTGCCATCATCAGAAGCCCTGTGGCGCCAGCCAGCCCCAGTGGCGACCAGGTCAGCGCCCCCAGGAGACCAAGCGCCAGCAGAGGTGGCACCGCCAGGTACCACTCCGGCATCAGGGGCATGCTCTGGAGGAGGCCCTGGCCTCGTGTATACAGGGACTGGAAGGGAGCCGTGCCCCAGGTTCCCTGGTAGATACGGCCGTTGAATCTCCCAACGGGTCTCAACACTGCTGTTCCGTACACACTGCCGCTCCAGCTGACATGCCCTAGGGGGTTGTAGCGATGAGGCCACTTCTGCTCCAGTAACGCTTCAGCCCGCCCGTATCCCTGTTGCTGTTTCCAGTAGGCACGGATGCTTGATCTGCGGTGGTGCCACACCATGGCAGCGTGACTGAAGCCGATCCTCATCCCTGACGTGTTGACCCGCCAGCAGGCGTCCACGTCGTCTCCGGCTGCACGGAAGCGGGAGTCGAACCCGCCGATCCGCTCGATGGCCGCTCGACGGAAGCTCATGTTGCAGCCGGGTATGTGCTCGGCTTCGGTGTCGGAAACCAGCACATGAGTGGCGTGGCCTGGAGCGTGCCCCACAGCCATGGCCACCGGTGGATCCTCCGGCGGGGTCACGTTGGGACCACCCACGGCGGCATAGTCCGTGGTGAGATAGGTCCAGACCAGAAATCGCAACCAGTCCCGGTCAGGGTAGGCATCGTCATCGATGTAGGCGATGATCTCGCCTTGGCTGAAGCCTGCGCCAGTGTTCCGGGCGCCACTGAGCCCAAGGTTCTTCTGAGATACAAGTCGAACCGGGTATTCGGCAGCGATCTGAGGTGTGGCGTCGGTTGAGCCGTCGTCCACCACGATCACCTCGTAATCAGGATAATCGACCCGTTGCAACGCCTCCAAGGTCTGCCGGATCGTTTTCGAGCCGTTGTAGCTGCACACCACTACGCTCACCTTCGGCCAGGGTGTTTCCTTGGGGAACACTCCCTCCTGCAGTACCCCCGCTACCGCGTTCAGGGCAGGCTTCGGCGATCTGTCGATGCGGGTGAGCCCGAAGGCCCAGTCATCTACCTGCTGCCCGGCTCGATGCCATTCATCCGTCCAGGAGAAGATGAAGGCACCCGCGCAACCTGATCGCAGCACCGTCTGCAGCTGCCAGCTGAGCACCTCCGCCTGCTTCTCTTCGCCATTGCGCATGGCGTCGAGCCCCAACTCGCTCATCAGCAGGGGCCGGTCGCCTGCCAGACTGTGAAGCCTCGACAAGTACGCTTCCAGCCGATCCTGCGACTCGAGGTACACATTGAACGAAAGAGCATCGAGAAACGGCAGCTCCAGGTATTCCGTTGAGGGATAGTTTACGTAAGTCACGATGCCTTTCGGATCCACTTCCTTTACAGCCTCGTAGAGCCGCTCCAGATAGCGCTCCACCTTGCGCTTACCGATCCAGCGCACCATCGATGCCGGGATCTCGTTCCCCAGTGCGTAACAGAGCAGCGCTGGGTGGCCGGCCACCGGCTTCACCTTCTCGTGGATCAGCCGCCGCATATCCGGCGCCTTCTTGTGGGGATCGGCGAGGAATCCCGCGTATTGCTCCGCCGAAAGGCCCACCATCACCCGCAGGCCGTGCCGTTCAGCCGCATCCAGCAAGCTCACCGGCGGCATGGTGTGGGGAATTCGCACGGAGTTGAAACCGTGCTCTGCCATCAGGCCAAAATCCCTATCAACTTTATCGTGGAACCAGTATTCCTCTTTCTTCACGTTCGGGGCGAAGGCACCATAAGTAGGCCCAATGCCCACTATTTTTGCATCTCCAGCATAGATGAACTTTCCCCGGACTTCTGGCCTGTCAGAACAGTTTCTTCCCGATCCAAAGGCCATTGTACTTAATTATCATTAGCTTCTCGTTAGCCTACCGACGAATTCGCGAAAACTTTTCGTCCGGTTTTGGTTGTCAGGGAATTCTGGCCTGAGCACCCATCGGCTGTGGCATGATCCGCTTCAGTTCCGTCTTTCATGAGCAGTCCCCTGCTGGTCTCCGGCGCCGCCGGTTTCATCGGCGCCGAGGTGTCCCGCCGGCTGCTGGAAAGGGGTGAGCAGGTGCTGGGGATCGACAACCTCAATGCCTACTACGACCCGGCCCTCAAGCAGGCCCGCCTCGAGCGGCTTCAGCAACATTCCGGCTTCGCCTTCCACCCCCTCGACGTGGCCGATGGCGCAGCGCTCGCCCGACTCTTCGCCCCCGAACGTCCCCGCGCGGTGATTCACCTCGCCGCCCAGGCTGGTGTTCGCTATTCGATCGAGAATCCGTCGGCTTACATCCAGAGCAACCTGGTGGGCTTCGGGAACATCCTGGAGGGTTGCCGCCACCACGGGGTGGAGCATCTGGTCTATGCCTCGAGCAGCTCGGTGTATGGCGGCAACCGGCGCATGCCTTTTTCGGAGCAGCATCCTGTCAATCATCCGGTGAGCCTCTACGCCGCCACCAAGAAGGCCAATGAACTGATGGCCCACACCTACAGCCACCTCTACGGGCTGCCGGCCACGGGTCTGCGCTTCTTCACCGTCTATGGCCCTTGGGGTCGTCCGGATATGGCGCCGATGCTGTTTGCCAAAGCGATCCTCGCGGGAGAACCGATCCGGGTGTTCAACCATGGCCGCATGCAGCGTGACTTCACCTACATCGACGACATCGTCGAGGGGGTGATCCGCTGCCTCGACAAGCCCGCCACCCCGGATCCACACTTCGATCCGCTGGAACCGAACCCGGCCACGGCGGCAGCTCCCCACCGACTTTTCAACATCGGCAACAGCCAGCCCACTCCCCTGCTGCGCTTCATCGAGGTGCTCGAAGAGGCCCTGGGCGTGAAGGCCATCCCCCAGTTCGAGCCCATGCAACCGGGGGATGTGGCCGCCACCGCCGCTGACACCTCAGCACTCGAGGCCTGGATTGGCTTCGCGCCTCACACTCCGCTCGAGGTGGGGATCGGCCATTTCGCCCGCTGGTATCGCGAGTATTACGGCGTCTGAGGGCACGAGCCAGGGATCTTGGCGCGGTCGGCTGCCATAAAAAAGGGCCCTGTTGGGGCCCTTCCGTCGGCTGTGATGCTGAAGATTCAGGCCGAACCCAGGCCCACGTAGGAGCCGTAGAAGAACAGGCCCACCACGAAGATCACCGCGATGCCACCGGCGGTGGCCACGAGCCAGAGGGGGAGAACCCCTTCGGTCCAGCGGCTCTTCCAGGCCACGGCGGGCCTGCCATCAGGAAGACGGTCGGGAAGTCGACCATCTGGCAAACCGGATTTCTTGCCGCTCATGGCTGTGTCTCCCGTTCAGTTGAAAAAGTAGCTGGAGAAAAGCACTCCGGTGACGAACACAAACAGAAGCCCTAGATAGAGGCTCGTGCGGTTCATTTCAACCGGAAGGTTGTTCGGGTTTGGATTGCGCTGCATGGCGATGTTCAGCGACGGACGAACTGCATGGCTGCCAGGGCACCCAGGAAAAAGACCGTGGGGATGCCCAGCGCATGCAGCGACAACCACCGAACCGTGAAGATCGGATAGTTGCGGGGCGTGGTGCTCGGTGACTGGGTCATGGCTTATTGCAAGCGCTGATCGAGCTGGCTCTTGCCTTCGTAGCGCTGACTCACAACCGGTGCCTTGGCTTCCTGGGCCTGGAAGTAGGCATCGGGGCGAGGCGTACCGAAGGCGTCGTAAGCCAGACCGGTGGAGACGAACAGAAAGCCCGCCAGAAAAATCGCCGGCAAGGTGACGGCGTGGATCACCCAGTAGCGGATGCTCGTAATAATCTCGAAGAACGGACGTTCTCCGGTGGAGCCGGCAGCCATAGCAGCGGGCAATTCAGCTTATGGATCTTAGGCCTTGGGGTGGCTTGGGGGCGAGCGGAACCTGCTGTTGGTTACAGAGGGATGCAGTCAGCAGTCAGCCCACCCAGCGCAGCAGGTTGCCCCGCTCACCCAGCAGGAAGCCCTTGCTGTCGCCGGTGAAGACGATCCGGGTGAAGTTGGTGGGCTGGGAGCCCCCCAGGGGATCCCGCTTCCAGCTGGAGCCACCGTCCTCACTCACCAGCAGGGTGCCGCTGCCGCCGCCGGCCCAGATGGCGCCGTTGGGATCCCAGGCCATGTCGAGGTAGCCGTAGCCGTTGGTGATCGGGATCACCGCCTTGCTCCAGGCCTCCACATCGGCCCGATCAGGGTTGAAGCGCAGCTGGGCGCCGCGGGTCACCATCCAGAGCTTGCCGTCGGGCTGGAAGCCCATGCTCTGCAGCCGTTGGCTGCTGATGCGCTGGTGGGGCTGCCAGGTGCCCTGCCCCGGTTCCCAGGTGGCGAAGAAGTTGCCCAGGCTGGAGACGCTCACATAACGGCCATCGGGGGAGCGGCGCAGGTCGCGCACGGCGCCGGCGGCATCGCTCACCTCGGCCTGCCAGCTGCCGCCGCCATCAACGGTGCGGTAGATGGCGCCGACGGTGGTGGCCAGCTCGGCCTTGCCGCGGGCCAGGGCCGTGATCAGGTATGGATCGCCGGGCAGCTTGGTGTCCAGGAGCAGGCGCTCCCAGTTCTGGCCCCCATCGGTGCTGTGCAGCAGCAGGCCGGGCTGGCCGGCGATCCAGCCCTCCTGGCCGGTGAAGTCGATGCTGAGCAGGCGGAAGTTCTCGTCTTCCGGCAGGGCGAGGGCCCGGGTCTCCCAGCTGGCGCCGCCATCGTCGGTTTCGAGGATCAGGCGGTTGCTGCCCACCAGGAAGCCGTGGCGATCGTCGGTGAAGGCCACGTCGAGGGGATTGGAGCGGGTCTCGAGGGCGACGGGCTGCCAGGGGCTGCTGGAGGCCACGGGCAGGCCCGTGGTGACGCAGCCGCCGAGGCCGAAGGCCAGGCCCGCTGCCAGCACCAGGCCGAGCAGGGAAGAGAACAGGCGTTTCACGGGACTCAACGCAGGGAATAGAGAGAGAGGAAGAAGGCGAACGCCAGCGCGAAGCCCCCGAAGATCAGCACGTTCTTCTGGCCGGGAGTGAGCTTGTTCACGCCGAGGCCGAAATTGAGGTTCTCCTCGAAGCCGCTGGGCTTGTTGCGCGGGCCGATGTCGCGGAAGGCCCCCACGCGGCTGCGGCAGACCGGGCAGCGAAAGCCGATCGGATCAAGTGCGCTGAATGGCGTGCCGGGGGCGATTGCCAGCTTGCCGATGCCCTCTTCAGGGTCGTAGACGAAACCGCAGCTGCGGCACTCGAAGCGGTGGGTGTCTGGATCGCTGTCGGCGACAGCCGCGGGGGTGCTGGGAGCCTCGCCGCTGGCCTGCTCCGCAGCTCGTTCCTCGTCGCCGTCGTGCCCGTTGCCCATGGCGCTGGCCCCTCTGCCGTTGACTCGGACTCTATCCAGGCGATCTCTGCGGACGGATGCCAGACTGCGTCCCAGGTTGGGCCCCTCCATGTTCGTGCTTCCCGGCTACGACGCCTTTCTGGGATTTCTGCTGATCGCGGCGGCCGTTCCTGTGCTGGCTCTGGTCACCAACAAGTTGGTGGCTCCCAAATCCCGTGATGGTGAACGCCGCCTCACCTACGAATCGGGTATGGAGCCGATCGGCGGCGCCTGGATCCAGTTCAATATTCGTTATTACATGTTCGCTCTGGTCTTCGTCATCTTCGACGTCGAGACCGTTTTCCTCTATCCCTGGGCTGTGGCGTTCCATCGCCTGGGCCTGCTGGCCTTCATCGAAGCCCTCATCTTCATCTCGATTCTCGTGGTGGCCCTCGCCTACGCCTGGCGGAAGGGTGCCCTCGAGTGGAGCTGATCCCCAGCCATCCGGAATCCCGACCAGTCGAACGATGACCATCACCCCGTCCAGCCCCGGAATCAGCGAAGCCCCCTCGATCGAGGCCCTGCGCGATCTGCGTGCCTCCACCTGCAACCCGGTGGGTGCCCCCACGGTCACCTCGGATCTCTCCGAGAACGTGATCCTCACCAGCCTCGATGACCTGCACAACTGGGCCCGGCTCAGCAGCCTCTGGCCCCTGCTCTACGGCACGGCCTGCTGCTTCATCGAGTTCGCGGCCTTGATCGGCTCCCGCTTCGACTTCGACCGTTTCGGCCTGGTGCCACGCTCCAGCCCGCGCCAGGCCGATCTGCTGATCACGGCCGGCACCGTGACGATGAAGATGGCGCCGGCTCTGGTGCGGCTCTATGAGCAGATGCCCGAGCCCAAATACGTGATCGCCATGGGGGCCTGCACGATCACCGGCGGCATGTTCTCCGCCGACTCCACCACGGCCGTGCGCGGCGTCGACAAGCTGATCCCGGTGGACCTCTACATCCCGGGCTGCCCGCCGCGGCCGGAAGCCATCTTCGATGCGGTGATCAAGCTGCGCAAGAAGGTGGGCAACGAGGCCCTCGCGGAGCGGGGCAACCTGCAGCCCACCCACCGCTACCTCACGATCGAGCACGCGATGAAAGCGGTGGAGCCGATCGTGACCGGCGCCTATCTGCGGGCAGAGAGCCAGCAGGCCGCCTTTGCCGCAGGGGCCGGTCTGCCCCTGGCCACCCCCGAACCCGAAGCCCTCGCCGCCACCAGCTCCTCCAGCGATGTCTGATCCCACCACCGAGCTCAGCCCCGCCCCGATCGGCGCCGTCAGCCGCTGGCTGACGGATCAGGGCTTCGACCACCAGCCCTTGCCCGCCGATCACCTCGGTGTGGAGATCATCGGGGTGGAGCCGATCTTTCTGCCCGTGGTGGCCGCCGCCCTCAAGGCCTGGGGCTTCGATTACCTGCAGTGCCAGGGCGGCTACGACGAAGGCCCGGGCGGCCGTCTGGTCAGCTTCTATCACCTGGTGAAGCTGGCGGCAGCGGTGGCCCAGGGCCCCTCACCCACCCAGCCCCCCGAAGAGGTGCGCCTGAAGGTGTTCCTCGAGCGCGGCGGTGATCTCTCCATCCCCACCCTTTACGGACTGTTCCGTGGCGCCGACTGGCAGGAGCGGGAAACCTTCGACATGTTCGGCATCACCTACGCAGGCCACCCCCATCCCAAGCGTCTGCTGATGCCGGAAGACTGGAAGGGTTACCCCTTGCGCAAGGACTACGTCCAGCCCGACTTCTACGAGATGCAGGACGCTTACTGAGCCCGGCATTTTTGAGCACCGCTTACTGAGCCAGGCTGCTGAGCCAGTCGAGATCGTTCCCCGATTTCTGACCTTTGGATTTGCGGTAGAAGCGCATCACGGCATGGGCGAGGCTGCGGGAGTCGTGGCGGAGGGTTTCACTTGGGCGTGAACCCTGCAGGGCGGCAAGCATCACGTCGTAGCCGGCAGTGCGCAGCTGGCGCGGATCGCAGAGCACCGGCTCGGCGCCCCGGGCGCGGTAGTGCTCCAGCAGGGCGATGTCCTTGAGCGGCTCCTGGGCGAGCACGGCCGGGAACAGGCGCTGGTTCACCCCGAGGCTGGCCAGCTGGGCCTCGATCGCCCGCAGATGTCCGGCCACATCCAGCCGATCGGTTTCACCGGGCTGGGTCATCAGGTTGCAGATGTAGAGCTTCGGCGCCTTGCAGCGGCTGATCGCCTCCACCAGCTCCGGCACCAGCAGGTTGGGCAGCAGGGAGGTGTAGAGGCTGCCGGGGCCAAGGATGATCAGCTCGGCGTTGGCGATGGCCTCGATCGCCCGGGGCAGGGCCGGCGGCCGCTCGGGGATGCAGCCGAGGCGCACGATCGGACTGGTGGAGTGGCCGATCTTCGATTCGCCCTCGATGCGCTCGCCGTTCTCCAGTTCCGCCCAGAGGCGCACGTCGGCATTGGTGGCCGGCACCACCTGGCCCTGCACCGCCAGCACCCGGCTGCTGGCCGTGATCGCCGACTCAAGGCTGCCGGTGATGGCGGTGAGCGCCGACAGAAACAGATTGCCGAAGCTGTGGCCCTCCAGGCCGTTGCCTGCCTTGAAGCGGTACTGGAACAGGCGGGTGAGCAGCGGTTCCTCCCGGGCCAGGGCCGCCAGGCAGTTGCGGATGTCGCCTGGCGGCTGCACCCCGAGCTCGCGGCGGAGCACCCCGCTGCTGCCGCCGTCGTCGGCGACGGTGACGATGGCGGTGATGTTGCTGCTGTAGCGCTTGAGGCCGCTCAGCAGGGTGGAGAGGCCGGTGCCACCTCCGATCGCCACGATGTTCGGGCCGCGATTCAGGCGCCGCTGGGCGAGCAGGGCATCCACCAGCATCGTGTCCTTCTCGGGGGCCAGGGCCTGCTGGATCGAGCCGAAGCTGCGGCTCTGGCCCCAGATCACCAGGGCCGCCCCGGCGATCAGCACCAGCGGACCGGTGAAGCCCCGCGGCAGCACCCGCGCCACGTTGGTGATCAGCCAGGTGAGCGACTCCAGCATCCAGTAGATCGGCTTGAGATCGGCCAGGATGGCGGCACCGAGCAGAGCCAGCACCAGCCCGAGGCCCGATGTGAGCACCCAGCGCTTCACCACCAGCCCTGGTTGCAGCCAGCGCACCGCCCGCTTCGAGCGGCTCACCAGGTCCTGCTGGCGCGGGTCGCCGCGGCCCATCCAAGCCGGACGGCGGACCTGCCGGCGCTGGCGGCGGCTGGGCTGGGGGGGGCGCTGGGAGGTCAAGCCGTTGGGGCGTTACGCCACAGCACGGAGCACCAAGAACTGTACGGATGAAACGCCGGGATGACTCAGGCCGCACCAGGCGTCCCTGACGGGCCCGTGCTCGAGCTCGATGGTGTGGGCATGCGCTGGGGCGACAACACGGTGCTCGATGACCTCAGCCTCAGCCTGGGTCGGGGCGAGCGGCTGGCGGTGGTGGGACCCTCCGGCACAGGCAAATCGACAGTGCTGCGCATCCTGGCCGGGCTGCTGCTGCCCACGGCGGGGGAGCTGCGGTTGCATGGCGTCCCCCAGCACTACCTGCGGCTGGACCAGCGCCATCCGCCGGATGTGCGCCTGGTCTTTCAGAACCCGGCCCTGCTGGGTTCTCTCACTGTGCGCGAGAACGTGGGCTTCCTGCTCTACCGCCAATGCAGGCTGCCGGAGGCCGAGATCCGCGAGCGGGTCAACCGGGCCCTGGAGGCCGTGGGGCTCTCGGGCATCGAGGAGCGCCTGCCTGGCGAACTCAGTGGCGGCATGCAGAAACGAGTGAGCTTCGCCCGCGCCCTGATCGAAGACCCCAGCCAACCGGTGGGGCAGCATCCGATCCTGCTGTTCGATGAACCCACGGCGGGGCTCGACCCGGTGGCCTGCACCCGCATCGAGGATCTGATCGTGACCACCACCCAGATGGCGGCGGGCTGCTCGGTGGTGGTCAGCCACGTGATGAGCACGATCGTTCGCTCGGCAGAGCGGGTGGCGATGCTCTACCAGGGCCATCTCCAGTGGCTGGGTTCCGTGCAGGACTTCGGCCGCACCGACAACCCTTATGTGGTCCAGTTCCGAACCGGTAGCCTGAGCGGACCGATGCAACCGGCGGAGATCTAGAGCCCCATGCGTCGCAGTGTGCGAGAGGCCATTGTTGGATTTTCGCTGCTGGCGGCCGTGGTGGGGGGAGCCGGTTTCTGGATGTGGCTCCGGGGGATCTCCCTCAGCCAGAACAACTGGATCCTGAAGGTGAGCTTCGAGGATGCCGCCGGCCTGGCGGACCGCTCGGCGGTGATCTTCCGCGGCGTGCAGGTGGGCAGCGTGCGCAAGATCAGGACCACCTCCTCGGCGGTGCTGGCCGAACTGGAGATCAGCGATCCCACCCTGCAGCTGGCGCGCCCCACCCGGGCCCAGGTGCAGACGGGCTCCCTGCTGGGCGGTGATGCCCAGGTGGCCCTGATCAGCACTGGCAACCCCCTGCCGGAGAGTGCCCCCCTGCCCCGGGCCAAGGATTGCGACAACACGGTGATGGTCTGTGCCGGCAGCGAGCTCAAGGGCGTCACCGCCGCCAGCCTCAACAGCGTGACCGAGCTGATGCAGAGCCTGCTGGCCCAGGTGGATGAGAAGCAGATTGTGGCTGAGATGGCCCGCACCACCCGCAGCTTCGATGCCACCTCCAAAGAGGCCACCCAGTTCCTTCGGCGGGCGCAGGTGCTGGTGGCTGAGCTGAAGCGCTCGGTGGGCAAGGCCGATCCGATCCTGGCCAATCTCAACACCGCCTCCGCCGAAGCGGTGGCGGCCAGCCGCCATGTGCGCAACGTCACGGCCGCGCTCGACAACCCCAAGACCCTGGCCCAGCTCAAGACCACCGTCGGCAATGCCGAGCGGCTCACGGCCCGCATTGATGCCGTCGGTGGTGACGTGAACAAGCTCACCAGCGACGCCGAGTTCATGGACGGTGTGCGCAGTGTGGCGATCGGCCTGGGCCAGCTCTTCGATGAGCTCTATCCCGCCCAGACCAAGGCGGCGCCTAAGCCCCGTTGAGGGCGTCGAGGGCGATGGCGGCGATCGCCTGATCGCTGGCCTTGGGCAGCTGCACGTACTTTCCTCCGGCGGCATGGGCCAGGTCCTTGCCCATGCCGCTGCCGATGAACTTGCGTTCGGTGTCGATCACCAGCAGCTTGATGCCCAGGGCCCGGTAGCGGCCGGCTACCTGGATCACCTCCTCCTTGAGGTCGACGGGTTCGTCCCCCTCAAGCTGCGGCTGGCCCAGGGAGCGGCTGAGCGGCACGTTGCCGCGGCCATCGGTGATCGCCACCACCACCACCTGGCCGAGATCGCCGGTGGCAAGGGCGTTGGCGGCCACTCGGGCCGCCTGGGAAAGGCCGTGGGCCAGGGGTGAGCCACCGCCGCAGGGCATCTGCTCCAGCCGTCGGCGGGCGGCGGTGATCGAGCGGGTGGGGGGCAGCAGCACCTCGGCCTGCTCGCCGCGGAAGGGGATCAGGGCGACTTCGTCGCGGTTCTCGTAGGCCTCCGTGAGCAGCCGGATCACGGCCCCCTTGGCGCTCTGCATGCGGTTGAGGGCCATCGAGCCGCTGGCGTCCACCAGGAAGATCACCAGGGAGCCGGCCTTGCGTTGCAGCTGCTTGGCCCGCAGGTCGCCCTCCTCGACGATCACGGTGCGGTGGGGCTCCCGTGCGCGGCGCGCCTTCTGGTACGGGGCGGCGGCCCGCAGAGTTGCATCCACGGCGATGCGACGCACGGGGCCGCGGGGGAGCATCGGCTTCACGTAGCGGCCGCGGGAATCGGAGAGCACCACCGAGCGCTTGCCGCTGCCGCCGCTGCGCGACTTGGCCGCGGCAAAAAGGAGCAGATCGGGATCGATGGCGATCGCCTCGGGATCAAGCAGGAACTCCTCGGGCACCTGGGGTGGTGCCTGGTCCTCGTGACTGTCGTCGTCGTCGCTGTCGTCTTCGTCGGTGTCTTCTTGGCTGTCGTCGTCCGGGCTGTCGTCTTCGTTGTCCTGCTCGGGCGGCTGCTCCCCCTGGGGCGGCGGCGGTGGTGGTGGTTCCAGTGGCTGCTCGGGATCAGGCGGCGGCAGCTGCAGGGCCCGCGGAGCGATCACCAGCCGCACGGCCACCTGCAGGTCGTCGGCGTCCACCGCATCGCGGCCGCTCAGGGCCGCATGGGCCCGTGCCACCCGCACGGCGTAGAGCTCGGAGCGGTGCCCCTCCACGCCGCCGCGCAGGGCCTCGTTGACCAGGTAGGCGATCTGCTCGCGGGCGATCGTCACATCGGGCAGCCACTGGCGGGCCAGCAGCAGCTGGGTGGCCAGGGCATCGGTGTCCTCCTGCCAGCGGGCGCGGAAGGTTTCGCTGGAGCTGCCGTGATCGAGGGCGGAGCTGGTGATCTCCACCCGCTGCTCGATCTCCAGCAGCTGGTTGGCCGAGAGGGCGATGGCGAAGCGGTCGAGCAGGTGGTCGCGCACCGCCCCCTCCTCCGGATTGTAGGTGGCGATCAGCAGGGTGCGGCAGGGATGGGAGAGGCTGAGCCCCTCGCGCTCGATCCGGTTCTCGCCGCTGCCCACCGCCGCCAGCAGCAGGTTGGTGATGGTGTCGTCGAGCAGGTTGAGCTCATCGACGTAGAGCACGCCCCGGTGGGCTTCCGCCAGCAGGCCGGGCTGGAACACCGGCGCCCCGGCTGCCAAGGAGGCGGCCACATCCACGGAGCCCACCAGCCGGTCTTCGGTGACGCCGAGGGGCACCTGGATGAACGGGGCCGGGATCACCGTGGTAGGCAGCAGCGCCGTGGGGTCGGCGCCGGTGGGATCACCTCCCAGCTGGGTGATGCGGCTGTGGATGGTGGCGTCCCAGTCGTCGGGCCGCTGGGGGTCCACGTTGAGCCGCCGGCAGGCATCACCGAGCGCCAGCACATCGATCGGCGGCAGCAGGGCATGCAGGCCTCGCGCCAGAACCGATTTGCCGGTGCCGCGGCCGCCGGCGATCACCACCCCGCCCAGACCAGGATCCACCGCCGCCAGCAGCAGGGCCAGCTTGAGGGTGCCGTGACCGGTGATGGCCGCCAGAGGGAAGGAACTGGTGCCTGCCGCTCTGGCACCCGCTGGGGAGGCTGCAGACCCGCTGACGGCCATGGGGGGCGGATGCCTCGAGGGATAGGAGGCCAGTCTGGCCGATGGATGGCCTGGCCCTAGAAGCGCGACATCGCCTTGATCTTGGCGAGCTTGTCGGCGTCGAGGCCATCGAGTTCCTGAAGCTCCAGCAGGTTTTCCTTCACCAGGCTGGCGAAGGTGAACAGAATTCCATCGAGGCGAAAATCGAAGCGCCCTTCCATCACGTGGCGCTGGGTGCTGAGGTAGTCGTGCAGGCGCCAGAGCGCCTGGGCCGTGTGGATGGAATCGGCTTCACGGCGCAAGGTACTGATCACAGTCGCGACGGCACGGCCGTAGGCGTGACTGAAGGCCTCCTGGGCGATGGCCTGCTCGTCGTCGGTCCAGGTGATCAGTGCCGGCTCAACCATGATGTCTTCCTTGATACAAGACTTTATCGCGGCAGGACCAGTGGCGCGAGCCGGAACGATTGGGTGTGCATGGGCGGGCGGAAACGGCGCATCCCCGGCAGCTGGAACCAGGCCATGGACGGGAACTCGTGGTGCTCCCAGTGATAGCCGAAGTGGAAACAGGCGAGCAGGGAGAGCCATACCGGCAGCTCCAGGCTGCGGGCCTGGTGGCCATGGCTCTCCCCCTCTGACTGACGGTGGGGGAGGTACGTCCCGAAGACGAACAACTGCAGGGAGCTGATCAGCAGGGGAAGGGTGCAGATCAGCAGCACCGACAGCGGAGCAATGGTGCCGGAGGGTGCGGCCACCAGGATGAGCAGGGCCCAACCCCCCAGCAGGCGCAACATCTGGCCGGCGGAGAGATAACTGGCCATGAAGTGGAGATACCAGCGCAGCACACCACTGCCCTGGTGTGGCTGGTGGTCGGGATCGGTGGCGGTTCCCGGAGCCTGGTGGTGGCGCAGGTGGTTGGCGCGGCAGGCGTCGTAGGGCAGGCCGGCGTAGAGCCCAAGGGCCCACTGCCCCAGCCGGTGGTTGAGCCTGGGTCGGCCTGGGATCAGCAGGCCGTGCATGGCGTCGTGTCCGACGATGAACAGGCCGGTGTGCAGCACCGAGCGGATGCCGATGGCGAGCAGCAGCAGAGGCAGGGGCCAATGGCCGGGGTCAGCTGGCAGAAGTACCACCAGGCTGAGGATCCAGGCCAGCAGGATCAGACCCGCCAACAGCAGGCCCCTGCCACTGGCAGGGGCCGGGGCTGTAGCGAGGCTCAAGGGGCGAACTTGAGCAGCTCGGCGGGGGAGGCCAGCAGATCGATGGCCACGAAGTAAATCTTGCCGTCGGGATTGAGCAGGAAGCGCCAGGCCACATTCATGCCCACGCCGGCCCCGAACCAGGGGGTCTGCACCTTGCCGGTGACCTTGATCTGGGTGAACTCGCCGTCGGCGGGTTCGGCAATGCCGGATTCGGGCAGAAGCTTCAGGTTCTGGCAGTCTTCGCGGAAGAATCGCAGGATGGCTTCCTTGCCCACGATCGGCTTCTGGAAAGGAGGCTGCAGCGCCCCATCCGGCAGGAACAGCTCAATCAGGTTGTCGAAGTCGTTGGCGTTGAGCTGATCCATGTAGGCGCTCACCGTGGCGTTGTCGATGCCGGCGATCGATACCTTCTGACGCTGCGACTCAGGGGTGGGAGCTACTACGGGCTCCATGACGCGCTGGGCCTCGCCCTTGGCGGGGTCGTAGCCCATGTCGACGACGAAGTTACGCAGCAGGGTGATCTGCTGGCCCTGCTCGACGTTCCTGAGGGAGCTGAGCACGGAGGCGGCGTTGGCGGAGAGCTGGTAGCCCTGGGGAATCGGAGCCACGATGCCGGCGGCCATCCACTCGCCGAGCTGATACCAGAAGCCGAGCTTGATGTTCACCGACCAACCGGAGTAGGTGCGGCAGATGGGGGTGTCGGTGCTGTTGGCCAGATCGCACATCACCTGGCTCTGCTGGGCAAAACTCATGCCTTTGAGCTCGGTCAGCACGCCTTCGGCGAACTGCATGCGGGCGGCGCCGGGGGCGGCGATGGTGATGGTTTTGCCCATCTCGAGGTAGGCATACCAGATCAGTGCCAGCTGGTCTTCGGCGCTGAGCAGCTTGTAGCGGGCCGTGATGGCGGGAACGACATCCGCTGAGAGGGTGTCGGGGAAGATCTGGGTGGCCTTCTCGAGCGTGAACATATGCGGTTGGTCCCTTTTTGTTAAGGAGATTTTCAGATTCTAGCCGACAGGCCCGGAAGCTGGTAATAAACCTTGCTTGGTGCCCGCTCGCCTCTGGCGGGTCGGACGCGTGGTCAGGGCTGACGGGCCAGGGAACCTGCGAACCAAGTTTCGGATCTGCGCGAGACTGGAGAGATGCTGCGCTTCGTTCTTAACGTCCTGTGGTTCGTGCTCGGGGGCTTCGTGATGGGCCTGGGCTGGTGGCTGGCGGGCCTGGTGGCCGCCATCACGATCGTGGGACTGCCCTGGGCGCGGGCCTGTTTCGTGATCGGCAACTTCTCCTTCTGGCCCTTCGGGCAGGAGGCGATCAGCCGTCGTGAGCTCACCGGCCGCAACGACTTCGGCACCGGCCCCCTGGGGCTGGTGGGCAACGTGATCTGGTTCCTGCTGGCGGGCTGGTGGCTGGCGATCGGCCACCTCAGCTCGGCCCTGGCCTGCTTCGTGACGATCATCGGCATCCCCTTCGGGATCCAGCACGTCAAGTTGGCGCTCATTGCCCTGGCGCCGATCGGTCTGCAGGTGGTTCCCACGGGAACCAGGCCCCGGCTTCTGGAGTGAAACGGCAGCGCAACAGCGCCAGAGCCTCATCGGGCAATCCCAGAACTCGGTCCAGCCAGGCCTCACCGGTGGGCTCGATCGTGGCCACCCCGACCAGCAAGGCCGTGCCATCAGCGGCGAGGGGCTGGCCGCAGCAGTGATGCCGCTGGCTTCTGATCTCGCCCGTGAACAGCTCTGTGGCCACCAGCAGGGGAGGTGCGCGGAAGAGCGAGCCCATACGACAGTGGAAGCGCGCTCTGAAATTCAGGGCCAGGCAGCCGCTGGCGGGATCGAGAACACCCTCCAGCTGCTCCGGCTCGATGCCGATGCTCAGCCCCGGCGGCAGGGGCAAACCCAGAACCCTGGTACTGCGCCAGTCGAGCGGCGGAATGCACAGTTCCTCCGGCTGGAAACGAAGCGGCCAGCTGCCGTCCCTGGACGGTTGCCCCAGCTGGGCACTGCCGCGGCCGCCGCGGGCGTCGTAGCGGAAATGCGGGTAGCCGGCGATGGCCAGGCCGCAGCCCGCCAGGGTGTTCAGCTCCAGCGAGGCGGCCGGCGGAAGGCTCATCTTTGGTCTTGAGTCATCTCTGGTCTTGAGTCATGCCTGGCGCAGGGCTTCCAGCTCGCCGCGACCGTGGCGCTGGGCCAGCTCGTCGTAGCCGCCGATCAGCTCCCCATCGAAGAAGATCTGGGGCACAGGCCCATCGGCGCTGGGCTCGATCAGTTGGTGGGGAATGCCGAGGGTGCGCAGCATGCGCAGGGCGCGCCTGGAGAACGGGCAACCGGAGCGCACGGCGATCGTCACCCGGGGCTCAAGGGGCTCATTGGCGCTGGCTTCGGCTCCTGCCGCCTCAGTTCCGGCTGCGGCAGTCGTTGGTCTGGACGCCAGCGCCGGTGCCGGGGCCTGCCCCGGAGTGTCGAGCAGGCCCACCAGCAGATCGGCGCCCTTGAGCACCCGGGAGCCTGGCTCCAGGTGGCCGCCCCAGACCCGGCATTCCCCATCGGAGAGGCTCAGGTGCAGGTGCACCCCCTCGGGGGAGAGGGTGCCCTGCAGGGTGATGATTTCGAGCTCCCCGCGCAGCACGGTGGGGGCGATCTTGCCGGGGCACTGGAAGGCGGCCTGGGCCAGGTTGCCCACCACGCCGAGCACGAAGCCTGAGGCGTTCTGCTCTTGTGCCAGCTGCTCCAGCGACCGGCGCAGGTCGCTGCCGGGCTCGAGGTGGAGCGGCACGGAACGCATGGAAGGCACAACCAAGGGGCAGCCGCAAGGTTAGGAGGGTGGCTGCGACTCAGCCCCGGGGCCAGGCGGGGCGGCGAGGATCGGTAGCCGGGGGTGCTGTAGCGCGAGTCCCAGCTCCCGCAGGCGGCGGTTCGAGATCCGTCGGCCGGTGGCGGGACCAGCTCCCTCGGCAGGGCTGGTGATGTCGCCGTCCCAGATCACCGGCTCGAGGCCGGCGGCGCGGCAGCTGCGGTCGACCAGCTCGCGCACGCTGACCGGTTCGTCGTCCACCAGGTTGAGGAGTCCATCGAAGCCCTGCTCCACCGCCCAGGCCAGGGCCGTCACCACATCGTCACGGTGGATCCAGCTGATCAAGGACGACCCATCCCCTTCGCGGCGGCTGCCCGCCAGCGAGCGGAAGCGGGGCTCCAGCTCGCGCCCGGGGCCGTAGATCGCCCCCAGCCGCGCGATCGCGACGCGGCGGTGGGGGCCGCGGCAGGCAAGCAGCAGATCCTCGGCCTCGCGCAGGATCCGGGCGTGGGGCTCAAGGGGATGCGGGGTGGTGGTTTCCTCCACCAGGCCCGTGGCCTCGCCGTAGACCGAGCAGCTGCTGGTGTACACCAGCTGGTGGAGCCCGGGCAACTGCGGCAACACGGCTGTCACGGCCTCCATGCTGCGCAGGTAGGTGGCCTCGTAGCCGTCGGCATCCACCTGGCGGCTGCCTCCGGGCGCCAGGCAGAACACGGCCGCATCGGTGGTCTCCAGGGCCTGCCGCAGCTGATCGGGGTCGGCGGCATCCAGCAGCTGCACGTCATCGGCCAGGGGAGCCAGCTCCGCCAGCCGCTCGGTGCGGGTGGTGGTGACCCGCAGCCAGTGCCGCGCCTGCTGCTGCCAGTGGCCCGCCAGGGCGGAGCCCACATAGCCGCAGCCAACGATCGCGATCCGCATCAAGTCTGGCCTGGCTGGCGAGAAGCTAGGGCGCCGCCACCACACTGACGCCAGCACCACCACTCCTGTTGCCATGACCGGTCACGACCGCCAGTGGGAGCTCAACAGGCTCAATTTCGAGGGCCGCTGGTGTGGCACAAGCCGCTGGTATGAGCGCAGCGCCACTGGTGTGCTGGACCTCACCCGCCCCAGCGCGGAGATCGAGGGCACTTGCTATGCCATCAGCTTCTCTGACCCCGACACCGGTCTGTGGGACGGCAGGGGCCTGCGCTTCGCGCCGGAGGGCCGCCGTCAGCTGCCCCTCTCCCGCGCCACCTACAACCGCGGCGGACAGTGCTGGCAATTCCGCGGCGCCGCCGGCCAGTCGAGCCTGGAGGTGGACGGGCAGCAGCCGCGCTTCGGCCATGAGCTGAATCTGTTCCGGGGCCGCTCCCGCTCGATGCTGGTGCTGCTCTACGCACCGCTGTCGCCGGTCCAGGGCGAGTCCCCCGGCTGGCGGCTGCAGAGCCTGGGGGCGGTGCCCTTCCGCTGCGGCCTGGCGCCCGAGCCCGACCCACCCCGCCCTGCGGCCTGTGACTGGCGGGCCCTGCTGGCGGAGCAGGAGGGCTGGCCCGGCGAGCTGGAGCGCCTCAAGCCCCACCGCTGGCCAGCCCTGGATCCGGCGCCACAGCCGTGCGAACCCTTCGATGCCAGCCGGTTCAGCGGCAACGACCTCACCGCCGGCTTCGACGATGGCCTGGTTTGTTCCCTGCCGGAGCAGCTGCCGGAGGGGGCTTTCGAGTTGCAGGTGGGCTGCCGCCTCGATGCCGGCCATTTCCAGCAGGTGAGCCTGAGCTACGACACCCAGCAACGGCTGACGGCCTGGGAGCTGCGGCGGTTCAGGCGGCCCTGAGGCTCAGCCCAGCAGGCTGGCTTCCACGGTGAGGCCAGGCCCGAAGGCCAGGGCCACCCAGGGCCGCGGAGCCGCCGCGCGGCGCAGTCGCTCGAGGATGAACAGGATCGTGGCCGACGACATGTTGCCGAACTGGCGCAGCACGGCGGCTGAGGGCTCGATCTGGCTTTGGTCCAGCTCCGCCGCGGCAGCGACGGCCGCCAGGATGCGCGGACCGCCGGGGTGCAGGGCCCAGGATCCGATCGAGGCGAGGCTTTCACCCCGGGAGCTGAGCCAGCGCTCCAGCCAGGGACGCAGGTGGGCGGCGATGGTCTCCGGCACCTTGGCGGAGAGGGTCATCTCGAAGCCGTGGTCGGCGATGGTCCACGACATCAGATCGCTGCTGCCGGGGATGAGCGTGGAGCCGGAGCCCAGCACCTGTAACGGGGGGGCACCTGATGCTGGGCCTGCGACCTCGGCTGGGCCTGTGGCCACCAGCTTCTCCGGATCCCAGCCGTAGTGCATGTGCAGGCTGCAGAGTTCCACGGCGCAGAGCAGCACGCAGGCGGCGGGATCGGCCTCCACGAAGGCCCGCGCCACCCGCAGACCGTTGAGTGCTCCGTGGCAGCCCATGAAACCCACATGGGTGCGTTCCACATCGGGGTTGAGGGGCAGCTGGTCCATCAGGGCGAGATCGAAGCCCGGCGCCTGGAAGCCCGTGCAGCACACCGTGACCAGGTGGGTGATCCGCTCCGGGGCCAGGCCCGCATCCGCCAGGGCGCCGCGGGCCACCTCCAGCGCCAGGGGTTCGGCATGGGCCTCAAAGCGTCGGATCCGCTCGCCCGTGGATGGGCTGCTGTCGCCATAGAACGGCATGCGGCCATGGATGTCGGCCTCATGCTGGGCCGACTCCAGCAGCACGCTGTGACGGACGCTCACCCCGGAGCGCCGCTGGATGCGTGCCAGCAGGGCCGCGCGTTCCGGCGAGGAGCCGGAGATGCGCTCGGCCATCGCCGCCGATTCCCCCTGGCTGATTCGGTGTCGGGGAACCGCGGTGCCGATGCCGAGGATCGTCATGGGCATGACATCAGCCGTTGCGGCAGGGATGGCAGGCGCGACGCTGCCCAGAACAGGCCGCAGGCGCTGGTGGGATGGCGCAGCGCCAGGGCCAGGCTGCGGCAGAGCAGCTGACGGCGGCCGATTCGCTGCCTGTGGGTGCGACTCCACCGGCGCTTGAGCGCCGGCTGCCACGTCTGGGTGCCCTCCATCACCAGCGGCGTGGCGGCGACGGCGGCGGCCAGGGCCCAACCCATGCCTTCTCCGGTGAAGGGCTCCACATAGCCGGCGGCATCCCCGAGCACCAGGAAGCGATCGCCCGCCAGGGGGGTGGTGCGGCGACTGAGGGCGGGAGTGCTCTGCCAGTGGGCCTCCGCCAGCTGGGGCATGGCAGGGAAGCCGTCCTCCGCCAGCACCCGCCCGGCGGCAGCCGCGGCGCTGCCGGTCTCCTGCAGGAGGGTGCGATCGAAGGCGGCTGCCAGGTTGAGGCTGCCGTCCTCCACCCGCACCAGACCCACGTAGCCCTGGCGGCCCACGGCCATGTGGATGCTGCCCTCCTCCCAGTGATGCTGGTGCTCCACACCTGCCAGCACGCAACCGGCCCCAACTCGCGAGCGGGGGCTGATGTGGGTCTGGGCGGTGGGCTCGTTCTCGAGGCAGCGGTGGGCCAGTCCTGCCGCCACCAGCACCACGGCCGCCCGCACCAGCTCCTGATGACGCCCATGGCACAGGCTGACGCTGCGGGCGTGGGCGCCGGCTGGACCCAGCTGCGCCGTGGTTTCGGGGCGGAAGACGGCACCGGCGCCGACGGCAGCCTCCACCAGGGCCTGATCGAAGCGGCTGCGGGAGAGGGCCCACCCCGGGGGAAGGGCACAGCACGTCTGCCGTCCGCCCAGGCCCAGCCGCAGCCGCCGCAGCGGCAACCCGCCCAGGCTCTCGAGCAGGTGGCCCTGGCCCACGGAGGCGAGCGCCGCCTGGGCCTGGCCGTTGAAGCAGGCGCCGCACACCTTCCAGCGCGGAAAACGGCGCTTCTCCACCAGCAGCACCCGCAGGCCCCGGCGCGCCAGATCAAGACTGGCCAGGGCACCGGCCGGACCGGCTCCGATCACCACCACATCCCAGGGCTCGCTCGGCAGCAGTTCAGCCACGGGACCAGCTCAGCAGGTACCGCTCCGGCCAGCAGCGCCGCAGCGAGGCGCCCTGCAGCCCGGCCCGCTCGGCCATGGCGGCCACCTCAGCGAGCTGGAAGGCCCCCTGCACCGACAGCGGTCCATCGGTGTGCACGATCCAGGAGCGGCTGAGCAGTCGGGTGCCGGCCCAGGCCAGCCCGTAGCCCAGTGGACTGCGGATCAGGTCGTTCACGAGCACCAGGTAATGGGCCCGCCGGGCCATCAGGGCCAAAACCATCTCGGCGTCGTGGTCGTCGAGGTGGTGCAGAAACAGGGAGGTGAGCACCACGTCGTAGCCGTCAGGGGAGGCACCGTCTGGACCAGACGGCAGTGGATCGGCGAGGGCATCGGCCCTGAAGAAGCGTGCCGTGGCGCCGCGGCGTTCGGCGTTGGCCCGGGCGATCGCCACGGCGCCGGGGCTGATGTCGCAGCCTTCGAGGATTAGCGGAATGCTGCTGCGCCGGGCCATCAGGGCCAGGTCGATGGCGGTGTCGCCGCCGCCGCAGGCCAGATCCAGCACCCGCAGTGGAGTGCCGCGCTGGCGCTCGGCCAGCTGGCGGATCGGTGCGAACAGGCTTGCCGAGCAGCGGCTGAGCGCATTGATGCGCCGGAGCCCTGCCAGGGCCTGGGCATGCTCACCGGGGTCGATCCCCGGCTGATCCATCACTTCGGCGACCCGCTCGCGGCGGGTCAGGGACTTCAGGCTCGGCACAGCCTTCACTGTCCTGCCAGGGCGTGCGGGAACTATGGCGCCGGCGATCCGGCGTCGGCGCCTTTTCGCTCAATCCCGCCGCCAGCTGGCGCGCATGATCGAGCCGGCATCCGGGTATGGCGCCTCCAGCCTTCCCCCGAAGGCATGTACCAAGGCCTCACCCAGGCCATGGGTGCCATGGATGCCGGTGAAGCGCAGGAGCACGTCGCCGCTGGCTGGATCACCGCTGCTGTCGATCAGACGCTCCAGCGGATGCTCCTGACGGATGTGCTCCTCGGTGCGGCTCACCAGCCGCATCACCTCGTCGGCGTGCTCAGCCAGGAAGGCTCCGGAGAGGGTGAGCTCTCCTGCGGGAACGCCATCCCGGATCCGCTCGCAGGCCGGGCAGCGGTGGCTGGCGGCACCGGGCGCCGGTTCATCCCAGGTCCAGCGGCCATCGTGATAAGTGGCCTGGCAATCCGGGCAGGTGCTGGGCTGGGCCGGCTTGTGACGCTGCAGGTAGGGATCGCTGTGATGCCCGCTCTCCATCCCGTCATGGCGGGGTTGATGGCTGGCAGGCGCGTTGGTGGTGTTGGCGGACATGGGAGTTGGCCCTTCTGCTTCCGCTGTAGCCACGCGCAGGGAACCTGTCAGGTTTCATGTGGTGGGCTGCCGGACCAAGCGGTCACAATGGCTGGAGTGATGCCTACCGGACCCACGTCATGGCGCCCAGCACCGACACCCCGTCCGCCGGCAACCTCGACCTGCTGCGCATCCTCTGCTGTGTGGCCTGGTCGGATGGCGAGTTCTCCGCGAAGGAGCGGGAGCTGCTGCAGGACTTGGTGGAGCGTTACATCGTGACGGATGGTGGAGTGCCGCTGCCCGCCGAGGCGGCTGAGGTGCTGGCCGGCCAGAGCCTGCAGCCTGAGGCCCTCGACGCGCTGATTCCCCGGCTCCGTTCCGAGGAAGACCGGCAGCTGGCCCTGAAGCTGGGTTACATGATGATCCGCGTCGGCCGGCGGCCCGGCGACGAGTCGAGCATCAACCTCATGGAGAAGGTGGCGTACCGGCGCCTGGTGGAGGGTCTGGGCCTGGGTGAAGCCGACATCGCGGAGGTGGAGTGGGCCGCCGAACTCGACCTCAAGAGCCAGACCGGGCTGTATGGCTTTCTGTCCAGCCACTTCGGCTTCCTGGTGCCCTGAGCGGATCTCCAGTGGCGGAGACAGGCCCCGATGGCCTGGAAGCGGAATTCTCCGATCACCGGACCATGGGAGTTGCTCCATGTTCCAGCCCGGCCTTCACCGGTACTGGAACAACAGCCTGATTGGCCTGCCCCTGGCGATAGGCGGCCAGTTGATTCTCAATCTGTCGGCGCACGATTTCCCGATACTCCATGAAATGCTCGTTGTGGGCACAGACGGCCAGGTACTGCTCCGTCACCTTGGGGTTGGACCGAAGAATATCGATCAGGTGATGCCAGAAGGCCCAACGGGTGGAGCGCTTGATCCCCTGACGCCAGCAGACGATCAGCAGTGCCCGGATCACTGCAGGATCGGGAAGCTTGAAGGCGCTCTTCACCCTGGCTGGGCCAAGTTTAAGAAAATAGCGATGCACCCGGTCGAGGTATTTACGAGGTTCGTAGAGCTGGCAGAACGCTTCGACATACTCCTGGGCAATGTCTTCCACCGGCCTGGTCGGCACGAAGTTCATCAGGGTGGTCTGATTGATGTTGCCGACCTTGTCGATCAGCCGCCCTTCCTTCTCGAGCCTGTGCCAGAGGGCGGTATGGGGGAGGGCCTGCAGCATGGCGAATGTGGTAGTGGGAATCCCCGCGGCTTCCGAGAAGGCAACGATCCGCTGGCCGGCGCCAACCTTCTCTCCATCGAAGCCGATGATGAATCCGGCGATCACCCTCAAGCCGGAGCGGGTCACCTTGTCGACCGAGTCGAGCAGGGGCGAGCGCATGTTCTGGAACTTCATGGTCGCGGCGAGGCTGTCGGCGTCGGGGGTTTCGATGCCCATGAAGACGGCGGCAAAGTTGCAGGCCAGCATCTGATCGATGAGTTCCTGATCATCAGCCAGATCGAGGGAGGCTTCTGTGTCGAATCGGAAGGGATAGCCATGCTCTCTCTGCCACAGCTCCAGTGCCGTGAGCATCAACTTCACATTGCGCTTATTGCCGATGAAGTTGTCATCCACCATGAACACCCCACCCCGCCAGCCGAGGGTGTAGAGGCTGTTGAGCTCGCTGATCAGTTGATCCGGTGTCTTGGTCCGGGGTTTGCGGCCATAGAGCACGATGATGTCGCAGAACTCGCACTGGAACGGACAGCCGCGCGAGAACTGCACGCTCATCGAGTCGTAGGCCTTGAGCTCGAGCAGGTCGTAGCGGGGGATGGGCGTGGAGGTCACATCCGGCTTGACGCCTTCGGAGCTGAATCGTCCTCCCTTGTCGCCCCTCTCCCAGGCAGCCACGAACATGGGCAGGGTGATTTCACCTTCATCGAGGATCAGGTAATCGGCCCCGGCGGCAACAAGCTCCTCGGGAGTTGAAGATGGATAGGGGCCTCCCACGGCCACGGGCTTGCCATGCTGTCTGGCGAGGTTGATCTGGCGAATGATGTCGTCTTTCTGAACGATCATCGCCGACATGATCACCAGATCGGCCCACATCCATTCTTGTTCATTGACTGCTCTGATGTTGACATCGACCAGCGTGAAATTCCATTTCTGGGGCAGGATGGCCGCCACGGTGATCAAGCCGAGCGGAGGGAGGAGAACCTTGCGATTCACCAGCTCGAGTATTTTTTCGTAGCTCCAGAATGTTTTGGGAAATTCGGGATAAACCAGTAAGACATTCATTGAGTGATATCCAAGGCTGGTGCTGCGAGTTTGCCAAACCTTGCCCAGCAAGGGCATTATGGCATGGATGCCCATCTGGATTGATTGTTGGATGAATCCACGGTTCGAGCTATGGATCTAGGCCGCCAGCAGAAGTTGTTGGTTCAACAGCTGAAGGATTGCCAATGGTCTCCTCGAACGTCGTCAGCCGTATTGCCGATGCTGGCAGCGAGCAGAGGTTCATGAAGGAGATCCGTCGTCTCCCGTATGTGGAGAACATGGATGCTTTCTGCGGTGAATCTTATGCAGCCAGATGGATCTCTGGTTTCGAAGCAAAGAGGTTCAACCCCAGAGCTTCCGAGAGGAATTGTGCCGTGAGCTGTCCGCGCACGCTGTTGCCCGCCTCATCAAGAGGCGGTGAAAAGGTGGCCAGCCCCCCTTTTCCGGGTGCCACCGTGATCATGCCGCCCGCAACGCCGCTCTTGCCGGGGAGCCCGGTGGAATAGAGCCAGTCTCCGGAGGTTTCGTACAGCCCCGCGGTGACCATCACCGCCAGCACATGCTGACAGTGGATGGCATCAATCACCTGTTCGCCTGTCACCGGTTGGCGACCTCCGTTGGCCAGTGTGGCCGCCATCACGGCGAGATCAGCAGCCGTGACACGCAGGGAACACTGCCGGGTATAGAGATCGGTGGCTTCCTCGGGATCCCACCAGAGGCGTTGGTGGTCGCTCAGCAGAGTGGCGATGCCGGCATTGCGTCGATTCGTGGTCAGCTCCGAGCTGTAAACACGCTGATCGACCTCCAGCTGCCTGCCGGCGAAGCGTGAGAATCCCTCCTGGATGAAGGCCCACTTCTGTTCGGCTGTCGCTCCCGGCGAAAGGCTTGTGGCGGCGATCGCGCCGGCATTGACCATCGGATTGGAGAGACCCTCACCGCTGCGCTCCACCGCCAGCACGGAATTGAAGGGCAGACCAGTGCTGTTCACTCCCAGCTTCTCGCGCGCTTCGTCCTCACCGATCGCCTGGCAGATGAGGGCGAACTGGAATGGCTTCGAGATGCTCTGAATGCTGAAACATTCCCTGGCGTCACCTGCTTCAATCAACGGACCACCGCAGCCGGCCACGCAGATCCCGAAGTGATCGGGGCAGGCGGCGGACAGGGCGGGGATGTAGTCCGCAACCCTGCCGTCCGCCACGGGCGAAAAGCGTTGATGGGCCTGGTTCACAAGGGCCTGCACCACTTCAGCGGTGGGCAGATGGCCGGTGGAGATCCACTCGGAAACAGGCGGCGGCGGCATGGGGCGTGACAACGGAAAGGACAGGGGAAGCTCTGTGCAGTGGGCGGGGCGGCTCACTGTCAGCGGCCTGCCTCGGCATGCTCCCAGGCGAAGGCGGGCAGCCGATGCAGTGCCTCTCGCTGGGCGCTGCACCAGGTGTTGATCACGGTGGCGAGTTCGGGTGCATCCGCCTCAAGAGTGACGCGCTGGGAGAGCGTATGCTCGTTTCGGGGGACGATGGCCAGCTCGAAGGGCGGACCCACGGTGAGGTTGGAGCGCTGGGTCAGCACCTCTGAGATCAGGCAGAGCCGGGCGGCATCTTCCAGCGACAGATTGGTATTTCCCACGTTGTCGAGGGGCGGCTTTCCGTACTTCGTTTCGCCGATCTGCAAGTAGGGCGTTTGACGCGTCGCCATCACAGCATTGCCTTGGGGATAGATCATGAATAAGCCGTGGGGCTCACTGCCGATCTGTCCTCCCAGGATGAAGGAGGCGTCGGCGCTGGTGCCCGCGTGCCCCAGAGCTGTGCGATGTTTCTGTTGCACCGCGACGCTCACTTCGCCGATATAGGCTGCTGCTTCGAAGAGATAGTGGCACGACCTTAGATCTCCGGTACCGGAATTGCAGGTATCGGTCTTGCCGGATTCGATGGCTCGGTCAAGATCTCGCTGGATCAAGTGCACCACCTCCTGCGTGGTAGCGAGATTGCCTGCGGCAAGAAGCACGAACAGGCGATCGGAGGCCGGTTGAAACACATACATCTTGCTGTAGCTTGATATATAGTCAACCCCGGCGTTTGTCCGGGAATCGGAAGCAAACACCAATCCTTTCTCAAGCCAGTAACCGATGCAATAGGTCACCGTTTTATGATCTGACAAGGTAAGATCAGCTTAGCATCCTCTCAGTGCAAGCAACGGCCAATCAGATGGCCAACAGCGCAATCCTTGTGCTCCAGTCCTCATGGCCTTCCGAGCTGTCACTCATCCGTCGACACCCACCACCTGCAGCCGCCTTTTGGGGGTTCGCTCCCCCCACTCGTTGGAATGGCAGCTGTGGGGTCAGAGGCTCGATCAAGCCAGACCGTTCACCCACAGCGCCAGCACGGCCAGCCACGAGCATCGCCGCGCATGACAACAGGCGGCTGATGGGAGTGCCGCTGGATCCTTCTTAGGAAGCCATCATTCGCCTTAGCAGGAGGATCAGCCCGAGCACGATCGCGGCGATGCACTGCAGCAACGGTAAGATGATGATAGTAATCGTTTGCGCGAGCCCAGGCTCAGGGCCTGTGTAGGCGTATGGGGAATTGAGAGCCAGAAGAGCCGTGCCCACCAGCGAAAGAAATAATGTGACGATGAAGAGAATCCTCGCAGTCGTGCCGCGTTCACTCATTCGTCCAGTCATCAGGCCCAGCAGCAGGTAGGGGGCAATAACCAAGGCCAGAAATGGAAGATCGCTGCTCTGCAAGCCGGAGCTGCGAGCACAGACGATGATCAGGCTTGTGATGGCGGCCAACGCGCAGACCGCTCTGGTGGCGGTGTTAACCATGACAACCCTTGCCCTATTCATTGCTTCCTGGCCTCAGCCGCCGTTGCATCGCCAATGACTTCAGCTGCTGCAATCGTTGCTGCTGGCTGGCCTTCACGCAGCTCCGCAGATTCTCCCGAGCCCTCCAGCAATTGTCGATGGTTTCCACCCAGCGCCGTTGATCCTCCACAAGGGCCTCGCGCTCTGGCTGCTTGAGCGAGGCATCGTTCCGCAGGCGGCGGAAAGCCTGGCGCAGCTGGCCGTCGATGGCCGTCAGTTCCGCATCCCGACAGATCAGCACCGTGGCGGCACTGCCCGCAAGCTGACAACGGATCGTCTCCCCATCAAAGGAGTCCGGTGGTGGAGGGATCGCCTTGGCGCCGGCGGGTGTCGAGAGGAGATCACAGCAGCGCTACATCGGGATGCCTGAACGATCAAACTGATCCCGCCATCAACGGGTCAGAGCTTCAGAGGCCCTGTTCACGGAAATAGCGCCGGATGGCATCCTCGGCAATCCCGACCTGGGCAGCGTCACAGGCAGAGGTTTTGCTGAAGTACTTCCCTGCCTTGTTGAAGTTGACGCGGCAGCCGCCGTTAAACTTCACCTGATGGATGCCCAACAGAAGCGGGACAATCTCGGGTGGATTTCCTGTGGATGACGCGCTGCCGGGAGTGGAGCTGTCGCCGGTGGCACCTTTGGCGTAGGGGGCCGTATCCCAGAAGACGAAGATTGACTGGGTGTCCAAGCGGTAAACCTGTCCACGATTGGCCTCCAGTATCTCGCGCTTGGCAGGTTCACCCTTGGCATCGAAAAAGGCGTTGGGCGTGCTCTCGTTAGGCTTGAGCTTGATCGTCTGGCCGCCCTTGAGTTGGATGGTCACGAAGCCCTGTCGCTGCGAAAAGGTACACAGACCTGAAGAGGTGGCCTTGTCGTTTCCTGCGGGAAACACATCGCAGCGGGCATCGACGGTGTCGGCGAATGCCGGAGGTGCGACCGCTACAGCTGCAAAACTCAACAGAGTGGCGGCAAGTGTCTGGAGTCGCTTCATGGTCAGTTGCGAAGGGAAGCCAGCCACACTTTATACCCCAGTTGAGGGGGTCAGGTTTTGATTTGAGGGATGGCTGCAGTTCGTGGCACAAGGCTGCTTGAGATCTACGGGAGAGGTTCTGATGCCCAGGCCACGATTGATCATCGTCTCTAGGATCAACCATCCAGGAGTCAGATGCAGAAAACGGGAGAAGTGATGATCTGGCTGATCCAATGAGAGATCACCTGCTTTGGATCTTGGCCAATCGCGTGCTTGGGCTCGTGTGCCAACAGCTGCGGAGGTTGTTGATGTGACCGTTGATTGACTCCATGGAGAACTGATCCCTCCCAGGCGAAGCCTCCGCCGTCAGCAGCTCTCCTGGCTGGGAGGTGATCTCCTGCAGCCAGCCATGTTCTTGGATGAACCCCCAACCTGCTGACGTCACACCCCCGTCCCTGCCCGCCATGCCGTTTGCTGTCCCCTTGCTGGCCCCCTCCGATCCGCCTGTGTTCCGGATCGTCGGGCCCACGGGCCGCTCTCCGCTGCTGCTCACCGCCGACCACGCCGGCCGCGCCATCCCCCGCCGCCTGGCCGGCCTTCAGCTCAGTACTGCCGTGCTTGACACCCATGTGGCCTGGGATCTGGGAGTGGCAGGGTTGGGCGAGCGCCTAGCTGCTCGGTTGGATGCCTTTTTGATCCTGCACAACTACTCAAGGCTGGTGATCGACGTGAACCGTCCGCCCGAGGCACCGGACTCGATCGTGAGCCTCAGCGAGCACACCCTGATCCCCGCTAACGGTGACCTCTCCAGCGCCGAGCGTGAGGAACGGCGGGCTGCACTCTTCGAGCCTTACCACCGCCGCATCTCCGCCGAGCTCAATGGCCGATCGCGCCGGGGGCAGCCCAGTGTGCTGGTGGCCTTGCACAGCTTCACGCCGGTGCATACGGGCCAGGAGCGCCCCTGGCATGTGGGCGTGCTGCACGGCCGTGATGGGCGCCTCGCCCGGCGGGTGCTGCGGGGGCTCAGGCGGGAACCTGGCCTGCAGGTGGGCGACAACGAGCCCTACGCAGTGAGTGACGTCAGCGACCACACCGTGGTGGTGCATGGCGAGCGGCGCCGGATTCCCCACGTGGAGCTGGAGGTCCGTCAAGACCTGCTGGCCACGGCTGCGGGTCAGCAGGAGTGGGCCGAGCGCCTCGCCGCTGTCCTGGAGGACTCCCTGGCCGACGACTTCCCGCCGTTGCGGGACGGCGGATCGACTCTAGGGTGAAGAATGGATAAACAGAACAGCTCCGCCCCGACGATGCAGATCAAGGTGGGGTTCGACCTTGAGCTCCGCTGTCCTCAGCCCACGCCGGTGATCGTCACCCTCGGCGTTCATGCGAGCCGGGCGGCTGATCTGCTGGAGCCCGACACGCTGCAGGTGGAGCCAGCGGTGCCGCTCCGGTCGTATGTGGACTCCTATGGCAACCAGTGCCAACGGCTGGTGGCTCCGGCCGGTCTGTTGCGCTTGCAGGCCACGGGACTGGTGGCTGATTCCGGCCGGCCCGATCCGGTGTTGCCGGCGCTGGAGCAGCGGCCTGTGGACGAGCTGCCGGATGAGGTGCTGCTGTTTCTGCTCTCCAGCCGCTACTGCGAGAGCGATCTGCTCACCGACCTGGCCTGGTCTCTGTTCGAGGGGGCTCCCATGGGCTGGAGGCGGGTGCAGGCGATCTGCGATTTCGTGCACCATCATGTTCGTTTCGACTACGGACGCTCCAGCCCCACAAAATCGGCCCTGACGACCTACGACACCCGAGAGGGGGTCTGCCGTGACTTCGCCCATCTGGCGATCGCCTTCTGCCGCTGCATGAACATCCCGGCCCGCTACTGCACCGGTTACCTGAGCGACATCGGCGTGCCACCGCCCCACTCGGCCATGGACTTCGCGGCCTGGTTCGAGGCCTATCTCGGTGATGGCTGGTACGTGTTCGACCCGCGCAACAACACCCCGCGGATCGGGCGGATCCTGATCGCCCGTGGCCGGGATGCGGCCGATGTGGCGCTCACCACCAGTTTCGGTGCCTCGACACTGGAATCCTTCCGGGTGTGGACCGCCTGACCAGGCAGGCATGGCCCGTTCAGGGGAGGGTGAAGCCTGAGGTGTTCAGGTGCTTGAGATCGAGCATCACGATGGTGAGCCAGCTCAGCAGCGCCAGGCCGCCAAGGACAGCCAGAACGATCAGAACACCAGAAAGCAATGATCCGGCAGCGCCATTTTTGTTCGTCACAGGCTGATGTTGTCGGAGGTTGAATTATGCCACAGCCAGGTATCACGTGGCGTGGCCGCGCGAGCCAGTGCTGGATTCCTTCTGAGTGATCCACAAGCAGGACGATTCGCTACAGGTTCACGTCACTGCGCCTTCAGATCATTGCGCCTTCAGATATTCAGTCAGAGGATCAGTCCGTCGACTACATTCTCTGGATGGACGACATTCTCTGGAGGATTGAACAGGCTTCAGTCCTGACGCGCTGAGGCTGAGGGTCGGTCTCCCGCACCTTCTCAGATGCTCCTGCCGGATCGAAAGTCAGGTCAAGAAGGATTCACCCTGTGTGGACCCCATCCTCACCACCCTTTCACCCAGGAGGCCGCACCATGGCGCTCATCAAACGCGAATCGCTCAAGGATGTTGAAGATCTGTTCGACCGCTACACCCTCGGCCTGCCCTGGCCGTTCGGCCGCAGCAGTTCCGCTCTGGCGACCGGCCCTCTGCACGACTGGCACCCGCGCGTGGATATCTCCGAATCCGACACTGGTTATGAAGTGCGGGCCGACATCCCCGGAGTCCCCAAGGAGGACCTGAAGGTCACCCTCCTGGATGGTGTCCTCACCATTCAGGGTGAGCGCCGCCAGGAGCAGAAGGAGGAGACTGAGCGCATGCACCGGGTCGAGCGAGTCTACGGCAGTTTCAGCCGCAGTTTTCACCTTCCCGACGATGCTGATGCGGCAGCGATGACCGCCACGGCCAATGATGGCCAGCTGACGGTGTCCCTGCCCCGCAAGGGCCCCCGCCCCAACGAGGAACCGGTCCAGATTCCGGTTCAATGATCACGGCCGGGCCATGGCCCGGCCATCGTTGAGTCCACACCTCTGGCCGCTTGCGATGCTTGCCGGATGAGTCTCCCTGCCGCCGAAGCCGTTGACGCCGTGGTGGTGGGAGCCGGACTCTCCGGCCTGGTGGCGACCCGCGCCCTGCAGGCGGCGGGCCGCTCGGTGCGGCTGATCGAGGCTGCCGCCACGGTGGGGGGGCGGATGGCCGGTGAGCGTCTGCAGTTGGAGGGCGGCCGCCAGCCCTGGATCGACCTGGGCGGCCAGTGGGTCGGCCCCAGCCAGACCCGCGTGCTGGCTCTCCTCGATCGCCACGGCATCCGCCGTTTCGAGTCCCCCCACTCCGGCGACACGGTGCTGGTGTCCGGCGGAAGCCGCTGCACCTTCGCCGGCTTCTTCCAGGGCTTCCCCGAGGGCCAGCCCCCCGCCGTGCCCAGAGCCGACTGGGACGACGCCATGGCCGCCCTGGAGCGGTTCCAGGCGCTGGTGGCCCAGCTGCCGGAAGGCCACCCCCACCACCATCCCTCCGCCGCCGAGCTCGATCGCCTCAGCTTCCAGGACTGGATCGACGAGCACACCCACACGCCCTTCGCCGAGTGGTATTTCTCCTACTTCTGCCGCGCCGTCGGCTTTCTGGGCCCCGCTGAGCCGGAGCAGGTCTCGCTGCTGCACGTGCTCTGGGGTCAGCGCACCGCGCCCCAGGGCGAGCACCCGGAGGAGTTCCTGCTCCATGGCGGTGCCGGCCAGCTGCCGGCCCTGTTGAGCGACGAGTTGGGGGAAGGGGTGCTGCGGCTGGGCGAGCCGGTGCGGGCCATTGAGCAGATGATGCCCCCTGAGGCCGGGCTGCCTGTGCAGGTGCACACCGATCTGGCCACCTATCCCTGCCGGGCCGTGATCGTGGCCATGCCGCCGGCGCAGGTGGCCCATCTGCGCTTCATGCCGGCGCTGTCCGCCGACCGCCAGCAGCTCAACCAGGAGATGGCGATGGGTACCTGCGCCAAGGTGCTGGTCGCGTACCCAAGCCCCTGGTGGCGCCAGCAGGGGCTTTCGGGGATCGCCATCGGTGATCGGCCCGCCGTCGAGCTCTGCGCCGACAGCTCCGATCCCGAGAACGGCTGTGGCGTCCTGGCCGCCTTCGTGGTGGGGCACCGTCACCAGCGCTGGGCCGCCCTGGGCGAAGCCGGGCGCAGGCAGGCGGTGCTGGCTGATCTGGCCGCCTACCTGGGACCCCAGGTCCTCGAGCCCCTGGCCTATGTGGAGAAGGACTGGCCGTCGGTGCCGTTCGTGGGTGGCGCCTATGCCGGCTGGATGCCCCCGGGGCTGTGGACCCGCTGCGGTGAGGCCATGCGCCGGCCCCACGGCCGGGTGTTCTGGGCCGGCACCGAGGTGGCCGAGCGCTGGCCAGGCTTCTTCGAGGGGGCGGTGCGCAGCGGCGAGGAGGCGGCGGCGGCGCTGCACCTGCGCCTTGGCTGATTCCAGACCCCCGCTGTTGCGCGAGCGCGATCCCCGCCAGCTGGGCTGGCGGCTCTGGGCCCTGCATGCCCTGCGCACGGCCGTGGCGGCGGCTGTGTCGATGGCGGTGGCCAGCGGCCTTGGCCTGCCCAATCCCTACTGGTCGCCGATCACCACGATCATCGTCACCCAATCCACCCTGGTCGACTCCTGGCCGATCTCCCGCCGCCGCCTGCTGGGCACGGCCCTGGGTGTGCTGCTCGGGGCCGCCCAGGCGCAGTGGCTACCGCCGGGGATCCTCTCCTATGCCGCCGCGCTCCTGCTGCTGGGGCTGATCTGCGGCCTGTTACGGCTGCACCAGAGCGCCTACCGCTTCGGGGGGATCGCCCTCACCATCGTCAGCCTCGTGCCCCACACCACTCCTGTCTGGGGACTGGCCTGGTTCCGCTTCGTCGATGTCAGCATCGGCATCCTGGTGAGCCTGGCGATCACCCTGGTCTGGCGCGAGCGCCTCAGGTGATTCGGCCGGGCTGTGTATCACTTCCAGCTGCTCACGGGCTGAGGTTGGGCACAACGCTCAGACCGCCGATACGCTGGCGGGCCATCACAACGGCACGACCTCGATGGCCCTCAGGGTCTCCCTTGCAGCCCGCAGCAGGCGCGTGAGCCGGGAAGACGCGCTGGAGCTGATCGACCTGGCCACCGTGGCCCAGGCCTACCGTTCCGGTCATTCGGTCTACCTGGGCCGAGGCGATTTCTGGGTCTGGGCGCACGACGGCATCCCCTCCTGGCTGGTGCCCCGTTTCGAGGATCTTGGCTTCCTGCCTTAGCTCTCGGTCCTGAATCCGATCGCCCCCCCGTCCCAAAGCCTGGCGGTGGCCCTCGGGGCCAACCTCGGTGATCCCGCCGGCACCCTGGCCGCGGTCCGTCCGCTCCTGAGTCAGGAGCTTCTCGATTGGGCCGGCATCGCGCTGCTGCTGCGCTGGTCGCCGCTGTTCCGCACGGCGCCGGTGGGTGGGCCACCGGATCAGCCCCCGTTCATCAATGCCGTGCTCCTGGTTGACCGTCAGGGGCCGGAGGCGGCGGCGGTCGGCCGTGCGCGCTGGCCCGATCCCCTGGCCCTGCTGGTGCGTCTGCAGGCACTGGAGTCCCGATTCGGTCGCCAGCGCCTGGTGCACTGGGGGCCCCGCAGCCTTGATCTCGACCTGCTCTGGTGCGGCGAGGCTCGCTGCAGCAGCCCCCAGCTGGAGCTGCCCCACCCTCGCCTGCGCCAGCGGGCTTTCGTGATCGGTCCCATCTCGGCGATCGAGCCGCAGCTGGTGCTCCCCGGTGGCCAGCAGACCGCCGCGGCCTTGCTGGCCGAGCTCCTGAGCCGCCCCGGCGCCGAATCTCCACCGTTGCCGCTGCCCGCCCAGGAGGACTGGCCCGAGGCAGCCTGAACAGCGGCGGCCGCAGCGGCCGGTCAAACTGGTGGGCCCGCTCCAGCCCCCTCCATGGCTCCCCTGCCGCCGCCTGAGCCCTCCATCCACCTGGAAACCACGGCGGCTCTCGAGGCCCGCAAGCTTCGCTTCGAGCTCAACCGGGTGATGCTGCCGATGGGGGTGGAGGGCACCTACGGGATCATTCGCCATCCCGGCGCTTCCCTGGCGGTGCCGGTGCTGGCTGATGGGCGGGTGGTGGTGCTGCGCCAGTACCGATTCGCCGTGGAACGGCGCATTCTCGAGTTCCCCGCCGGCACCCTCGAAGACGGCGAAGACCCCCAGGATTCGATGGAGCGGGAGCTGGGGGAGGAGGCGGGCTACAGCGCCAGCCGCTGGGATTCCCTCGGCGTGATGCTGCCCTGCCCCGGCTATTCCGATGAGGTGATCCACCTGTTCCTGGCCCGGGAACTCTCTCCCCTCAGCGAGCGCCCCGAGGGCGACGACGACGAGGACTTGGAGGTGCTCCTGCTGGAGCCCGCCGCCCTCGATGCGGCCCTGGCCAGCGGTGATGAGGCTCTCGATGGCAAGAGTGTCACCGCCTGGTTCAGGGCTCGCCAGCTGCTCGGCCTCGGATGAACCCGCCCCGCTGGTTGATCTGGCACCGCCGCGATCTGCGCCTGGCCGACAACCTGGGCCTGGCCGCCGCTGCCCGCGCCACCGCCGCCGTCACCGGCGTGTTCGTCTTCGATCCGGCCGTGCTGGAGGCCCGGGATCATTCACCGTCCGGGCTCTGGTTTCTGAGCGAGAGCCTGCGGGAGCTGCAGCTCAGCTGGCGGAAGGCCGGTTCTCGCTTGCTGCTGTTGCGTGGGGATCCGGCCGTGGTGCTGCCGCGGCTGGCGGAGGCCAGCGGCGCTGCCGTGGTGGCCTGGAACCGGGATGGGGAGCCCGATGGCCGTGCCCGCGACCACCGCGTCGCTGAGGCCCTGCGCGCCAGCGGCCGCAAGCTGCTCTCCGACTGGGACCAGCTGCTGGTGCCCCCCGAGGCGATCGCCACCGGCGCCGGCGATCCCTACCGGGTTTATGGCCCCTATTTCCGAGCATGGCGGCGTCGGATCGAGCAGGCAGGACCCGAGGCCTGTGCTCCCGTTCCTGCTCCGGCCGGCCTGATTGATCTCGATCCCGGCTCCCTGCCCGACGAGCGCCGCCGGCTCTGGGACCGGCTCGACTGGTTGGAGACCGTACCCAGCGCCGGCGATGGCCTGCCCGGTGCGCCTTTCGAGGGGGCCGATCTCTGCCCCTGCCGTCCCGGAGAGGCCGCCGCCATCACCCAGCTGGCCGCCTTCGCGGATGGGCCTCTGCTGCGTTATGAACCGGGCCGCAATCTGCCGGCGGAGCCGGGCACCTCGGGACTGAGCGCCGCGCTCAGGTTCGGCACCCTCAGCCCCCGCCAGGCCTGGGACGCCGCCCAGGGGCAACGCCCCCGTGCGCGCAGTGAGGAGGAACTCCAGGCGATCAAGGTCTGGGAGCAGGAACTGGCCTGGCGCGAGTTCTACCAGCAGGCCCTGTTCCATTTTCCCGAACTGGCCGAGGGCCCCTACCGCCCCCAGTGGCGCCGCTTCCCCTGGGAGAACGACGAGGCTCGCTTCGCAGCCTGGTGTGATGGCCTCACCGGCGTGCCCATCGTGGATGCCGCCATGCGCCAGCTCAATGAATCCGGCTGGATGCACAACCGCTGCCGCATGATCGTCGCCTCCTTCCTGGTGAAGGATCTGATCGTGGATTGGCGCTGGGGTGAACGCCAGTTCATGCGCCTGCTGGTGGACGGTGATCTGGCGGCCAACAACGGTGGCTGGCAGTGGAGTGCCAGCAGCGGCATGGACCCCAAGCCGCTGCGCATCTTCAACCCCTACACCCAGGCGGCCCGCTTTGATCCCGACGCCACCTACATCCGCCGCTGGTTACCCGAGCTCTCGCGGGTGGCCACGGCCGATCTGATCCGTGGAGAGATTGCGCCCCTGGAGCGCAGGGGGTACCCGGATCCGATCGTGAACCACAAGATGCAGCAGGCCCACTTCAAGGCCTTGCATGCGGCCTCGGTGGCTGCGCCTCAGGAGGCCAGGGTGAGGGGCTGAGCCACCAGCTGCCGCATCACGGCGGTGACGGTGGCCTGCTGGGAGGCGCTCAGTTCCGGGAAGATCGGCAGGCTGAGCACCTCGGCCGTGAGCCGCTCGGTGATCGGCAGGCTGCCGGGCCCGTAGCCCAGATCCGCATAGGCCGGCTGGCGGTGGATCGGGATCGGGTAATAGATGATCGTGTTCACGCCGGCCTCGGCCAGGGCCTGCTTCAGCCAGTCGCGGCAGCAGCTTTCGGGCAGGCCATAGGTGGCGCTGTCGCTGGAGGGGACGCAGACACCCCCGCAGCCAGCCTGGGCCGACGGGCAGCGGGGGATGCGCACCACGAACTGGTTCCAGCTGTGGCCGCTGGGACCCGCCTCAGGCAGGACCAGCCCCTGCAGATCAGCCAGCTCGCTGCTGTAGGTGCTCGCCAGCTGCCGTCGCCGCTCCACCCACTCCGGCAGGTGGGGCAACTTCACGGAGAGCACCGCCGCCTGCATCGCGTCGAGGCGGCTGTTGTACCCCAGGGAGGTGTGCAGGTAGCGGCGCGGCATGCCGTGCACCGCCAGCTCGCGGATGCGGGCGGCCAGCGCCTGATCCCGGCAGGTGACTGCGCCGCCGTCACCTGCACCGCCGAGATTCTTGGTGGGGAAGAAGCTGAAGCAGCCCGCATCCCCCCAGCTGCCCACCGGCCGCCCGGCCCAGCTGGCGCCGGTGGCCTGGGCGCAGTCTTCGATCACCAGCAGGTCGTGGCCGGCGGCGATCGCCCCCAGCCGCTCCATGTCCACCGGCCGCCCAAACAGATGGACTGGCATCAGCGCCTTGGTGGCGGGCGTGATCGCCGCCTCGATCCGCTCCAGATCGATCAGATAGGTGGATTCGTCCACGTCCACGAACACCGGCGTGGCGCCCACGGCGCTGATCGCTTCGGCGGTGGCGAAGAAGCTGAAGGAGCTGGTGATCACCTCATCGCCCTCGCCGATGCCCAGACCTCTCAGGGCCAGCACCAGGGCGTCGGTGCCGCTGTTGCAGCCGATGGCGTGGGGGGCGCCCACGGCCTCGGCGAACTGTTGCTCGAAACGGGCAATCGTGGCGCCCCCGATGTATTGCCCGCTGCGCAACACCTGCAGAACAGCGTCTTCAAGGGCCTCACCCAGTTGATGAAGCTGCTCGGTGAGATCGAAGGGGGGCACCTGCATGAAAGCAACCTTAAGCCCCTCCCAGGGTCAGGCCCAGGCCGGCTCCAGCCCGGGGTGCCACTTGATGTTGCAACCGATTGCAGGCTTTTGCCCGGTGCTCAGCGGCCTCCCCGCCAGCAGCGAATCGAGGGCCGATCGCAGGTCGGCGCCATCGGGCGCCTGGCTGTTGCCCGGGCGGCTGCCATCGAGCTGGCCCCGATAGACGAGCTGATGCGCGGCGTCGAAGAGGTAGATGTCGGGGGTGCAGGCGGCACGGAAGGCCCGGGCCACGCTCTGGTCGGCATCAAGCAGGTAGGGGAAGCGCCATCCCACTCGTTGCCGCTGTTCCGCCAGCTGGCTCGGACCGTCCTGGGGATGGGTGCGCAGGCTGTTGCTGGCGATCGCCAGGATGGTGATGTGCTGGCCGTAGTCGCGATCGATCCGGGCGAGTTCCGGCTCGATGTGTTTCACGAACGGGCAGTGGGCGCAGAGAAAGAGCACCAGTGATGGCCGTGAGGGCAGATCGGCGCTGTTGTGAACGGTGCCATCGAGAGCGGGCAGCTCGAAGGCCGGCAGGGGCGTGCCCAGCGGAACCATCGTGGATGGGGTGAGTGCCATCAGCGTGCGATCACAGGCGCTGGTTGTGGTGAGTCTGGCGTCCGTTTCATGGCGCGTTGTGGGTGAAGATCTGCTCGTTCGACCCGAAGCGGTGCCCCGGTCCGATCTCTCCTCCCGGTTCGGCCACCGTGCCGCGGCTGGTCTGATGGCCGCCCTGGCGGGAGCGCTGTTCGCCGGCGGCTGTGTGCCCGCCCATCGAAGCGCCAGCTGGAAGAGCTTCTCCCTGCAGCGGCAGCAGCCCCACGACGGCCTGGCGGTGGTCAGCCAGCCCGATGGCTATGGGCTGCACATCTGGCTCGAAACTGACACCCGCCGCAAGGGCTACTGCCGTCCGCGCTGGCTGCCGGATCCAGCGCGGCTGTTCAACGGCAACGGCAGCCACCCCTTCAGCTCCGGTCTGGCCAGTCGCGAGGAATTCTTCGCCGCCGCCGCCCGGCGCGATGTGCGACGGGCCCTGCGCAAGGAACTGGAAGCCCTCTGCCTCAGCCGCGCCCCGCGCAGCACCTGGGAGTGGATCGAACCGCCCCTGAATCCCTCCCAGGTGAAGGTGGAGAAGCTGCCGATGCTGGAGGAGAAGGATCTGCTCACCGATCCGGAAACGATCCGCGAGCTGGAGGATCAGCCGTAGCAAGAGCCGGCAGCAACGAACGACCCCCTGGGCTCAGAGATTCAGATCACGGCGAGGCTGCCGGCATAGCCCTCCGGCAGGTGCAGATCGTGCAGCTCCAGGCCTGGTGGTGGTAGGGCTCCGACTGCGGCCAGGCCGAGTCCCGTCGCTTTCAACCCTGCTTCCAGGCGGCACCACTGCTGCAGAAAGCCGTCGAGCTGCTCTGCCTCTGGCAGCTCCTCGAGGGCTTCTAGGCAGCCGCTGGGCAGGTGGCGCCTGGCGATCGACCGCCAGTTCAGGCCGGGCCGGTGCTTCTCCACATCCACACCCACCGGCCGCTCGGGGTGGAGGGCCAACAGCACCAGGGCGCCCGAATGGGCCAGGTTGAACTGCAGGGTGTCCTGCCTTTTGAGCCCCTCCAAGGCCGGCTTGCCCTGGGGCCCCAGGTGGAAGCGCAGCCGGGCGGGCTCCAGTCCCAGCGCCTGTCCCAGCCGCAGCCGCAGCAGGCCCCGTCCCAGCAGGAAACGGTCCTGGTCCGCGGGCAGACGCCAGCACTGCAGCCGCTGATGCTCGTCGCTGGAGAGCAGTGCCAGCAACTTCTCCCGCCGCTGGGGGGTGAGCCAGTCCAGCCCCGCCAGCCAGACCGTGGCCGGCAGTCCGGGGTGCTCCAGGCGGCGCGGCGCGGCCTGGTCGGGGTCGCTGGGGGCGGTGGGGTTGCTGGGATCGATCACGTGGGCGTCTCTGGTGCGGCGGGATCCGGCCGCAGCCGGGGCCCGGCCGATCGCCAGTAGCGGCTGAAGCGGCGCAGGTCCAGCGGCTCCGGCAGGTCCACGAAGGGTTCGGGCTCCAGCACCTGCAGGGGCAAGGCGGCGGCCACGCAGGCGGCGATGCCCCCCAGCTGCGGGTCCACCCAGGCGCTGGTCACCACCCCATCGGCCCGGTGGCGGGCGGCGAAGGCCAGCATCTCCTCGGCCCCATCGCCCTGGCGGATCGTGACCGGCAGCTCCAGCAGGCACTCGTAGAGGAACACGATCCGCTTGAGGCTGATCGGCCCGGCGGCGCCCTCCAGCAGCCCGGGCTCGAAGACGAACACGGCCGGGGCCGGCCCGGATGGGCCAGCAGGGCGGGATTGGCCGGACCCAGGGCCTCGGCGTGGATCCAGAGAACCGGACAGTCCATGCTCAGACCGCCTCGCCCTTGGCCTGTCCGCCGCTGGCCTGCCCGCCCCCCTGCGGTGCGGAGAACAGCCGGGCCTGCAACCCCTCGTAGCTGCTCTCGAATGGACAGGCCGCTGCGGCCGGGCAGCCCGGGCAATGGCGCCCGGCGCCGAAGCGCTCCAGGTTGGCGCGGTTGAACAGGTAGGGCTTGCTGCTGAAGCTGCTGGCCACCCACTGCCAGCTCAGGTTGTTGCTGGCAGCATCACCATCGAGCAGGTGGCACAGGAACCAGCGGGCTCCGGCCTGCCATTGCACACGGCGCCAGTGCACCACGTAGGCGGCCAGCCACATCCGGGCGTGGTTGTGCAGCCAGCCGGTGTCGATCAGCTGGTGCGCGAAGGCATCGATGCAGGCCAGGCCGGTGCGGCCCTCGCTGATGTCGTCCGGCAGCTCCTGGGCGTAGGCCGCCTCCGGCTGGCCGGTCTTGAGCGGCTCCAGGTTCTCCCAGACGCCATTTCCCAGGCGGATCCAGAGCCGCTGCCAGTAATCGCGCCAAGCCAGCTCCTGCAGCAGTTTCTCGCTGACCAGCCCGGGGCCTCTGGCCATCCGCTGCCGCACCACGTCGCGCACCTGAACCAGGCTCAGAACCCCGTGGCGGATGTAGGGGGAGAGACCGCTGACCGCGCCATCGAGGTGGTTGCGGCTGGCGGCGTAGCGCACCGGATCGACGGCCTCCAGCGCCGCCAGCGCCGGTTTTGAGCCCCCACGAATCGGGCTGGCGCCGCCGATGGCCTGGGCAAACCGGGCCGCCAGCTCCCGCACCATGGCGTCGCGGTCCGGGAACTGGCGTTGCAGATCGGCGCGGTTGGGTTGCGGGGGCGGCGCCGGTTCTGAAGGGGGAGTGCTGGACGTCATCGCTGGCTGAGGGGCGCGGCCGGGTGCCGCCGGAAGCGGTGGAGGAGAATCCCCCCACTGTCCTTGGCCGGCACTCGGCGCCTACCCATGCTCCTCGATCTGCGCGGCAAGAAAGCCCTCGTCACGGGCATCGCCAACAACCGCTCGATCGCCTGGGGCATCGCCCAGCAGCTGGCCGCTGCCGGCGCCGAGCTGGGGGTCACCTACCTGCCCGATGAGAAGGGCCGCTTCGAGGCCAAGGTGCGCGAACTCACCGCGCCGCTGAACCCCACCCTGTTCGAGCCGCTCAACGTGCAGGATCCGGCTCAGATCGAGGCTGTGTTCGAGCGGGTGAAGGAGCAGTGGGCCTCGATCGATGTGCTGGTGCACTGCCTGGCCTTTGCGGGCAAGGAGGAGCTGATCGGCGACTACTCCGCCATCAGCCCCGAGGGCTTCGCCCGTGCTCTGGAGGTGAGTGCCTATTCCCTGGCGCCCCTGTGTCGCTGGGCCAAGCCCCTGTTCAACGAGGGCGCCAGTGTGATCACCCTCAGCTATTTGGGGTCCGAGCGGGCCATCCCCAATTACAACGTGATGGGCGTGGCTAAGGCGGCTCTGGAGGCGAGTGTGCGCTATCTGGCCGCCGAACTGGGCCCCGAGAAGCAGGTGCGGGTGAATGCGATCAGCGCCGGTCCGATTCGCACCCTGGCCAGCTCCGCCATCGGCGGCATCCTTGACATGATCCACAACGTGGAGGAGAAGGCGCCGCTCAAGCGCACCGTTACCCAAGACGAAGTGGGCTCCACCGCCGCCTTCCTGGCCAGCCCGCTGGCCTCCGGCATCACCGGCCAGGTGATTTATGTGGATGCGGGTTACTGCATCACCGGGATGTGACTTCTGCAGTCAGCACCAAGTGCAAGGCGGCGATGAGGTACCCCGAGGAGAAGCGCAGCAAGGAGTGGGATGGCGGGAACCAGCGTCAAAGAATTTGCTGGCCAATCTCCGGGACGCCGCATTGGCCGCTGGGCTTACAGGCCAAGGGCATTGCACGCAGGATCTCGGTAGACATGGGAACTCGAGCGAGAGACCCTGCCCGGAGCCATCGTCTCACTATGAGTCCCACGCCAATGACTGGGAATGAGCAATATGGCCTTCCTCCGGAAGTAATAATATGTATGATAACCTGAAAATAGGTATTCGCACTAATGACTGTTAAATATTCCTGCGGAATCATTGCATTGGGAGCAGCATTGGCGGTCTTCATGCCAAATCCTGCTCAAGCATTGACAACGGTTGCTGACAATATAACTGGCACCCCTACGGCAGGGGGGTAAACCCATTCCGAAGAAAGGCTCAAAAGTTTAACACAGGCAATGTTTTTTCAGTCACCCGAGCATTCATCCTTTTCGAATCTAGCAGTAATGGACAAGTTAATCTTGCAATCTTTAACGCAGTCGACACTGGCATCGGCACTCTGCTCTTTGACCTGGGCAGTTTGAATTTCTCGCCAGGGAGGGGTATTATTGGCAGAGATGATTTATCTATTGCTGTTTCCACAAATACAGACTACTTCATTGCTGCAAATCTGATAAGTCCTAACGTGGGCTTCAACGCATGGCTACTTGCCAATTCCCAAGGAACACCAATATCCGGAATCCCTGTTGGCTGGCAAGATTGTCCCTCTAATTGTTTCCTTCCCGAGGCTCAGTATTTACAAATACAGGTACAGGGTGTGCCAGCACCAGCCCCCATCCTTGGCCCCTTCGTCCTTGCAGCGTTCACAACACCGATCCGCAGGCTGAGAAAGCGACTTCGCGAGCATGAGGCGTCCGTTGCCGGCATCACTGATCCACGCTGATCACGATCGTGCCTGAAGACCTTCCTTCTCCAGTGGTAGGACTTGCCCCTGTTGTTGCTGTTTTTTCATGTACCTGTTGGGCGAGAGAGAGGGCGGGCAGTCTGATGATCGAGTTTCCGATGGGTTGGGGGCTGCCGCCCCACGAGGCTCGGGGAGCCGAGGCCCGGTGAATCAAACTTCTTCCTGGCGCTAATCGCCTTCCACGGCATCCCATCCCATGCCAGGTCTCCAGGCCAAAGCAACCCTCACCCGGTTTCGGGGAGTGGATACCAGGGAGACCATCAGCAGCACCTCGATCAGAGGCCCGATCACGCCGGCCAGGGCCTGTTGGGAGGTCACACCCCAGAGGCTGATGCACACGGCGATCGCCAGCTCGAAATTGACACCCCGCGGCGTTGGAGGGCAGGGCCGAGGTGCGTGGATCGTCGAGGCCACTGCTCTGTCCCACAGCGAAGGCGTATCACTGTTCTGGGGCAATGAAGCAGTTTCTCAAGCTGAGGTTATCGAGGCGCTGAACAGCTTGAGCAGGTTGTGGGAGGTCGCCATCAGAACCCATTCACCTTCTCCAGACCACTCAATCGGAAACGATCCAGCCCTCGGTCGCCCTTGATCTGATTAAACACCGCCTCCACGATCTTCTTGCGCAGGGCATAGATCGCCTGGCCGGCCACTGAGCGCAGCTTTCTGTACATCCGCCCTCTGGCAACTCGATCACGGAGCTCGCCCCCCGTGATGGCTTGGGCCTCGGGCCGTGCTGCTGCTGCCGGCTGGTGGCCCTTGGTCTTAGTTGGCATATTTCAGGAGTATTGCGAGATTTCCCTTCATCTCGCCGGCTTAAAGTTGGATTGTCTTCGTCCAACCGACTTCTTTCGTCAGCCGTACCGCATCGGCATCACGGTTCCCATCCAGTCGATCGTGGTGGTGTGCAGGTTGTAGAAGGCGGCCTCCACCTGCAGCCGACCAGCGCGCATCAGATCGGTGAGCAGCACGCTGGAGTCGACCAGGTTGCGTGCTGCGTTGAGGGTGTGGTGGCGCGAGGCCTGATCCAGGTCGTGGTGGGCGCCGAGGCTGAGCAGCTCCATGCGCAACTGGCCCACCACCTGGGCCAGGCTCGGCGTGAGCGTCAGCGCGGGGTTAAGGGCCGCCTCCACGGCACCGCAGCGTTCATGGCCCAGCACCACGATCACCGGAACGCCCAGATGGGCCACGGCGTACTCCAGCGAGGCGATCGCCGCTGTGGTGGAGAGGGTGCCGGCGTTGCGCACCACGAACAGGTCGCCGAAGCCCGTGTCGAACAGCAGCTCCACCGGCACCCGGGAATCGGCGCAGCCCAGCACCGCCGCGGTTGGATGCTGACCTGATTCCACCTCGAGCATGCGCTCGCGGCTGCTGTGGGGGTGGAGCGATTCACCGTCAAGGAAGCGCCGGTGGCCTGCGCGCAGCTCGGCGAGCACCGTCTGGGGACAGTTGTTCACGCAGCAGCCGGATCGGTGCTGGCGATTGTGGACCGAGTCAGGCGTTTGGCTTCGGCATGATTGGCACACTCCCGCCCCATTGCCCTGTGTCCCTCCTTCCGGACCTCAATCACGGCAGCAGCGGCGGCCGCAGTGGCAGCGTCCACCGTGTCACCGGTGAAACCGACGTGCGCGTGCGGCTGGACCTCGATGGCCGCGGCCGTTGTCGGGTGAGCACCGGTGTGCCCTTCCTCGATCACATGCTCCACCAGCTCGCCAGCCACGGCCTGCTGGATCTGGAGATCGGCGCTGAGGGGGATACCCACATCGATGATCACCACACCAACGAGGACGTGGGCATCGCCGTGGGTCAGGCCCTGGCCCAGGCCCTGGGCAGCCGCAAGGGCATCCATCGCTTCGGGCACTTCACAGCGCCCCTGGATGAGGCGCTGGTGCAGGTGGTGCTGGATTGCTCCGGCCGCCCCCATCTCAGCTATGGCCTGGTGATCCCGGGCCAGCGCATCGGCACCTACGACACCGAGCTGGTGCGGGAGTTCTTCGTGGCGGTGGTGAACAACTCCGGACTCACCCTGCACATCCGCCAGCTCGACGGCCTCAATTCCCACCACATCGTGGAGGCCTGTTTCAAGGCCTTTGCCCGGGCCCTGCGTCAGGCGGTGGAGATCGATCCCCGCCGCGCCGGCGAGGTACCCAGCAGCAAGGGTGTGCTGGAGCAGGCGGGCGCCCCTGGCTGAAGCGAATCGCGTTGTCACACTCCGTTACGTGATGATGGAGACACAACCGCGCCAGTGAGCGATGACCATCGCCCCCAGTCGACCCGAGCCCGGCAACACCGAAGCCACCTCCTCCACGGCGGCCGCAGCCCCTGGTTATGACCGCGCCGACTGGGCCAGTGCCTTCCGCAATGTGGGCACGGAGCTCACGGCCGTTCCCCTGGCAGCCGCCAGCGGCACCATCCCCTCCGAGCTCAGCGGCAGCCTCTACCGCAATGGTCCCGGGCGGCTGGAGCGCGGCGGCCGCTGGGTGCATCACCCCTTCGATGGCGACGGCATGATCACGGCGGTGCGCTTCGAAAGCGGCGCGGCCTGCCTCAGCAACCGTTTCGTGCGTACGGAGGGCTGGCTGGCGGAGGAGAAGGCCGGCAAGGTGCTTTACCGCGGGGTATTCGGCAGCCAGAAGCCCGGCGGACCGCTGGCCAACGCCTTCGACTTGCGCCTCAAGAACATCGCCAACACCCATGTGGTGCGGCTGGGCGAGAAGCTGCTGGCCCTGTGGGAGGCCAGCTCCCCCCATGCCCTCGACCCCGTCAGTCTGGAAACCGAGGGTGTCGACCTCCTCGATGGTGTGCTCGCAGGCGGTGAGGCCTTCAGCGCTCACCCCCGCTTCGATCCCGGCCACCACGGCCAGGAGCGCATGGTCACCTTCGGGGTCAAGGCCGGCCCCCGCAGCACCATCCGCCTGATGGAGTTCGACGCGAGCTCCGGTGACGGGGCGGGGCAGCTGGTGGCCGATCAGAAACGCAGCTTCAACGGTTTCGCCTTCCTGCACGATTTCGCCATCACCCCGAACTGGGCGGTGTTTCTGCAGAACGCCATGAGCTTCAACCCGCTGGGCTTCGTGCTCGGCTGGAAGGGTGCCGCCCAGTGCCTGGGCTCCAAGCCAGGGGAGAGCGGTCAGTTCTGGTTGATCCCCCGCTCCGGAGAGGGGGAGCCGCTGCAGGTGAGCGCTCCTGAGGGCTTCGTGTTCCACCACCTCAATGCCTTCGAGGATCCCGCTGCCGGTGCGGCCGGTCAGGTGGTGGTGGATTCGATCTTCTACGACGATTTCCCCACGATCGGCCCAGGCGTTGATTTCCGCGCCGTCGATTTCGACACCCTGCCGATCGGTCAGCTCAAGCGCTGCCGCATCGACCTGGCCAGCGGTGCGGTGAGCACCGAGCTGCTGGAGGAGCGCTGCTGCGAGTTCGCCATGGTCAACCCACGGCAGGTGGGTCTTGAGGCCCGCTATGCCTGGATGGCGGTCACCGAGCAGGAGCGGGGCAATGCCCCCCTGCAGGCCATCGAGAAGCTCGATCTGATCAGTGGCGAGCGCCGAATTTGGAGCGCCGCCCCGCGGGGCTTCGTGAGCGAGCCGGTGATGGTGCCGCGCCCCCGGCTGGAGGCCGAAGCTGATCAACCCGCCGAAGACGACGGCTGGATCCTCTGCGTGGTCTGGAACGGGGCGCGCTGCGCCAGCGACCTGGTGATCCTCAATGCGGCCGACCTCTCGGAGCAGGCGGTGCTGCCCATGCCCCTGGCCCTGCCCCACGGCCTGCACGGCAGCTGGGCCGCCGCAGCATGAGAACCGCCACCTTTCGCCCCCTGAGGCTTCTGGCGCTGCTGGGCGCCCAGCTGCTGACCTGGCTGTTGCTGCTGGGCCACCCCGGCGCTGCGCAGGCCTCCCTGCTGCATGCTTCCGGTGCGCCGCCCGCGGATCTCGGTCTGCACGACGGACGGCTCAGGGCCTGCGCCAGCTCAGCCCACTGCGCCCGCCAGGACTGGCCGTTGGCCAACCCCGAAGCGGCTCTCCAGCAGCTGGCGCTGGAGCTTGAGGCCACGCCAGGGGTGCGGATCGAAACCAGGGTTGATTCCCCCCAGCTCAGCTATCTGCATGCCACCGCCGAAAGCCGGCTGTTCGGCTTTGTCGATGATCTGGAACTGGCGCTGGATGACTCCAGTTCCAGCCTTCAGGCGCGCTCGGAATCCCGCCTGGGAGATTCCGACCTGGGCGTGAACGCCCGACGGCTCGATGCGCTCCGCCTGAGCCTGGGCCCCGCCTGAGCCTCAGCCCCGCTGGTGGCGGCTGAGGGTGGCAGCGGAGAACATGTGGCCTCGCTCCTGGGCAATGGCTGCCACGGCGCTGGCATCGGCAGCCGCTTCCACCCGCTGGCGCAGGGCGGCATCACCTTCCACTTCGATCAGAAAGGCACTCAGCTGTGCTTTGGACATGGGAGGTGCCTGGTGGTGGTTACCTCTCCTTGCTACTCGGGCGTGGGGCAGGCGTCAGGGATAGTCGGCCGCTGATGGCACCATTGGTCTGGCCACTCCACCCCAGGCCTGCGATGACCAGCACCACAGTCCTGCCCGAGGAGAGATGGCATGACGACGCCCGGCTCGACGCCTTGCGCCAGGAGTTCGAGCACGACGCCAGTTTCAACCAGGTGTTCGTGGTGCTCACGGTGGGGGCCACCCTGATCGCCACCCTGGGCCTGCTGGCCAACAGCCCTGGCGTGGTGATCGGAGCCATGGTGGTGGCCCCCTGGATCATGCCGCTGCAGGCGATGGCCTTCGAGATCCTGCGGGGGCGGTTGCCGATGTTCCTGCGAGCCCTGCGCACCCTGATGCTGGGGGTGGTGATCTGCGTGCTGCTGGCGATGGCGGTGGGCCACCTGGTGGCCTTACCGAGCTTCGGCAGCGAGGTGATGGCCCGCACCAGCCCCAACCTGCTGGACCTGGGGGTGGCCCTGGTGGCCGGTGCGGTGGCGATGTACGCCAAGTTGAGGAAAGACGCGATTTCGGCCCTGGCCGGCCTGGCGATCGCCGTGGCCCTGGTGCCGCCGATGTGTGTGGTGGGGATCCTGCTGGCGTCCTCCGACTGGGCGCAGGCCTATGGGGCGCTGCTGTTGTTCGCCACCAACCTGCTGGGGATCATGGTGGGGGCGATGGCGTCGCTGGGGACGCTCGAGAAGGTTTACCGGCGACGGCTGTTCCACAGCCGGCTCGGACTCACCAGCGTGGCCCTCACCGCCCTGCTGGTGATTCCCCTGGGCAGCAGCTTCTTTCGCCTGCTGAACCGCTCCCGGCTGGAAACGAAGGCCCAGCAGCTGGAGGCCGTGATCGAGCAGCGGCTGCGCAGCAGCACGATTACGCTCGGCGGCGATCCCGCCATCGATCTGGTGGGGATCTCCATCGACTGGCAGAAGAACCCTCCTCTGATCCGGGCCCGGGTGCGGGTGACCGATCCGACGCTGCCCACCTCCAAGCAGGTGGCCGCCGTGCAGGCGTTCATCAATCAGCAACAGGCGCCCCTGCGCTTCCGGTTGGTGATGCAACGCACCGCCGTGGACCTGATCGGCCCGGAAACCGCGCCCAACCCCCCCGAGCTGGAGGTGCTGCCCCCCCCCCCGCTGCCGCCGTTGCCGCAGGGGGAGCCCAAGGAGCAGTAGGGGCCCGCCCGACACAGTGCCCTCAACGCGCCCCGAAACAATGATGGCCGAACCACTGGACACCGATACGCATCGCAGGCACTGGCTGCGGCGTGTCTGGTTTTTCGGCCGGGTGAGCCTGGTGCTGTTGACCATTTTGGTCGTCAAGATCCTGGTGCACCGCATGCACTGGGAGCTGCTGGCCCCGAATCCCCTGTTCCCTGCACTGGTTGCCTCCGAGGTGTTCCTGCTGGGCTTCCTGCTGAATGGGGTGCTGCTGGATTACAAGGAAAGCGAGAAGATTCCCGGTGAACTGGCCGCTGCTCTGGAGTGCCTCGCCAGGGAGGCAAGAAGCGTTAGGGAGCTTCATCCGGAAGCCGAGGTGAAGGGGGCTTTGGCACTGCTGGTGGGCTTCAGCGAAGATCTCCTGGACTGGATGAAGGAGGCCGGTCTGGTCACCACCCTGCTGAACCACCTCGATGAACTGCAGCTTGCGATCGAGCGGCTGGGTGTCTGGAATGCCGCCCCACTGCAGGCCCGCCTGCTGCTCGAATTGGCCAACGTCCGCCGAGTCGTGGTTCGCATTGAGGTGATTCGCGAAACCACTTTTGTACCTTCTGTCTACGGGATGGCCTTCATCGGAACGGGTCTGCTCACTGGAGGGCTTGTTCTTACTGATATCGAGCCATTCGGAGAATCCCTTTTCTTCATTGGCGTGATTTCATTCCTGCTGATCAAGCTGCTGCTGCTGATCGCTGATCTTGACAACCCGTTCGCGGCTGGTCGCGCGATGTCAGTGGAGAACGTTTCACTGTTACCTGTCGCTCTGGCCGTCGAGAGACTCAAGCGGTTGGTGGAGGCTGGTTGAGCCTCTGGGCCGAACCTTGCGCTGGTCGAGGGCAGCCAGGGGCTGCACCATGATCGCCATCCAGACCGCTTGAGCCAGCCGTGACGGGTCCTGTGGTGCGATCAGGTGGACGGGGATGCCGGCTTCGCTCCGCCCTGCTGGTGATGCTGGTTCTGGGGATGTCCCTGGCAACGGTGCTGACTTTGCCGCTGCCGCTTCACGCCCAGAAGGAGCCGCAGCCGTCGAAGCCGACCGCCGCCAAGGCGCACTGCATCGATCCTCCCCAGTACGTCACCATCGATGGCCGGCGGGTGCTGGAGATCCGCTCGGCGATCGGCGCCCAGAACCCGGTGAAGTTCGCCCGCCAGACGACGCATGAGCTGGGCCGCCTGGCCGAGAGCCCGGTCTTCCAGCCCGAAGGCCTCGCCGTTGAGGATGCCCCCCCTTACACCTTCCTCGTTCTCCACCGAGCAGACGGTGGCACTGATCGGCTGATGGCCGTCGATGACCGCGTGGCGGCCTGCTTCGATCTGAGCCGCCAGGAGCTCGCCGAGCAGTACCGCAGCCGACTGGTCAAGGCCGTCACCGCTTACAGGAGAAGCCGCACACCGATCGCCTGGCTGAAAGGAACAGCCCTGGCCCTGCTGGTGCTCGCGATCTACCTGCTCTGGCTTCGCATCCAGGTGAAGCTGAACCGACGGGCGGCCCAGTGGATCGCCCTTGATCAGAACCGTCTGCTGCAGGGCCTGCGCATCGGCTCCAACCAGCTGCTCGATTCCACCCAGGAGCGCCAGATCCTGCAGCTGGCTTGTCGGGTCATCCACTGGTCGCTGCTGCTGCTGATCAGCTATCTGCTGATTCCGTTGCTACTGGGGTTGTTCCCGCCTACCCAGGGGATCGCCTATGGATTGCGCCAGCAGATTCTGCAGGTGACCCGCAACGGCGTAGGCGCGCTGATCGGGGCCATGCCCAACCTGTTCTCGATCCTGCTGATCACGGCGGTCACCGTGATGGTGATCCGAGCCAGCAACGCCTGGTTTGCCGCCCTCGACCGCGGCCGGGTACGCATTCCCGGTTTCTATCAGGAGTGGGCCCTGCCCACGGCCCGGCTGGCCACGATCTTCATTTCCCTGGTGGGGGTGGTGCTGGCTTACCCCTACATCCCCGGATCCGGCAGCCAGGCCTTCAAGGGTGCCGGTCTGTTCGTGGGTGCCCTGGCGGCCCTCGGCTCCAGCGCCATCGCCAGCAACATCATCAGTGGCCTGATGCTGATCTACACCCGCGCCTTCCGCCTGGGCGACCGGGTTGAGATCAACGGCACGGTGGGGGTGGTGCAGGAGCGTGCGCTGCTGGTGACCCGGGTGCGCACGCCACGCAACGAGCTGGTGAGCATCCCCAACGCCACGGTGATCGGCGCCTCGGTGATGAATTTCAGCTTTTCCCGCCGCGAGATTCAACAGCCTGTGGCGCTCTCCACCACCATCACCATCGGCTACGACGTGCCCTGGCGCCAGGTGCACGAGCTGATGCTTGCCGCCGCCCGCAGCGCGGCTGGGATCACAGAGGAGATCGAGCCATTCGTGCTGCAGACCTCCCTCAACGATTTCCACATCAGCTATGAGCTGGTGGCCTACGTGGGGGATGCATCCCTCTACCGCGAAACCCTCTCCCAGGTGCTCGGGGCCCTTCAGGATCAGTTCGCCGCCGCTGGGGTGGAGATCCTCTCGCCGGGATATCACGCCATCCGCAATGGCGATGCCAGCACCCTTCCCAAGGGTTGAGCCGTCGCCCCAGCCGTTCAACTGTTCAACCGTTCAACCGATCAGGTTCTCTGCCTTTCGCCTCCAGCCCCGCGGCGAGGTAATGCTCCACCGCCCGCTCGATGTTGCGGTGCATCCGCTCCTTGCCCAGACGTTCGCCCAGCTCCGATCGGCGGATCACCTCCAGCACCGTGGGGTTCAACCCCGCCAGCCAGAGGGAGATGCCCTCCCGATCCAGACGGCGCTCCGCTTCCGTGATCACCTTGAGGGCGGAGTATTCGATGTCGATCACGGCGCTGCCATCCAGGACCACCACCCTTGGCTGGTGCTGGTTGATCTCCGCGCGCATCCGGGTGAGAACGCCATGGGCATTGGCGAAGAACAGGCGCCCCTCGGCACGCAGCAGCAGCAGCCCCGGCCAGGTCTCATCGCGGGGATGCCGGGAGGACAGCGGCCGGAACACATCGGTGCCGATCTTGCGGCCGATGGCATAAACCGGCGGGTTCACCTCCTGCTGCACCAGGGCCAGCAGGGAGAGGATCACGGCCACGAGGATGCCTTTGAGGGTTCCCAGAAACACCACCCCCAGGAAGGCCACCACCGCCCAGTGGAATTCGGCGTGGCGGACGCGACGGATCGCCAGGAACTCGCCCGGGGCGATCAATTCGAACGAATAGACGATCACCACCACCGCCAGGGCGGCCAGGGGCATCAGCGCGATCCAGGGGGCCAGCAGCAGCAGCGTGAGCAGCGCGGCCGCCGCCGTGACCAGCTCCGCCATCTGGGTGCGGGCACCGGCCTGGCGGTTCACTGCCGTCTGGGTGGTGCCGCCGCCCGCCGCCATCGCTCCGAACAGGCCGCCGCCGATGTTGGCCAGCCCCAGGGCCAGCAGCTCACGGTCGGGTACCGGAGTGGGTTCATCGCTGGCGCGGAAGGCTCGGGCTGCCGCGATGCTTTCCGTGAAACTCATCATGGCGATGCCCGCCGCCCCCGGCCAGAGCACGTTGATCAGATCCAGCTGAGGCCAGCTGATGGAGGGGAGGCCCCTGGGCACCGAGCCAACCAGCTCCACGCCCAAGCGATCAAGCCCCAACAGGGCGCTGCTCAAGATGGCGATCGCCACAACCACTAATGGTGCCGGCAGCGCCGGCCACTGGCGCCTCAGGCCCATCAGCAGGCTGAGCAGCCCGGCCGAGAGCAGCATCGTGGCCAGGGATGCCCGCGGGATCTGGCTGAACAGGGCGGCCAGGTCGCGGAAAAAGCCGTCCTTCTCCACATACAGCCCCAGCAGCTTGGGCAGCTGATCCACCACGATCACCAGCCCGATGCCGGATTTGAACCCCACCAGCACCGATTCGGAGATGAAGTTGGCGATGAAGCCGAGGCGCAGCAGGGCCGCGCCGCAGAGCATCGCGCCCACCAGCAGGGCCAGGGTGGCGCTGGCGCCCACCAGGGCGCTGGGCTCACCCCCTGGCGTCATCCGGTTCAGCTCGCTGCCCACCAGGATCGCCAGGGTGGTGGTGGTGCTCACGCTCAGGGGCCTGGAGCTGCCCAGCAGGGCATACACCGCCATCGGCACCAGAGCCGTGTACAGACCCACCTGCACCGGCAGACCGGCAATGGTGGCGTAGGCCATCGCCTTGGGCAGCACCACCGCGGCGGCGGTCAGTCCGGCTGCCAGATCCGCCTGCCCCAGCCCCTGCCGGTAACCGCTGGGCAGAAGAGAAGCAGGGAACTGAGCCATGGTGGGGATGAACAGCTCTGATGATCCGAAGAATTCAGGTGGATTCGCCGATCTCATGCTGTTGCCATTTCAGAAACAGGGTGGAGACGATCACCGTGATCAAGACGTAGGAGAGGATGCCGGGAATCAATTCAGGCATCAACGCCTGCGGCGCATAGGTCAGGGCCAGTTGAGCCGCCAGCCCCGTGTTCCGCATCCCTGTCACCAGGGCCACGGTGCGCCGCTCCTGGGGATCCCGCCCGGCCAAGCCGTAGCCGACCGCCAGGCTGAGCGCGCTGAGGCCGGCCATGCAGGCGAGGGCTCCGACGTTCTGCCGAAGGAACGGCAGTAGATCGCGGGCGCTGAGCACCAGCAGCGCCACCAGCATCAGCAGGAGCAACGCGGTGGCCAGGCCTCCGAGGACACGGCTGCCGCGCTGGGCCAAGCGGGGCTGCCACTGTGAGAGCAGCACCCCGGCGATCACCGGCAGCACCTGCACCTTCAGCACCTGCACCCCGACCTGGGCAGGCCGGATCTCCCAGCCCTTGATGCCCAGGCTGGACTTCACCACCATCGCCATCAGCGGGATCGAGACGATGGCCACCAGCGCCGCACTGATCTGCAACCGCGCCGCCAGCTCGGCCGTGCCGCCACTGCTGCGCACCCGGAACAGGATCAGTGGAGCACTGGGGCAGGCCAGCATCAGGGCGATTGCCACCCAGGCCGGATGGGAGAGGGTGCCCCGCAACGGCAGAAGCACCAGCACCAGCCCGGCCAGGGGGACCAGCAGGCAGGTGCCGAGCACCACGCGCCAGAGAAAGGCGGGGCGATCCCTGAGCAGCACGAACGGGTAATCCTTCAGCCCCAGGCCAAGGCTGAACATGAGCGTCACGATGGTGGCCGTGACCAAGAGCGCTGCAGATTGGGGCATGGGAGTTAGCCGACGGGGATACCCGTCACCAGCAGGGCAAAGGCCACAATGCCGATGATCGTGAGGGCAATGGCTGTGAAGACGGTGATCGAGCGCTGATCGACATAGACGAAGTCGTCGCGCCGAATCAGCTTGAGCGTGCGCAGGTGTTGCCGGGTGGCCGCCGCCATCGCCAGGATGCCGATCAGCACGAAGCCGATCGCAACCAGACGCACACTCAGGCCGGCATGGGCACTGCCATCAAAGCGGCTGCGGTTGATCGCACCGATGATCTTGTCGAGGCCGAAACCAAAACTGATCAGAGACAGGCAGGTGCGAATCCAGGCCATCATCGTGCGCTCGGCGGCAGCCCGATTGCGCTCCTTGGCCAGTTCGTTGTTGAGATTTCCCATCAGTATGGCGTGGCGGCCAGATTGGCCGTCTGCTGACGTTGGGCATCCTCCAACTTCTGTTCAGCTTCGACCTCCCGGCCAAGAAAGACGTTGAGAAAGGTTCGAATCACAGCCACCACCGCCAGCTGGATCAGGTTCTCATTCGAGGGTGCCGTGGTGGTGGCGACGATGTCGGCCGCCAGCTGAAATTCCAGCGCCATTGACAGCCAGCTGCCGAAGCTGAGCCGGATGCTGTTGAAAGGCCTCCCCTGAGATTTACCGCTGCGGCGCAGGCGCAGCGTCTGGCGCAAGGTGACCAGGAACCCAATCGCCACGCACACCACCGAGACGCCTTCCAGCAGCAGACGCAAACCACCGGCGAACAGCTCAAGCCACACCGTGAAGGGGACCAAGGACATGGTTCAGCTCCTCACGATGCAACGAAAACCCATGTGACAGGTGGAGGTGTCGATCCCCTGGGCCATGCGGGCGGCAGGGCGGTAACGGCGGCAGTAACTGGGAGCGCAGAGAAACGAGCCACCTTTCACCACCTTGCGCGGGATGGTGCCGTGCTGGGAGGCGGTGTCGATGCTGTCCTGCCGCGAGGCACCGCGGGGGGACTCGATCGTGCAGCAGCCCCCCGCCTGCTTGTGGGCTGCCACCGTGGCGCCGTGGCCGGCGTACCAGTCGTCGGTCCACTCCCAGACGTTGCCGATCATGTCGAGCAGGCCGTAGCCGTTGGGTGGGAAGCTGCCCACCGGCGAGGTGCGCTCCCAGCCATCGAGCAGGCTGTTGTGGTGGGGGAAGTCCCCCTGGAAGGTGTTGGCCATCGGCCGCCCGCCCGGATGGAGCTCCTCCCCCCAGGCGAACTCAGCCCCCTCCACTCCGCCCCGGGCGGCCCGCTCCCACTCGGCTTCGCTCGGCAAGGGCTTGCCGGTCCAGGCGGCGTACGCCAGGGCATCCTCATGGGCCACGTGCACCACGGGATGGTGGTCGCGGTTCTTGATCGAGCTGCCCGGGCCTTCTGGGTGGCGCCAGTTGGCCCCCTGCAGGTACTGCCACCAGCGGTAGGGGTCACCCGTGCTGATCGGCCCGGGCGGAGGTACGAAAACGATCGATGACGGAGCCAGCAGCTCCGGCAGGGCATCGGGATAGGCCGCCGGATCCGCCGGCCGCTCGGCCAGGGTCACATGACCGGTGGCCTTCACGAACTTGAGGAACTGGGCGTTGGTGACCGGTGTGCGGTCGATCCAGAACCCCTCCACGTGAACCCGATGGGCCGGGGCCTCCTCGGGGTAGTGGGCGTCGGAGCCCATCTGAAAGGTGCCAGCGGGGATCCAGACCATGTCCCTAGCCGGCGGGCGCCCCGGCCTTGGGGCCGGGGAAGCGGAACAATCCAGGATCATTCGAGTGCGCAGAGCGGTTGGCTGATCAGCTCGCCCCCCCGGCCGAGATCATCTTCTCCAGCACGTCGCTGATCGTGAAGCTGGCGGCCTTCTGGCGGGGTGGGTACTCCTTGAACGAGGCCAGGAACTCGGCCACGAAAGCCTGGGCCGGGACCAGCATGAAGGCATGGTCGAGCAACCAGTCCCAGTAGGTGTTGGAGGTGATGTCGGCGCGCTCGTAGGGATCGGTGAGCAGGTTGAAGATCTTGGGCACCCGCAGCGCGGTGAAGGGCTCGGCCCAGATCTGAAGTGTGCCGGCCTGGCGCTGCTCCATGAACACGAACTTCCAGTTGTCGTAGCGCAGGCCCGTGAGATCACCGTCGTCGGAGAAATAGAAGAATTCCACCCGTGGGCTCTTGCCTGTCTTGCCCGTCCAGTAGTCGAGCATGTTGTAGCCATCGAGATGGATGTGGAAGTTCTTGCTTCCCACCTGATGGCCGTCCAGCAGCTTCTGCTTGATCTCGGGCTCACCGGCGGCAGCCAGCAGCGTGGGCAGCCAGTCGAGATGGCTCACGACGCCCGTGAACAGGGTGCCGGGCTCAATCTGTCCTGGCCAGCGCACCAGGGCCGGCACCCGGTAGGCCCCCTCCCAGTTGGAGTTCTTCTCGTTGCGGAAGGGGGTCATGCCGGCATCGGGCCAGCTGTTCATGTGGGGGCCGTTGTCGGTGCTGTACATCACGATCGTGTCGTTGGCGATGCCCAGCTCATCCACCAGATCCAGCATCTGGCCGATGCAGTTGTCGTGATAGATCATCACATCGTGGTATTCCGATTGCCACCGCCCTGACTGGCCTACATCCTGGGGCCGTGCGTGGGTGCGGAAGTGCATGTGGGTGGTGTTGAACCAGACGAAGAAAGGCTCACCGGAGGCCACCGCATCACGGATGAAGCGCTTGGCTTCGGCCATGAACTCCTCGTCGCAGTTCTCCATCCGCTGCTTGGTGAGTGGGCCGGTGTTCTCGATCCGCTGGGTGCCGTCACCGTTGGCCCAGCAGTGCAGCACGCCGCGGGGGGCGAAACGCTTGCGGAAGTTGGGGAATTCCGGATCGTCTGCTTTGGGGTAGTCACGCAGTTCGGGTTCTTCCTCGGCGTTGAGGTGGTACAGGTTGCCGAAGAACTCATCGAAGCCGTGCATCGTCGGCAGATGCTCATCCCGGTCGCCGAAGTGGTTCTTGCCGAACTGGCCGGTTCGGTAGCCCAGTGGCTGGAGCAGTTCGGCGATGGTGGGGTCCTCGGCGCGGTAGCCCAGCTCGGCTCCGGGCAGCCCCACCTTGCTCAGGCCGGTGCGGAACACGCTCTGGCCGGAGATGAAGGCTGCCCGCCCGGCGGTGCAGCTCTGCTCGGCGTAGTAGTGGATGAAGCGCCCGCCCTCCTTGGCGACGCGGTCGATGTTGGGGGTCTGATAGCCCATCAGCCCATCGCTGTAGCAACTCAGGTTGCTCTGGCCGATGTCATCGCCCCAGAGGATCAGGATGTTGGGTTGTCCGTTGGGCATGGGAGGTGGAGGCTGGTGTTGAGGGGGCGGGCATGGGGCTGAAGAGGGATTCAGGCCCGGCACGCTGATGAACTCACCTACAAACTGTCGCCCATGGCAGGGTGGGGCCACTCAAAAAGTGCAAGCGGCGATGGCTCCGCTCCACAGGTTCGAGGCTGTTGAAGAGCTGGAAGCCCAGCTGCGAGAGGCGGGCCTGGATCTGCGCCTGCTTCAGCTCTCCAATGGCAACCTCAGCGGCCACCTGGTCACCCGCCAGCTCGGGCCGCTGCGGTTGCTGCGGCTTCAGGTCAACCGTTGTCTTCACGTGGCTGGCGGCAAGCCACGGGACCAACGGCTGATTGCGCTGAACCTGGTGTCCGACCTCAACGCTCCACCCCTGCGGGCCCACGGCACCGCCATCGGTTCCGATGCGTTGTTCGGACTTGATCCCCAGGCAGACGTCCACCTCTCCACTCCTGAGCGGATGGACCTGGCCGTGGTGATGGTCAACCCCGGCATGCTGACGCGCTGGAGCAGCGGCCAGGGGAGCCTTGATCTGGAATCGGCGCCCTTCCGCTTCAATGTCCTGCCCATCGCCGCAGCCAGCCGCACGCCGCTCCAGCGCTGGTTGCTCAACCTGTTGTCCCTCCAGGCGGAGACACCCTCGGTCCTGGCCCCGTCGCCGTCAGAACCGGAGGGAGGTGGAGATGGTCTGTTCCCTCTGCTCGTTGACGTGCTGGAGCAAGGCCTCAGGCAACGGGGCTGGCCCGACCGCCCGCCGGCGCGGATCGAACTCGTCAAGCAGGTGCAACGCTGGACGGAGGAGCACCCCCTTGAACCGATCAGCCTGGGGACCCTCTGCAGCCAGATGTATGTCGGACGACGCACCCTGATCCAGGGGTTCCGGGAGCACCTGGGCATGGGCCCGATGGCTTATCTCAAGCTGCAGCGGCTCCATGGTGTTCGCCGTGGGCTGCTGGAGGCCCAGGCGGGGGGCGAGACGATCTCAGGGCTGGCGGCCTCCTGGGGCTTCCTCAATCCGGGGCACTTCGCCCGGGATTACCGCCGGTTGTTCGGGGAGCTTCCCAGTGCCACGCTCTCCTGCAGGCGCGGGTTCGCTCGCCGGGGGCACGGCACAGCGCTCGACCACTCCCCCTCCTGATCCCGCTGCCGCTGGAGGGGCCGCGAACACGCTGGCCCAGTCGTCGCGCATGCTCACCACTGTCCAGCCCCGCCGGGGCGCCTCGCTCAAGGCCCGATCGAGATGGCCGAAGGCGGACTGGCGGTCGTAGGCCACCTCCCGCTCGGCGTCGTCGTGATGAACGATCACCCCCAGCCGTGGCCCCGGCAGGCTGGTGATCCACTCGAGCATCTCCAGATCACCGTCGGAGTTGCCGAAGGCGGCGATCGGCCTGCGGCCGATCAGCTGCTCGATCAGGATCGGCTTCATGGCCCGATCGGCGACCGTCTGGACCTCGCTCTGGCGCAGGATCACCGGCAAACCGCCCCGGAGGGCATAGGTGGTGACGACGCTGGATCCGATCACCTGCTCCGGGGGGATTCCGTAGGCCTCCTGGGCGAACACCCGCATGAACTCCACGCCGCCGGCCGAAACGATGTAGGTGCGGAAACCATTGGCACGCAGGTGCTCAAGCAGCTCCCGCATCGGCTGGTATGTCAGGTCGGTGTAAGGCCGCTGCAGGGTCGGGTGGCAGGCGCTGCCCAGCCACTCGCGCACCAGATCGCGGAACACATCCGTGCTCATGCCGGCATGGGTGATCCCCACCAGATCCAGCAGACCCTTGATGCCCATGGTGAGCACGGCCTCGCCGTTGCCGGCCGCGGCCGCCGCGGCGATGACCGGGTTGGTGGCGAGCCCGGGCTGCTGGGCCACCATGGCGCGGGCCCGCTCGATCGCGAAGGCCAGCTGCACGTACATCGGCTGTTCCGACCAGAGCGTGCCGTCGTTGTCGAAGACGGCGATGCGCTCCTCGGGCGGCAGATAGCTCTCTCCCCCCGGCTGGCTGACGCTGGCGACGAAGGCCAGGATCCGCGATCTGGTGGCACCGTCCCGCCAGGAAGGGAGGGGCTGAGCGGACCCTGCGGGGCTGGCCTGGCTGGCCATGGCGGGCGCCAAAGGGGACATCATCGCCAGGGTGAGCAGGCTTCCCGCAGCCGTCGTCAGGGCCCGCGTCAGCACAGCGTTTCCCCTCCCGAGTCCGCGAACAGTCGCTGCAGGGGCGGCAGCAGGGCTTCCAGGGCACGGCCGCGATGGCCCATACGCCGCTTGAGCTCGGGGGACATCTGGGCGAAGCTCAGGCCTGTTTCCGGCACCAGGAACACCGGGTCGTAGCCGAATCCCCCCTCCCCGCAGGGGGCGTTGAGAATCTCACCCGTGCAGACGCCCTCGACCTCCAGCACCGCCTGGCCGCTGGGGTCAGCCAGGGCCAGGGCTGCCGTGAACCGGGCCCGACGGTTGGGCTCCCCCGACAGGGCCTCCAGCAAGCGGGCGATGCGCTCGGGGTCGGTGGGGGCATAGCGGGCGGAGTGGATGCCGGGGGCACCGCCGAGGGCCTCCACGCTCAGACCGGAATCATCGGCCAGAGCCCAGTTCCCCGTGATCCGTGCCACCGCCTCCGCTTTGAGGCGGGCGTTGGCGGCGAAGCTGTCGCCGGTCTCGTCCACCTCCAGGCCCTGGGGCTGGCCGCGCAGCTCGAGGTTCAGCTCCGGGGCCGCCAAGGACAGCAAGTCCGTGAATTCCCTGAGCTTGTCGGCGTTGCCGCTGGCGATCACCAGCAGCTTCGGGGCCGGCTGTGGGCTGGAGGTGCTCATGCCGTTTCAGCGAACTGGCGGGCCCACGCCAGGATCTCGCCCACCCGCTCCTCGCTAGGTGCCTCGCTGTAGAGGCGCAGCAGCGGTTCGGTGCCGGAGAAGCGCAGCATCAGCCAGTGGCTGGGGCCGAGGCGCAGCTTCACCCCATCGGTGCTCACCATTTCCTGCACCGGCCAGCCGGCCACGCTGGTGGGGGGATCCTGGGCCAGCTGGCGCTCCAGCCGCTGTCGGCTGGCCATGTCCCTGAGGCGCAGATCGAGCCGGTCGTAGGCGCTGGCTCCGCCGTGGTCAGCCTGCAGCCGGTCGAGACGCTCCCCCAGGGGCAGGCCACCCTCCACCAGCGCTTCCAGCACCAGCAGGGCGGCGAAGAGAGCATCCCGCTCAGGCAGGTGCAGGCCGAAGCCCACTCCGCCGGATTCCTCGCCGCCCACCAGCACCCCGCCGGCGAGCATCTCGCTGGCGATGTACTTGAAGCCCACCGGCTTCTCGATCACCGGCCGTCCGAGCCCCTCGGCCACCAACTGCATCAGGTCGGAGCCGCTCACGGTCTTGATCACGGCGCCCGGCAGCGCCCGGGCCCGGGCCAGGTGATCGATCAGCAGGGGCATCAGCAGCTGGGTGCTGCAGTAGCGGCCCCGCTCATCGATGGCGGCGATGCGGTCGCCGTCGCCGTCGAAGACGATCCCCACCGCCGGCCGGCCGGCCTCGCCGCTGGCGCGCACTGCCGCGATCAGTTCCTGCAGGTAGGGCGCCAGAGGCTCGGGGGGGTAGCCGCCGAACAGCGGATCACGCCAGGAACGGATCTCATCAAGGCAGCCCTCGCCGTGACCGTGACCCGCACTGGAGTCGGCCTCCAGCAGGGCCGGCAGCCCTCCAGCCGCGGAGCCGTGCATGGGATCCACAATCACCCGAAGACCCATCTCCTCCAGTCCCCTGCGCAGGGCGCTGGTGTCAACCAGCTGGCGCAGGCCCGCCAGGTAGCCGCCCCAGCCATCGAAGCGTGGGGTGTCGCCGGGGATCGGCACGGTGATGCCCCCGGCCTCCAGGCGCTTCTCCACATCGGCGGTGAAGGCTTCCTCCACCGATCCGCCGAAATGGCCCTTGATCTTCAGGCCGATCCACTCGGGAGGATTGTGGCTGGCGGTGATCACCAGAGCCCCGAGGGCGCCGCGCTCCACCACGGCCCAGCTGCAGGCGGGTGTGGGCACGGCTGAATCGGTGAGCACCGGCTCGAGATCGGCGCCGCGCACGGCGCTGGCGATGGCTTCGGCCAGCTCCGGTGCCAGGAAGCGCCGGTCGTAGCCGATCACCACCTCGCGGCTCGTGAGTGCCGCAGGGGCGGCGCGCCCCAGTTCGCGGGCCGCGGCCGCGGCCACCACCAGCAGGCGCTCCAGGGTCACATCGACGCCGAGAATGCCGCGCCAGCCGTCGGTGCCGAAACGGATGGGACTGGGCTCCAGGGGCAGGGGGGCAGAAGCCATGGGGGCATCGGTGTTCAGTAGCTCGTAGCAGTCGGCCGGCCGGCCTGGGCACCAGCAGGTGCCGGCCTGGCGGCAGGCCACCCCCCCGCTTTAGCCTGCCGCCATGTCCGCTGAACCGTCCAACCGGCTGGTGACCGACCGGTTGCTGCGTAGCTGGCTGCGCTGTCGGCGCCGTGCCTGGCTTGATCGCCACGGTGATCCCGGCCAGCGGATCTGGAGCGCCCACCGGGCCCTTCAGCTCGACCACCAGCAGCGCTGTTTCGTGAGTTTGCTCGAGCAGCAGCCCCTGGCCGGGGAGGCCGCCTGCGCCGACGGGGCCCCGGCGGTGGTGGGCGTCCGCCTCAGGGGCAGGGGCCCCGCCGGCCTGGAGTTGGAGGCCCATCCACCGCTGTTGCGGCGCAGCAGCGGGGAGAGCCGCTGGGGGGCCTACGCCTACCAGCCCGTCATGGCCCGCCAGGGCCGTCGTCTCACCCGTGAGCACCGGCTTGTGATGGGGCTATGGGGGCAGCTGCTCTCGGGGTGGCAGCAGGGGCCGGTCAGCCATGGCCTGGTAGTGGCGACAGGCTCCGGGCGGCTCGAGCGGGAGCGGCTGGTGCTCGGGGAGGGACTACTGCGCCAGCTGGATGAGGCCTTGCCCAAAGTGGCGGCGGACCTGGAGCGCCCCCAGCCGCCAGGGATGGTGAGCGACCGCAAGAAGTGCGTGCTCTGCTCCTGGCGCGGACTCTGCGATCAGGAGGCGGCCGTGCAGGGCCACCTCAGCGAGGTCAGTGGCATCGGCGCCAAGCGGCGTGAGTTGTTGATCGAGCTCGGCTTGTCCCAGCTGGGTGCCCTGGCCGCGGCCGATCCCGAGGTTCTCGCGGATGCGCTGGAGGTGCACGGCGAGCAGCACCGCGAGGTGGCGGCGCGGCTGGTGGCCCAGGCCCGCGTGCAACAGCGGGGGGAGCCCCTGCGCCTGCCGGTGGAGCCGGGCCAGGCAGCCACAGCCCTGCCAGAGCTGGCCACCGCCAGCGGGATGCTCGTCTACGACATCGAATCCGATCCCGACGCCCGCGACGACTTTCTGCACGGCTTCCTGAGCATCGAGCGTGATGCCGCTGGCCGCTGGCCCGCAGGACTGGCGACCGACATCGGCAGCTACCGCCCGCTGCTGGCCCTGCAGGAACACGGCGAGGCCAGGCTCTGGCAGCGGCTGCGCCGGCTGCTGGCGGCCACGCCCCCCGACTGGCCCCTGCTCCACTACGGCGAAACCGAGTCGATCGCCCTGGTGCGCCTGGCCCAGCGCCAGGGGGCCAGCGAGCGGGAGCTGGCGGCCCTGCGCCGGCGCCTGGTGGACCTGCACCAGCGCTTGCGCCAGCATTGGTTGCTGCCGGTGAACAGCTACGGCCTCAAGGCGGTGGCCGGCTGGCTTGGCTTTGCCTGGAGCCAGAAGGGAGTGGATGGGGCCCGCTGCCTGCTCTGGTGGCGCCAGTGGCGCGGCGATGGCACCCCGGCGGGCCGGGGCAGTCTCCATGGCCTGCGCCGGATCTTCCGCTACAACCACGACGACGGTCTGGCCACCTGGGCGGTGGCCCGCTGGCTGCTTGATCAGGACGCGGCGCTGCCAGCCCCCACCGGTGGCGCCACCACTCCCATGGGCTCGGAGATCTCCAGGGTGATCCCCTCGCCGGCCAGCAGCAGCGGTTCCGCCAGCGCCTGACGCCGCACCAGGGCCAGCCCCAGCCAGAGGCTGGTGCCATCGGGCCCGGCGTTCAGCCGCAGGCTGGAGGTGATCCGTCCAGCCCGCTCACCGCTGAAGGTGCGCAGCACTGCCCCCACCACCGGTCGCTGATCGGCGCTGGAGATGTCCGCACGAGCGGCTGTGGGGGCTGGTTCCGCCCAGCACCAGCGCCGCAGCTGCTGTTTGACGCCGTCGTAGGTGGCCAGCTTGGCCAGGGTTTCCTGGCCCACATAGCAACCCTTGCTGAGGCTGACCCGATCCGCCAGCCCGAGCTCGAAGGGGTTCACCTCCTCGCTGATTTCGTTGGGGGCCAGCGGCCGCCCCTGGCTGAGGCGCCAGCGCTCGCTCTCGATCGGCCCCAGGGCCGGGATGGCCTCGAGCTCGGCGGTCAGGCACTCCCCATCCCTGAGCACCAGCCGATCGCCAGGCAGCCGCCAGCCCACGCTGGTGTCCTGAATGGCCCCGGCAGCTCCCTCCAGGCTGATCAGTGTCCCGGACTGCAGGGGCCCCAGGTTCACCTGATCGGCCGGGAAGAGCACCCGTTCGAGGGCCTGATGGATGGCGGCCCCCTCGCCGGCGGTGATCACCAGCCAGGCGCCGCTGGTGTCAACCAGCACCTCCGCCAGGCCTCGCACTCGGGCGGTGGGGGTGAGGCAGCAGGTGGCCAGGCACTGGCCTGGCTGGGCACGCTCCAGGTCCTGGCTGCTCTGGCCATGGAGGAAGCGCAGGCTGTCCGGCCCTTCCAGGCGAATCAGGCTCACGGGCTGCTCCCAGCGGCTGGGGCTGGCGGGCTGCCAGTCCCAGGGGCCTGAGGGGGTGGAGTGGTTCAGGTCCATGGCGAGGGCAGCGATGGGCTCACCCTTGCAAAGTCCGCGCCGCCGCGGCGATCTCTTCGAGCAGGAACAGGCTGCGCAGCTCCAGACCAGCCGCCGTCATGGCGTCGAAGCCCCCCTCCTGGCGATCGACGATCGTGACCACCCGCTCCACCACGTAGCCGGCCTGGCGCAACTGCTGCACCGCTTTCAGCGACGAGCCGCCCGTGGTCACCACGTCTTCCAGCACCGTGATGCGGCTTCCTGTGGCGGGCAAGGGCCCCTCCAGCCAGGCGCCTGTGCCGTGCCCCTTGGCCTGTTTGCGCACGATCAGGGCGTCGAGGGGAAGCCCCGCCTGGGCTGCGGCCATCGCCACGCCACTCACCAGGGGATCGGCGCCGAGGGTGAGGCCGGCCACGGCGGCAGCGTCCCCTTCCACCTGCTCCAGCAGGGCCATGGCCAGCAGGGCCAGGCCGTAGCCGCTGAGGCTCACCGGCTTGCAGTTCACGTAGTGGTCGCTGCTGCGGCCCGACGCCAGGGTGAACTGGCCGTGGCGGTAGGCCTTGGCGGCCAGCAGCTCCAGCAGCATTTGGCGGCGCCCCGGGGCTGTGTCGGGGATGGGGGTCAATGGCATCGGAGCGGAGAGCAAGCGGGTGAGCAGGGGCGGCGGCGCTCCGGCCAAGGCCCCTGGCAGAGCAGGGCTCAACGCCCTAGTTTGCGCGATGATCAGGGTGTCATGCCCCTTCCTGTCCCCTGCTGGCCGCCTGAGCCATGAACTGCCGCAAAGCCATGCCCTCAGAGGCCTTCCCCACCTCCGTCCGGGTTGAATGGGCCCGTGCGGTGTCGGTGGTGCTTGGCGCCCTGGCCGGCGGCGCTCTGGCTCTGCTTCCCTCAACTCCTGCTGCTGCAGGCCCGGTGATCTGCACCACCACCCTGGAGGCGCCCCTGGCTGGCACCGGCAACAGCACCCAGCCGCTCAGTGCTCCCGTGGAGGTCACCCGCTGTGGAGAGATCCAGACCACCGCTGAACTCGTTCAGCAGCGTGCCTACAGCTGGCGCTCCACCTTCGCCCGCGGGGTCAGCCTGACCCACCAGATCACGGACATCCTCGGCATCGCCATGGGCGGCCCCGAAGGCAACCGGGTGATGGGGCTGGGCTTCCCCGAGCAGGCCATCATCTGGGATTCCTCCTCGATCGGCAACACCACAGCAGCTCTGCTTGAGGAGCAAAGCGCCCCCATGTCCTGGCGCAATGCCGATCTCCCTTCAATCTTTCCCGCCAGCCTGCAAGTGGCTCCCATCTCGCTGCCGGTGGAAGCGGCTCAGCCGGGAGCCAACTATTTTCCGATGGACGTGCCCGTTCAGAACCCCCCCCCACTCCGACCGGTGCGTGGACTCTGGTGAGGCCGGAGGAACCAGCCAGGGGGTCTAGCAATCTGGTGAATGCAGCGGGCTCATAATCCGCCTGAGGCGAGTTCGATCCTCGCGACCCCCATCATTCAGTCCTTCACCAGCTCACACCATGCAGCTTCGGCAGGGGCGCCGTCTGGCTGGTGACGGCGAACAGCCGGGGGATGTCGTGGCTGTTGTAGACGCGGAATTCGCGCACCAGCGAGGCTCCCTTCTCGCGGACAGCCTGGTTGAGCACCAGTGAGCCATCGGGATCGGAAACCGAGCGGTGGAAGGTGCCAGGGGGGATGCGCAGGATGTCGCCACCGGTGTCGAGGCGGACGATGTGGAAGGGGTAGTTCCAGCCCAGGTTGACCAGAAAGAAGGTGCGGCCGCCGTGCATCGCCAGCAGGTTGTCCTCCTGGTGGGGATGGAGGTAGAACTGCCAGGCGCCGGTCTCGGGGTCGTCGGGGGGGCTCACGGCAGGACCGGTATGCACCACCAGATCACGGGCGTTGGAGGTGGGCACCGTGATGTCGAAGAAGCGCACAGCCGGGGTGTCCCGGAACTTCTCGTAGGGAATCAGTTCGAACATCGGAGCCGGCCTGGGCCCTTTCTGTTCACTGTTACGGAGCAAAGATGCGGCCATGGCGGCAACCGTCGGCACTGACGGCCTGACGGTGTGAAGTCCCTCCATTCAACAGAGCCGCTGTCCCCGCGGACGTGCAGGACGCTACGGAACAGGCTCCTTGCGGACAGATGCCGATCCGGTCATGACGGCCAGGCACCGGGCCGCCTTCCTCGGGCGCACCCCTGGAATTCCTGCCCATCGTCGTTTGAATGGATGTTCACTGGGATCCATGGCCTTGCCCGATCGCCCCATCTTCCTCACCGTTGTGCTTCTGGCCGCTGGGCTTGGTCTGGGCCTCGCCGCGGCCCCGGCTCTGTCGCAGCCCCGGCCGGCTGGCCGGCCCACCGTCTCGGTGCCCGATTTCAAGAACACCGTCACCCAGCAGACCTGGTGGTGGCAGGGACCCGTGGCCACCGATCTGGCAGCGATGCTCGCCAATGAGCTCCAGGCCACCGGCGATATCCAGGTGGTGGAGCGCAACAACCTCAAGGCGGTGCTTTCCGAACAGGAACTCGCGGAGCTGGGCATCGTGCGCAAGAGCGCCAATTCCGCTCAGCGTGGGCAGATGACCGGGGCCCGCTACATTGTGCTCGGTACGGTCAGCTCCTACGAATCCAACGTCGAGAGCAAGACCTCCGGCAGCAACTTCGGCCTGCTGGGCTTCGGCACCGACAAGCAGCAGGCCGAAACCAAGGACTACGTGGCGATCGACGTGCGAGTGGTGGACAGCACCACCGGTGAGGTGGTGGGCCAGCGCACGGTGGAGGGGCGAGCCAGCAACACCGCCGCCGCCCGTGAAGACGGGGTGAACCTGCTGCCTGCCGCCGGTCTGGCACTCTTCCTGGCCCCCAACATGGGCCGTACCGGTCAGGGCCTCACCGCGGCTGCCGGCACTCTGCGCTTCGGCTCGAACAGTTCCGAGGCCCAGCGCACCCCGGCTGCCAAGGCCATCCGTGCCGCGCTGATCGATGCCTCCAGCTATGTGAGCTGTCTGCTGGTGCCCAAGGGCAACTGCATGGCCAGCTTCGAGGCTCAGGAGCAGCAGCGGCGTGAGCGCACCCGTGGGGTGCTGCAGCTGGAGTGATCCTGGCCACTGGTGTTGGGCCGGTTGGTCAGCGGGGATTGATGTTCAGCAGTTTGGCGCCGTAGTCGGCCGTGAAGTCGGCCTGGAGCTGCCAGGCGCGCAGCAGGGTCTTGGCCACCTGACGCAGTTCTTCGATGTCGTTGCAGCTGTCGATGGCCCGTGAGTGCACGGCGGTGGAGAATTCGCGCGAGAGGGAGGTGTTCATGGCAGTTATTTTTACATAACGTTACAAGCCTGGGCAGGTCCACTGTTGGGCGGCTTGCCGAACCCCGTCCCACGGCAGGGCGTGCTGCCCAGCCATTCGGTTCAGAACGGGATCGGCATCTCCACATCCGCCGGTGGGGGCGCGCAGGCCGCCACCCGCTCGAGCACCACATGGCCGATCACCACGATCGAGGGGGAGCCATAGCCCTCGGCTTCGGCCGCATCAGCCAGCTCCCCCAGGGTGCTCACCAGCTGCCGTTGGCCGCTGACGGTCCCCTGCTGGATGACCGCCGCGGGGGTGTCCGGCGCCAGCTCGCCGGCGATCAGCTCATCGCAGATGCGGCGCAGGTTGTGCAGCCCCATGTAGATCACCAGCCCATCGCTGCTGCGGGCCAGGCCCCGCCAATCAACCCCGGGCCGCCCCTTGTCGATCTCCTCATGGCCTGTCACGAAGGTGACGCTGGAGCCCGCTTTGCGGTGGGTGACCGGGATGCCGGCGTAGGCCGGTGCGGCGATGCCGGCGGTGACACCAGGCACCACCAGCACGGGCACCCCATGGCTGGCCAGGTGGGCCGCTTCCTCGCCGCCCCGGCCGAACAGGAATGGATCGCCGCCTTTCAGACGCACGATCGTGCGGTGGCGGCGGGCCAGGTCGACCAGCACGGCGTTGGTGCTCGGCTGGGGGACGGAATGGTGCCCCCGGCGCTTGCCCACGAAGTGCCGCTCGCAGCCTGCCGGGGTCAGCTCCAGCAGGGCCGTCGGCACGAGGGAGTCGTAGACGAGGGCGTCACAGCACTGCAGCAGCCGGTGGGCCTTGAGCGTGATCAGCTCGGGATCGCCCGGGCCGGCGCCCACCAGATACACGGTGCCCAGAGGGTCGACAGCCGGCTGCGCAGGATCTGCCGTGCCTGCGCTCATGGCAGGGCCTCGAGCTGATCGAGCAGCAGGGCCTGGAAGCGTGGACGTTGCAGCAGCGGGGCCCCCAGCGCAGCGGGCAGGCTCTCAGTGAGCCGGTTCGCGGCCAGGGCCAGGGGCAGGGCAGCGCCGCGGATTGCCAGAGTCAGGTCCTCGAGATCAGTCGCAGTGTATGGAGCTGCTTGACAAGTCGCTGAACAGCGGCGCGCAAGCTGCGCCAGATAGCGGTCGGCCAGGCCGGGCTCTAGCGGGTGGTGCAGCAACAGCGGCGGCGATCCCTGGCCGTGGCTGGCCGCCAGATCAGCCAGTTCGTCGGCGATCGCCGCCTGCCAGCTGGGCCAGGCTCCCAGGAAGGGCAGCCGCCGCAGCGGGCCGTGGCGGCGCCAGGCCGCCGCGATCGCCGGGATGTCCTGGCGCACGTGCGTGCCGGGCAGCAGCAGCAGGGGCACGAGGGTGAGCGGCCGCTGGGCGTTCCCCAGCCCCGGGGCGGCGGGATCGGGCTGAGCCACGCTGCCGCTCAGGGGCTGTAGCCGCACAGGAGCGCGCCGGCGGCGCTCCAGGTCGAGGGCCAGGGCCTGCAGCTCCTCGGGGATCACCCCCCCGGCGCGTCCATGAACCACCAGCAGGAGCGGGCTGCGGGGCAGGGCCGCCAGCCGACGCCGGGCCCGGGCTTCGGCCCCAGGCTCGAGGGGGCGGGCCAGCACCTGCTCGAGCCCCTGGCGGCCGCTCGGCAGGCGGGCGAGCAGATCCACGGCCTGGGAGGCGAGCGCTCCATCAAGGTCGCTGCAGAGCTCCAGCAGCAGCTGCCGCAGCGCCGCCTGGGGCCAGACGCTCAGTCCCACGGCCAGGCCTTCCAGGGCGGCGCGCCGCAACGGAGACGGGCCGGGTTGACGGGCCAGATGCTCGAGACGGGCAAAGTCCTGGCTGTCGCGTTGGTGCCCGAGCAGGGGCAGCAGTTGCAGTTTCGGCCGCTCAGCCACGGCGGCTCGCAGCTGGGCCGCACAGGCGGGATCCCGGCGGCGACCGATCAGATCGAGCAGCTCCTGGCGCTGAGCCACCTCGGCGGGCTCGCTGGTGTCGGGCAGGCTGAGCCACCAACGCAGCAGACGGGCTGATCCAGCCCCATCGAGCTTCTCCACCAACACCGCCACCAGGTCACTGGCCGCAGGCAGCAGCCCCTGTTCCAGCGCCTCCAGCCAGGGGCCCGTGGCCTCCGCTTCCGACCGCCTGAGACGCTGCAGCCAGGGCCAGCGCTCCTGGCTGCCTTCAGGCGGCAGCTGGGACGGATGAGGTGTCACTGGGGCTGTCTCTGCGCCATCAGGCGTCGCCCGGAACCTGAGCTGAATCGCAAAGTGTCTCCACTGATACGTTTTATGGGGCAGGACTGGTGCGGTGCCAGTGCCCCTCTAGCAAGGAAAGAGATACAGCCGTCAGGACAAGGACGCCATGGACCACGCCACCACAGAACTCTCGATCGATCGAGCAGCGTGTGTCCGCCCCGGCGCCAGGCCAAAGAGTCAGTCGCCGGCCAGTTTCTCCGAGGTCAAGCAGCAGCAGCTGGTGTTCACCCTGGTGCGCCAGTTGGCCGAAGCCCAGTTCGTGCGCGCCGACCGGGAGCTCACCCGCCGGCTCTGGCAGGAAGTGGCGGCGCTCGAGATCGATCCAGATCGCATCACCTCCCTGCTCTATGGCGGTCAGCCCTGCGACGACCGCCAGGGCCTGATGGCCCTTGATGCGAGCTGGAGCCAGCAGGCTGCCGTCGAACCCCGGCGTGGGTTCCGCTGGGGCTGGGGTGGCGGGGCACCCCGCCGCGGCGTTCTCAGCTCGCAGCCCCGCGCGGGCGGGCGCCGTAGTGCTCCACCAGCAACGCCTCCAGCACGTCCGGGAGCTCGCTGAGGGGCACGCCCTTGTCGTGCAGGGCCGCCAGTTTGGGGTTGGCGTCCATGGCGCCACCAAGGAAGATCTTGGCGGCTTCCACCATCTGACCATCCACCCGGGTCTTGGCTCCCATCAGGCCGATCTGGCCCATGTAGGGCTGGCCGCAGGCGTTGGGGCAGCCGGTCCAGTGGGTGCGCACCCCATGGGGCAGCTCCAGACGCCGCTCCAGTTCGTCGACCACCGCCTGGGCCGTGCTCTTGGTGGGGATGAGAGCGAAGCTGCAGTAGCGGTTGCCGGTGCAGCTCACCGCCTCGGCCTGGAGGGGCCCCGGGGTCACCTGGAAGCGTTCCAGCAGGGGCTCCACCAGCAGGGCATCAAGCCTGCCCTCGGGCACATTGGCGATCAGGGCGTTCTGGCTTTCGCTCAGCCGCAGTTCGCCTGTGCCGTACTCCCGGGCCAGACGGGCGAGTTCCACCATGCTGGCGGCCTCCAGCCGGCCCATCGGCACGTGCAGGCCAACCCAGTGCAGGCCCTCCTGCTTCTGAGCGTGGACGCCGCAGATGTCACGTGGGGCCTGGCACACCAGATGGGAGCCGTCGTGGGCGGGGGTGGCGGCGGCTTCCTCCACACCCACGAACTCGGCGAAAGTGTCCAGCACCTGGGAGCGGTAGTCCTCCAGCCCGAGGGCGTCGATGAGATACATCAACCGGGTCTTGTTGCGATTCTCGCGGCTGCCTTCCCGCTCGTAATGGCGCAGCACCGCCAGGCTGAAGGCAGGCAGTTGATCGCCTCGCAGCCACAGCCCCAGGGGAACGGCCAGCTCGTTGCGCTGGGCGGAGAAGAATCCGCCCACCATCACCGTGAAGCCCCGCTCACCGCCGTGATGGGCCGGCAGGAAGGCCAGATCGTTGTGCAGCAGGAAGCTGTCGGGTGCTCCGCCCACGGCCACGTTGAACTTGCGGGGCAGGTTGCGGGGGCCGTCGGGCCCCAGCAGAGCCTCCTGAATGGCGTCCACCAGGGGCCGGGTGTCGAGGAATTCCTCCGGATCCAGACCCGCCAGTGGATTGCCGGTGACGTTGCGGGGGTTGTCGTGGCCTGACTGGCGGCTGGTGAGCCCCACGGACTCCAGGGCGCTCATCAGGGGGGCCATGTCCTCCAGCAGCAGGCCCCGCAGCTGAATGTTCTGCCGGGTGGTGATGTCGGCACTGCCGTGCTCGCCGCAGCGATCGATGACGTCGGCCAGCACCTCCAGTTGATCGGCGCTGATCACACCGTTGGGCAGCCGCAGGCGCACCATGAAGCGTCCCGGAGTCACGGGCCTGAAAAAGATGCCCAGCCATTTGAGATGGATGGTGAGGGTGGCCTCATCCAGGGATTCCCATCCCGCGGCACCCAGTTCGGCCAGGCGCGGGGCCAGGTCCAGTCCGCAGGCTTCAGTCTTGGCCTTCTCCACCTTGTTCAACTTTGCGCTGCTGGAGGCCTGGGAGGCTGGCCTCCCGGCGGATGCTTGAGCTGCGCTCACGGTGGCTCCCGAATGCTGAGACCTGACCCACTAGCGTCTCAGCACGAGCCCCGTCATCCTGTTGCAAGCTTTACCAAACATGGCTCCGGAGGGGATCCGTGGGGAGTTGCCAAGGCGGCCGCCGATGCCTCCCGAGGCGGTGCGTTTCCGGGAGCTGCTGGCCAAGGTGGGCAGCGGCGAGCACACCAGCACGGGGCTGACCCGCGCCGAGGCCCGCGAGGCCATGGACCTGATGCTGCTGGGCCAGGTGAGCGATGCCCAGCTGGGTGCTTTTCTGATCGCCCACCGCATTCGCCGACCGTCACCGATCGAGCTCACCGGCATGCTCGACAGCTACCGGGCCCTGGGGCCCACCCTGGTCACCCCGGGGCGCAGCCCGCTTTGTTTCGGCGCTCCCTATGACGGCCGCAACCGCACGGCACCGGTGCTGCCGCTGCTGGCCCTGGTGCTGGCGTCGGCGGATCAGCCCGTGGTGCTGCACGGCGGCGGTCCCATGCCGGTGAAATACGGCGTCACTCTGGCGGAGTTGTTCGCCGCCCTGGGGATCGAATGGCGAGGGCTGAGCCTGGAGGCCGTGCAACGACGGCTGGATCGCCATGGCCTGGCCCTCACCCACCAGGTTGATCACTTCCCGCGAGCCGAGCGTCTGCTGCCGGTCCGCGACGCCATCGGCAAGCGGCCGCCGGTGGCCAGCCTGGAGTTGCTCTGGACGCCCCACCAGGGGCAGCACCTGCTGGTGAGTGGCTTCGTGCATCCCCCCACGGAAAGCCGGGCCTGGGAAGCCCTTGGCCATGCTGGTGAAACCGATGTGTACACGGTCAAGGGCCTGGAGGGTTCCACCGACCTGCCCACCACCAGGGCCGGCATCTCGGCCCGGCTGCGCCAAGGCACCATGACCCGGATCCTGTTGCATCCCCGCGATCACGGCATCACGGCCCAGGAGGTGGCCTGGCAGAACCTGGAGATCTGGCGCGATCAGGCCCTGGCGGCTCTGGTGGGGGTGGGTCCCCTGGCCGATGCCCTGCTCTGGAATCTGGCGGTGTACTGGTGGCAGGCCGACCGCTGCGACTGCCTCGAAGCCGGACTGGAGCAGGCCAGGGGGTTGCTGGCGGCCCGCAGCGGAGAACGTTTGCGTCAGGAGCTCTCGGCATGAGCCTGCACGACCGTTGCTTCGCGTTCGAACAGGATTTCGTGGCCGATCTGCGCTGCCTGCCGATGGCGGTGCGCCGCAAGCTCGATCTGGCCGGCGTCAAACTCCGGCTGAGCCACTGGCATGCCCTCACAGTGGAGGAGAGGGTCGAGCTGCTGGCGTGGCCAGATCACCCCGGAGCCATCAGTGATCTGCGGCTTTGGTTGCAGCGGCGAACGGCCACCCTTGCCGATGGCCCCGCCCGGGGGATTGAACCGGCCGCCGGCCTCGACTGGCAGCAGGGAGACGACATTCCCGAGAGGCTGCAGGCCGCCTGCGCCCAGCTGGGTGCGTCCCTTGAGCCCAGCCAATGGAAATCACTGGATGAACTGCAGCGTTTTGCCCTGGTCAAGCTGAGCCATCCTGGTCACGAGCACCGCAATCTTCCCCGGGCCCTGCGAGAGTTCGGCATTTAGCCAGGCGCGGAGAACCGTCCTCATTCCCTGTTGTTGGTATCAATGAACACCCCGAGGGGTAGTCGTTCGTGATGGTCTAGGTGGGCTGGTCAGCCTGAGCGCCAGCCTTATCCCCGGTTCGGTGCGCTTGATTGCGAAGCCCGTCCGGATTGCGATTCGTCGCAGCCCGACACTTCCCCAACCGTTCCAGGCTCCATGTCCAATCTTTCACGCCGCAGATTTCTCGTTACCGCAGCCGGCACGGCCGCTGGTGCGGTCTGGTTGAGTGCCTGCGGTGGTAAGAAGCCAGAAACCACTTCCGCTCCGGCCACTTCCGGGTCCAGTGATTCAGAGGTGAAAGGGGCCACCCTGGGGTTCATTGCCCTCACAGACTGCGCCCCTTTGGTCATCGCCAAGGAGAAGGGATTCTTCGCCAAGCACGGCATGCCCGATGTGAAGGTGGTGAAGCAGACCTCCTGGGCGGCCACCCGAGACAACCTGGAGCTGGGTTCAGATGGCGGTGGCATCGACGGTGCCCATATCCTTTCGCCGATGCCCCTGCTGCTCACGGCAGGCACGATCACCAAGTCCAACCAGCCGTTGCCGATGGTGACCCTGGCGCGCTTGAACCTGCAGGGCCAGGGCTTCTCCGTCTCCAAGGACTTTCTGGCCAACAAACTCACGATTGACAACAAGGCCGGCCTGGAGGCAGCCGTTGCGGTTGCTGCTGAGAAAGGCAAGAAGTTCAAGGCAGCGGTGACATTCCCAGGCGGGAACCATGACCTCTGGATGCGTTACTGGCTGTCGGCCAACGGCATCGATCCCAACAAGTCAGCCGACCTGGTGGTGGTTCCGCCACCGCAGATGGTGGCGAACATGCAGACCGGCACCATGGACACGTTCTGCGTGGGCGAGCCCTGGAACCAGCGGCTTGTCAACAAGAAGCTGGGCTACACAGCCGCCCAGACCGGAGAGTTCTGGAAGCTCCATCCTGAGAAGGCTTTCTCGATGAGGGCCGACTGGGTGGAGAAGAACCCCAAGGCGACCCAGGCCCTGCTGCAGGGCGTTCTGGAAGCCCAGGTGTGGTGTGATGATCCGGCCAATCTCGATGAGATGTGCACGATCCTCGCGAAAGACAAATACATCAAAGCGTCTGTCGAAGACATCCGTCCCCGCTTGGCAGGTGATGTGGACTACGGCGATGGCCGGGTGGTGAAGAATAGCCCGTTCAAGATGCGCTTCTGGGAGGATAGCGCCTCCTTCCCCTACAAGAGCCACGACCAGTGGTTCGTGGTTGAAGATATCCGCTGGGGCTATCTGCCGGCCAGCACCGATATCGATGCGCTGGTGAACAAGGTGAACCGGGCCGATATCTGGAAGGAGGCCGCCAAGGCCATCGGCCAGGAGAAGGCGATCCCGGCCAGTGATTCCCGCGGCAAGGAAACCTTCTTCGATGGCGTGGTCTTCGATCCCGAGAATCCCAAGGCATACCTCGACGCCCTGAAGATCAAAGCCCTGGCCTGAACTGAACTGACCTGAGCTGAGCTGACTCCATGACTCTCACAGCCGCCGCCGGAAGGCGCCGTCCTCGATCACGTCGATCGGCCCTGCTCAAAGGGTTTCTGCCCTATCTGGTCTGTATCGGTGCCTTCCTTCTGCTTTGGCAACTGCTCTCCGGCTTGCTCGGAGTCGCACGATTGCCAGGACCGATCAATGTGCTGATCGACACCTGGGATCCCTACATCAGTCAGCCGTTTTTCGATGATGGCGGCACCAGCAAAGGGCTGGGCTGGCAAATCCTGATTTCATTGCAGCGTGTCGGCATTGGCTACATCCTTTCCGCTGTGGTAGGTATAACGATCGGGGGGTTGCTCGGCTTGAACCGTTTCATCGGTAAGGGCTTTGACCCGGTCATTCAGGTGTTGCGGACTGTGCCACCTCTGGCCTGGTTCCCCATCGCTCTGATGTTGTTCCAGGACGCGAATACGTCAGCTGTTTTCGTGATCTTCATCACCGCCATCTGGCCGATCATCATCAATACGGCTGTGGGAATCCGTCAGATTCCCCAGGATTACACGAATGTCTCCAGAGTGTTGAGGCTCAGCAAAAGTGCCTATATCCGTGAAATCGTGATCCCGTCCACGGTCCCGTATGTTTTTACTGGCCTGAGGATTGCCATCGGCCTGGCTTGGCTGGCCATCGTGGCCGCAGAGATGCTCAAAGCCGATGGCGGGATCGGCTACTTTATCTGGGACGCTTATAACGCTGGTGGTGACTCCAGTTCAAGCCAGATTATCCTGGCGATTGTTTATGTTGGCCTTGTGGGCCTCGCCCTCGACCGTCTGGTCGCCTTCGTTGGCTGGAAGATGAGTGGTGGGGGCCACTGACCATGCCGGCTCTCTTCACTGTTGATAACGTCACCCAGAGCTTTCCTTTGCGGGACGGCAGTACCTATGTGGCGCTCAAGGATATTTTTCTGAATGTGGCCGAAGGTGAGTTTCTCTCCCTTGTTGGTCACTCTGGTTGTGGCAAGTCGACACTGCTCAATCTGCTGGCTGGCCTCACCCTGGCCAGCGAAGGCGGCATCTTGATGAACGGCCGAGAGGTCACCGAGCCTGGCCCCGACCGAATGGTCGTGTTCCAGAACTACTCGTTGCTGCCTTGGAAAAACGTTCGTGAAAATATTGCGTTGGCCGTTGACAATGTGATGCGGGGATCCTCCAAGGAGGAGCGCGCAACGATCATCGATTACAACATCAAGCTTGTGGGTTTGGTGGCTGCAGCTGAGAAGTTTCCCCATGAAATTTCCGGTGGAATGAAGCAGCGGGTGGCCATCGCCAGGGCCCTGGCCCTGCGCCCCAAGCTGCTGCTTCTGGATGAGCCCTTCGGTGCCCTTGATGCCCTCACTCGGGGCAATCTTCAGGAGCAGTTGATGCGCATCTGCGAGGAGGCCAAGGTCACCACGGTGATGGTCACCCACGATGTCGATGAAGCTCTGTTGCTCTCCGACCGGGTGGTGCTGATGACCAATGGGCCAGAGGCCTACATCGGCCAGATTCTCGACGTGCCCCTGCCACGACCCCGAACTCACCTCACCGTGGTGAAGGACCCCCGCTACTACAGCCTGCGGGGTGAGGTGGTGCAGTTCCTCACCCAGCAGAAAGAAGCCCGCAAACTGCGTCTCAACCCTTCGGCGGCCATTGCCTCCAACGATCTCGAAAAGATCAACCTCACTCTCGGCTTCATTCCCCTCACCGACTGTGCCCCGCTGGTGGTGGCACACGAGAAGGGATTTTTTGCCAAGTACGGCCTGGATCAGGTCAGCCTCCGGCGGGAAACCAACTGGAAAACTCTCGAGGCCGACCTGCGCCAGGGGGTGATCGATGGTGGTCAGATGGTGGCCGGCATGCCCCTGGCCATCACTCTGGGCAGCCAGGGAGCGTCGCCCCTGCCGATGGTCACGGCCCTCACGCTCTCCCGCAATGGCAATGCGATCACTCTGCACCGCCGCTTCCACGAAGCTGGTGTGCGCAGCCTGGCCGATTTCAAGGCCTGGATCGCCTCCCATCCCGAGCGCAAGCCGGTGCTGGCGATGGTGCATTCCGCGTCGATGCACAACCTGATCCTGCGCGCCTGGCTGGTCTCGGGCGGCATCGATCCCGAGCGCGACGTCAGCCTGATCGTGATCCCGCCGCCCCAGATGGTGGCCACCCTCAAGGCGGGCAGCATCGATGGCTTCTGTGTCGGTGAACCCTGGAACACCCGTGCCGTTCAGCAACAGCTGGGCACGGTGATCGCCACCGACGCTGATCTATGGCCCGGCCACTGCGAAAAGGTGCTTGGTGTTCGCGAAGACTGGGCCGCCACCCATCCCCGCACTCACCAGGCCCTGATCAAGGCGTTGCTGGCAGCCTGTCAGTACTGCCAGGACCCCGCCAATCGCCCGGACGTGGCGGCACTGCTGTCGCGTCGGGAGTACGTGGGCACTGAGCTGGCCACGCTCCGTCCCGGTCTGGTCGATCCTTACGACCGCGGCACCGGCACCCCTGAGCTGATTCCGGAGTTCAATCAGTTCTTCGGCGCCCAGGTCAATGCTCCCTCCAGCCGCGACGGCCTCTGGATCCTGACCCAACTGGCCCGCTGGGGGATCAGCGCCTTTCCCGAGAATTGGAAAGACGTACTCGATCGCGTCCAGCGACCGGATCTCTTCGCCCAGGCCAGCGCCGACTTCCCTGCTGAACCCAGCGCCAATGGCCAGCGTCTGCTGCCTGTGCCGCTGTTCGAAAACCAGCCCCTGGATCCCAACGATCCGATCGCCTACCTCAAGCAACTGCAGACCGCCGGGCCCATCCGTTACGAAACCGTCCCGTTGCCCGCCAGACCCAGCTCCCTCGAGCCAGCTGCGTCGCTCCGCTGAGCTCCTTCACTCTTCAACCGATGCAGACCCTCCCCTCCACTACCGCAGCCACCACCCAGGGATCGGAGCCGTTCCTGGTGATCGATGGGGTCTCGAAGGTGTATCCCACACCCAACGGCCCTTATACCGTTCTTGATGATGTTCACCTCGAGGTGCGTGAAGGGGAGTTCATCTGCGTGATCGGTCACTCCGGTTGCGGCAAATCCACCCTGCTCGACATGGTCTCCGGCTTTCGCGAGCCCACCACGGGACAGGTGCGGCTGGAATCGGAGCCGATCGTGGAGCCCGGCCCCGATCGCATGGTGGTGTTCCAGAACTATTGCCTGCTGCCCTGGCTGTCGGCTTACGACAACATCGCCCTGGCGGTGAACAACGTCTTTCCTGAGCTCAAGCGCAACGGCCAGGCCAGGGCCCTGGTGGAGAAGCATCTGGCAATGGTGGGCCTCACCGAAGCCGCCGCCAAGAAGCCAGGGAGCCTCTCCGGTGGCATGAAGCAGCGGGTGTCGATCGCCCGGGCCCTGGCCCTGCAACCCAAGGTGCTGGTGCTCGATGAACCGTTCGGCGCCCTTGATCCGATCACCAGGGAGGAGCTTCAGGAAGAGCTGCTCAAGATCTGGGCCGAGCACAAGGTCACCGTCCTGATGATCACCCATGACATCGATGAGGCCCTGTTCCTGGCGGATCGGGTGGTGATGATGACCAATGGACCGGCGGCGAAGATTGGCGAAATCCTTGACCTTCCCTTTCCACAGCCCCGCGATCGAGCCCGGCTGATGGAGCTTCCCGAATACTTCGACTACCGCAACCGCGCCCTTGATTTTCTCTACCGCCGTTTCGCCCACGACGACACGTGAGGACAGCCCTTCCGGTTCATCAGTCCTTCTGCCAGCTGTCGATGGCCGTTGGTCAGACCCTGCTGCTTGATGGTGGTCACGCTGCCGCCACCTCGCCGATGCGGGTCCTCTCCGGCATCCTCCGGGTGTTTCTGCTGGCCTCCTCGGGCCGGGAAATCACGATCGGCTTTCTACAGCCGGATGATGTCTGCGATGCCCTGACCCTTCGTCGCGATTGGGTTGGCCTTGAAGCCCTCACCCTGGTACAGATCGAGCGGGTCGAGCGCAAGGATGAGCTGGGCGATCTCACCGATCTCAGCACCTGGACCCTGGAGCTGTTGATGATCCGCCACCACCCCGACACCGAAAAGCGACTGAGGGCGCTGCTGGCGTTGCTGGTGGAGCGGATGGGACGACGCAATGGCCTCTGGTATGAACTGCCGATCCGGATCACCCATGAGCGCCTGGCCGAGTTGATCGGCAACACCCGCGTCACCGTCACCAAGATGTTCACGCGGTTGCGTCAGTCGGGCTTGGTGGACGACCATCCCGCCGGCAGTGGCCCTCCTGTGTTGCGCCTCTCGCCCGAGCTGGTGGAGGCGATGTTGCCGATCGGCTGATCCCTAGCCAGCTGTCTCGGCCCGCTCCACCCGCACGGCGGCCGCCTTGAGTTCGGGTTGTTTCGAGATCGGGCAGCCCAGGGCATGCATCAGCCGGTTGGCTTCGCAGGCCTGCTCCTGGGCGGCACCCCAGTGCATCGGCAGGAACACGGCGCCCGGGCGAATGCGATCGCTGATCTGCACCTTCACGGTCAGACCGCCGCGGCGGGAGCTCACCCGGGCCAGACCGCCATCGTCGAGGTTGCAGCGCTCGGCGTCAGCCGGGTGGATCTCCAGCAGGGGTTCAGGGTGGCTGCGGCGCACCCGCTCCACATGGACGGTGCGGGTCATGGTGTGCCAGTGGCCGAGGTAGCGCCCCACCGTGAGCACCAGGGGGAAGCCGGCATCCGGCGGCTCCCCCAGCCCCAGGGGTTGCTGGGCCACCAGGCGGGCTTTGCCGTTGGCCGTGGGGTAGACCCCCTGGGTGTGCAGCCGCGCCTGGCCGCCACCCGCCGCCGTGCCGGCCGGGAAGGGCCACTGCTGGGGTCCGTGCTCGGCCAGCAGGCTGTGGCTGAGACCGCTGTGGTCACAGACCCGCCCGGCGGTGATCGCCGCGAACTCGGCGTAGACCTCAGCTGAGGAGCCGTAGGCGAACTGCTGGCCAAAGCCCAGCCGCCGGCCCACTTCCGCGAAGATGGACCAGTCGGGACGGGCTTCGCCCGGGGGGGCCCGGAAGGCCTGGGACAGGGTGACCCGGCGCTCCGAGTTGGTCATCACGCCCACCTTTTCGCTCCACTGGGCGGCCGGCAGCACCAGGTGGGCCACCGCTTCGGTTTCGGTGCCCGCGTAGGCCTCGCTCAGCACCACCAGGGGGCAGCGGGCCACTGCCTGGCGTACCCGATCCAGCCAGGGCAGGCTCACCAGCGGGTTGGTGGCCGCCACCCACCACAGGCCCAGCTCGCCGCGTTCCATCGCCTCGATCTGCTCCCACACCGAGAGGCCATCCCGCTCGGAGATCGCCCCGGCGGGAAAGTCCCAGTGCTGCTCGATCTGAGCGCGGTGGCTGGCCTCATGGATCGAGCGATACCCAGGCAGCAGCGCGGCCAGACCGCCGGCTTCCCGTCCGCCCATGGCATTGGGCTGCCCGGTGAGCGAGAAGGGGCCGGCCCCGGGTCTGCCGATCTGGCCGCTGACCAGATGCAGGTTGATGATCCCCGCCACGGTGGCGGTGCCCTCCACGCTCTGGTTCACCCCCATCGACCAGAGGCTGAGCACCCCGGAGCTGGCGGCCCAGAGCGACGCCAGACGGCGCAGCGCCTCCTCCTCGATTCCGCAGAGGGCGCAGACCCGCTCCGGTGTCCAGCCGGCCCAGAGGGCCGCCAGCTCAGCGAAGCCGTCGGCCGTGGCCGCCACCCGCTCAGGGTCAACGGCACCCCGTTCCAGCAGCAGATGACCCACTCCGTGCAGCAGCACCAGATCCGTGCCGGGGCGAATGGCCAGGTGCAGGTCGGCCACATCGCTGGTGGCGGTGGCACGGGGGTCAATAACGACAAGTTGCAGCGCCTCTTTCTGGCGGCGCTTGCGCTTGAGCAGCCGCTGGAACAGCACGGGATGGCATTCGGCCGTGTTGGTGCCGATCAGCACCACCGTTTCGGCCTGGTCGAGGTCGTCGTAGCAGCAGGGGGGGCCATCGGAGCCCAGGCTGAGCTTGTAGCCCGACACCGCGGAGCTCATGCACAGCCGTGAATTGGCATCGAAATTGTTCGTGCCCAGGGCTCCTTTGATCAGTTTGTTGGCGACGTAGTAGTCCTCGGTGAGGAACTGGCCGGAGCCGTACATCGCGATGGCGCTGGATCCCCGCTCAGCCTGAATCGCCTGGATACGCTCCACCAGAATCGTGAAGGCCCGCTCCCAGCTGATCGCCTGAAAGGGTTGGTCCCGCTGCTCGCGCCACAACGGTGTGGTCAGGCGGTTGTGATGCAGGGTTTCAGTCACGGTGGCCCCCTTCACGCACACCTGGCCGAGGGAGGAGGGATGCTGCCGGTCACCCCGGACGGTCCAGATCGCCTCGGCTGGGGCTGGGGTGTCCGGACGGTTGGTGTCCGCTGCCGGTGGTTTGAGCTCCAGGCCACAGCCGACCCCGCAGTAGGGGCATTGAGCCTTGGCGGGAGCGGGCACTGGGCAGGTGGTGCAAGGGGAGTCGCTCTCCATGCTGACCCATGGGCTGGGTTGGCGACGGGCGAAGTCGGAGTGAGCGCCGGGCCTATGGCGCCAATCAACGAAGCTCATCAATTGCCGGTTGACCCATAAGAAAAGTGCCGCCTAAGGTTCGCCCGCTGACCCCCGGCCGGAGAGCCTGACCCCTGTGAGCACGACCATCCCCAATGCCGTTGATCCGATCACCGTCGACCGGCCACTCGCCCCACCCCCCAGCGTGGTGCCCTGGTACCAGCAGTTTCGCCGTGTCCAGATCGTTCAGTCGCTCGAGGCGATTCAGGATCTGATCGCGGTGTCGCTCTGCGTGGGCCTGTTCTGCGTGATGGTGCTGCAGATGCGCATTCTCTTCTCCACCCTGCTCTCGGCGCCGCAGTTCCACGCGATCACCGCCGACATCCTCTTCATCCTGATCCTGGTGGAATTGTTCCGCCTGCTGATCATTTATCTGCAGGAGCAACGGGTGTCGATCGGCGTGTCTGTGGAGATCGCGATCGTGTCGGTGCTGCGGGAGGTGATCGTGAACGGCGTGCTGGAAACCGACTGGCACCAGATCCTGGCGGTCTGCCTGTTCCTGATCACGATGGCCGTGTTGATGGTGGTGAGGGTCTGGCTGCCGCCCACCTTTGCCGGGGTGGATCCGGAGGCCAAGGTCTCGGCACGCATGAAATCCGGGCCCTTCACTCAGCAGTGAGTTCCGATCCCCATCTGCGCCCGGAGGGTCTGCTGCTGCTGCACGGCTTCAGTGGCAGCACGTCCACCTTCGCTGCCCTGGAGCCCGCTCTGATTCAGGCCGGATTCGTGGTACAGGCGCCGCTGCTGCGCGGCCATGGGCGCGACTCCCCCCAGGCCCTGGCCGGGGTCACCTGGTCGGACTGGCTGGAAGATGCCAGCAGCGCCCTGGCCGAGCTCCAGGCCCGCGCCGGGTCGGTGATCGTGGTGGGCCACAGCATGGGTGCCCTGCTGGCGGCACTTATGGCCGCCGAGCAGTCAACGGCGATCGACAGCCTCGTGCTGGCGGCGGCCCCGGTCCGGCTGGCCTCCCCCCTGGCGCCAGGACGTCCCCTTGCGTTCCTGACGCCACTGCTGGGGCGCCTGCTGCCCCGCTGGCCCATGCCCAGGCATTACGCCGACCCGGCCCTGGCCGCCAGCGACACCAGCTATCCCTGGGTGCCGATGGACGCCCTGCTCTCCTTCCTGCAGCTGAGCGTGGTGGTCCGCCGCCGCCTGGCTGAGGTGCATCAGCCGGTCCTGATTCTCCAGAGCCGCGCCGACCGCGTCGTGCCCCCCGCCGCCGCGGATCTGCTCGCCTCCGGTCTGGGAACGCCCAGGGAGCAGCTGCGCATGGTCGGGTTCGAGCGCAGCGGTCATGAGCTCTTCCGGGATTGTGAGGAAGGAGCTGTGATTGCCAGCGTGCTTCAGTTCGTGGATGAGCGGATCAACCGGCGGCCCGTCGCGCCTTGACCCCAGACCGGAGCCGGCCCCGCTGCGGACCTGCCTGCTCAGCGGCGGCGACAGCCGGCGCATGGGCACCGACAAGGCCCTGCTGAGCCACCCCAACGGCGGAACCTGGCTGGAGCAGGCCCTGCGATTGCTGGCCGGTCTCGGGGCACCGCTCACTCTGGTGAGTCGCCATCGCGCCCACGGCCACCTCGCCCGCGAGTTGAACGAGCGGCTTGGGCTGGAGATCGAGGTGCTGCTGGAGCCGCCCCCCCGGGAGGGGCCGCTGCTGGCCCTCACCCGGCTGATGGCGCTCCACCCCGGCCAGCGCCTGCTGCTCGCCCCGGTGGACATGCCCCGGCTGGAGCTCGAGAGCCTGAGGGCCCTGGTGGCTGCAGCCGAGGCCGGCTTCGATCCCGACACCATTCATCTGGCCCACGATGGCCGCCGGCTGCAGCCCCTGCTGGGTCTCTATCCGGCCACCCCCTCCAATCGGGCGGCGGCGGAGGCCTTTACCGGCCGGGGCGGGCGCAGCCTCCTGCGCTGGCTCGAGCAGACCCGCTGCGTCAGTGCCGTGGAGCTTGACCCAGCCCAGCTGCTCAATGCCAACACGCCTGGGGATTGCGGGCCAGGGCCAGGCGACGGTTTCAGCGGGTCTGCGCCAGGCTGAGCCCCCGGCAGCCGGCCGCCCAGGCCGGGCAGATGTGGCAGCTCCGACCCTTCCCCTCGATCAACTGGGCCGCCCGGGAGGAGTGCTGCGTCTCTCCCTCACCGCCCGCTGCAACCTCGCCTGCCCTTACTGCTGTCCTGACAGCCAGGACCCTCCGGAGCTGCTCACCCTGACGGAACGGGTCCAGCTGGTGAGCACGGCGGCGGAGCTGGGCTTCCGCCGGCTGCGCCTCACCGGTGGGGAGCCCCTGCTGCATCGGGGTCTGGAGGAGCTGGTGGCGGCCCTGCAGCCCCTGCGTGCACCTCAGGGCGGCTCAGGGTCGCAGGGGCTGAGCGAGATCGCTCTCACCACCAATGGCGTGCTGCTGGGCGCCCAGCGGGCCCAGGAGCTGCGGGCGGCCGGCCTGGATCGGATCACGGTGAGCCTGGACGGCACCGATGGCGAGAGCGTGGCGCGCATGGCGGGACTGGCCGGTGGAGAGGCGGCCGGAGAGGCCGTGCTCGAGAAGGTGCTCGCCGCCCTTGACCATGCCTGCGGCGCCGGTTTCGATCCCGCCGACGGGGGCCTCAAGCTCAATGCCGTGATCGCCCGCGGCCGCAACGAGCATCAGCTGCTGCCCCTGGCGCAGCTGGCCCGGCAACGGGGGATCGAGCTGCGGCTGATCGAGTTCATGGACGTGGGCAACCGCAATGGCTGGCAGCCGGATCTGGTGCTGCCCGCCGCCGAGATGGTGTGCCGGATCGGTGCCCACTGGCCCCTTGAGCCCCTGGGTCGCCAGGCCCATGGCACGGCCAGCCGCTGGCGCTACCGCGATGGCGGCGGGCATCTGGCCGTGGTGGCCTCGATTTCGGCCCCCTTCTGCGGCGACTGCGACCGACTGCGCATCACCGCCGACGGGGTGGCCTACACGTGCCTGTTCGCCTCCAGTGGCCTGGATCTCAAACCCTGGTTGCGCTCACCTTCAGCCGCTGGGGAGTCCCTGAGCGGGGCCATGCGGAGTCTCTGGAGCCGGCGCCACGACCGTTACAGCGAGGAGCGCGCTGAAGAGCATTCTTCAGGGACCGTCACAATTCAACGCTCCCACGCTGAGATGGCCTACCTGGGGGGGTGATGATTGCCTGGACGCCCATGCGCTCAGCTGTCATTCGTTATCCTGTCCATGCGTCACACGTTTCAAGTCGCGCTCGCCATCTCGGTGATCAGCTTGCCGCTGGCATGTTTCGCCCTGCCCTTCAAGCCCGACCCCACCTCGTTTGCCATCTATCTCGGCAAGAAGTCGATCGAGGATGGATCGCGGATGACGTTCTCCAACCTGACAGGGTGTGCCGTCAGCGGGAAGGGAATGAAGGAGAGCTACAGCTGCCAGACCGGCGAGGCCCTGCTGATCACCCCTGCTGGCGTTAAGCGGTCGTGTCAGGCGGTGGTGCGTGACGGCCGCCCCGGAGTCGTCTGGACGGCCCAGGCGAATGGAGTGGGTTCGTGGCGGGCCAATCTTGCCTGCCCCCCCCTTCCCGAGACGACCTCGCCTGCGGGTGAGGGTGAGGCTCTCACCCCCCGCTGACGGACGGTTGGGCTGCGGAGAGCGAGGCGGTGAACGCGGCCACGCTGATCTGCTGGCAGTAGCCCCTGAAGCAGCTCAGGGCCGCCCGGTGCCGCTCGGCTGATTCAGCCATGCAGGCATCGGTCAGACAGGTCACCAGGTACCCGCGATCGGCGGCGTCCTTGACGGTGTGATCGATGCATTGATCGGTCAGCAGGCCCGCCACCACCAGCTCGGTGATGCCGATGTTGCGCAGCAGGTAATCGAGGCTGGTGGAGTTGAAGGGGGAGGAGGAACTCTTCGGCAGCACCAGTTCATCGGGGCGGGGAGCGAGGGCCTCGATCACCCGGGCCTCCCAGCTGCCCGGGGCAAAGCCCAGGCCGGAGCGCTTGTAGTCGAGGCTGCGGTCGCGGCCATCGGCGGTGAGGTTGGCGATCACGGTGTGGATCACCTCCAGCCCGCTCGAGCGGGCGTGGCTCAGCGCCTGCTCCAGCCGGGGCAGGACCGCCGCCTGGAAGTGGGCGTCGAAGCCGGGCGGCCGGGGTGACTGCGACGGCTGCGGCGAATGCTGCAGCGTGGCGAGCGGGGTGGCTCCAGCGCTGCCCGTGGGACCGGCCGGTCCGCAGGTGCCGTTCTGGATGTCAACCAGGAGCAGGGCCGTGGGGGCCAAGGGAGCAGGGGCCGCGGCCTCCACCATGGCCTCCGTCACCGAATCGGGCAATGATTTCCGGGCCCGTGGCTGCCTTGCCGTGCCGGACCTCCCCAGCGCCACTGCCCAGACCACCGAACTGCTGGAGCGCGGCCTGCGCCGGCTGGCGATCACCTTCGTGAATCACGCCGGATCGGTGCTGGTGAAGGGGGTGCCGCTGAAGCGGTTGGCACTGGTGGCAAGCCAGGGAGTGGGCTTTTCACCGGTGGCGGATGCCTTCGGGGCCACCGGCCTGATCGATCCGCAGCAGAGCCTGGCCCGCCCTGATGGCGACCTTCGCCTGAAGCCCGATCTCACCGCGCTGCGCCCGCTCGACCCCGCCTCCGGCTGGGCCTGGGCTCCGGGCGTCCGCCATGGCCGCGATGGTGAGGTCTATGCCCTGGATCAGCGCGGCTTCTGCGCCCGGCAGCAGGCGGCTTTCGCGGCTGCCGGCCTGAGCGCCCTGGCCGGTTTCGAGATCGAGTGGATGGTGGGGCTGCCCCAGCCGGTTGGCGGTGCCGGGGGCTGGAGTCCGGCGGTGGTGGGCGGCCCCTACGGTGCAGATCGCCTGGTGCAGGGGCTCGATTACCTCACCGCCGTGGCCGAGGCCCTCGATGCTGCCGAGTTGCCCTGGTTGCAGCTGCACCCGGAGTACGGCGCCGGCCAGTTCGAGCTGTCGCTGGCGCCGGCGCCGCCGCTCGAGGCCGCCGATCGCCTGGTGGTGGCGCGCCTGGTGATCCAGCAGGTGAGCCGTCGCTTCGGCTGGATCTGCAGCTTCGCCCCTGTGGTGACGGCTGATCTGGTGGGCAATGGCGGCCACCTTCACCTGAGCGTGGCGGACCAGGGTGTGCCCCTTCTCGGTGGCGGCACGGGCACCGCTGGCCTCACGGCTCGGGGGGAAGCGCTGCTGGCGGGTCTGCTGGAGCAGCTGCCGGCCCTGATGCCCCTGGCCTGCGCCCTGGAGGTGTCGTACAAGCGGCTGGCCCCGGGCCGCTGGGCGGCGCCTTTCCAGGTCTGGGGGGTGGAGAACCGGGAGGCGGCCCTGCGCCTGGTGCCGGCCGGCGGGGGCGAGCCCGGCCACCTGGAGCTCAAAGTGGCCGATCTCAGCGCCAACCCCTATCTGCTGGTGGGGTCTGTGCTGGCGATGGCGCAGAACGCCCTGCAGCAGCCCAGGCCCCTGCCGCCGCCGCTTTCGGGCGATCCCGCCGCTGCGTCTGCCGCCGTGGCCCCGAGGCTTCCCCAGACCCTCTCGGAGGCGGTGCGGGCGTTCGAGGCCAGCCCGGTGCTGAGGGAGGTGATGGGGGAGGCTCTGCAGCGCACCGTGGCGGAGTCACGCCAGGCTGAGGTACGCCGCAGTGAGGCCCTCCCCGACGATGCCTTGATCGCCTCCACCCGCGCCTGGCCTTCCTGACCAGCCCAGCTGCGGCGCCACCTCATCGCCAGGCCAGCGAGCAGACTCGCCCATGGTGGGACCCGGCTCGGATCCCGCGCTGATCGCCAGGTGCTCGATGTCCTCACCCGACCAGGCTGCGGCCCCGCCGGCCACCCTGCTGCACATCTTGGGGGTGAGCTTCGGGATCGCCGGGGCGGTGGGAGGCACCGTGGGTGCCGGCATCCTGCGCACGCCGGGGCTGGTGGCTGCGCAACTGAACAGCGGCCCGTTGATCGTGGCCGCCTGGGTGGCGGGGGCGCTCTATGCCCTGCTGGGTGCGCTCGCGGTGGCTGAGCTGGGCGCCAGCCTGCCTCGGGCCGGCGGCTGGACCGTGTATGCCCGGCGGGCCCTGGGGGATCAGGCCGGCTTCTCCGTGGGCTGGATCGACTGGGTGGGCCACTGCGCCGGCCTGGCCTGGGTGGCTGTGACCATCGGCGACTACACGATCGGTCTGCTGCCGGCCCTGCCCGTGGGCAGCAAAGTGGTGGCCCTGCTGGTGCTGCTGGCCTTCGCCCTGATCCAGCAGCTGGGCCTCGAAGCCGGCAGCCTCAGCCAGAAGATCCTCAGCCTCGGCAAGGCCATCGCCTTTCTCGGCCTGATCGCGGCCTGCTTCCTGCATGCCCCGGTCAGAGATCTGGCGGGCCTGGCCGAACCGCTGCTGGACGCCACAGGCTCCGCTGAGCCGATCGCGGCCTCAGGCATCAGCCTTGGCATCGGCGTGGTGTTCGCCATGCAGGCCGTGATCACCACCTACGACGGCTGGCACAGCCCGATCTACTTCGCCGAGGAATTCGCCGAGCCCAGCCAGGATCTGCCCCGCTCCCTGGTGGGTGGTGTGCTCAGCGTGGCGGGGCTGTATCTGCTGGTGAATCTGGCGCTGTTGCGGCTGCTGCCGGTCTCGCGGATCGCCGGGTCGGTGCTGCCGCTGGCCGATGCCGCCGAGGTGATCTTCGGGGCCTGGAGCGCTCAGCTGATCGTGGTGCTGGCCTTGATCTCCTCGTTCGGGCTCGTCAATGCCGTGGTGATGGGCGCGCCGCGCATCCTCTTTGGCCTCAGCCGCGATGGCCTCTTCCTGCCCCAGTTCGCTGCGGTGAGCGCCAGCGGCACCCCCGTGCTGGGGCTGGTGGTGACCACCGCCAGCGCCGGCCTGCTGGTGATCTTCGGCGACTTCACGATCCTGCTGGGCATTGCCTCCTTTCTCTATGTGCTGCTCTACCTGAGCGGGATCACCGCCCTGGTCCTGCTGCGCTGGCGGGAGCCAGATCTGGAGCGGCCCTTCCGTGATCCGGGCTATCCGATCAGTGCCGCGATCGTGTGGCTGGGGTCCTTCGCCTTCCTGATCGCCGCAATCCGCAATGACACCGCCAACAGCGCCGGCGCCCTCGGCCTGATCCTGCTCAGCCTGCCCCTGCACCAGCTGACGCGGCGCCTGACGCCATCGCCGCCGGCCTGAGCCCGCCACGCACCAGTACCGGCACCCGTTTGAAGGCCGGTGTGCCGCTGCGGGGATCCACAGGGGCGCGGATGATCGCATTCACCTCCGGGTAAAACATCAGGGCGGCGCCCTCTCGGATCTCGCCGGGGATGATCTCGATGCCCTTCAGGGTCCCGGCCTCGCCCTGCACCGTCACGCGCTGGTGGGCCGTCAGGCCTGAGCGGGCCAGATCGGCCCGGTTCATCAGGATCGTCTGGCGGTGCGGCATGCCCCGATAGGCATCGCCCTGCTTGTAAACAACAGTGTTGTGCTGGGAGTAGCTGCGGGCGGTGATCAGGGCCAGTACCAGGCCGGCTTCTCCCGGCGCCAGGCCACCGAACTGGGCCGGCTCAGGCAGCGTCAGCGCCGGCAGGGGTGTGGGGGCCATCCGTGCTTTCCCTGATGGGGTCGGGAAGCTGGGCCGCTCGAACACCCGCCCTTCCACACTGAATTCGCGCCTGGTGGCATCGATCGTGGCGATCGGGCCGTAGCCGGGCACGGTGCGGGCAATCAACTGGCGCACATAGGCGGGATCCTGCAGGCGGCCCCAGTCGATCGGGTCGGTGCCCATCAGACGCCTGGCCAGCTCGGCCAGGAAGCCCACCTCGCTGATCAGGTCGGCTTGCTTCAGGTGGGTGTGGCCCGGTTCGTTGAGGCGCACGAAGTTGTTGCCCGCTTCGGTGGTGGTGCGGTGCGGTGTTTCGAAGCGGTTGAACACCGGCAGCACCAGGGTCTGACGGCCCCCAAGCCCATGGAAATGCCCCTGATTGGGCTTGGTGGCCAGATAGATCACGCTGTCGATCCGCCCCAGGGCGCGGCGGGCCTGCTCCGAATCCGGGTTGGCGCCCCAGAGGTTGCCGCCCAGGCAGAGCAAGGTGTCAACCGCACCGGTGTCGGCCGCCTCGATCAGGGCGCGGGTGTCGTAGCCGGGGACGCGGCTGAGCGGTCGCCCCAGCAGCGCCTCGAGGGCGGCCTGCATCTCGGCGCGAAGCTTCACCGTGACGCCCATCGAGCCGAAGCCCTGCACGTTGGAGTGACCGCGGATCGGCATCGTGCCCGCTCCGGGCCGGCCGGCGTTGCCGCTCAGCAGGGCCGTGTTGGCGATGGCGTGCACGTTGTTGGTGCCGTTGGCGTGGTGGGTGATGCCCATCGCCCAGGCGAACACCACTCCCCTGGCGCGGGCGATCACGGAGGCGGCATGCTCGATCTCCTCACGGCTGAGGCCACAGCAGGCGGTGATCGTCTCCCAGGCGGTGACGCGCACCTGCTCCAGCACCGCCTCGGAGCCTTCGGTATGGGCGGCGAGGAAGTCATGGCGCACCCGGCCTGCCTCCAGCAACGCCTTCTGGATCCCCAGGAAGACGGCCGTGTCGCTGCCCGGCACCGGCTGCAGGAACAGCGAGGCGATCTCCGATCCCCGCAGCATTGATTTGATCGGAAAGGCGGGCGAGCCGAACTTGAGCAGCCCCACCTCCAGCACCGGGTTGATCACGATCACGCTGCCGCCGCGTTCGCGCAGACGGATCAGCTCGTTCATCAGCCGCGGGTGGTTGGCCGGCGCGTTGGAGCCCACCAGCACCACGCAGTCGGTCTGCTGGAGGCTCTCCAGGCTCACCATCGAGGTGCCCGAGCCGAACACCTCGCCCAGCCCCACGGTGGAGGGGGCATGGCAGAGGTCGGAGCAGTCGGCGAGGTTGTTGGAGCCCAGGGCCCGCAGCAGCAGCTGCAGCAGGTAGGCGGCCTCGTTGGAGGAGCGTCCGGAGCTGTAGGAGGCCAGCCGCTGCGGCGGCACCCGGAAGGCGGCCTCGGTGATGGTGAAGACGTCGTCCCAGCCGAGGCGTTCGTAGTGGCTGCGGCCCTCGCGCAGGATCAGGGGATGGCTGAGCCGGCCGAGGCGATCCGCCTCCAGGGAGCTCAGGCGCTGGAGCTCGCTGACGCTGCGGCCGGAGAAGACGGATTCCGGCACCGCGGGCTGCAGTTCGGCGCTGATCGCCTCCACGCTCTTGAGGCAGCGCTGCAGCGGTTCGCCCAGCTCATCCACGAAGCCGCCGTTCTGGCCGCCCGTGCCCCAGGCGCAGGAGAGGCAGGCGCTCTTGTGCAGCAGCGTCTGCCAGAGCAGAGGCCCCTTCGGGGAGAGGGTGGCCTTGGCCCAGCCGTCGATCACGGGCCAGCCGCCGCCCACGCTGGGGATGCCGCTGGACCCGGGCGGTTCTGCCTTCACGATGCTCGCTGCGACGGCCACTCGTTCAGGATGGCGCGCCCCACCGCCCATAGGGCCCAGTCGCGGGTTTCGGCTTGTTGCCGCCGATACGATCAAGGCCCAGCTGCAGGATCCGGCATCCCCCCAGTCGCAGCGCACCGAAGCCAGATTCTCTACGGCTGCGCCGGCACGTTCCTGGGCCAGTCGGGGCTGTTCATCGATCTGCCCTCCCTGCCGCTCCTGGCGCGCGACTTTCAGGTGAGCGCCGCTGGCAGTCAGGAGTCGATCACCGCCTATGCGTTGGGCTATGGCTTCTCGCAGTTGGTCTGGGGTCCTCTCTCCGATCGCTGGGGACGCCGGCCCACGGCTCTCACGGGGCTCGCTCTGTTCAGCCTGGCCAGCCTGCTGCTGGTTGTGGTCTCGGGCTTTGCTCCATTCCTGATCATGCGCCTGATCCAGGGCATCGGTGCCGGCTGCGGCACCTCGGTGTCACGGGCCTGCCTGCGCGATGTCTTCAGCGACCGGCTGCTGACCCGGGCCATGTCGTTCGCGGCCATGAGCTATGCGATTGCCCTCGGCCTGGCGCCCTTCCTGGGCGGATTGATCGCCCGGGTGGCCCCGTGGCGCGTCGATTTCCTGCTGCTGGCGCTCCTGGGGGCAGCCACGGCAGTGGTGCTCTCCCGTGGGCTCAAGGAAGCCCGCAGACTGCCCCCGACAGAGCGGAGAGCAGGTTTGGGCCTGGGCGGGATCGCCTTGGGTTATGGCCGCCTGGCCCGTGATTCCCGCTTCCTGGTGCCCACCTTGATTGCCACCTTCGGCACCGGGCTGATGGTGGTCTATGGCGCGGTCAGTCCGTTTGATTTCGAGAAGGGATTCGGCTTCAGCCCGTCTCAGTTCGGTGCCATCTCCCTCAGCCTGAGCGTGCCCTATCTGGTGGGCGCCGCCGTGGTGAGCCGCTGGGTGATGGGCCTGGGCCAGGAGCGGTTGCTGCGCGGCGGGCTCGGCGCCGTGCTGGCCGGTGCGGGGCTGATGCTGGTGCTGGGGCTGGCGGGCCGCTTCGATGCCGCCTCCCTGCTGCTGCCGATGCTCGTGGTCACGCTGGGGGCCGGCCTCCTGGTGCCGATCGGCCTGGCCATGCCGATGCAGGCCTTCCCCGCCCAGGCCGGACAGGCCACGGCACTCACGGGCTTCCTGCAGCAGGAGGGGACAGGTCTGCTGGTGGCCATGGCTGTGGGTATACCCGTCAGCTCCCAGGTGCCCCTGGCCCTTGCCCTGCTGGCCCTTGGCGGGATCCTGGCGCTGCTGGTGCGCGCTTACGGCCGCCTTGCCCCGCGTCGATGACCGGAGCCCCTCCCAGTTAGATCTGCCCGACGTTGGAAGGGGACAGCAGAGATAGGGAGCAGTCATCAATGGCTCTTGAGGAGCGCGGAGTTTGCTGCCGCATCAAGATCCACATGCCATGCAGGATGCTCCCCACACCCCACCGCCGCGCGAAGCGAAGCTGGGTCACGGGCGTGAGCGTCTGGTGGAGACAACGATGCCTTCGACCTTGAGGAGGCGATAGCCGCTGTTGCGCAGCGTGGTGATGGACGTCTCCATCCCGACGCTGCCAGCCTTGCCGCGACCGCATTCAGAGCATGATGAAATCCGATTGGGCCGCGTTGAACACTGTGATGGTCTCGGTGGTCACGCCATCGGAGATGGAGAAGGCACCCCCGCCGAGCCCGACCACCGACAGGGGGCCGCTACCGACGACCGCCAGCCGGTCGCCCTCCAGGCGCCTGAAATCAGCGATGCGGTCGCCGTCGATTTCGCCGTAACGCAACAGGAACGTGTCGGCCCCCCGTCCGCCGCGCATCTCGTCGGCCCCAGCGCCGCCATCAAGCAGGTCGTCACCGTTGCCACCGTCCAGCCAATCTCGCCCCGCGCCGCCCCGCAAGCGGTCGGCGCCCCGTCCGCCGCGCATCTCGTCGGCCCCAGCGCCGCCATCGAGCAGGTCGTCACCGTTGCCACCGTCCAGCCAATCTCGCCCCGCGCCACCCCGCAAGCGGTCGGCGCCCCGTCCGCCGCTCAGCCGATCGCGTCCTGCTCCGCCATCCAGAACGTCATCGCCGGCGCAACCGAGGAGAACGTCCTGGCCGCCATTACCGAACAGGAAGTCCTGGCTGGAGCTGCCGGTGATCAGGTCCGGTCCGGCACCGCCTGCCAGAGCGTCGCCCCCCTTGCGCGACTGTGCGACACCGGAGACAGGGGTGGCGACCAGGAAATCCGCCAGTGTGAGCGATGGGGAATCGGTGCCTCCTGTGGTGATTACGATGATCTCGTTGCCTCCGACGACTGCGCCGGAGGATGTGATGAAGATATCGGCCGCTGTCGTACCGAGTGGGCGGAGGTCGATCTTGTCCCCACTCCCACTCTGATTGTCGAAGTCGGTGATGGTGACGCTCACTTCGCCCTCGGCGCCGGTGATCTGGAACACGTCGGTTCCGCCATTCCCGGTGAAGGTGAAGGAGTCTCCAGAGTCATCGACATTAGAGAGATAGGCGCCAAGCGTGTCGTTCGCCGCCGATCCGAGCAGGCCATCGAAGTTCGTGGCTTGGAACGGCAGGGAGAAGAAGGGGGCGCCACCCGTGGGCGTGCTGGTGCCGATGACATCGCCTTCGGCGTCGCCGCCGCTGCTGCTCGCGCCATCTTCGAAGATCTGCACGCTCACCCCGTCTTCGGATCCCTGGTAGCTGAGGGTGACGCCGTCCACCGCCTCGGCGAGGAGGTAGTCGGCTCCTTGGGCACCCTCGATCATCGAGCCGGAGGCGGCACGGATCCAGTCGTTGAGCGGACCGCCGATGGCGTTCTCGATGCCGGTGAGGGTGTAGCTGTTCGGCACCTCAGCTTGGCCGGTGCCTTGGAAGGGCGGCGGCCCAACCGGGGCGAAGAGGTCGAGGAAGTCAGAGAACTGTTCGGCGGCGTAGCCGGCGACGAGGTCGACCACGAGCTGCATGGGCTTAAAAAAGCCATCTGCAGTCGATACGTTGTTGAGATAGACGACTGAGAAGGTGTCGCTGCCTGTCCCTCCGTCGAACGTGCCGGCGCTGTTGCCGCCGATGAGCAGGTCATCGCCATCACCCCCCGAGATGGTCTCGGCAACAGGGCCACCGGTGTTCGTGCCGGCGAGGAAGCTCCAGATGACGTCGTCGCCGTCGCCGCCGTAGAGCTGGTCGCTTTCACCGGTGCCGTAGATCAGATCGGCACCACCAAATCCATAGATATAAGCCGCATAACCCTTCAGATCGGCCAAAGTGAGTTTTGAAGGGTCCGGTTGCTTCCCACTAATCGGCTGAGATACCCCCAAGATCGTCTGATTGCCCGAGAGCACGTCGGTGTAATTCGTCCCGGCAAGGACAGCGCCGCTGTTGGCGGTCCAGTTCCTCACCTGGCCGCCGATGGCGCCGAACAGCTGAACCGTTGAGTTGGCTGGCAGCGACGCGCTCACCACGGGCTGGAATCCGCCGCCTGGCAGTTTGCTGTTCAGAGGGGCCAGGTTCGTGAAGGTGGCCAGGCCGTTTGATGCCATCGCCACACTGGAGCTGTATTCAAACAGGTTGTTCAGCACCTGCACTGTGTTGCCACCTGCCCCCGTGAGGCCCATGTCGGCGAGGAAATCGGCGCTCAGCTGGACGTAGGCATAGATCTGGCCACCGAACGAGAATTGCATCACCTGCTCGGTTGTGCTGGAGTTGATGCCACCAGGGATTTGGTTCGCGCCTACAGGCTGGAAAGTGAGGGCGGAAGTGATGCTGTTCTGCAGCGGCAACTGCAGCACGTCCTCGCGCGGGTCGAAGTCGGTGACGACCATCACATCCTGTTTCTGCTTCGGCGTTGGGCCCGCCGCCAGGCTCTCCACAAGGCTGACGAACGCTGCCGCCAGGTCGCCCCCGATGGGTCCAAGCGCGGCGCCCAGGATGCCGCCCACGACTGCGCCACCTGCATCTTTGATGGCGTTCTGGAGGGCGATCTTCACCTCGTTGTTGGCGATGTCCTGGCCCGTTTTCGCCAGGAAGCTGTTCCAGAACGAGCCGCCGCCGTTGGAGGTGTCCTGGCTGTAGCTCAGGCTGAAGACGTCGGCCCCGGTGCCGCCGGTCAGCACGTCGAGGTTGCCGGCTCCGCGCGGTCCGCCATAGAGGAAGTCGCTGCCATCGCCGCCCAGGAGGGTATCGGAGCCGTTGCCGCCGAACAGTTGATCATCGCCGCCATCGCCCGACAACAGGTCGTTGCCGCCATAGCCGGCCAGAATGTCGTCGCCGTCGCGGCTGGTGTCGTAGGGGGCAAGGTCGCTGGGGTTTAACGGGCTGAGCCCCGGGTTGAAGAGATAGCTGTTCGTCGTGTCGCCGTACAGGATGTCGTCGTCATAGCCGCCATTGGCAAGGTCGTTGCCGGAGCCGCCATAGACAACGGTCGCACCGGTGAAAGTGGGATCGTAATCTAAAAATATATTGAACTGATCGTCGCCGTTGCCGCCGAAGAAGCGTACGGACCGTGATGCAGAGCTGCCAAACGGATTGAAAGCGTTGTTGAAAAAGACGTCGTTGCCCTCACGGGCCTCAAAGGTGCCGGCATTGTTGGTGCTGATCGTGTCGGAAGCGGTGCCGGTGTTGTCGCCGATCCTGAAGACGTAGTAGTCGGTGTAAGGGTAGTTATCAAATCCACCGCCCGTTGTGATGGTGACGTTGTATCCCCCCGGCTGGTTCGCGAAGTAATTCAGATACCCCAGGCCGTCAACTGGATCTGGATTAACTATCGCGAGGTTCCAGCCTGCGGCGCCTCGGGTGGCTTGGGTGACGTTGGTTGTCATCTATAGTTTGCTCTGAGGTGGGGCGCGAATGTGGGGGTACGGCAAATGTAACTGAATGTGGCGCTTGTCGATGTGATTGCTCAGGAGGTCATTCAGCGATCAGCTACTGCACCTGTCGCGTAGTGGGTCTAGCCAGTCCAGCCCATCGATGACCTTTGGCTGGTCGAATCAGTGCAGCCTTCAGCCGGAATCTCTACGCTCGACAATGCATTGATCCGCTGCTGTGACGCTCGCCACCATTCCCTTCCCGGTCATGCCGACGGCAGCCAGAGCCCTGTCGCGTGGTCTCTGCGGATTCATGGATGTCGACGGCGGGCCCACCGCTGAGCAGCAACGTGTCTTCACGGCCCTGGCCACCCATCTCCTCGGACAAGGGGCGAGCACGCTGGCCACGATGGAATCCCTCACCCCCGACCGGCTGGCAGAGGAGCTTGTGGATTCCGCCTGGCGGCGATTGTTCCTCCAGATGGCCATCATCCTGGATCTTTGCCGGCATCCCAAGAGCGAAGCTCAGCTGAAGCGTCTGGAAACCTATGCGGAGGCCCTGCGGATCGATCCACCGCAACTCGAGATCGTCCGCGACTTCGCCCATCTCTCTGCAGCGGAGGCAACGGCCAAGTTCGTTCGCATATACGACAACTACATGCCCGAACTCTCCGAGCATCAGGATCATCAGACTGGCAGCGGCAAGCAGGACTACGACGATTCCTTCTACGCAGCCATCGAACGATTGGCCGAGATGCCCTACGGCAGCCTGGGGTGGGCCTTCATCCAGCTCTATGAACGCAACGGCATGACTGTACCCAGTCGCAACACGCCGAATCCCGGGTACTACGTCTGCCATGACATGAATCATGTGATCACCGGCTATGAACCCACAGGCCCCGGGGAAATCGCCCTGGGCGCGTTCAAGCTGGCGCTGAACAACAGCGATGCCAACTGGATGGCCTCTCTCACGAATTTCCTGATCCATGAGGTGGGTCTGTTCAAGCACGGCACCGACCTGCAGTTCATCCCCTACGGCGGCGGCGGAGAGCCGTATCACGGCGTCGACGGCCGCCGCGGCGCTCTCGATCTTCCGGGCTCGGCGGAGCTCTTCGCGGAGTCTCTTGTGCGGGGAGCGGCCTGCACGGGAGACTTCAGCCAGTTGGATCACCTGGCCATCGCCGCGGAACCGCTGCTGGAGATCCGCCGCCGGTTTCACGTCCTGCCGATGCGGCAGCCCATGATCGATCAGCCCGATCTCTGGCCCAGCGCCTACTGAGGAGGCCCCGCAGGACGCTCCTGGCGATCGATGAATGCGGCCAGATCCCAGGCCTCCTGATCCGTGAGTACTCCACCGAAGCGATGGGGCATGTTCGCTCGCAGGAATGGCGCCAGCTTGGCCGGTTTTGCCAGTCCAGCCAGTCGGTTGAAGGAGTGGGGGCCCCAGAGTGCCGGGCGGTAGTAGCGATCGCCGCCGTAACGTCCCTGCCCTCGGGCGTCGTGGCAGAAGGCGCATTTCTGCCGGAAGATCTCCTTGCCGCGTGGCGCATCTCCGCTGAGGGAGGAGATCGGCGGGAAAGGGGTGGCGGGAGGCTGCATCCGCCGAGCGGTTGCCTGCTCGTCGAGCCATTGCATGTAAACGATGAACGCGCGCATCGTCGGTTCCCCTTCCTCGAGTGGAAGGGGACGGCCATTGAGGCTGTGGGTGAAGCAAAAATTGATGCGTCGCTGCAGATCCTGGGTTTGCGGGTAGTTGTACTTCCTGGTCATGCCCAGCCAGGAGGAGGCCTGGGTATTGCCACCGGCATCGAGATGGCAGCTGGCGCAGTGGAGGCGAGCCGTGGGCACCTGCTCCGGCAGTTTCTCGTAGGTCGCCGTGCTGAGCGCATAGCCGCGCAGGATGCTGTCCCAGTTTTCTCTGTCCCAACGCGTGCCAGGGGTCGAAGGCGGAGGCAGGATTCGAGGGTCGGGCAGGCGAGGCAATGCCTCGGAGAAGGTGAAGCTGAAGTCGGAAGAGACGAAATGCTGCGGATTGCTGCTGCGTGCCATGGCATGGCAGCCCATGCAGGAGGAGGTGTTCTGGATGTAGGTCTCCATGGTGGTGTTCGCCAGCAGGGCTGGTCGAACGGAGAAGACCGTGGTCGGTTGATGAGCCGAGGCCTCGGACGGCGACGGCGGCGTTTGCGCAAGGGGCCACTGGGCCCCGAGGACTTCGTAGTTCCGCCACACCGAGGGGGGCAGAGCCGCCTGCATCCGCTGGTTCAGGTCCTGAAGATTGTCGTTGGACTCGTCGGGACGGGCGCAGTCGGGATCCCTTGAGGGGATCGGATTCAGTCGGGTGACCTGATTCGGGAATCCAGGCGGGCCCTGCTGATTGGCCAGACAATCGGTGCAGTGGGGATTGCGAAAGGATGGGGTCTGTCCTTCCACGTTGTCGACCTGCTCGTAGGTCGTCCAGATCCACTGAGGAGCGCTGGCCGTCTTCTGCATCGCGTGCAGGCCGACCAAGCCGACCTGACGTCGACGTGGAGCGGACCCAGCTGGGGCGCCCGGATCAACGAGATCAGCCGTAGCGGTGTAGTAGCGGGACTGTTCACCCGGCTCCATCTCTCGCCAGGCGGCCTTGATGAGGATCGATCCCTCCGGAGCTGAGATGCGGTCGAGAGAAGCCTGTTGATTGGCTCCGTACAACCCATGCTTCACCACATACTCGTAAAGAATGCGGTTCATCCGAATCTCATAGTGAACCAGGCGCCCGCGCTGGTCGGTGAGCGTGCCGGGGAAGGTGCCGTTGGCCTTGGTGGGCTGGAACGCGTCATCCAGCAGATGGTGAACCTTGCTGAGTCGGAACAGCAACTTGACGGGGCTGGTCCTGGCTTCTGCGGCAGTGAAGCCGCTACTTTCCTGGGAATCATCATCCCAGGGAAGTGGCGGTGAGCCATCGGCTCTGTACACCTCCGAGGCCTCCATCCAGGTCTCCCATACCCTCGGCCCCTCGGCCTGCAGGAGACGCCCATGGTCTGGTTCACCTCGATGTGTCGATGAGGCGGGCCAGTTCAGGGCGATGAACTGCTGCCAGGCGAAGAGATCGGTGGCCCGCTGGGCAACATTGCGATTCGATTGGCGCAGTTCTCCTTCCACATCCTTCGGCAGCTCCCAGCTGATTCGTGGGGCGCGCAGACGCACGCCACAGATAACGGGAAGCTGAAGAGGTTCGGAACGGTGCACCTCCCGGGCCTGTCCGGCCAGCGCGATTGACCCACACAGCAACGAGACCACGAGGCAGCTCAGGATGAGCAGCTTTCTCCACCCCGCCGAGCGGGCCCGAGATGGGAGATGGGGTGGTGGCTGGGTCAAGGCGATCAGGCCGTTGGGGCTGCACTCAAGGGCCTGAAAAGACGCCGCCGCTGGGGCAGTTTCTCGGCGATCCCGGCAGGCAACTGGAATGTGTTGCCGAGCACGCTGTCTGGATTGGTGGCGATCCAGCCATCCAGATCGATGCTCTGATAGTCCCCTTCGTTGAAAACGACGAGAATGTCGACGGGCTTCGATGAGGAATTGCGCAAGGCATGCCCATAGCCTTTGGGCACGTAACCCACATCCCCTGAAACCAGCCTGCTCATGCTCGCCTTCCCCTCCGAAGCGAAAACACTGAGCTCAAATTCACCGCTGAGCACGTATTGCCACTCATCGGCATTGGGATGCCAGTGCAGTTGGCGCATGGCTCCCGGCTCGAGGTGAATCAAGCCACCGGCCATGTTGAAACTGGCAGGAAACTCACGTGCAGTGGCCAGCTGGATGGTACTGCCTGCTTTGGAGGTGACGGGCTTCTGGCTGCCGAGCGCATAGACATGCGAGATCGGTAGTGGCTGGATCCCCGGACCACGGGGCTTCGCAGCGGCCAGGGGGCCGGGTGAGGGACTGTGCCGGGATATGTAGACCTGCTTCTTGGGGAAGCGGTTCACCTGATCCAGGCTGAGACCGAGGTTCTGCGTCACCCAGGACACCGGCGTATGGGAGACCCAGTCGGTGATGCTGAAGGTGGCGCCTTCAGAGAAGGTGTCGTCGTTGAAGACCAGCAGGAACTTTGCCGTCCCAGGACCCAGCCCTTCGATGCTGTGGCCCCATCCCCGTGGGAAGCACCAGAGGCCACCCTTATCCACATCAGCAACTTCCACCTTGCCCTCTGGGCTGGTGAGGGTGATCCGGGTTCTCCCCTCCATCGCGTAGGCCCACTCGGCTGTATTGGCATGCCAATGGAGCTCGCGAATGGCACCGGACTGAAGCGTCATGCTAAACGCCTGCCATGCCTTTGCTCACCGGAAAGTCGTAGGTGCCGACCTGCTTGGTGGTACCGCCGTCATACAAGACGAGAGGCTTCTTATGAAAGGGATAACTGAAGGCAGGCAGGCCCGCACCCCAGACCACTCCAGACAGGGAGCGCCATGCCGAGGTTTGTGCCAAGACTGGGACACTCCAGGTGGCGAGAAGGACAACCACAATGGCCAGGACGGAAGCCAACCCAAGAAACCATGAGCGTCTAATGGAAGCCAGGGCCTTGATTTGCATCAGCGACAGCGCAGGGGGGAATGTCTTGGAGCAACGAGAATATAGCCACGGGCTGCGTGAGGCTTTGTGCGACAGGATGCGAAACGAACCATTCCATCCATCGGCGTTCCGTGGTGAAGCCAGTTCACCCAACTCTCGGTAGGAACATATGGGTGGACAAGCTTGGCCGAGAGCAACACTGAGACCGCCATGGTGATCAGCAGAGTGGCATCATTTCTGGATCAGCTCGCCACCTTCCTCGCGGATCTGCGCCGACGCCTGGCTGAGCCTGATCCCTCCCTGCAGCGTCAGTTGCGGCTGGTCTGGCTGGATACGGCGGCTACAGCCATCGCCAACCTTTCGGAACCCGAGCTGGTGGCGCTGCAGCAGCAGTACGGCCGCCTGTCCCCTGGAGAGCACCGACTACCTGGATTTCATGCAGCGCTCTCACCGGCAGCGTCCGCACTGGTGCTGGCGGCCTCCTGCTGCTGGGATGAACTGGTGGAGGGCTATGCACCCGCCCATGGCCGGCCGGCACTGCACGTGGTTCCGCTGTGCCTGAGCCTTGGGCAAAGCCTGGACAGCAGGCTGGACAAGGCGCTGGAAGCCCTCCTGTTGGCCTATGAACTGGGGGCCCGGTTGGGGGAGTGCTACCGGGTTCCGCCGGGGGAGCATGTGGACGGTACCTGGGGCACGGCCGTGGCGAGCCTGGCGGCCGCCGTGATGCTGGAGATCGGCTCCAGCGGCGAACGGATGGCGGTGAGCGCGGCTCTCTGCCAGATGAGCCGCAGTCTCTTTGCACCGGTGCAGGAGGGGGCCAGCTGCCGGCTGCTCTACCCCGGCCTGGCGGCCAGCCGCGGGCTGGATCTGGCCGTGGCAGCCGCTGCCGGTTGGCGTGGCTCAGAGGCCCTCGATCACGATCCGGTGCTGCTGGCGCTGAAGGCCATGCCGCTCGATCTGGCACCGCGCAGCAGCTTGGCGATCAGCGGTGGCTACGTGAAGCTGCTGCCTGGAGCGCGTCACCTGCACTACGCCGCCGAAGCGGCGCGGCTCTGGCGGCAGCGCCATGGCCCCGTTCTTGATACAGGCTCATCAGCAGCCCCCTTGGATGGGGCCGGCCCCATCCAGGTGCGCACCTACCCCGAAGCGATTCATTACTGCGGCCAACGGGCCCCAGTCAATCGAATTCAGGCCCAGTTCAGTCTTGCCTTTGCTGTCGCGGCCAGTCTGCGCTGGGGGGAGTTGCACCGGGAGCAGTTCACCCCCGAGGCCCTTGGCGATGCAGGGCTGCAGGCGTTGATGCGGCGCATCCATCTGGTGGCTGCAGCCGGAGAGTCTGGGAGATGGGCCGAGGTGACGTTGGCTGATGCGCGAGGACACTCGCAGAGCACCCGGGTGGATGGTCTGCCAGGTGATCCCAGTCAACCGATCGCAGAAGAAGCTCGCCTGGCCAAGGCGCGAGACCTGATGGAACCGGTGCTCGGCGGTGGTGACAGCGGCGCCCTGATCGAACACTGGTTGGAGGCCGCGGGCTCCAGCCCGCTGTGGCCGCTCAGAGTTGGGTGCCGAAGGGATTGAACAAGTTGTCCGCAGCAGCCTGCTCAGGGGATGTGCTGAAGTGCTGGAGTTTGGCGAGCAACTGACGTTGAAGGGTGGTTCCACGTGACCCCTGGCTGCAGCCCAACAGCCACTGGGCGATGCAGAGATTGGAAGACATGATCGGGGCTGAAAAGCTCTCAATCAGATCGGCCATCGCGCTGAGTGTATGCATCCCGGTGCCGGAGAGGAGAACCACAGTATCCGGAGACACTCGCAGCCTCTTGAGGTAGTCATCCAATTCTTGAAAGCTGATGTCATAGGCGCTCTTCGCTCCCATGCACTCAAGCAGACTATGGTGAGTCACCACCTCAAGACCTGCCGCCTGCCAATAGTCAACAGCCGACTTGATCAGCCAGCCAGGATAAGGAAGTTCCAGCTGAAGCCTGGTGAATCCCAGTGCCTGGATCATCTGCAGAGTGGCCAGACTGGCTGTCACCAGGGGTCGTCCGAGAGCCGCAGAGATCACCTCGCAACGCCGCCGATCTTCCGAGGGACCAAGACGGTAGTTGGCCCCCGTGCAGCCAATGATGATGCCCTTGAGCGGCAGAGTGCCAAAACTGAGTGCTGTATCCAGGTAGCGATCAAGATAAATCTCATTCCGAGCAGCCAGATCCCCATTTGCGCAGTAAGGGAGCCTGGAAATGTGAAGGCGAGGAACAGTATCAATCAGGCTTTCTATCTCCTCCTCCAGGGTTGGATTGGATGGGGGGACAATCAGTCCAACCGCGTCCGGACATGGCGATGTAGAGGTTATGGTATTGAAACGGTGTTCAGATCCGGTCTCTGGGCTGTTCTGTGTCATTCGTGCTGGTCTTGTGCGTGGTACTTGCGGGATCCTCGGGTTGCTGACCATCCGTCATGTCGCAGCAGGCTCCCTGGTGGCGATCAGATCGAGAAGGCAGGCCTGGCGCAACAGCTTAGAGGCGCAATCTGGACGCAGTTCCCCTTGGCCCCCGGCCAAGGGGTTAGAGCCATTGAGGAGCTGGGAGGTGCGGGCCATCAACACCGAGTGGGTTCGCTCTTGCCAGAGCGTGGCCCAGGCCTCGACGGCCGATGGCTGATCGGTGCCATCCCCATGGCTTGAACTGGCCAACGTTTCAGCCAGATCAAGGCCTTCCAGCAGGCCAAAGTTCATGTTCAGGCCGCCTCGGGTGTTGGTGATGTGGGCTGCATCACCGATCAACAGGCAGCGACCCTTTTGGCGCACTGACACACAGCGCTGGCCAACACGGTAGTGATCGCGAGCTATGGGCAGGGTTTGCCAGGCGCTGGACTCGCAATAACTGGAGAAGATCTGAATCAGGCGCTGCCTGGCCCACTGCTCATCCGCGAGGGCCGGCTCGACCTCTGCAGCCGTCGGACGCAGGATCAGACGCCAGTCCGCCCGCATGCGCAGGGCGCTGAGTGTCCCCAGGGGATGGCGAATGTAGGTGAGTCCCGCCAGCTGGCCGTCCACAGCTTCGGGCAGCCGGGCCAGCATCAACCTCAGCACCGGAGCCGGCAGATCGTGTCCCTCGAACGGCAGTTGCAGAAGCTGGCGCACCGTGCTGTGGGCTCCATCGGCAGCCACCAGCCATCGGGCCGTCAGCTTCTGGGGCTGCGGAGCCTTGCCCATCACCCAGACCTCGATGGGCTCACGTCGATTCGGGGCTGGATTGTTGCCCAGGGCCATCAATTCCTGCCCCCACAACACCGCTGGCTGGCCTGCAGGCTGCAGCTGATTCAGGCGCTCCAGCAGTAACTCACAGAGCCAGTGCTGCTCCAGATGCAATCGAAAGGGATGCTGGGTGTGACTCTTCAGGCCGGCGAAGGTATGGTCCCGGCGCTGGCCGGACGGAAGCTCAAGGTGGCGCAGCATCTCAACCCGGTGGCCATGGTGGAGGAGCGCTGGCAGCAGGCCGAGGCTGGAGAGTCGATCCAGGCAGGCTGGCTGAAACGTGGAGGCCCTGGACGCTCTCGAGAGTTCAAGGCGTTTCTCCAGCACCAAGCAGGAGAGCCCCAGGCATCGCAGGCGATAAGCCGTGAGCAGACCAACAGGCCCCGCCCCCACCACCAACACGTCTGCGGCCAGAGGCCGACCTGAATGAGAAGCCTTGGCCAGGCTCGAGCGCTCATCGAGAGGCAGATCGATGTCAGAAAACGGGCTTGACGCAGATCTTGAATGATTGGATCCTGTCTTCAAGTGTTGCTGTGCTGTTGGCGTAGAAAGTGGTCAGCCGCATAGCCGATGATCCAGCGGGCCCCACAGCGGCGGAAGGCGGCATTGATTTCGTCATAATAGTCGTCTTCGTTCAACAGACCAGCCTTGGCAGCCAGCCGGGCCATCATGAACTCGCCGCTGACGTGATAGACGGCCACAGGCTTGCTGGAGCGTTTAATCGTTTCCGCCAGTACATCCAGATAGGGTAAAGCTGGCTTAACGATTGTTGCCACAGCCCCTTGGCGCAGATCTTCTTCCATCTGATCGATGGCTGCAGGGCTGTCATTGAAGTCAAACTGGTAGCTTTTTCGCAACGAGCCAAGTTTGGAGCCGATGGCCTGGCGGTATGGACCGTAAAGCGAGGATGAAAACTTGGTGCTGTATGGAAACACCTCACAGTCTAGCGAGGCGGCATCAAAGGACTCACGTATCCTGCTTGTCTGCTGCGGCAGCGATAGGCAGGGGGCGACAGCATCCGCTCCAGCCTGGGCAAACCTCAAGGATAACTGCACGACAGCTTTATAGGAGGCCTCGTGATCAATCTGGCCATCCGTATTGATGACGCTATGGCCCGACTGCTGATAGGGAGACAATCCAGCATCTGCAATCAGCGTGATTGCATTCCCCCAGCGTCGGCGCGCCTTCATCAGGACTTGATGAACGCAGAATGCATCCTGCTCAGCCAAGTCCAGTGTTGGCCAGGCATTGACGGCAATCAGTAATATGTACCGCAATCCTTGGTCAATACGATGTTCAAGATGGTCCAGGGCTGATGCCACACTATGAATCCAGCAGCCATCGATCGCGGCTGGCTTGGGCACAGGCTGGAAGTCGCTGACAAATAAACATTCGATATAGTCAAAGCCACTTGGTTGAGCCGAGAGGGATGCCATGGGGTTCAACGCTGTGGGATGAGGCGCTCAAAGCCTCGAAACTGCAGGCCAATCTACAGCCTGGATTCGGTTCGTTAGCAATGCAGGTTTTCTAATGGCTTGCACGGTGGAGAAAATATTGCGGCTCCTTGTATTTTGGAGGTCTGCAGCTACATGGATTGATCCAGTGCAGGCGCTCAGGTGTTCACCCGGTCTGGACCAATTGAGGGGCGCATCACCCCAGCGCCTCAAGCACCTCTGCTCCCATCGCCCCGAAGGCCTCCCGTGGGATCATGGCGTCGGTGGCTTGCTTTGCGGCGTTCTCCAGCATCTGGTCTGATCAATGTCTGCGGAGTGTGGCCATTGTGTGCCTTGGTTCAGTCTCCGTGGGGCCAGTTGGCCAGGTCTCTGGCCCGCTGAGGCCAGGATGTGGGCGATCCTCGCTGCTGTGAACCGTGATCGGTTTGATCTGCTGCCAAGCCGATCGGGCCGGGCATGATGGGTCGCTGAGGCCTTTGTTCTCCAGCTGCCCGCCATGACGCTGACCGCCACGGACCGCGAGGCCTTCCTGCTCGATCCCTGCCTTCCGGGTCATCCCGACCCCTACCCCATCTATGCGGCCATGAGCGCCGAATGTCCGCTGCAATGGTGTGAGGGCGCGCAGATGTGGATCATCCTTGGCCACCCTGAGGCGGTGGCCCACATGCATGATCCGCGCTGTAGCCGTCAGCGCCATCTCGACAAGCTGATCGAGCGCTTCGGCAGCGGCCATATCTTCCACGACCAGAAGCTCGACATTCCCTACATGGACGGCGAGCCCCATGCGCTGGTTCGTCACCATGTGATCGACGCCTTTCGCGCCATCGACATCCCGAGCCTCGAGACGTTCACGCGGAACTTCATTGCCGAGCGGCTGGAATCGATCTCCACGGGCGAACCCTTCGATCTTGTGCCCCTGCTGGCTGATCCGCTGCCGGTGGCCGTCACCAGCGAGCTCATCGGTGTTCCCCCCGATCTTCAACAGGAGGTGCTCAGGCATGTTCCCTCCTTCGTGCGCTCCCGCGGTCTCACGCAGACTGAGCAGACGACCGCCAGCGGCGACGACGCCATCGCCATCTACAGGGAGTTCTTCCTGCCCTTGATCCATCAGCGCCGCGCCAACCCCCAGGACGATCTGCTGAGCCGACTGATGGTCGATCCCCGCGATGGCACGCACATCAGCGATGAGCAGTTGCTGCTGTTCATCTCCAGCAACTTCTACAGCGCCAGTGTGTTCACCCTGCGCCTGCTCGTGGGCACGCTGGCCTGCGCGATGGCTCGCCACCCCGAGGCTTTCGAGCGGCTGCGGGCCGATGGCTCCCTGGTGGGGCCGGCGCTGGAGGAAGTGCTGCGCTGGGATCCGCCGGCCCAGGCCCTCAATGCCAGTGCCGCCACCGAGCCGATCGAACTGGCCGGACACACCATCGCTGCCGGCGATTCGGTCACGGCCCTGGTGGGAGCGGCCAACCGCGATCCCCGCGTGTTCGATGATCCGCATCTGTTCCGGATCGAGCGGGATCCCAATCCCCACCTCAGCTTCGCTCCGGGGCTCCATCAGTGTCTTGGACGCCAGCTCGCCCGCCTGCAGGGACGGGCCGTGCTCGACGCCTTCCGGCAACGTTTTCAGGCCATCCACTGTCACGAACAAGCCTCCCATCGGTTCATGGGTGACCGATTCCGCGGCTTCGATCGTCTGATCCTGGAGGTGCAATGACCATGTGGATCTGAGCCGGCCCGACCCCAGGCCCCTGCCGCCGATCACCCTGCTGGCCCTGGCCGTGGGCGTGAGCGTGGCCAATCCCTTCTACAGCCAGTCGCTGCTGCCGCCGATCGCCATCGACCTCGGCCTCAGCGCCGGCACCGCTGTGCTGGTGCCGGCTGCGACCCAGTGGGGCCTGGCCGTGAGCCTGCTGCTGCTGCTCCCCCTGGGCGACCGGCTGGAGCGGCGTCGGCTGCTGGTGGGAGCCGCCAGCGGCATGGCGCTTGCCTGTCTGGCGATCGTGCTGGCGCCCGGTTTCGGCCTACTGCTGCCCGCCTTCTTCGCCGTCGGCCTCTGCGCCCTGGTGCCATACCTGCTGCCGCCCTTCGTGGCCCAGCTCATCCCCGACTCCCGCCGCGGCCTGGCGCTCGGCACCCTGCTCAGCGGCCAGTTCAGCGGGCTGTTGCTGGCGCGCACCTTCAGTGGGTTCCTGGCCGAGCTGGCCGGCTGGCGGGCCATCTATGTCGTCTCGGCCGTGCTGATGGTGGCGGTGGCAGTCCTGTTCCGCACCCGGTTGCACCGCCAGTGCCCACCCCGACCTCTCGGCTATCTGGCCCTGCAGCGCTCCCAGCTCCTGCTCTGGCTTCGCTACCCGGCCCTGCGACAGGCCTGCATGCGCCAGGCCCTTCTCTTCGGGGCCTTCATGGCCACCTGGAGTGCCCTGGCCCTGCAGCTGGCGGCGCCGCCTTGGCGGCTCGGGCCGGCAGCAATCGGCGCCTTCGGGCTGGTGGGCCTGGTGAGCATCTCCGTCGCCAGGCCGATCGGCCGGCTGGTGGACAAGCACGGCCCCAGGCAGGTCGTGCGGGCGGGCTGTCTGCTCGCTCTGGTGGGCCTGCTGCTTCTGGCCTTAGGAGCGACCTCCCTGATTGCCCTGGTGATCGGCATGGCCTGCCTCGATCTGGGCGTGCAAGGCACCTACGTGGCCCATCAGACCACCGTGTTTTCCCTGGACGAGGCGGCCCGCACTCGCCTGGGCACCTGGCTGTTCTTCACCGCCTACCTGGGGACTCCTGAATAAAGCCGACGCCAAATCGCGCCGCAACGGGCATCTGCGGAGGGCTTACGCAGGCCATGGCCACGTCTATGCGGTGACAGGCCAATCGTTCCATCTTTCGTCGGTAATTGTCCAGGCCTTCCCTGGTGAGGCATG
>CALRVC020000007.1:0-112682 GCA_943371515.1 Synechococcus sp. UW140 | reverse complement strand
CCTGCTCAGGCAGCCAGGGGCGGAAGGTCTTGGGCTTGCTCATGGCCCATGATCTCGCCCAAAGCCATTGCTGTCACTAGCTTTTGGGCAGATGCGTGGCCGTCTGTGGAGAACTCGCGGCGCGTTCTATGCGCAACAGCCTCCTAGCGCTGGTTCATACCTCCCCGTGAATCGGCCAACTGAAGGGGTGGCGGCTGGAGGCTTCAGTGATGATCCATCAGGCTTGCACCGCTGGTCATCTTGTTTTCTGTTGCCTGAAGCAATGGATCCGGCTGCGCTATCCAGCCGTTGCCTCCATCGAAGCCGAGCAGCTCGAGCAGATCCTGGCCGGAGATGAGGCTGTCGATTGGTTGATCCTCGATGCGAGAACACCGGCCGAATTCGCGTTCAGTCACCTGGGCGGTGCAGCTCTGGTCGAGGCAGATGGCTTGATGGCGGTCGTGGGATCGATCACGACACTGCCCAGGGACAGGCCGATCGTGGCCTGCTGCTCGGTCGGAGTGCGCAGCGCCGCGCGGGTGGATCAACTGCGGCGAGCAGGGTTTTCGCGGACTTTCAATCTGGAAGGTGGCCTGTTCCAGTGGGTTCGTGATGGGCGCTCTCTGTTGCGGCATGGAGAGCCCACCCTGCTGGTTCACCCATACAATCGTCTCTGGGGAAGGCTGCTGACGGCGAAGAATCGTGGAAGGGAAGGTTGAAGGAGCCCATGACCCATCGGCTCCGTTCCCATGATTTGGATTGGCTGCGGTTGCTGGCCCTGCTGGCTCTGGCACGGCCCTATCGGAGCTACAGCCACCCCATCTTGAGTTACGGCAACCGGGCTGCCTTCTGGGTCTATCTGCTCCACCAACCCCTGATCGTGATCATCGCATTCTTCGTGGTGGCGCTTTCTCTGGCTATCCCGGCAAAGTTCGTGTTGATCAGCCTTGCTTCTCTGGTATGCAGTCTGGGCCTCCATGAGGGGCTGATGCGGCACTAAGGCTGCCCCAGGATGGCATCGATGGCACAGCTCTCAATCATCATTCCTACCCTCAATGAAGGCACCACCCTGGCGCGCACCTTGCGGTGCGTGAAGGCCTTGTATCCGCCTGCCTGGCAGGTGCTGGTGGTGGATGGCGGCAGCAGCGACCACACCGTGCAGATCGCCGCCGATGCCGGCGTGGTGGTGCTCCGAAGCGAGGGGGCAGGTCGGGCCATCCAGATGAACCATGGGGCCAGAGCGGCCACGGGTGATCTGCTCTGTTTTTTGCATGCGGACACCCTGATCCCCGACGACCTTGTCCAGGTGGCCGAGCGCACCTTGGCGGATGCCTCAATTGCCTGCGCTGGCTTCATTTCGCTGATGGGCCATGGCGACAAAACACGCTGGGACATCTCAGCCCTGAATCTGTTGAAAACCTATCTTGCACCGCTGCTGTTTCGGCCCCATCTTTACCTAAAAGGATTGCGTCTGCTCTTTGGTGATCAGGTGATGATCTGTCGCCGACGAGATTTCTGGTTGTGCGGTGGATTTGATGCAAAGCTTCCGATCATGGAAGATGGAGATCTGTGCCTGCGCATACTGAGCCAGGGGCGCATCGTGCTGATCAATCGTGTGGTCGAGAGTTCGGATCGCCGTGTTCAGCAATGGGGGAGATGGAAAGCGATCACGACCTATCTCTCAATCGGCATCTTCTGGGGGCTCGGTGTACCGCCGAGCCGACTGAAGCGATTCTATGAGGACATCCGCTGATTCAGGCTCCAGTCGTAGGGTAGAAAAGCCAGCCGCAGTTCAGCTTTCGTATCTGTCGCGCCCTGAAGCTGGGGCAGGATATAGGCAGAGATGGAGGGTGATGCTGCCAGAAAGTCGGCCCGATACCACTGGAAGATTCGGCTGCAGTGAAGGATGCCCGCTTCAGCATCGAGGCGCACCTTCTGGGGATTGTTGACGAAGCGCACCAGGTCATCCTGGAGTTGCTGTTCAACGCGCTCCGGCGTGTAGGCCTCGCCGCGCAGCAGCGGACACCCCAGTGAGGCACAGACGATCGCGAAATGAATGCGTGGGTCTTGGCCGCACTCACGCAGCATCCGATTCTCGATCTGCGCCAGGCTGAACAACTGCGAGCCGAGGCGATGCACGGGCTGTTGAAAGAAGCGCAGAAAGCCGATCCAGTTCGGCAGCCCGAGCAGTTTGGGTCGGATCGAGGCGATGGGATAACGGCTGAGCACCGCCTGGATCGTGAAGGCGTTGTAGAGGTTGATCCAGTGGGCCAGGTGATCCTGGTGCCCTTTCGTTTCGTAGGATTGCTGGGCCAGCCAGTCGGCGAGAATGGTCGGTTGTCCCGTCAGCCAGGATCGGTAATCCACCCGCCCGTCAGCATCGACGTAGGTGCGGAGCAGTCCATCCCAGGTAGTGAGATCAACCATTGATAAGTAGCGTAGTGGACTGCTGCTGCAGCGAGACAGCGCATGGCAATCTGGTTCATCGTGCTCAGCCGGCCCTCGCCCCGGATCGACGGAACTCTTTCCTCCGCAGCAGTGGTTCTATCTCACGCGGGCGGCAGTCACAGGCTCCGTCGAGCCCTGGCCGGCTATTTCCTGAGAAGGGCCTTGACGGTGAACATCGCGCTGCTGGTCCTGCGCCTGGGCATCGGTGGTCTGATGATCCACCATGGCCAGGAGAAACTCGCCGATCCCCAGCAGTTCGCCAACACTTACGTGGCTTCGCTGCATCTCCCTTTCCCCCTGTTCTTCACCTACGCGGCTGGATTCTCCGAGCTGATCGGCAGTTGGCTGTTGATCCTCGGCCTGCTCACTCCCATGGGAGCTCTCGCCATCACGGCCACCATGACAGTGGCGGCCTACCAGCACATCCTCACGGCCGGCCTCAATATCTATGTGCTTGAACTGGTCCTGCTCTACCTGGGCGGAAGCCTTGCCCTGCTGCTGATCGGTCCAGGCTGCTTCTCCTTCGACGCCGCCATGGTGAATGACCTGATTGCCGAGCCTTCTCAGGATGATTCAGACGACTTTGCAGCCGGTTCCATGGCTCCTGTGTCCTGAGCGCTCACGCTCCGATTCTCGATCACTGTCTCAAGTTCCAGCAGATCCAGTCTGCTGGAACTTTCTTGTTTGACCCCACGAACCAGAGCTCGACGACCATCGCCTAACAGTTATCAGCTTGGAGGAGGATCAACCTTTGCGCGTCAGATCAATTCAGCTCATCAACTGAATTCATCAAATAAACTCATCAACTGATCATCACCTCAGCAAGCAACGTGCTTTCAAGCGACCAGTTCCGAGCTGGACATTGTCAAGCCATGGGGACGTGTTTACGCTGGTTTTCGAGAAGGATTCCCCACCATGTCTTCACGATCCCATTGGCTCCCTCTCTGGATGCTCTTTGGCTTGCTCCCCATGGCACTGCCATTGGTCGTTGTGCCAGCAGCTTCTGCGGCCATGGATGACGTAGCGGCGCAGTGCAATGCACGGATCAAGGCTTCTGATTGGCAGAATGCCGTGAAGGTGTGCACCCAGGCGATCAAGCTGAACCCGAAGCTCACTGCAGCCTGGATTGACCGTTGTCAGGCCCAGCTTGCACTCGCCAAGGTGAGCGAAGCGATGGCGGATTGTCGTCGGGCGGTTGAGCTGGAACCTGAGAATTCAAATGCCTATCTTCGCCTTGCGGATGTTAAAGCAGCATCCACGCCTGCTGATTATTCCAGTGCTCTGGAAGATTACGCCAAATCCATCGCACTCAATCCCAGGAATGGAATGGCTTATAATAACCGTGGGGTGACCAGAAACTCTTTGAAGGATTACAAGGGAGCACTTGCTGACTACAGCATGGCCATTGAGCTGGACCCCAGTGATTCACGGGCTTACTTTAATCGTGGCGAAACCCTTTTCCTCCTGGGACAGCGCGAGCTCGCCTGCGCCAATTTCCGTCAGGGCCTTGCCCTGAAACCCGACTTCAAGCCGATGTCCCAGGACCTTGATGCCACCTATCTCAAGACTTGCCGCTGAGGGAGTATCAGCTCCTTGATGGCTCTGCTGGACCGGCGACATCAGGACTGGCCCCCCTCCAAGACTCCATGATCCTGATCCGGAGGTAGGGTTCGCCCGTTCCTCTTTTCTGCTACCAGCTCCGCCAAGGCCATGAACGTTCTGTTGTTCCTGCTTGTGGGCGTGATCGCCGGATGGCTGGCGGGTGGTCTGGTGATGCATCTGGTGGCCGGGATCATCGGTGCACTGATCGGTGGCCTGGCGCTGGCTGGCTGGGGGCCTTCCCTGGGTGATGCGCTGCTGGGCAGCGTCCTCAAGGCGGCGATTGGCGCTGCGCTGGCAGTGCTGATCCTGAGGCTGATCAAGCGGCCTTGAGCGGGTTGGGGAGTGCCGTGCCAGCTTGGAGTTGGGATCGCACCACATGCTGCCCAGTCCCTGGCTGCACCAGCAGGAGATGTCCCCATGCGTGTTCAATCCCTGGATTTGCCCGAAGCCCTGACTCTGCTCGGGTTGGATCAGCTCCCTGAGGATTTCGGCGGGCTTTCACGCCAGGTGGCCTGGCATCAACCCGCCGTCCAGGCTTGGAGTCAATCTCAGAGCCTCGCTTATCGCGTGGTCTGGGAGGCCGTGGAGCAGCGGATCGAGCATCCCGCCGAGACCCTCAGCGGTTGAGGCTTTCCATCCGCCAGGTCACGAAGCTGCCCACCGGGCTCCAGAGCAGAAAGGGGATCAGAAGCAGCGCCGCAGGCCTCGACTGCTGCAGCACCACCACCGCCAGCGCCACCCCCCAGGCCCAGCCGGCCAGGCCGATGACGGTGCCATTGCGCAGGCTGCGGCTTCGGCAGATCACCCAGGTGTAGCTCTGAACCAGAACCACCAGCCCCAGGTAGCCGGCCATCAGTGCCAGGTTGGTGGTGGACTGCCACACCAGCAGGGCCGAGGCATAGAAGCAGAGGTAGATCGCCAGCCAGATCGCCGGGATCCAGCGCTCGAAGCTGAGCCAGCGGGGGCGGCGGAGCCGCAGAAACCAGCCGAAGTCGTCCTGGGACGGGTTGAGCAGGGCTCCAACCGCCACGATCACCGCCAGGATCACCAGGGCCGCCACCATCGAGCATCCGTGCATGGCTCTCCAGGCTGATCGCCCGAGGGTGCCCACGTTGCGCTTTTTCTGGTGCCGTCATCAATCCGTACCTCGGGAAGGTCCTGCCCATGGCCAGCGCCAACAGCCTCCAGCGCCTGCTGCGGGAACGCCACTCCGGCCTCCAGGAGGCCCTGGCCGTCTTCGATGATCTGGCGCCGGTGGACCCGGCCATGCTCTTGGGCCGCTGGCAGGGCAGCGAGATCCGCAGCGGCCATCCCATGGAGGGCTGGCTGGAGGTCTGCGGCTGGTATGGAAAGCAGTTTCTCGATTCCGAGACCGTGCATCCGCTGCTGATGCGCATCGGAGCGGGCGACCCCTTCCCGATTCGGCCGCTGCCGGGAGCGCTGGAGCTGGCCCGCTGCGTGTCCCCCCAGGCGTTTCACCTGCCGGGGCCGCTGCTGCGCCGGTCGCTGCTGCTGTTACGAACCCGGCGTTCCCAGGCCCGACTGCGGCGCATGGAGGTCCGTGGCGTGGTCAGCGCCACGATGCTCTACGACCACCTGCCGGTGCATGACGCCTTTCGCCTCGTTGACGACGACACCGTGCTCGGGTTGATGCAGGCCAAGGGGGACCCCCGGCCCTACCTGTTCCTGTTGGAGCGCCGGCCTTGAAGACTGGGTTACGTTGACGCCTTGCCGCTGAATTCAGTTGATGCTGGAGGTGGCCCTGGCGATGCTTGAACGCGATGGCCGCTGGTTGGTGCAGCTGCGTGATGACATCCCCGGCATCGTTGCCCCAGGTTGCTGGGGCCTCTTCGGCGGCCACCTCGATCCTGGTGAGAGCCCGGATCAGGCCCTGAGGCGGGAGCTGCAGGAGGAAATCAACTGGTGCGCCGGCGAACTTCCCTTCTGGTTCCGCCACAGCACGCCGCAGCGGACCGCCCACTTCTTTCGCTGCAGCCTGCCGCTTCCCCTTGACGACCTTCAGTTGCTGGAAGGTCAGGACATGGTCCTTGCCGGCCTTGAGGAGCTGGTCACAGGCCAGGTCTGGAGCCCCAGGCTGCAGCAGGCCCGTCCCCTTGCCCACTCTCTGCAACTGGCGCTGGAGACCCTGCTCCGAATCCCATGACCACGGCTGATCCTTACCTGGAGCTGCAGGCCGTGGAGGCCTATCTGGGGACCCGGCGGGTGTTCGACAACCTCAGCCTGCGGCTGCACCGGGGCGAGAACAGCGTGATTCTGGGGCCGAACGGGGCCGGCAAGAGCACCCTGATCAAGCTGCTCAGCCGTGAGATCTACCCCGTGGTCAAGCCGGGTTCACACCTGCGCCTGTTCGGCCGTGAAACGGTCAACCTCTGGGATCTGCGTGCCCGCATCGGCCTGGTGTCCCGCGACCTCCTGGCTGTATACGTTGGCGCGGTTCCGGCCCGTGATGTGGTGCTCTCGGGTTTCTTCGGTTCGGTGGGGATCGGTCCCAGCCAGCACCCCAGCCCCTGGCAGCGCCAGCTTGTGCAGGAGCTGATGCTCCGGCTGGGGCTGGAGGATCTGGCCACTCGCCCCTACCGCCAGCTCTCGGATGGCCAGCGCATGCGCCTGCTGCTGGCCCGTGCCCTGGTGCACGATCCCCAGGTGCTGGTGCTGGATGAACCCACCACCGGCCTTGACCTGCGCGCCAAGCACCAGCTGCTGCAGGTCCTGCGCGAGCTGGCCCAGGCCGGCACCACCCTGCTGCTGGTCACCCACCAGATCGAGGCGATCATCCCCGAGATCAGCCGTTGTCTGATGCTGAACCAGGGGGCGCTGGTGGCTGATGGCCCAGTGAACGAGCTGCTGGCCGATGGACCCCTCAGCGAGCTGTTCGAAACCCCCGTGCAGGTCTGCAGCGCCGGTGGGTATCGCCAGGTGCTGCCGGCACACTCCCGGTGAGCAGGGCCTCACCCAGCCTCACCAGTCCTGGCGTTCCCCGTGAGGCTGGTGCAAACTCAGTCCAGGCAGGTCATGGGCATGGCGTCGACCAAGCAGCACCGCAGGCCGCTCTGGCTTGGGCTTCTGGCCCTTGCCCCACTGCTGGGCCTTCCCTTCGCTGGCGTCGCTGTGGCCATGTCCTCGCCCTGGTGGGAAAACTATGAGGTGCAAGAAACCTTCCTCTGCAACGACACCAATCAGGTGGTGGTGGAGCGCAACGATGCCCAGGCCTCTTTGCTGGCCGGCCGCTCCCGCACCACCCTCTTCCGTGAAGACTCTCCGCTGCCCGGCCTGCGCTACGGCACCGATCGTCTGCGCCTGATCCTGCGCGGCGATGAACTCACCCTGGAGAGGCTGCCGCAGCGGATGCTCTGCCTGCGCACAGATCAGGTCTGATGGCATGACGCCCCTCTCGGACCGAACCGTGCTTCTGCTGATGGCCATCACCCTCGGAGCGGTGGCGGCCCTGGTGTTCTGGAGTGTGCGGCTCCAGCCGGCCCGGGAGACTCCGCTGCTCTGGAAGGAGACCCCCGGCCGCAGCAGTCCTGCCGCCCCGGCGGCCCAGCCGAAAGGCACCCTGCTCTGAATCCCTTGGCACCCCCCGACGACGGCTCGGAGAGAAAGCGACAACTTCACCCCTTGCCGAAGGGGCTTGTGGAGCTCTACGGGCTGCTGGCGGTGCTGTTCGTGCTCGTGCCTGAGTGGATGGCCGGCGGTGCCATGCGCTCAATCCCCGGGGTGAACCAGGGCAACCCCCTGCCGGTCACAGCCAGTGCCTGGCGACGGTTGCCGGAGTTGCGCCTGGCGGCTCTGAACCTGGCCCAGCTGCGTCAGCTGGCCCGGCGCCTGCGGCTCTGGGGCTACGCCAGCCAGAGCCGCGAACGGCTCACGATCCAGATTCTGAGGCGGCTCAAACGGGTACGCACCTGGGAGGCGTGGCTGCCGCGGGGGCTGTGATAGCTTCCATTCCGCCGGGGCGTAGCGCAGCTTGGTAGCGCACCACTTTGGGGTAGTGGGGGTCGTGGGTTCAAATCCCGCCGCTCCGATTCATCAACCGTTCATCACCTCTTCACCGGCTTCCCCAGCCGGTTTTTTTGTGCCCTGCTGCTGCCGTCGGGCCGGGTGAGGGCCGGCTGGAACTGCACCAGGGCGGTGGGAGCCGCAGGCTCACCCGCAGCTGAGGCAGGGTTAGGGATCGGCATCGGCCAGCACCTCCAGCTGCAGGCGGCCCAACCGCCTGGTCTGCTTCGCTCCGGCTCACAGGCAGATCGCCGGAGAATGATTGGTTGGCGGTGCAATCACTGGTGCCGATGGAGCCGGGAGCAGGCAGATCATCGGATCAGCACATCTCCAGAACAATGTCGTTTTGCTGTTGTTGTCATCACAGCTGTTGTCCCCACAGCTGTTGTCCCCACAGCTGGCATCACCACCAAGGGAGTTGTCGATGTTTCCCATCAGCGCTGCGCTGAACGAAGCGAAGCTGCCTGCTCCCAGCACTTGATGCAGGTGTTGCTGGGGTTGGCGACTGCAATGCTGTCGAAGGCGATCGGCCGTTCGAAGGGGCGAATACCCTTGGCGTTAAAGGCCGTCGGTACCCGGCTGTCGATCGGCCTGGAGGCGTTGCTGATCGCCAGACCCCATAGGCTTCGTCTCAAGACGTTCGGACGTTCAAGACGGATGGATCCTGGCTGGAGTGACGAGCCCGCCTTTGATGATCGGGTGGGCGATCAATCGCTGGAGCAGCGGGCCGAACTGGTGCGTCAGCGGCGACGCTGGTTCTGGGGGGAGGGATATGCGCTGGTGCGGATGTTGCAGCGCTTTCTGCTTGAGGCGCCAGGCCTGGCTGAGAGCCTGGGCTACGCCGACACCGAGAGCCTGTTGCGGCAGGGCTATGGCCTCGATCTGGTGCTCGGTGAGCGCATCGGCCTGCGCTTCACTCAGGAGCCCGGCGTGCCGAGTACCCGGCTTTGCAGCTGCTGCGGAAAGGCCTTCAGCGCCCGTCGCCGCGATGCCCGCTATTGCTCCAACAGCTGCCGCTCCCGGGCGAGCCGCCAGCGCCGGCGCCTTGATCAGCGGCCTTAACTCAGCCAGCCCAGTTTTTAAGAGACCAGAGCAGCTCGCCAGCATCCCAACCCTGTCCATCAAAGAGCGCCACGGCTCTTTCGTCCTCGCTCTCCAGCAGCAGGTGAGCGAAACTCTTCGCCAGTTCCGCCGCCGTGAAGCTGAATCCCGCTTCGCCCGCCAGGGCCGAAAGGTCTTCGGCTTTGAGGGCCAGTTTCACCTTGTACTGCAGATCCTCGTCGGCCTTGAGGCACTCGATGAACTGTTCAACGGATGGAACCATTGGTGGGGAGGATCTGAGCTGACTCGCCAGCATCATGCAGCTCCATTGATCTGTCAATCCAATCTTATTCACTGTCGTGCAGAGGTGACTGGTTAAGAACATGTTAATCAGTGGATGATCAAGACTCGCTCAGCTTGCCTGGGTCCAACTGAGTCCAGCCGAGCCGTCACGGCGCAGATCAGCGCCCGAACATTGTCCAGTCCTGGAACCAGCCGCGGCGCCATAGCCAGAAACTCTGCAGCAGTGCCACCAGCCCCATCAAGATCAGAATAATGAAGTAGCCATACTTGAAGCCGAGCTCGGGCATGTTGACAAAATTCATGCCATAGATCCCTGCTATGAAAGTCAGCGGAGCAAAGATCGTCGACACGATCGTGAGCGTTTTCATCACCTGGTTCATGCGATTGCTGATGCTGGCCATATAGGCATCGGTCACCGAGTCGCATTGGTGCCGCAGCAGCTCACAGGCCTCGAAGATCAGCACCACCCGCTGCTCCATGTCGTGGAAACCGTGCAGGGCATCGGGCCCGAGCAACCGCTGGTTCTGGCGCAGGAGCACCATGATCTGGTGGCGCAGGGGCCACACCTGTGCCCGGATGTCCCGCAGGCTGCTTCGGGTCTGGTAGGTGCGGCTGAGCAGCCGTGGCTTGGGCCGCAGCAGGGCGGCCTCCTCCAGTTGTTCCAGCAGTTCCGCCAGATGTTCCAGCAATGGAAAGAAACTGTCGAGCAGTTCATCGATCAGGAAGTGGAGAATGTCATCGAGGTCGTCCCGTGTCGGCGCTGGATCCAGGTAGGAGAGCCACTGGGTGAGCTGCGGGAACGACCCGGCGCTGGGCACCTCCTCAAGACTGATCAGCAGGTCGGGCAGCAGCAGGAATCCCACCTGCTCGCCGATCAGGCGGTCGGGTGTCTCGGAGAAACTGAAGCGGTGCAGTACCGCCAGCACCACATCACCGATCGAATCGACCCGGGGGCGCTGGGGATGCTCCAGCAGCGGAGCCTGCACGTGGGGCGGCACCCCGAGGGTGTCGAGCACCGTGCGGATCATGGTCATGTCGGCCAGGCCCTGGAGGCGGACCCAGAGCGGCACCCCGCGGCTCAGCAGGGGCTCGAGCTCCTGGGCTCCCCCCAACTCGCTCTCCTCAATTCCCGTGGGCTCAAAACAGAGCACCGAGAGCCGCGTGGGTGCCCGGCCGCCATGGATGAAGAGCTGGCTTGGCAGATCACCGGGCCGCTCCGTCAGTCGTCTGGAGCGGAGGGTGCCCGGATCAAAGCGCGTCATCCACGCGTTGTAGCCACACTCACTCCCCCGGGGGAGGGGGTGGTGCGCTGGAGCAGGTGCTCGAGCACCAGGCCCGTAGTCAGCAGGGTTCCCTGCAGCAGCAGGCAGCCGCCGATCTGTGCGCGGCGTTCCCAGAGCAGGCCTGTCATGACATCAGCGGAGGGGTTCTGCAGTTGAGACGACCTGCCCCCGCCGCGGTGCTATCTGGGCGACATCGTGGGGCATGGGGGAGCACCGGATGCCTTCGTCAGGGCCGCGGCTTCGAGATGGCTGCTGATCCGGCCCAGGTGCTGGCTGACTCGCCGCAGCCAGCGGATTGCCTCCAGCCGCTGGCTCGCCAATTCCACCTCACCCCACTGCGGCATCTCCACCAGGGGCTCCAGCTGCTCCAGGGTTGCCAGCAGGTCATGGCGCTCCTGTTGCAGGGTGCCGCTCTGCCGCACGGTGCTGGCCCGCTCCGGTTCTTCCTCACAGCGTTCATGCAGGCGCTGCAGGTGATCGAGGCTGTGCAGGAGGTGCAGCAGCCGCTGGGCGTCGGGTTCCTCCATACGGCGCAGGTGGATCTGATCGAGGAACTGCTCGATCCTGGCCAGGTCGGCCTCCAGGTCCTCGAGCCCCCTCTCCCGATGCTGGCCGTTGCTGGTGGAGGCGCCAAGGGCCTGGCGCAGATGTCGCGTCAGTTCCAGCAGCCCCCGTTGCTGGGCGGCCTGGGCCAGGTCCAGAGCCCGGCCGGTGTCGGCGCTTGGAGGCTCATCGAGATCATCGGCCGCACGCCCGTCCGGGGAGGGCAGGAGCGCCTGGATCAGGCGGGCAAAAGACTGGGTGAAGGGCAGCAGCAGGGCCACCCCCAGCAGGTTGAACCCCGTGTGGAAGGCGGTGAGCGCGAGTTCGGGATCTGCTGCGATCGGCCCCGCCAGCCAGCGCTGGCCCAGGCCCAGGTAGGCCGGCAGCAGCAGGAAGGCCATCACCGCTGTGAACAGGTTGAAGACCAGGTGGGCCGCGGCCGTCCGCCGGGCGCTGAGGTTGGCACCAAGGGCGGCGATCTGGGCGGTGATCGTGGTGCCCACGTCCATGCCGATCACCAGCGCACCGGCCTGGCCCAGATCGATCGCTCCTGCGGTGAGTGCCGTGAGCGCGGTGGCCACCCCCGCCCCCGATGACTGGGTGATCACGGTGGTCAGCAGGCCAAGCAAAACCAGCTGAAAGCGCCCAGCCACGCTGGCTCCATTGAAGCGCTCCGGTTGCAGGAGCACCCCATGGCCCGCCATGGCCTCCTGCAGGGTGCCGATCCCCAGGAAGAGCACCCCGAAGCCCGCCAGGGCGAAGCCGCTTTGGGCCAGCCGCCCCCGCCCCAGCAGCCGCAGGCAGGCGCCGATGGCGATCAGGGGTGGCATCAGCCCGGCCAGGTCGAGCTTCAGACCCAGCAGGGCAACCAGCCAGCCAAGACCGGTGCTGCCCACGTTGGCTCCAAAGATGATGCCCAGGGAGCTCGGAAAGCTGATCAGCCCGGCCTGAACGAATCCCACCGTGGCCCCGGTGGTGGCCCGATGACGGCTGCAGTGCCGCCATCCATGCTCAGGCCAACCTGGTGAGTGCTCCGTACCCCACCAGCCAGCGGTTCACCCGGGGCCGGATTGAGGGGGGGACTTCCTGCAGCAACTGGTCGAGCTCAAGGGCCCCCAGGCGGCGCAGATCCCGCACGTTCACCCTCCAGAGGGCCTCGGCCTCACGGATCAGTCGGGCCCAGGTGCGCGCCTTCTGCCAGCGGCGCAACTGCTGCTGATGGCGGCGCCTCTCCGGCGGGACTGGCCCCGCCCGCTGCTCCATTGCCATGGCTGCCCTCAGGAATTGCGCCGCTGCCCACAGCTTGCGTCTGGCGGCTGCGCTTGACAGCCCTTGGCAGGAATGAAGTCGTGATCGGATGCAATCGAGGCGTGCCATCGAGGCAGGCCATCGTGGTGGTGGGGTCAGGCGGCGTGGCGCCCGGCTGCATCCGGCTCCACCGGCCTGACGGGGAAATCGAGCTCCTTGACCTCCCGCTCGCTCAGTCGGCGGCTCCAGGCCTTCGGCACCGGCTCGTTCCAGCGGAATCCCGCGTCCCGAGCCCGATGACGTTGCTCGTAGGGCAGCTCGGCCCGGTAGAGGCGCCGTGGCTCCAGCCCCGCCAGCAGCAGAGCTTCCAAAGCCTCGCAGCGCTCGAACACCTGGGCCAGGTAGATGCAATCGGTGAGTGCCCGGTGAGCGGCCCAGACCGGGATGCCATAAGCCAGGGCCAGATCACGCACCGAAGGGGTGGTCTTCAGGCGGCACTCGCTCGGCCAGCGCAGGTCGTCCATGCTGCAGATCCAGGGTTTCTCGATCCCGGGCAGGTGGCCACGACCGAACCAGGCCCTGTCGAAGGCGGCGTTGTGGGCCACCATCGCCTCGGCGCTGGCCACCAGCTCCTGGAAATAGATGAGCCCGGCCTGCCAGGGCTGCTCCAGCCGGCTCACGGCGGCATCGATGCCGTTGATGGCCTTCGCCGGGTTGCTCTGGCAGGGCAGCAGCAGCGAAAGCTGGCTGAGCACGGCGCGGCTGGGGACATGAAACAGCACCGCTCCCACTTCGATGCACTGGTCGCGCTCGGGATCGAGGCCCGTGGTCTCCGTGTCGAGGATCAGCAGATGCTGGGGGCAGGACTGGGCGGAGCTGGTGGCTTTGGCTGGTGACGTCTGACGAGCTGGGGGGGCGGCAGACGCTGGCTCAGAGCAGGCTGTTTCAGAGCGGGCTGGTTCAGCAAGCCCCGCTTCAGCGGCGGCCGGCACGAGGCTGAGCAGGCTGGTCTGCTGCCAGCGGTGGGTCGGTTGGGCCATGGGCCGGCTCACCCCAGCGTGGTTTGGTCCCATGATCCCAGCTCCAGCGAGCGGATGGCATGGATGGCGCGATCGCTGGGCCCCTCACGCTTCCTAGGCTGGACTCCACTGCAATCGATGCACCCGTGGGTAAGGCCATCCAGGTCGGTGACAGGGCACCCCTGATCGACCTGAAGGATCAGAATGGGACCGAACGCCGCAGCGATCAGCTCGCAGGCAGGCCGTTGGTGCTCTTTTTCTATCCCAAGGACGACACCCCCGGCTGCACGATGGAGGCCTGCGCATTCCGCGACAGCTACGGCGAGTTGCAGGCCCTCGGCGCCGAGGTGTGGGGCGTGAGCGGTGACGACGGCGCCAGCCATGGGCGCTTCTCCCAACGGCACCAGCTCCCCTACCCCCTGCTGGTGGACCAGGGCAACAGCCTGCGTCAGGCCTTCGGGGTGCCCGGCGCCCTGCTCAACCTGCTGCCGGGCCGTGTCACCTACGTGATCGATGCTGAGGGGGTGGTGCGCCATCTGTTCAACAACCTGCTGGATGGACCGGCCCATGCCCGCGAGGCCATGGCCGCCCTGCAGCGGCTGGTTCCCCAGGTCTGAGGGCGGTGAGTCGCTGGCGTCAGCAGGGGAGTCTCTGGTGTCTGGAGTCGCCCAGTTCAACAGGTGTGATCGAGTTCATCGGTGGCAGTGTCCTGGCTGCCACCCCCCAGATCAGCTACCGGCGGCTGCTGGAGGCTCTCTATCGGCGCGGGCTCAGCCTGCGGGCCTGGAGTTACGTGCCCGGCTTCGACCATCAGGCCCAGGCCACTGAGGCCTGGCGGGCCTTCCGCAGGGCGCGGCAAGACACCGTGGCGGGGGCGCCCGTGCAGCCGGTGCTGCGCCTCGGCCACAGCCTCGGCTGCAAGCTGCACCTGCTGGCCCCGGATGGGGGCCGGGGCAGCAGTGCCCTGGTGGCCATGAGCTTCAACAACTTCTCCGCTGACCGCTCGATCCCCCTGCTGGCTGACCTGGCGCCTCGGCTGGGGGTTCGCACTGAATTCAGCCCATCGCCGCAGGAAACCCTGCGTCTGGTGAGCCAGCTCTACGGCGTACCCCGCAACCTGCTGATCCGCTTCGGCAGCGATGCCCTCGACCAGAGCCCCCCGCTGCTGGAGGTGCTGCAGCAGCGCCCCGGTGACAGCAGCTCCCTGCTGCAGCTGGGAGGTGATCACCTCACCCCCGCCAGCGCCGGCCTGCGCCAGAACCTGCTGGGCACCTGGGCCGACGATCCGGCCCGCCAGCGCCAGATCGACCGGCTGGCCGCTGCGATCGACAGCTGGTGGCGGCAGGTCGAACCCGGAAGCCGTGATGGGCAACACGCAAAGGTTCCTGCCTTTTGATTGACACCGGCTGATAGGGCGGACACTCTTTGTGCGATCTGATACTCCCCCAGGACCGCCAGGACATGATTGAGGCTTTCATCTCCGGCTGGACACGTGCGTTTGATTACAGCGGTCGATCCAATCGTGGCGACTACTGGTGGTTCTTCCTGGCCAACATCATTGTGGCCTTCGTTCTTGCTCTGGTCGCCCAGCTGATCAGCCAATTGAGCGTGCTGCAGAACATTTACGCCATTGCAGCGATCGTGCCTGGCCTTCCCCTCTGTGTGCGCCGGCTGCGCGACGCGGGCAAGGCCTGGCCGTGGATCTTCATTGCTCTGGTGCCGATCATCGGCGCGATCTGGTTGATCGTGCTGCTGGTGATGCCGTCGGTGCCTGGTTGATCCAGAGCAAGCAGCCGTCCCCATCCGCCGTCAGACCCGCAGCGCGTCGAGCACCGAGCGGTCCTCCAGGGTGCTGGTGTCGCCGCTCACTTCTTCACCGGCCGCCAGGGCCCGCAGGATGCGGCGCATGATTTTGCCGCTGCGGGTCTTGGGGAGGGCGTCGCTGAAGCGGATCTCATCGGGTCTGGCGATCGGACCGATCTCGGCGCCCACGTGCTGGCGCAGTTCGGCGCCAAGGGCTGCGTCACCGCTGAGCCCCGTCTGAAGGGTCACGAAGGCCACGATGCCCTCCCCCTTGAGGTCGTCAGGCCGGCCCACCACGGCGGCTTCGGCCACGGACGGATGGCTCACCAGGGCTGATTCGATCTCCATCGAACCCAGCCGGTGGCCCGACACGCTGATGACGTCATCGACCCGGCCCATCACCCAGAAGTAGCCGTCGGCGTCGCGGCGAGCGCCATCACCGGCGAAATACAGGGGGCGGCCATCGGCGCCGAGGATGTGCTCCCAGTAGCTCTTGCGGAAGCGCTCGGGGTCACCGTGCACGGTGCGCATCATCCCCGGCCAGGGGCGGCGCACCGCCAGGTAACCCCCTTCATCCACTCCCACGCTGTGGCCTTCGTTGTCGACGATGTCGGCGGCGATGCCGGGCAGGGGCAGGGTGGCGGATCCCGGCTTGGTGGGGGTGGCGCCGGGCAGGGGGCTGATCATCACTCCGCCGGTTTCGGTCTGCCACCAGGTGTCGATCACAGGGCAGCGGCCATGTCCGATCACGTCCCGATACCACATCCAGGCCTCGGGATTGATCGGCTCTCCCACCGTTCCCAGGATGCGCAGTGTGCTCATGTCGTACTGATCAGGCACCTCGCGCCCGCTCTTCATGAAGGCGCGGATTGCCGTGGGTGCGGTGTAGAAGAGGCTCACCTTGTGTTTCTGGATCACCTCCCAGAACGCACCGGGTTTGGAGGGCCTTGGGGCACCCTCGTACATCACGGTGGTGGCGCCATTGGAGAGAGGGCCATACACGATGTAGCTGTGGCCGGTGATCCAGCCCACATCGGCGGTGCACCAGTGGATGTCGTCGTCGCGGATGTCGAAGATCCACTGGAAGGTGAGGTGGGCCCAGAGGTTGTAGCCGGCGGTGGTGTGCACCACGCCCTTGGGTTTGCCGGTGGAGCCTGAGGTGTAGAGAACGAACAGGCGGTCTTCGCTGGCCATCGGCTCGGCCGGGCAATCGCTGCTCTGGCTGTCCACCAGCTCATGCCACCAGTGGTCGCGGCCCTCCTCCATGGAAGTGGGCTCCTCGGTGCGGCGCACCACCAGCACCTGCTCCACCGTGGGGCAGGCGCCATCGGCGAGGGCCTGATCCACGGCGGGTTTGAGCGCCACGGCCTTGTCCTTGCGGAAGCCGCCGTCGGCGGTGATCACGGCCTTGACGCCGCCATCGATCAGCCGGTCACGCAGGGCCTCGGCGGAGAAGCCGCCGAACACCACCGAGTGGGGAGCACCGATGCGGGCGCAGGCCAGCATGGCCATGGCCGCTTCCGGCACCATCGGCATGTAGAGGGCCACCAGGTCGCCCTTGCCGATCCCGAGGGCCTTGAGAGCATTGGCGGCCTTGCAGACCTCAGCGTGCAGTTCGCGGTAGGTGAAGCGGCGGCTGTCCCCGGGCTCCCCTTCCCAGATCAGGGCGGTCTTCTCGGCCCTCGGGCCATCGAGATGGCGATCGAGGCAGTTGTATGAAAGGTTGGTAGTGCCCCCCTCGAACCAGCGGGCGAAGGGCGGGTTGCTCCAATCGAGCACGGTGTGGAAGGGCTCGAACCAGTGCAGCTGCTCCCGTGCCTGCTCGCCCCAGAAGGCGTCGGGGTCGGCCTCTGCCCGCGCGACAAGTTCGCGATAGGCCTCCATCGAACCGATCCGCGCCCGGGCTGCCAGTTCGGCGGGGGGCTGGAAGATCCTCCCCTCCTGGAGCACCGATTCGATCGTGGCGTCGGGCATCGCGGTGAAGAGGCGGGCCGCTCCATTGTGAAGGGGAAGGCCACCGGGATCCGCGGCTTGTGAACGAGATGCCAGACCGCTCGGGGGCACCCTGATCCGCTAGGACGGGATCTCACCATCAGCTGATCCGTGACCAGGACCTGGCTGGTCGCGGTCGTGCTGCTCACCGCCGCCGCCATGCCGAGCGTTGGCCGCTCCGACGTCCCGCGATCGATGCTTCCCAACGGTGCTCCCCTCGAACACGCCCGCGGGACAGGGTTCTCCACCCACTGGGACAGACCCGTTCCGCACTGCTCCTGGCGGTTCTGGTACCTCCAGCACAGCAAGAAGGTGTGGTTCCGGATCAACGAACCTGCGGTCGCCGGTCTTCAGCCGGTCTTCACTTACGACGGCAGACCGATCCTGCACAGGAGCGAGATCGGTGCTGTGCGGGTCCGCAGCCACTACTCCGGCCGCTCCCCCGTGGTGTGGGGAGACTTCCCCGGCGTGGGCCTGGGCCAGGGACCCGGCGGCAGCCAGATGTATCTGGAACTGTGGACCCGCTGGACCTGGTTGCATCCGGAAGCCTGTGGCCATCCCGAGCGCTTTGGCGTCGACTTCTTCCAGCCCGGCAGGACAAGGACGTGATCGGGCTGATCCAGGCGCGTGGATGGCTCAGGACAGTGCCCGCTGGAGCACCAGTTCGTTGCTGCGGAGGTCCGTCGGTTCTGGAGGCCGAAGAGAGGAGATAGAGACAACGAACGGTCGCCCCGTGATTCGAGGGTGTGGATCACCATGCTGGCTAGTTACTTGAGCACCTGGCGCTCATTTTCCTGGAGATGCCTGGGCTCTGGACTGATCACACAGAGCGTCCCAAGAAGAAGCCCACCCGGGAGAGAAACCACTGGCGATTGTGATCGACGAGGGAGATCAGCGCAATCGGCATTCCCAGCATCTGGCTCGCGATCCGGGTGATGCGATCGAAATCCTCGTCGGGCTCGGAATCGAGAATGTGGAAGGAATCGAGCTCATCTTGACGATCAGCCTCGTTCTCGGGAACGGGATAGGCACTCATCGCGGGTTCTGGGAATTGGAATGTGCCCACCGGCCGCTGCTGATCACCAGGGTTGTGACGTCAGGCACGACGTTCAGACGGTGCCCAGTACCTCTCCTGAAAACCCTAGGCATGAGGCGTTGCTTCCGGCTGAGAGGATTTGCTCATGTCCCATCCCGCGGCCTGTCTGTTCGACCTTGATGGTCTGTTGCTGGACACCGAGCCTCTGCATGGCCGGGCCTGGCGGCAGGCGGCCCGGGAGTTTGGCCTCGAGCTCAGTGATCAGCAGCTGCTGGCGCTGCGCGGTCGCCGGCGGCTCGACAACGCCAGGCGCGTGATTGCCTGGATTGGGGCGGCCGGCCGCCTGTCCCCCACCACCGAGCAGTTGCTGGCGGTGCAGCAGCCGATCGCCCGGGAGCTCCTGCCCGGCGCACGGGCGATGCCAGGGGCGCCCGAGCTGGTGCGGCGCTGCCAGGAGCTGGCGATCCCCATGGCCCTGGCCACCAGCAGCAGCCACGACTCGGTGGGGATCAAGTGCGCTCCCCACCCATGGCTGGAGCTGATCGAGCTGATCGTCTGCGGTGATGATCCCGAGCTGGCGGCCGGCAAGCCAGCCCCTGACATCTTTCTGCTGGCGGCCCGCCGGCTGGGGGTGGCCGCGAGCGCCTGCTGGGCCTTCGAGGATTCCCTCGCCGGCGCCCAGGCCGCTCTGGCGGCGGGTGCCGTGGTGCATGTGCTGCTCCCCGACGGCCTCGGACGGGAGCATTACCCCCAGGAGGTGCGCTGTCTGCGCTCCCTGGCTGAGCTGGAGCTCAGCGGTCCTGGCCTGAGCCGGTGAAGCGCTGGTAGAGGCGAAAGCCCAGCCCTCCCCACAGCAGCGTCCAGACCGTGAAGGTGGCCAGGGTGCCCAGCTGGTTCGTCTCGATCGAGTACACCCCGGCCTGGATGAAGCCGGCATCGATCAGGGACCCACCGATCCCCCAAGCCAACACCCAGCTGATCATGAAGCCAATGGCCTGGAGGTTGCCAGTCATCGCAGCGCCGTGGAACATCAGCGGCATTCTCCTGCGCCCGCCGGCTGGCCAGGGGGATCGCCCACGAGTGCGGTCACCAGGCCTTTCACCCCAACCGGCGGGTGGAGGCAGCGGTGGGATTCGTGCTGCACAGCCTGCTTTTGGTGCCTTACTTCAGCTGGCAGCGCAGCCATGCGGTGCACCACGCCAATTGCAACCACCTCGAGGGGGGGCAAACCCATGTGCCGCCTCGCGCAGGCTCAGCCCTTGGCCAGGTGGTGCAGCGATGGGCCACTGGCTTGGGCCCCATGGTCTACGGGGTGTTCTCCCTGGTCACCCGCCTGCTCCTGGGCGAGGACCATGGCACCCCCACCTCCCACTTCTGGCACGGAGCCCCGTTCCGCAACGGCCGCCGGGTCCTCTTTCCCGACTCCAGCCGCCGCGGATGCTGCATTCCAATCTCGGACTGGTGCTGATGCTGCTGGTCCTGGCCCTGGCCGCGCATCACACCTCCCTGGCCCGGGTGCTCGCCGTCTATGGGTTGCCCGATCTGGTGATCATTGCCTGGCGTGGCACGGCACTGCTCAGCCGCCAGTACCCCGAGCTGGTCCGTTTCGATCCCACTCCCATCCACCGGGCGCAGTGGCGCATTGCCAGCGGCTGTGCCGTGGTGAGCCAGGAGGGCTCAGGGGCCGGATTCTATTTCCAGGCCCCGGTTGCTGCCACCGAACCTTCACCCTGAGCTGAACTCGGCTGCTGGGTACTGAGGCCAGCGGCCACCCGCACCGAAGCCACTGTCACCGAAGCATCCATGGCTTGCTGACGATAGTGACGCAGGCAGTATTTGCAGCCGCCAGTGGTCTGCAGATGACGCTCCGGCGTGATCACAATCAGGCGAACGGGATGTTCCAGGCAGCGGATCTTTACCGGGGTGCGATAACTGCGGTAATCAATCTCCTCGTAGCTGTAGTGATGGCCAAACCGTTCCATCGCCCGCTTCAGGAAGGTTTCGCGATCGATCCTCACGGCCATGGACTTCGTTTACCAGCAAGTAAAATGCATCGGGAAGGCAAATTGCCACTCCGGCAATCCGGACTTCCACTACCCAACTATCGGATGAGATCACGGAAGTTCCCCAGGATTTCCATCTTTCTGAAGATTGATGGCCTGGGGAACCCTGCCGCAACTCTCAGCTCACAACCACGTTCGTGACCCGCCCACCGAGACGGTTGACCCGTTGCAGGGCCTCGTTCATGCGGCTGAAGGGTACGCGCATGACATAGGCGCCGCTGCGGACGTAGTCGTTGTTGACCAGGCCCGTGGCGGAAATGGTGACCACCCGTCCACTACCGCTGCTGCTCTCACCGGATGACACCCGCAGAGCTTGGACACGGTGCTCCTGGGAGGGTGCCCTCATGGGGACATCAGGGGAGAACTCGGAGGATATCCCCGACTGAGTGCTCACCAGCGCCTTGAACGGTCCTTCGGTTGAGACGATCACCACCCGGCCAGCGGCGCCACGCACCGGCACCGCTTTGTCCTGGTGCAGGGCCTTGCCCAGGCGGAACTGGGTGCCGTTGGCATCTCCTTTCACCGAGGCCGCGGCTCCGCGGGCGAGTTGCATCAACCAGGAGAACTGACGTCCCTCATGGCCCTTGGAGTAATCCCAGCCGTGCAGGTAGGGCACAGTGTCAAGACCGAAGCGTTCCTGGTATTCATTACTGTCGATGTAGGAATCGATCTCTGCGTCGTAACCCTGATCCTGCAGGATCGTGAAGTGATGAAGCATCTCCGCCTTGTTCTGAGGTGCCCTTCCCAGCAGATGCTTGTGGTTCAGTTCGATGAAGCGGTAGGGATTGCAGTTCTCAAAGAATCTTGAGCGGTAGAGACCACTCTTGGCCACAGTCCGCACCAGTTCCCGCACGTTCAGAGCGCCGTTGCGGAACAGAGACTCAGCCCCATTGAGCCGCTCGCTGGCCATCACATACTGCTGTCCGAGCACCTGCTGATAGACGGCCCGAATGATCCTCTTGATGTCCTGCTCGGAGCCGTTTGACCAGCTTTCCCTGTTGCGATCATTGGCGAAACGATCGATGCCGAGGGCGGGCGCCTGGACCAGTGCCATGGGTAGGAATTCGAGTGGGACGGGAGGGAGAAAAGGGGCGACCAGAAGAGATCGAAGCCAGTCGGGATGCTGAGAATCGAGGCCTGATGATGAGCCCATAGCTCTTGGTGCCAGCAAGACTCTAAGCTGAGTGAGCATTTCCGCGCATTTCTCCACAAGCCTTCAACCAACGCAAGATCTCTTCACGGCATTGAGCGACTTCTCCCGGGCGCGGCCTCTTGTGGAAACTCCACCAAGCCGGCTTGATTGCATTCCTGAGTTGAGCGTTCGTGGGCAATCAAGGCCCACGAACGTTGTCGCAAGGATGAAATCAGGATGGACCATGGCATTGTGGTCACGCCGTTTTCAGCTGCCGATGCTCTCCAGGTCCTTTCAGGTCACCGTGATGTCCAGTCTTGTGGTGATGGCCCTGACCGGTGTCGTTCAGCTGTGGACTCGTATGGCGGAGTACAGGTTGCGCTGGAGTTGCCTTCTCTATGCCTCCGGTGAAAGTCCCAGCGTCGTCATCCGCTCGATTCAGGTGGTCCTGCCCGGATTCAAAGCCGATGGCAAGGAATCCGTGGGCGGGGAGCGCCTCTACCGCCTCTGCTCCACTGTGCTTGATTCCGTCGCCTGGTGAGGGGCAGGGCCTGCCTGCCTTGTGATCACGCGTCTGCGGCGTGATAGCTGCTGCGCACCAGGGGGCCACTGCGCACCTGCTGGAATCCGAGCCCGCGGGCGATCGCACCGAGCTGCTCGAATTCGTCGGGTGTCCAGTAACGGGCCACCGGCAAATGGGCGAGGGAAGGGCGCATGTACTGGCCCAGGGTGAGGCGCTGGCAGTCGGCCTTCCGCAGGTCGTTCATGGCGGCCACCACCTCCTGCGAAGTTTCGCCCAGCCCCAGCATCAGCCCTGACTTCGTCGGGATCTGGGGGGCCAGTTCCCTGGCAGCCGCCAGCAGGGCCAGGGAGCGTTCATAGGTGGCGCCCCGCCGCACTTCGCCCTGCAGCCTCTGCACGGTCTCCAGGTTGTGGTTGAAGCAGACAGGCTCGGCGGCCAGCACGGCGGCGAGCCGATGGCGCTGGGCGGCTTCGCCCTCACTCCGGAGGGCATGCCCCCCCCAGAAGTCAGGGGTGAGCACCTCAATCGCGATCAGGGGGTTGCGGCGCCGGATCGCCGCCATGGTGCCGGTGAACAGCCCGGCACCGTGGTCGGCCAGATCGTCGCGGGCCACAGCTGTGAGCACCACATAGCTCAGGCCGAGCTGCTCCACCGCCTCAGCCACCCGCTCCGCTTCCTGGGCATCAAGAGGCGCGGGCGCGCGGCCCTTCTCCACCTGACAGAAGGCGCAGCTGCGGGTGCAGACCGGTCCGCCCAGCAGAAAGGTGGCGGTGCCGGCGGCGTAGCACTCCCCTCGGTTGGGGCAGCGCCCCTCCTCGCAGATGGTGTGCAGCCGCTGCCCCTTGACCACGGCCTGAACCGTTTCCAGGGCCGAGGCACTGCCGATCGGACGGCGCAACCAGGTGGGAAGCCGCTCAGCGGGGGCGATCGCGCTGTAACGGCTGATCGGGCGAACCATGGCGCTCACTCCATCCGGCGCCGGCCCTCGAGGGCCCGCGCCAGGGTGACTTCATCGGCGTACTCCAGCTCGCTGCCCACCGGCAGCCCATAAGCGATGCGGCTCACCAGGCAGAACGGACGCAGCAGCCGGGCCAGGTAGAGGCTGGTGGTGTCTCCTTCCACGCTTGGCGGCAGGGCCAGGATCACCTCCGTCGTCGTCTCCTGGTCCACCCGGTTCACCAGGGGTTGGATCTGCAGCAGTTCAGGTCCGATGCCATCCATCGGCGAAATCAGCCCGCCGAGCACGTGGTAACTCCCCTTGTATTCGCGGGTGCGCTCCAGGGCCAGCAGGTCGCGGGAGTCGGACACCACACAGAGCTGGCCATTGCGCCGTTCCTCATTGCGGCAGATGTCACAGAGCGGCTCGGCCGAAAGGTGGAAGCAGCGGCTGCATTGACCCACCTGGCGGCGTGCCGCGATCAGGGCGTCGGCGAAGGCGTGCACCTGTTCTTCGGGCTGGCGCAGCAGATGCAGTGCCAGGCGCTGGGCGGTGCGCGGACCGATCCCAGGCAGGCGCTCGAACTGATCGATCAGCCGCGCCAGGGGCCTGGTGAAGCCGCTCAGGAATCCGCCGCAAGTGAGCGCAATCTAGGAGCGAGGCCACCGGCAACAATGGTTGCGGTGTGATCCCACCCTTCCAGCTTGCTCGGTACCCCATGGCGCAGCGCCCTTCGTTCTCCTGGCTTCCCTCGGCGCAACGGGGCGTGCTCGGCCTGCTGCTGGGAACACTGCTGCTGCTGAGTGGTCTGAGCGGTTGCAGCGCGGCGGCGGCCGGGCTGAACTCTTTTCAGAGCCCGGACGGGCGCTATGCCTTCCTCTATCCAACCGGCTGGACCCGGGTGGCGGTGAGCAACGGCCCCCAGGTCGTGTTTCACGATCTGATCAACAGCGATGAGACCCTCAGCCTGGTGATCTCGGACGTGAACGCCACCAACGAACTGGAATCCCTCGGCAGTGCCGTGGCGGTGGGCGAGAAGCTGGGCCGCATCGTGATCGCCCCTGAGGGCAGCGGCCGTCAGGCCGAGTTGGTGGAGGCCAGCGAGCGCGAGGACGGGGGCCACACCTTCTATGACCTCGAATATGCGGTACACCTCTCCGACCGCGACCGCCATGAGCTGGCCACTGTGGTGGTCGACCGCGGCCGCCTTTACACCCTGGCGGCGAGCACCAACGAACTGCGCTGGCCGAAAGTGAAGGACCTGTTCCGCAATGTGATCACCTCCTTCACCCTGCAGATCTGACGCCTTGGCCGATGTGCTGGTGATCGGCGCTGGCCTGGCCGGCTCCCTGGTGGCCCTGGCCCTGGCCGAGCGAGGCGCAGCTGTGGAGCTGCTGGATCCGGGCCAAGGGTGTTCTGCCACCGGCCTGAGCTATGGCGGAGTGCCCTGGTGGGCCGGAGGCCCAGGCCCAATCGACCAGCTGATGGCCTCAGCCCCGGCGGCCTGGCGGTACCTGGAGCAGCGCCATGGTCCCCTGGGCTGGAGCCCTTGTTCCTTGCGGCTGCACTGGAGCGAAGCCGAAGCCGCTGCTTGCGCCAGCCCCATTCTGGATCAGACCCTGGCCCGGGTGGAGGCTCTGGCGCGCCGCCATCTGGGGGCCCACCAGGTGGAACGGCTGGAGGCCTCGCCTGCCTCGGGGGGGCAGCGGGTACTGCGGCTGGACTACGGCCGCATCGACAGCCGCCAGCTGTCTCTGGCCCTGCCCCAGGCCTTGGAGCGGGCAGGGGTGCGGCGGCGATGGGGCCGTTGCGCGCCCCTGCAGGCCGGAGCGCTGCCCGCCCGGCAGGTGGTGCTGGCCGCCGGGGCCGGCTGCCGGGCCCTCTGGCCGGCCTTGCCGGATCGGCTGAGGGTGAGCTGGGCCGGCGTGCTGCGGCTGGATGACGGCTCGCTCAGCCGCGAGCTGCTGAACACCTCCGCGCTCACCCAGCCCAACGACATCCTGATGCCGCTCTTCGCCCAGCGTCAGGGTCTCGAGCAACGGGCTGATCAGATGGAGCGGCCGGAGTGGGTCGTCGATCCTGGCCTGGCCCCCTGGGGTGAGGGCCTGCTGCTGGGGCAGACCAGCCTGATCAGGCCGGGAACGGTCTGTGGCGCCTCGCCTCAGGCGGCAGCACTGGAGCTGGAACTGCGCCAGGCACTGGGACGGATCGATCCCCGGCTTGGCCAGGTGCCCGCCAGCTTCCATCAGGTGCCGGTGAGCTTCAGCAGCAGTGGCTCGCCGCTGGCGGGGCCAGTGGCGGGGGCGGCTGGCCTCTGGCTGTTCGCCGGACTGAGCAGCCCCTTCGCCCTGGCACCTGGCCTGGCTGGGCTGCTGGCGGAAGCCCTCAGCGGCGAGCGTGGGGCGCTTGAGCGGCTACCGGGCGCCACAGAGGCGGCCAATCCTGGCTGGGGCTGAGACTCAGAACAGGAAACGCTGGCGTCCCTGGCTTTCGTCTGTGGTGGCGTTGCTGGCTTCCACATCGCGGGGTGGCCAGTCGGCCTCCCAGTAGCTGATGCCGTTCAGATCGAAGGGCCGGCCGCTCAGGCGCTCCGCATCGAAACGAGTGGTGGCCATGGCCGTGATCAGCCCGCCGATTTCCATCGGCCCCAGATCCGTTTGGAGGTCCTGGCCGGCTGCTGCGATCAGGCTGGGCAGACGCACCAGATTCTCGGGGCGCGTCAGTTTGCTGAACAGGGCGGTGAGGACCAGCTTCTGGCGATCAATCCGGCCGATGTCACCCTCCTCATCGTGGCGCCAGCGCAGGAAGCCCTCCAGATCGCGGCCCTTGAGGGTCTGCAGACCGGGCTGAAGGTCGATGTAGAGGCCCTGGCTGTTGTCGACGTAGTACATGCGCTTGGGCACGTTCACCTCGACACCGCCGAGCACATCGCCCATGCGGCGGATAGCCCCCAGATTCACCAGCAGGTGATGGTTGATCGGACGGCCCAGGCGCTCTGAGAGTTCCTGCTTGACCGCATCGGCTCCCCCATAGGCATAAAGGGCGTTGGCTTTGATGCCGCCGTAACGAGCTGAGTCGATGTAGGTGTCTCTCGGCACCTGGGTGACATGGGTGACGCCGTTCTCGATGCGGATCGAGAACATCACATCGGTGTTGCCGCCGCCCACGTCGCTGCCAAGCACCAGAACATCGGTTCCCTGGGCCCCCCAGGCGGCGAAGGGATTGCTGAGCTGGCCGGTGAGCCTGGCGGTCTGGGAGGCCCAGTCATCTGGCAGGAACGAAGCCAAAGGGCCGGAGAGGGCCAGACCTCCTCCCAGACCAAGCAGCATCGCCAGAACGATGGGCAGGGGGCGGGATCGTTGGCTGGAGGTCATCGGGACCGAAGGGTGTTGGCGCTTCAAGCTCACAGCGCCGAAACTGTCGTTGAGACGACGGGAAGCCTGTTGGGGGGGTGGCCTGAAGCGCAGGGCATGATCATTGGCGACGGAGGGGAAGGCCCTTTGTCACGTTGATGAAATCTTATTTCATCCTGGCCGATCGGATCTTCTCCGCCCCAGGACGGCTTGTTCCAGTTTCCTGGCTGGATGGGCTCAGGTCGCGGGCGGTCCTCCCTGGCCCGTCTGGCCGCGCACGAGCCGCCTTGCTTCGGGCAGGGCGGGGCTGAGGTCCATGGAACCGAAGGCGGGCAGATTCTGGCGACGCAACCAGCTGCCCCAATGGAACTCGAGGAAGGGCACCTGGGGCTGGGCGCGGATCAGGCCCTCCTGCTTGAGTTTCCAGACCAGGCTGCGGAAGGGGTCGTCCTGCAGGCCGCCCAGGTCCATCGGCAGACGCTCGGGCGGGAGGGGCCCCCGGCCTTCGCTATCACGCAGATAGAGCCAACCGCGGCGGTTCAGTTCCTCCAGGCAGTGGGTGCGACTGGCTCCCTCCAGCTCCAGCACGACCGAGCAGAAGGCCGTGGAGCTGGAATCCACTTCAACCAGGGCCCGCAGCCGGTGGTGACGATCGATCATCCAGTACTCCCCGGCACTGCTCACCGCCACAGGCACTGGTCGGGTTCGCAGGTAGCGGAGCCGCTCTGCCGCCGTTTCCCTGGCGAAATCCCTGGCCCTGGAGCGTACTTCCGCCAGTCCAAGGCAGAGCTGGGTGGGCTGCAGCCTGCTGACCGGCAGCTCCAGCAGGTCCTGCCGGGCCAGGGGCGGCAACTCGTAGGGACCGGATGTCTGGGCCATGGGCGAGGGCCCGCCGCCGCTGGCGACCTGAAATCAATTCAGCCCATGCTGGTGCATTCAGGCCAGGAGTGCTTCGTCTTCGCGCAGACCGGCCTGTACCCGCCATAGACGGGCGTAGGCTCCGCCACGCCGCAGCAGCTCGTCGTGGCGGCCTTGCTCGACGATCCGGCCCTGCTCCATCACCACGATTTGATCGGCGTGACGCACGGTGCTGAGTCGGTGGGCGATCACCAGGGTGGTGCGCTCGGCGGTGATCAGGTCCAGTGAGCGCTGGATCGCCGCCTCTGTTTCGTTGTCGACGGCGGCGGTGGCTTCATCGAGGATCAGGACCGGCGGATTCTTGAGAATGGCCCGGGCCAAGGCGATGCGTTGGCGTTGGCCGCCCGAGAGCCTCTGCCCCCGCTCTCCCACCACGGTGTCGTACCCCTGGGGAAGCGCTTCGATGAAGCCACTGGCTTCGGCCAGCGCTGCGGCTCGCGCAATCGCGGTCTGGCTGGCCGCAAAACTGCCGTAGGCGATGTTCTCTCTCACGGTGCCGTGAAAGAGGAACACCTCCTGGCTCACCAGGCCGATGGCATGGCGCAGGTCGCCTAGCTGCAGCCCCTGAATCGGCTGGTCATCCAGCAGGATTTCGCCCTGTTGCACGGCATAGAGCCGCAGCAGCAATTTCACCAGGGTGCTCTTCCCGGATCCGGTGGCACCGACGATGCCCACCGTGTGTCCAGCTGGAACCGCCAGGGAGAAGTTGACCAGCAGGGGCTCCCTGCCCGCGTAGCCAAAGCTCACCGAGCGGAACTCGATGGCGCCGCGCACGCCGGCCAGGGGGAGGGGCCGCTCGCCGCCGGGGATAGTGATCGGGGTTTCCAGCAGATCCAGAACCCGGTTGCTTGAGGCCATGGCCCGCTGGTAGTCGTCAAGCGTGCGTCCCAGGGTGGTGAGGGGCCACAACAGCCGCTGAGTGATGAACACCAGAAAGCTGTAGGAGCCAACGGCGATTGTGCCGCGCCAGGCCTGAAGTCCGCCGATCACCAGGATCGCCAGGAAGGCGAAAAGGATGGCAAATCGGATCAGGGGAATGAAGGCAGCCGACAGACGGATGGCCCGCTGATTGCTTGTTCTGTAGGCCGCACTCTGGCCCCGGATTCGCTCCAGCTCCCAGGCCTCGGCAGCATAACTCTTGATCGTGAGCATGCCGCCGAGATTGTTAGAGAGACTGCTGTTGAGATCGCCAGCTCGTTCTCGGACGTCGCGGTAGCGGGGAGCCAACCGTTTCTGGAACAGAATCGAGCCCCAGAGAATCACTGGAATGGGCAGAAAGGCGACTCCGGCCACACCAGGAGAGATGGCCGTCATCACACCACCGACGGCCAGCACCGTGGTAGTCAGCTGCAGCAGTTCGTTGGCGCCGTGGTCGAGAAAACGCTCGAGTTGATTGATGTCGTCGTTCAGGACTGCCATCAGCCGGCCGCTGCTCCCGGCCTCGAAGAACGCCATCTCCAACTGCTGCAGGTGGCCATAGGCCTCCAACCGGAGCTCGTGCTGCATGGTCTGGGCAAGGTTGCGCCAGAGCACCCCGTAGAGGTACTCGAACAGAGATTCGGCGCTCCAGATCACAAAGGAGGCCACCGCCAGGGCCGTGAGCTGGGAGGGGACCGTCCTGAACCCCAGCTCCGCCAGCCAGGAAGTCTGCTGACGAACCACCACATCCACTGCCAGGCCGATCAGCACCGGTGGGGCCAGATCGAACAGTTTGTTCAGCACCGAGCAGCTCGAGGCCAGCCAGATGAGCCGGCGGTGGGGCCTCAGGGCCTGCAGAAGGCGGCTGATCGGTGTGCGCGCAGTCTGGTGGGCCATGAAATCAGGCGGCTGGGCTTTGGCTTGAAGGGCCAGTGGCCATTAAAAGGGGCCAGCCGCCGTTGCAGGGAATCCGCTCGCGATGGCTGGCATTTAGACCAGCTTCATGGGACCCCATCCACTCCCCATCCTGAAGACCGTCGATCGCTCTTTGCTGTGAGGCGTCTCGGAGAGTTCAATGAATGCGAAGCCGTGTTTGCGGCCGGTTTCGCGATCAACCGGCAAGTGGCATGGGCGCCCTTTGCCGTACTGGCCGAACAGGTCGAGCAAATCCCTCCGTTCGGTTTTGAAGGAGGGAGGGATTGCCAACGTCAATGCTTTGGCTTTTTAGGGACTGCCAATCCGAAGTGGGCCGGGTCCCACGGGGCTGAGGGCAGGGACCCTTGAATCTTCGAATGGGCAGTGATGTTACAGGGGTGTGACACACACAGACGGTGTCTCCATGGCTGTGAAGTGGTCCAGGACACGGTTTGACGCTTGCGCCGCAGCCCCTTTGGCTTGGCGATGGGTGATCAGGGATTGATGGCGAAGCGTGAAGTGAAGTGGAAACAAATCCAAGGGATGGAGCCGGCCATGGTGGGATGACCCAATGTCATGAAACCAAGACGAAATGATCCCGAAGCAATGGCTGCCCCCATTCCCTGGAGCCTCGCCTGGTGTGAGGACGGTGAGCTCGCTCCCCAAGACCGCTTCGATCTCCTGCAGACCCTGGTGCTCTGCGAGACTCCGGAGGTTCAACTCAGTCTGATCACCGCCATCGAGACCCTCTCCTTGCGGCAGGTGAGTGTGTTGGGGACCGATGGAGTCACCGGTCTGTGCTCCTGAGGCTGGATCAGGGTTCCTGTGGATGGATCCTGGTCGGACCTTCAGAGGCTGTAGCGAGCCATGGTCCGCTGGCGGCAGGTGCTCTGGGCCACATCAAGGCCAGCGCCCTGGTTCACCTGATCCACGAAACAGGAGCAGGCGAAGGTGCCAAGCCCTGGCGGGGGAACTTTGCGTGCGGCCTGAAAGGCAGCACTGACGGTGGCCAGACAGAACTTGCTGACTTGCTCATCCCTCTGGTCGGTGCTGGCAGAGGCCTTGAGAAGCGCCTCGGCCTCCACAGCCCCCGCGAGGGTCAGATCGGCCAGACCTGCGAGGGCGAGGCTGGCCAGACGCGACATCATCCCGATGGAGGTGGGGAGAGTGCGCTGGCCGTTGGCCGAAGTGCTGGAGATCAATGACATGGAGGGGCAAAGAGAACGCCGGATCGACGTGGGGGTCTGACTCAGGCGTTGTGCCGGGTGATCTGAAGCTCTTTGTTCATCACACGCAGGCAGCGCAGAGCGCTGAAGACATCTTCGGGCATCCCACTGGGAAGATCCACCGTGCTGTGCGTGTCGAAGATCTGGATGCGGCCGATGCTGCGGCCGTTCAGGCCAGCTTCGTTGGCGATGGCGCCGACAATGTTGCCGGGCTTGACCCTGTCTTGCCAGCCCACCTCAATCCGGAACCTCTCCATGTCGGCATCCGGAGGTGTGGAAGCTTCCAGCCGGCCGCCGCCAGCACGGGATGGTGAGCGGCGATCACCGCGGCGCTCGTCGTCGCCGCTGCGCTGGCGTTCCCGGCTGGGGGTGGGTTGGCGCCAGGTTTCGGTGCCTTGCACCAGCAAGGGGCGGTCGCCCACGGCCAGTTGCAGGGCTGCCAGGGCCAGCTGCTCGGGAGTGGCGCTGATCTCGCTGCCCACTCTCTGCAGGATTTCGCTGAGAAGGGCCAGTTCCTGCTCCTCGGAGCGAGGTGTTCCCACCAGGGCAGTGAGGCGCTCGCGCAGGCGGTCGAGCCGGCTCTGGTTGATGTCGGAGTTGGTGGGCACCTCCATGGGGGTGATGGCTTTGCCCACGGCCCGCTCCAATCCGCCCAGGAAACGGCGCTCCCGGGGGGTGAGGAAGAGGATCGCGTCACCCTTGCGGCCCGCACGGCCAGTGCGGCCGATGCGGTGGACATAGGCTTCGCTGTCAAAGGGGATGTCGTAGTTGATCACCAGAGTGATCCGATCCACATCCAGCCCCCGGGCGGCCACGTCGGTGGCCACGAGCACGTTCACCTGACCGCTGCGCAGCCGTTCCACCGTGCGCTCCCGCTGGTTCTGGGGCACATCCCCGTTGAGCACGGCCACGTCGTAACCCTGTTGCTCCAAGGCCTCGGAGACGGTGAGGGTGATCGCCTTGGTGCGGGCAAAGATGATCACCCCTTCGCTGCTCTCGGCCTCCAGCACTCGCGTGAGGGCCTCCAGCTTCTGGGCGCCATGCACTACCAGATGGCGCTGGCGGATGGTGCTGTTTTCCGCACCCTTCTGCTGGATGGTGACTTCAGCGGGGTTCTGCAGGTACTTGCGCGAGAGCCTGCGGATCTCAGAAGGCATGGTGGCGGAGAAGAGCACAACCTGCCGCTGCTCCGGCAGTTGCTCAAGCACCCACTCAACGTCATCGATGAAGCCCATGCGCAGCATTTCATCGGCCTCATCGAGCACCAGGCAGCGCAGTCCGGAGAGATCCAGGGTTCCCTGGCGCATGTGGTCCATCACCCTCCCCGGGGTGCCCACCACGATCTGCACGCCCCGCTTGAGGCGAACGATCTGGTCACGGAAATCAGCACCGCCGTAGATCGGCAGCACCCGCACCTGGGGGAGCTTGGCGGCGTAGCCGTTGAAAGCTTCTGCCACCTGAAGCGCCAGCTCACGGGTGGGGGTGAGCACAAGCACCTGAGGGGTGCGCTGCTGGGGATCGAGACGCGCCAGCAGAGGCAGGGCGAAGGCGGCTGTCTTGCCGGTGCCGGTCTGGGCCTGGCCCACCAGGTCGCGGCCGAGCATCAGCTCAGGAATCGCGGCCTTCTGAATGGGAGACGGGTTGCTGTAGCCGCACTCGGCGACGGCACTCAGAAGCTCGGCTCCCAGACCAAACCCGGCGAATCCACCAGTGGCCGGCGCCTCCTCAGCAGCTTCGTCGGGCTGATCGAGCGGGCCGATCAGGGTCGATTCGACGGCAGTGGCTTCGGCCGACGGTTGCCCTTCGAGGGCACTCAGATCGACGCAGCTGGAGAGGTGGCTGGGCTGGATGGAAGGGGTGGTGGTGATGGGATCGCTCGCGATGGGTTGGATTGGGGATGGGGCGGGATGGTCGCTCAGGTCGATGGAGCACGCAAAGCTCTCGCTCGCGTAGTAGTGGGTCACGATGAGTTGATGGGGCCTTGGCCTGGGAGTTCCTTCAACGCAGGCCGGCAGGTACCCGTATCTCGCGGCCACAGGGCCTGAAAAAAGACTGCCTTGCCCTTTATCAAAGGGTGAGTAGTTATCGTAACACCTCGCCTTGATGCTCAGCTTTGAGGAGAGTGGTCGACCAGGTGATCAGCCGATCGCCCGTAGTCGTCCGCGAAGCGCTCGATGTCCTCGTCAGTGAGGTCGTCGCCCCGTTGCACTTCCACGATCATCAGCCCCAGGTTTCCGGCGCTGGCACGGTGCATGGCCAGGGTGGGGATCGTCAGGGTCATACCCGGAGATGCGTTCAGCTGAGCGCCCTCGCATTCCAGGATTCCGTCACCCTCGACGACCACCCAGTGTTCGCTGCGGTGGTGATGGCGTTGAAGGCTGATGCGGCTGGAGGGATGCAGCCACAGTCGCTTGATCAGGTAACCCTGAGCAGTGGCGAGGGTTTCGAACCAGCCCCAGGGGCGTTTGCTGCGGAGCTCGCCACCTACGCCGGATTCGGTCATGGCTGATCAGCCAAAGGCGGCTGGTTTCCAGGCCTGAGCTCTGGCCTGACTGATTTCAGCGATCTTGTCGTGGGCGTGCAGACGGCGCTGAATCTGGTTGGTGCAGCCCTGCCAGGTGGGCGGGGTGGTGCTGGCGTCGAAGCAGGCTTCGCTGCGGTCATCGAGCATCCGGCCCAGAGTCGGCTCCTCTCCCTGGGGTCCCGGCAACAGAAGGTAGTAGCGGATCATCCGGACCGGACTGGGGACAGATCCAGTCTGTCTCATCGCGGCAGGGGTGTCAGTGCCGAGGTGCCTGGCTCAACGCTCCGCAGCAACCGACGCTCGGCGCCTCTGTAGCAACGGCTTCATCTAAGGGGATGCCTGCCTACTTGGATGGCTGCCAGAAACACGGTTCTTCATGCCCAGCCCCAACCGTCTCGCCGCCATTCAGCGCACCCAGGAACGCCAAGCGGCGGTCACCGCCCCCATCGCCTCCCTTGATGAGATCTGGGCTGTTGACGTCTTCAACCTCTCCAAGATGAAGTCGTCCTTGCCCAAGGACATCTTCAAGTCGGTTCAGAAGACCATCAAGGAGGGAGGCAAGCTCGACGTCACCGTCGCCAACGTGGTGGCCCAGGCGATGAAGGACTGGGCCGTGGGCCGTGGTGCCCTCTACTACGCCCACGTCTTCTACCCGCTCACCAACTCCACCGCCGAGAAGCACGACGGTTTCATCTCCACCCAGAGCGACGGCTCTGCCATCTGCGAATTCACCGGCAAGGTGCTGGTGCAGGGGGAGCCGGACGGCTCCTCCTTCCCCAGCGGCGGCATCCGCTCCACCTTCGAGGCCCGCGGCTACACCGCCTGGGATATCACCAGCCCGGCCTTCCTGATGTCGACGCCCAACGGCGTCACTCTCTGCATCCCCACAGTCTTCGTGTCGTGGACAGGCGAGGCCCTCGACAAGAAAACGCCTCTGCTGCGCTCCAACGGGGCGATGAACAAGCAGGCCCAGCGTCTGCTGAAGCTGCTGGGTAACACCGAAGTAGCTCCGGTGAACTCCAGCTGCGGGGCTGAGCAGGAGTATTTCCTGGTGGACAGTGCTTTCGTGAGCCTGCGTCCCGACCTGCTTCTCTCGGGCCGCACCCTGTTCGGCAACCCGTCCCCCAAGGGTCAGCAATTCGACGACCACTATTTCGGTGCCATCCCCCAGCGGGTCCAGGTCTTCATGCAGGACGTGGAGCACCAGATGTACCGGTTGGGCATCCCCGCCAAGACCCGTCACAACGAAGTGGCACCTGGCCAGTTTGAAATCGCCCCGTTCTTTGAGGCGGCCAACGTGGCCACCGACCACCAGCAGCTCACCATGACGCTGCTCAAGAACACGGCACGCAAGCACGGCATGAATTGCCTGCTGCATGAAAAACCCTTCGAGGGCATCAACGGCTCCGGGAAGCACGTGAACTGGTCGGTGGGTAACGCCACCCAGGGCAACCTGCTGGATCCCGGCAGCAGCCCCGAGGAGAACATGCAGTTCCTGCTGTTCTGCGGGGCTGTTATCCGTGGCGTCCATCTCTACGGGCCGCTGCTGCGTGCCGTGGTGGCCACGGCCGGCAACGATCACCGCCTGGGTGCCAACGAAGCTCCTCCGGCGATCATCTCTATCTACCTCGGCAGCCAGCTGGAGGAGGTGTACACGATGATCAAGAACGGCAACCTCGGCAGCACCGATCACGGTGGTCTGATGCAACTGGGTGTCGACACCCTGCCGGAGTTCCCCAAGGATCCCGGCGATCGCAACCGCACCTCCCCCTTCGCCTTCACCGGCAACCGTTTCGAGTTCAGGGCAGTGGGCTCGAACCAGTCGGTGGCCGGCCCGCTGGTGGCCATGAACACGATGATGGCGGATTCACTCCAATACATCTGCGATGAGATGGAGTCGAAGATGGCTGACGGAGCCAGCCTTGAGGATGCCGCCACGGCGGTGCTCAAGACGATCATGGAGCAGCACGGCAACGTCGTCTTCGGCGGAGACGGCTACTCCAGCGAGTGGCACCAGATGGCCGTCAACGAGCGAGGGCTGGAGAACCTGCCCACCACCGCCGATGCCCTGCTCGTGCTCGAGCGCGACAACGTCAAGGACCTGTTCGCGCGCACAGGGGTGCTCACCCCGGTGGAACTGCAGAGCCGCTTTGAGGTGTACGCCGAGCAGTACGTGCTCGCGGTGGAAGTGGAGGCCAAGCTGGCCCTGCAGATCGCCCGCACTCAGATTTATCCCGCGGTCATGGAGTATCTCGGCGGTCTGGCCAATTCCCTGCGCTATCAGGAAGATCTGGGTCTTCCCCCCGATCGCGCCATGGCTGGCCGTATCGCCAGCCTCAACCAGGAGCTCCTGGCCAACTGCACGGCACTGGAGGCGGCCGTGAAGAATCCACCCCACGGCCCCGTGGCCCACATGCGCCACTGTGCTGACACCCTGCTGCCTCTGATGCACAAGATCCGCGAGGCCGTCGACGGACTGGAGACCCTGGTGGATGACAAAACCTGGCCGCTGCCCACCTACCAGGAGATGCTCTTCGTCCGCTGAATCTCCACGGCAGTCATCAGGCGGGCAGCCACCCCTGGCCTTCGGGGGTGATCAGCACCGCTTGCTGCCGGGCCCTTGTCAGTGCTGTGTAGAGAAGCCGCTGGTCCCAGCGGCCTTCCCTCTCCGGCATCAGGATCAGCACCTGTTGGTACTGACTGCCTTGCGACTTGTGGATGGTGATCGCGAAAGCCGCCTCTGCTGCGGCCATGCGACTGGGATGGACCAGCCGCGACCTTCCGCCAGCGGCGCCGTTGCCCCCATGGCTTTCGTCTCCAGGATCCTGGCTTCCCCAGAACAGCAGCCTGCGCTGGCCCTCCGCCATCACCACCACCCCCACATCGCCATTGGCCAGCCCCTGCTCGGGCAGGTTTCGCTGACACAGCACGGGAGTGCCGGGGGGCCAGCCGGCGGGGCCCCGGCTCCAGTCAGCTCCGAGCAGCCGCTGGTTCAGTGATTCCACACCCCAGCGTCCGCGCCTGGTGGGGGCCAGCACCACGCAGCGCTCCACCTCCTCCAGCAGCTCCAGGGTCAGACCCTCAGGATCCTCACTCCAGCGGGCGGCCAGCTGAGCCAGCTCCACCTGATGGGCCATGAGCCGCGCCAGTAACTCGACGGGTAATCGGCCTGGTGCGCAGCGCCACCAGCTGAGGTTGTCGGAGGCCTCGAGCAGGCTGAGATGTTGCAGAAATCCAGAGGCGTCACCTCGCCGCAACCGGCCGGCAGCCAGGGCCACGGCCCCGTCATTGCGATAGGTGGTGCTGAGCTCGATCGATGCATCCCCCAGGATCTGGCGCCTGGCCGGGGCCTGCAGTTCCTGCAACACCGCCCCTGGGCCCACCGGGGCCAGCTGATCGGGATCCCCAACCAGCAGCAGCTGGGCCTCGGCCGGCAAGGCCTCCAGCAGGGCGGCCATCAGGGGGAGATCCAGCATCGACACCTCATCCACCACCAGCAGATCCAGTGCCAGGGGCCGCTCCCGGTTGCGTCCGAACCCCTCGCCGCGGCTCTCCAGCAGGCGATGCAGGGTGGTGCAGGGACTGGCCGTCAGCTGAGCGGCCAGATCCGGTGGCAGGGTGGAGCCTCCAGCGGCGATGGCCTGGCGCAGACGGGCGGCGGCCTTGCCGGTGGGTGCCGCCAGGTGCAGCCGCCAGCCAGGGCGTTCCTCCAGCACCGCTGCGAGCATCTGCACGATCGTGCTGGTTTTGCCGGTGCCGGGTCCGCCTCCGAGCAGCACCAGGCCCTGCCTGAGCAAGGCCGCCACCGCTGCCTGCTGATGGGAATCCAGACCACCCCGCCGCTGGGCACGCAGCGCAGCGGCCTCCAGGCGCTTTGGGCTCAGGGGTGGCTGCACGCAAGCTGTGGCCCGCTGCTCCAGCTCGGCCATCGTGTTCTCCAGCAGCAACAGCCAGCGTCGCCAGCCCACACCCCGTTCGCTGAGCATCAGCGGGGGCGGGGAGTCGTCAGTTGGTGCCGGAGCCCGCTCCGGGCCCTGGATCCAGCCGCAGCGCATCAGGGCCTGGCGGTGGCCTTCAGGCCAGTGCTCCACGCTGACGATGCCCTCCGGGGCTGGTCCGTCCAGGGGCAGGTGCAACTCACCGCGCACCAGGGCCGCACTCAGAGCCTCGATCAGCTCGGCCAGCAACGGATCGCTCTTGATGCCGTAGAGCCTGGGCAGGGCTTCAGCCAGGGCTGGCCCCAGGGGGGTGGAGGTGGGCGGCTGTGGAGTCATCGCTGGCCTTCCCGCAGCAGATCATCAAGGGCCAGGAGGCGATCCAGCGGTGCTGGCTCCGCGAACATCCCGGGCACCGACTGCTCCGCCATGGCCAGGCCCGGTGGCGGGCTGACGGCACCGGGGACGCCCCGCAGGAACACGTACAGGTAACCGCCGAGATCTCGCTGGGGGTTGTAGCCCGGCAGACGCCAGCCCAGATAGCGGTGCAGGGCCACCAGATAGAGGTGGGCCTGGAGCGGGTAATGGTGGCTTTCCATCAGTGCTGCCATCTCGGCTCGTCCGTAGTCGAGAGGGCCACAGGCGAGGGGTTGGCCCAGGGGGTCGCGCTGTCCCAGCCAGTTGCTTTTCCAGTCGGCCACCCACCAGCGCTCCCGCCCGTCCGGCCCCGGTGCGGTGAAGACCAGATCGATGGAGCCGGTGAGGAAGCCGCGGCTGGCCACGTTGAGTTCCGCCAGCCGTTGGGCGTAAGCCCCGCCGAAGCACCCCTCCGGATGCCGGCTGAACACCTCGGACAACCCCTGGGCCCTCACCAGAGCACGACCAGTTGAGGTCTCCGCTCCCAGGGCCAGGGGCAGATCGAAGGGCATTTCGCGCAGCTGTCGCCGCGGATTCAGCTGGGCCAGACACACATTCCCCAGTACCCCTCCCATGGGAGTGTGACGCAGCTGCTCGAGGAACTTCAGGGTGGCCGGGACATGCTCCAGATCCAGTCCAGCCCGCTCCAGCTCCCGCTCCACCAGCTTCTGGTGGAGCGGGTCGTCGCCGGGCTGGCGGTGATCGATCCGCTCCAGGATGCGGTGCAGGCAATCCCCGGCAGCGGCGCCGCGGGGAAACATCGCCAGAGGTCCGCTGCGGGGACCCCAGGCATCTGGTCCCTGCTCCGGGCTGACGGGCCCAGTGGCCTGAGGATCAGGGTCGTCCGCATCGGCGGCGGCACGATCGATGCCATCGGTTTCGCGGCCCTCTTCAATCGCCTCCGGCGCCAAGGGTTCCCCGTGGGCCCCCTGGGTCCAGCTGGAGTAGCTGCTGCGCCCCCAGCCCGAGAGCAGGGGCCAGCGGGGCACCGGACCGGTGCCCAGATCTCCGGCCTCTGCAGGGGCTTGCCAGCGCACGGAGTTCGGCTGGCTGGGATCGCTGCTGATCAGGGTGATGGGCAGGGATCGCCGCTGGATCTCTGAGTCGAGATGGTCAAGCCACTCCTGATCGGAGCGAGAGGTGTAGATGTCGTCTTCGTCGTCGTTGGGGTTAAGGGGCGCTAGGGGGTGCCCGCTGAACAGCCAAGGGATCAGGGGATTGGTCTCCTGGCCCAGGGCCGGACCGAAGCCGAGCACCAACAGGTCCCGCGCGCGGGTGAGGGCCACGTAGGCCAGCCGTTCCCGCTCCGCCGCCAGCGCGGCCTGCTCCTGCTCCGCCGCCACCTGGCCCAGCCCCCAGCGCTGATCGAGATGCACATCCAGCTGCGGCCCGCTGGCGTGCTCCGGGGTCCAGCGACGGCCGATGCGGCGGCTGCCCCGGCGGCTGGCGCTGCTCACCCCCTGCCAGAAATAGGGGCAGATCACCACGGGGAATTCCAGTCCCTTGCTGCGGTGCACCGTCACCACCCCCACTGCGGATGTCACCGCATCGCTATGGGGCAGCTGATTCTCCGGCACGGTTTCGGGCGGGTGCAATCGCCGCCGCCGCAACCAGTCGGCGCTGGCGGCCGCCCCGAGCCGCTGCTGGTGCAGCCGCTCCTGTACCAGCTCCGCGCACTGCTGCAGGTCGGCCAGCCAGCGACCTTGCAGGGAGAGCTGTGCCAGCTCCTCACTGCGCAGCATCTGCCCAAGGGTGGCGAGCAGGCCGTCGCTGGGCAGGCGCTCGGCCAGGCGGGCCAACTGGCCGGACAGGCGATCCCACTCCTGGCTGCCGGCTGCCGCCAGCTGGCGCGGACTCCAGCCCATCAGGGGGGAGGCGGCCAGCAGCCGCAGGCGTGCGCCGCTGCCCGGCTCCGCCAGGGCATCGAGCAACCGCTGCAGCAGGGCGGCCCCCTCACCGGCGAACACATCCCCCTGGCTGAGCAGGCGGCTGGGCAGGCCACGGCGCTCCAGGGCCTCCCGCAGGTCTTCGGCTTGCTGGTGCCGGTCCACCAACAGGCAGAGGTCGGAGGGTTGCAGGGGCCGGCTCAGCTCTCCTTCGCCCATCCGCCATCCGCTCAGCAGCAGATCCAGGACCAGGGCCGCCACCCGATCAGACGTTCGGCTCTCCAGCTCGCTGCGGCTGGGGGGCGCTTCGCCAGCGGCGCGATCGTCCCCCAGCCAGAGCAGCTGCAGGGGCTGCTGCCCCGCCGGCAGGATCAACGGCTCCCCCCCCTCCGGCCGGGCGGCCAGCAAAGGCGGCACCGGCAGGGCTGAGCGGGGCAGGCCCGGGGCCATCAGTCGGTTCAGCGCCTCCAGCAGGGGAGGCGAGGAGCGGAAGTTGCGCATGAGCCGGTGGCTGGCTGCGGCGGTCCTGCTGGCGGCGCGGTAGGTGTCGAGATCGCCTCCCCTGAAGCGGTAGATGGCCTGCTTGGGATCTCCCACCAGCACCAACAGCTGCCGGGGCCGGGCATCACCGGCCGCGAAGACCCGCTGAAGGATGCGCCACTGCAGGGGATCGGTGTCCTGGAACTCATCGATCAGCGCGGCCTCGTAGCGCTGGGAGAGGGCCTCAATCAGAGTTGGACGCTGGGTGCCGTCGGCACCGGGATCGAGGCTGCTCAGCAGGTCGCCATAGCTCATGCGTCCTCTGCGCTGCCGTCGCCGCGCCAGTTCCGCCCGGGCCCAGTGGCAGAAATGGCTGAGCACCGCCTCGGCTGGAGCGTCCACCAGTGCCGCCGCCGCTGCCAGCAATCGGGGTTGGGGCAGCCGCGGCCCCGGTCCCGCCAGTGCCGCTGCCGCCTGGCTGATCGGCCCTGGGTGGAAGTAGTCGGGAATCCAGCTGGTCTTGTCCTCCAGCAGCTCGGCGTAGGAGCCCGGGCACGGCTGTGCCTGCAGCCAGGCGCTGAGCAGCTGGGCGCGATTGAGGCGGGGACTGGGTCTGTAGGGCCCCTTGCTCTTGATACCTGCCTGCTTGCGCTCTGCCGCTGCCGCGCGGAGGGCCTGCTCCAGGTTCTCACCCTCCTGCTCCCAGAGGGCCTGGAAACGGAGCCAGTCGGTCTCCCACTGGTCGAGCCACTGGGGGGGCAGGGGCTGCTCAGGGTCCCATCCAGGCGGCAGATCCGGGCTGGCCAGGGTCGGATCCCCCTCCAGGGTTGCCAGCAGGGTTTGCAGCCCTTTGATCTCGACCCCCCGGCTGATCAGTCCCCGCAGGGCATGGGCCGGCAGGGGCAGCACCTGCTGCTGCCAGTAGTCGTGCACCACCTGCTCCTGCAGCAGCGCCCCGTCATCCTCCAGTTCCACCTCAGGGGCCAGGCCCGCTTCCAGGGCCTGACGCTGCAGGCTGCGGTGGCAGAACCCGTGGATCGTGGTGATGTCGGCGGCGTCGAGCTCCTCAAGGGCCAGCAGCAGTTGGGCGCGCAACCGTTCGTGGTCCTCCAAGGGGATGGTCCCGAGCCAATCCTTCAGTTCCTGATCAAGTCCCTCATGGCCCGCTGGATCAGGGGTCTGCAGCAACTGCTGGACCTGCTGCAGCCGCCGGCCGATCCGGTCTCTGAGCTCGGCGGCCGCAGCCTTGGTGAACGTGACCACCAGCAGCGATCGCAGCGACAGCTGCCGCTCCCCCACCAGCCGCAGCACCAGATGGGCGAGGGTGAAGGTCTTGCCGGTGCCGGCACTGGCTTCAATCAGGTGCACCCCTGGATCCAGCGGGAATCCGTTGGCTGCCAGCTCCCCAGCCGCTGCCGCTGAGCGGGTTTCGGCGACGCTCATGGCTTCAGCTGCTGTAGCAGCAGCGGTTCATGCAGGGCCATGGCCAGGGCGGAGAACGCTCCGAAATCGCCCTGGAGGAGGGATTCGGCCGGGCAGTCGCGACCGAAACAGAGGGCCATCGCCTCCTGCTGCCGTTCGCCATCGGTCCAGGGGGGAGCCCCCTCCCAGCACTGCAACGCCTTGGTGGAGCCATCGCCGGGGCGACTGTGCTGGGCCTGGGCATAGGCCCAGCCGGTTTCGGGGGGCACCGGCCAGCAGTGGTGGCGATGGCTCTGCCGCCAGCGGAGCAACTGCTGGAGCTGCTCTGCCGCGGCCTCCGCCGCGATCGCCTGCAGCCGCTGCGCCACCACGAAATGGTTCTTGTCGCGGGCGATCAGGACGGCCTGCCGCGGGGCCTGGCCGCTGGCAGCCGCCAGCAACAGCCGCAGCCAGAGATCGAGACGGTGGGGGATGCGGGCCCGGGCGGTGTGCACCAGCACCAGCAGATCGTCGCGCCAGTCGAGATCAGCCTCCAGGTCCCAGCCCAGACCTGAGTCCTGCCGCTCTTGCCACCGGTGTCGCTGGCGGCGGGGTTCCCCCAGCCTGTCGAGGAGCTGCTGCAGCGATGACCAGCGCTGGCTGAGGGCGTCACCCTCCAGCTCCCCAGCTGTCAGAGGAGGCGCCAGGCCCCGCCCCCGCCACAGCCAGGGCCAGTCGGGCGGGGCGGGCTCATGGCCGCCGCGGGCGAGCTGATCCCGCAGCAGCCGGGAGCGCCGCAGCTCATCGAGGCTGAGGGCTTCGAGGTCCTCCACCGGCTCTGACCATTCCCGCGGCCTCAGGCCCAGTTGCTGCAGCCAGCTCTCCTGGGGCGCCATCAACCAGCGGCGCAGATCCTCAAAAGGATCGTTGCGGTGCTCCCATTCCGGTCCGGTGGTGCCGGCCCCAGCCCCCGGCTCGGGTGGATCCCGTCGGGCGAGGGGCATCAGTGGTCGCGCTGCCAGGGCCGGATCCTCAAGGCGCTGGCGGGCCTGGCGCAGGCGCTGGTCACAGCTGGGGGGCGGTCGGTGACCTGCCGGCAGGAAATTGCGGCGATCGAGCGGACTGACGGGGTGGTCCACCACCAGCCCCTCGAAGCCCTCCGCGCCGAGCTCCGCCCGGAGCTGATCCAGCCACTGGCGCACCGGGGCCGGTGGCGGCAGGGGGTCGCCCTTGCGCTCGTCCCGGCTGCTCCAGCTGACGAGCAGATGATCGCGGGCCGAGAGCAGGGCCTCAAGCAGCACGTAGCGGTCCTGGTCGGCCGGATCGGGATCCCCCAGCAGGCGCTGGTGCTCCATGGGATGGAAGGTGGGCCGCTGGCGCCGGCGCGGGAACACCTCCGCATCGAGGCCCATCAGCACGATCACCCGGTAGGGGATGGCCCGCATCGGTTCGAGGGCGCTGATCGTCAGGGCGCCGCTGCGGTGGCCGAAGCGGCCGCTGTCAGCGGCCAGACGCTCCTGGAGCACCGCTGCCAGCACCGTGGCCGGGATCGTCAGGGTGCACCCGGCGGCCCCGGCGGTCCACTCGGCGATGGCCTGGTGAATCGAGATCAGCTCCCAGGCCCTCTCGCCGCCGTCGCCGAACAGATCCTCGAGCAGGTCCCTGAGGCACGGGCCCCAGTCCTCGGCGCGGCGGCTGCGGCGTAGCTGGGTCAACGCCAGCTTGATGCGGGTGAGCAGCAGGATCCAGCGCCCCTGGGTCTCCGGCGTGCCGGAAAGGGGATGGGGCGCGCAAGTGCCGATGGCCAGTCCGGGCTGGTCGGGGAGCACCAGGCCCAGCAACAGTCGGTCGATCGCCCAGCTCAGGCTGTGTTGCTCGGTGCCGCCCCTCTCGGCCCCGTCCAGCCCCCAGCGGAAGCCACTGGCCTGGAGCGCCCTGGTGATGGCGGCAGCCTCCTGGGGCTCCAGTTGATGGTGCTCCTGCAGGGCAGTGCTCTCGAGCAGGCCCTCCAGTCCCGAGGCCGTCAGGCGCTCTCCGGCCAGGCGCAGCAACTGAAGCAAGGACTGGGCAATGCCGGCGTCATCGAGCTGGCTGCGGTCGGTGAGCCGCCAGGGCAGCTCAACTCCTGTGGCGTCGCTGTCGGAGAAGACCGAGGCCAGCAGGGGTGCCAGCTGATCCACCTGGGGAGTCATCACCAGGATGTGGCGCGGCTCGAGGTTGGGGTCAGCGGCCAGCAGCTGCAGCAAGCGATCACGCACGATCTGTACCTGCCGCAACTTTCCCGGACAGGGGTGGAACTCCAGGGAGTGGTCTTCCGGAGCACGCTGCAGGGGATGGCCTTCAGCAGGTTGGGCAAGTTGCTCCTGGAGCTGCTCCAGCAGGGTGGGGCTGCGCTGGCAGGCGGACGCAGCCGTGGCCGGCAACAGGAACAGATCCCGCTCCTGGGCGTTCCCCAGCTCCGATTCCCCGGTGCCCTCCAGCAACTGCTGGAATTCCCCGCCCAGGCGGCCAAAGCGAGCTTCGAGTCCAGGGGTCTGCAGCAGCCAGTCGAGGCCGAATGGCTGCTCCAGGGCCAGAGCGTCCTGCAGCTCGCGGCGGCGCTCGATGCAGCGTTGCCAGAGGCTGGCGCAGGGGGTGAGCAGGTAGAGGTCCACGGGGACCACCAGGGCCAGGGCCTGGAGCAGCTGCACCTGCACGGGCGGGGCGCTGCTGAGGCCGAAGAGGCGCAGGGGAGAGGGGATGGCTTCGCCGCTGATGCGGCCCAGGCGCAAACGCTCGATCAACTCCAGGGCCTGGAGCCCGAAGGGTTTCTGTCCTAGCCGATCCCGCAAGCGCTGAACCAGCAGGGGCTGCCAGGCCAGCGACTCCGGCAGGGGGTCGCCGCGGTTGTCGCCACAGCCGCCCTGCCACCACGCCAGGGCCATGGCGGGCCTGTACAGGCAGAGGTCGTCGAGGCCATCGGCGATGGCGCGGGCCAGTTGCCAGAGGGGGGCATCCAGCTCGCCCCCGTCCTCGCGGTGCTCCAGCCAGCGCCGCAGCGGCGCTGCTTCAGGGTCCTCCACCAGCTGCGGCAGCAACTCCAGCACTGGCCAGACCAGGTCGCTGGCTCGCCATGGGTCGCTGTCCTCGTTGCTGTCTCCCAGCAGCTGCTGGACAATGGTGCGCAGCTGGCTGCCTGGAAAGGGGAAGCGGATGTTGGCGGCGATGCCTCCCAACTCGAGGGCCAGCTGCTCCCCCAGCCAGCGGCTGGTGGGCCAGGTGTTCACCACCACCGACACCGTTTCAAAGAGGTCGGGAGGGGCCAGAAGCAGGTGTTGTCCCAGGAGCTGGGCGAGCAGGTCGGCCCGGTTGCTGCGATAGACCGTCAGCATCGATGCGCTCTCAGCAGGAGCCGGCCACCGCTTTGCAGGAACGCCGTCGGCCAAGGGCCGGCAGCTGGGACTGGATGCTACGCAGGCCGGGCACGCTGATCAATTCGGCGGTTTCCGGGCAGTAGGCACTCAGCCGACCGCCGTAGCAGGCACCGGTATCGATCTTGACGATGCCGTTGGCACTCCGCTCGACCCGGGCCACGGGGGTGTGTCCGATGATCACGTCCCCGAAGCGGCCGTCGTACTGGCTCCAGAAGGGCTGGCGGATGGAGAGGTGGGGCAACCAGGTGCTGGGATCGAAGCCAGCATGGGTGGCGACCCAGCCTTTGCCCCAGTAGGCCAGGGGCAGGCTTTCGAGGCGCTCCCGCCAGAGGCGGCATTGACGGCTGCCCAGCTGCCGGTAGGTGTCGGAACCCGCCAGGGCAGGGTCGCTGCTGCCGCGCTGCCTGCTGAGAGCCTTGAGCAGGCTCTGCTCGTGGTTGCCCCGAAGCCATACGGCCCGACCCTGTCCGACCAATTCCCAGGCCAGGATCAAGGTGCGCTCGATCTGGGGCCCTCGATTGATCAGATCACCACAGAAGATCAGACGGTCGCTGAGCGGCAGTCGGGTGATCAGGTCCTGGAGAGCCGTGGCGCAGCCATGGACGTCACCGATCACCCAGTGACGGGGGGACTGCGGTGTGGACGCCATGCAAAGGATGCGCCGAAGTGGAACTGCGCTGAGACCAGTGTGGCCTCTGATCTCCACTTCTGTCAGCCCGATCGCGGTCAGTCCTGGCGCAGAGCGTTCACCGACCGCCTCGGACTGGTACGGTCCGCCTCATGCGGCTGGGGTCTGATGAATCCTGCGTCTCTTCCGGTGTCCCAGAGAGTTCAGGCGCTGGTGAAGGCCCTGAACGGGGCAAAGCGCACCAATGAAGCGCTTGCCCGGTGTCGTGACGGTGAGGCGATGATCGTCGTGCTGGTGGATGCCTCGCGCAAGCTTGGTCTGGGGCTCAGCCGCGATGATCTGCTGGCGACACCACCCATCCGCGACTGGATCTGGTGGAAGAACAAGGAAGCGCTGCTCACCGTCGGTGACAACGTTCCCCGTTACCACCAGGACGGTGGCCAGGGTCGTGCCCCGAAGGGCAGCGAGGGTGAGGCGCAACCCCGCCGCCGCTTTTTTGGGCTGTTCTGAGCCAGAGCTCGCCGGCAGGTCCAAAGGGCCGGGCCAGGCGTGGAAGCACAAGCGATCTCAAGTGTTTGCCCAGGGATCTCTCAAGGAAATCATCGGATTTCAGCCCGGCTCTGGCGGGTGCCAACTGACACGATGGACCAGGAAAGACGTCAGCACCTCAACACCTTGATGACCACGGATCTCCACTGGCAAAAAAATGGAGAGCTGCATCCTGAGGATCTTGCTCGTCTGAGGGAGCGGCTTCTCGCCGATGCAGCCCTCAACCCATTGCAGGTTCAGTTGCTGGATGGCTGGATGCTCACCAAGCAGAAGCAGGCGGCCTGATCGGTTCAGATCGGCTGCTGAGCCAGGGGATACTGAATGGTGGGACTGGGGGCTTGAAAGCTGCCCTTGGCCACGAATTCCAGCCGCAGCTTCAGAAAATCGATGAATTTCGGGTCGGTGGAGACCACGGCCGCCGCTGGGCTGGGCACCGTGGTGGCCAGGGCCGAAAGCTCGGGAGCGTTCAGAAAGGCCGGGCGCTTGAGCAGCCAGAAATCGATTGCCTTGCCCACCTCGCCGTAGTTGCGCACCCGCTCCCTCAGAACCTCCTCAAGGGGTTCCTCCACCGTCAGAAATTGCTCACTGGCGGCGATGAAGTGATACGTGGTGGACGGGGAGGCGCTCATGGGTTGCTGCCGCTGAACAGAGGGTCGCGACGTGGATTCTGAATCAGGACGCGCATCTCCCTCACCGCGCTCTGCAATCCCACCGCCAGGGCTCTGGCCACGATCGTGTGGCCGATGTTCAGCTCCTCCATCCCCTCGATCGCGGCGATCGGCTCCACGTTCTGATAGGTGAGTCCATGGCCGGCATTGACCCTCAGCCCCAGGGAGCGGGCCACGAAGCTGCCTTCCTCGAGGCGGGCCAGTTCCCGTGGTTGCTTATCCCAGTGAGCTTCGGCGTAGGCGCCGGTGTGCAGCTCGACCCAGCGGGCGCCGCTGGCACGGCTGGCCTCCAGCTGGGAGACCTCCGGATCCACGAACAGGCTGACGGGAATGCCTGAGCCCTGCAGTCGGCCCACCAGTCCCTGCAGTGCGTCGAGCTGGCTCACCACATCAAGCCCTCCTTCGGTGGTGACCTCCTGGCGATGTTCCGGCACCAGGGTCACCATGTCCGGGCGGATCCGCAGGGCGATCGCCTCCATCTCAGAGGTGGCCGCCATCTCCAGGTTGAGGCGGCTGCGCACGGTGGCTCGCAGTAACTCAACGTCGCGCTCCTGGATGTGGCGCCGGTCCTCGCGCAGGTGCACAGTGATTCCATCCGCGCCCCCCAGCTCAGCCAGCAGCGCCAAGGTGACCGGATCGGGTTCCAGGGCCCGGCGGGCCTGACGCACGTTGGCGATGTGATCGATATTCACGCCAAGGCTGGCCATGGCTTGCGCAGGGACTCGATGGCCTTTGATCCTATGGATCAGCTCAGGCCCTACAGGGGCCTTCGCAGCGTCGCGCTCAACCGCAGAGGCAACTGCCCGTCCCCTGAAACGAAGGACTGCGGCGCCCTCTAGCTTGCATCGATTGGCGAATGCGGCTTTCAGGTGACGGCCGAGACGACGCAAGTGATCGAGGGACCAGCAAGGACCGAGCCGAAGCCCAGCTCCAACCTGGTGGCGAGGGAGAGCAGCGTCTGTCGCGGCATCAGTCCCGTTCTCTCCCCGCTGGCGATGCTGGTGACCCAGGACCTCGCCCTGCCCGGCTTCTTCAGCTCGATCGAGGTGCTGGGATCGGAGCACCTGCCTCTGCAGGGGCCGGTGTTGCTGGCCCCCACCCACCGGGCCCGCTGGGACGCCCTGCTCCTGCCCCACGCCGCCGGCCGGCGGATCAGTGGCCGCGATTGCCGCTTCATGGTCACCGTCACGGAGATGAAGGGGATTCAGGGCTGGTTTCTCGACCGCCTCGGCTGTTTCCCGATCGACCAGGGCCGGCCGGGCACCAGTTCCCTTCGCTATGCCGTCGACCTGCTGGCCGCCTCGGAGCAGCTGGTGGTGTTTCCGGAGGGCCAGATCCGCCGTCAGGATGGGCCGATCCGGGTGCATCAGGGTCTGGGACGGCTGGCGGTCCTGGCTGCCAGCCAGGGGGTCGATGTGCGAGTGGTTCCGATCGGGATCGGCTACAGCCCGGCCCCCCCGCGTTGCCGGGGCAGGGCTGCCCTGGTCTTTGCCCCGGCCTTGGCCGTGGAGGGAGATGGCGGCCGCTCCGAGGTCCGGGCTTTCAACGACCGGCTGGCGGTGGCGATGCAATCAGCTGAGGAAGCGGCCCGCCTCGCCGTGGGCCGTCCCATCACTCCCCCGTAGAGTCCATCTGCCTTTCGGTGTTGTCCTCCGTGCGCCGGCCCCACGTTGCCCTCGGGCTTGCCCTGGCGGCAACCCTGCTCTCTGCTGCCCCGATCCTGCCCCTTCAGGCCCAGGGTGAGCCCCCGAAGGTGCTCGAGGGTTCGGCTGGAACCTTCAACCTCCAGGCCGTCAAGGATCTGCTGAGCCGAGGTGATGCGGCCGTGGCCCGCGGTGACCTGGCTGCCGCCCGTAAGGACTATGACCAGGCCAGGGAAGCCAGTCTGCGCCTGCTCGGCTTCTACCGGGATCTGAGTGGGTCCTTCCGCGGCCTGGATGCGCGCATTCCCCGGGAGATGGATCAGAAGGGCCGCGAGTCGCTGGAACTGCTGGCCCAGTCCAATCTCCGCCTGGCCGCCCTGCTCCGTCGCCTGAACCAGCCTGAGGTGGCCGTACCCCTGCTGGTGGAGGTGGTGAAGGTGATGACCCCGGCCCGTGAGGAAGGGCGCCGCGCTTACCAGACTCTGGTGGAACTCGGCTTCGCCACCATCCCCTACACCGCCGTGAGCGACGCCCCGGCAACGCGGTAAGGCAGCTGGGCGTTCCGGCTTCTAGATTCCGTCGTGAGTGGATGGAATCTCGGACATGGTGCAATCGGAGCAGGTGAAAGAAGCGATCTGCGCCAGCCTTCCCGATGCCGAGGTGGAGGTCGAGGATCTCACCGGTGGTGGCGACCATCTCCAGGTGAAAGTGGTGTCCTCCGCCTTTGCCGGTCTCTCGAGGATCAAGCAGCACCAGTTGGTTTACGCGGCCCTGCGCCGTGAGTTGGCCAGTGAGGCCATCCATGCCCTTGCCTTGCAGACCACAACCCCCCTTGGTGTGGGCTGATTCTTCCGCTCCTTCTCCCCTTCAATCGTTTTACCCCTGGCATCCATGGACAGCGCCGTCAAGCAACGCATCGACAGCCTCTTGAGCAGCAGCCCGATCGTGGTGTTCATGAAGGGCTCGAAGCTGATGCCCCAGTGCGGGTTTTCCAACAACGTGGTTCAGATCCTCAATTCCCTGGGCATGCCGTTCGAAACTTTTGATGTGCTCTCCGATCCGGAGATTCGTCAGGGCATCAAGGAGTTTTCGGAGTGGCCCACCATTCCCCAGGTTTATGTGAACGGCGAGTTCATCGGCGGCTCAGACATCCTGATCGAGATGTACAACTCCGGTGAGCTGCGTGAAACCCTCACGGTGGCCCTGGCCAGCTAGGGATCCCGACGAGCGCCCGTCATCAAATCCTCCAGCCAGTCGACACCACACCGTTGTTCCTGTTCAGTTGCGGCTGTTCTCGAACAGGGTGCTGACATTGCCGTCGGGGCCGATGAAGCTGGAGGGATCCATGATCCAACGCTCGATCAGGTCTTCAAGGCGGCGTTGATCCAGAGGTTGCAGCACGGAACTGCGGCGCAGGGCATGGAGGTAGCCATCGGCATAGAGCCTGAGTTCGGAGGGGCTGTGGTAGCGGCTGGCCAGATCCTGGCAGGCGTCACAGATTGACTGGAAGTGACGGATGGCGTCAGGATTCTGCAGCGCGGTCATGGGGCACAGGCTGTCTGGGCGGGCGTGGCATCGATGGATACCGACTGCTCCCGGCGTGTATCAGGTAGCCTAGAGACTCACCCGTGGCCGCGTGTGGAGCTCACACCCAAGCCGGATTCCATTGATCCAACCCCCGTCAAGCTGACGCTTGAGCCACGTACCGGCGGGGCCTCCATGTTGAAGCGGGTTCTGGTCGTCGACCCCCATCCGACCCTGCGAACGGTCCTGGCCCAGCGCCTCCGTCAGGACGGATACCTGGCAGCAGCCGTGGCCACGGCTGCTGAAGCCCTCCAGCTCTGTGACGACCAGACTCCCGATCTGCTGGTGAGCGCCGAACTGCTCGAGGAGAGCACTGCCCTGCGCCTGGCGGCCCATCTGCGTTCCCCGGTGATGGTGCTCACGGCCCGCACTGGCGCTGATTCGTTGGTGGCCCTGCTTGATGCTGGCGCCGACGACGTCCTGCGCAAGCCCTTCGGTCTGGAGGAACTGGCGGCTCGCTGTCGCAGCCTGCTGCGTCGCAGCGGCACCGGCCTGCAGGAGCGGGTCTGCGTTGGTCCGCTGGAGGTGCATCTTTTGCTGCGCCAGGTGACCCTGCGGGATCAGCCCGTGGAGCTCAGCCCCCGTGAATTCGCCCTGCTCTGCGCCCTGCTGATGCCACCGGGAATGGTCCGCAGTCGCCAGGAGCTGCTGCGCATGGCCTGGCCTCCCTTCAGTGGAGGTCCCCGCTCGGTCGACACCCAGGTGCTCACCCTGCGCCGCAAGCTTGAGTTGGCCGGTCTTGGCGAGGGCGGTGGCATCGAAACGGTGCGCCAGCAGGGATACCGCTTCAGCTTGGAAACTCTTCCTGAAGCGCCTGAGCCTTCCCTCAGCCCGGCTGGCGGTGTCCGTCCCCATACCGCGAACGCCGGCTGAAGAACCGATTCTGCTCAGCCCAGGCCTGGGACACTGGCTGTGGGTAAGGCCACGAGCACGACCAGCTCCCCCAGAAGCATGGCCAGGGTGAGAGAAGCCAGGGCCCAGTAGGTCCAGGGAGGGGACAGACGGCCCACTTCTGAGAGATCCAGCCCGGTGGTGCGTTGGACCTGCAGCAGGAAGGCTGGGAAGCGGTCCACACGCTGCGGCAGCAGAAGTCGGCGGCCATCCTGAGCACGAAGGTAGTAGACACGCCCGCCCTGGCTGGTGCCCAGGCTGGTGAGACCCTCCACCTGCTTCCAGGGAAGCTGCCAGCCTCGGCGCAGCAGCCAGGCGCACCAGCGCGGATGGCCAACCGTGAGGCCATCTTGATCGAGCCTGACCCGCTCACTCAGCAAGGCGGCCACCAGCACAAATCCGACTGGCAGGGCTGCGATGAGCCACGGACGCAGCGCTGGCGTGGCCAGCAGCGGCAGGGGCAGAACCAGGGCGAGATAAAGCCCCAGCAGGGTGAAGCGAATCAACGGGGCCACCGGGTAGGTCTGGGATTGATCCGGCGCCGCTCCTGGCGGGTTGATGGCCATGGGGCTCAGCCCAGGCCGAACAGTTCGGCTTCGCGGCCACGCCAGAAGCTGCCCAGTCGCATCAGGTCGTTGTGGGCATCCTGCACCCGGCGCAGATACTCATCGGCCCCAAGCGAATCCTTCTCTTCCTTGAGACGGCTCAGACGCAATTGCATCAGCAGCCAGGGCTTGCTGAGGGCGTCGTTCTGCTCCAGATAGAGAGCAAGATCCGCGTGGTTCGGGGTGGGGGCGGGACCCATGGGGCATGACCATCAATGGCGCTCACCCTATGGAGAGTGAGCGATGGGCGCGAGCGTGCCGGGGTCGGGTTTCCGGCTCGGCGCCTTGACGGTGGCTCACGCGGGCAGGGCCCAGGGGTTGAGGCCCAGATCGGCGCCCACCCGGTGGGCGCAGGCGAAGCCGCTGAACGCCACTGCGTTCAGCCCCTGGCCGGGGAAGCAGGAATCACCCACCAGATACAGCCCGGGGATCCCGCTGCGGTTGAAGGGCATCGGCAGCAGCCCCGGCAGGCGCAGGGCCGGCACAGGTCCATAGCTGCCCTGGTGACGCCCGAGGAAACGCCGGTGGCTCCGGGGGGTGCCCACCTCCCTGTGGCTGATCGCCGCGCCCAGGCCGGGCAGGATCTGCTCCAGCCGGTTGATCAGGCGATCGGCTGCCGCTTGTTTCTGCGCCCGGTAGTCGCTGGGGGAGAGCCCCTTCCAGGTCTCCAGGTTCGAGGGGGTGAAGGCATGGACGATGTGCCTCCCTTGCGGTGCCAGCGCCGGATCGAGCAGGGTGGGGATCGAGACAAAGATCGTGCCCTGCTCCGCCTCCATCGCGCTCCACTCCTCCAGCAGCAGGTGGTGGCAGTGGCTGCCCTCAGGAATCACCTCAGCGTTCACTCCCAGATGCAGCGACAGGAACGAGGGGGAGGGCTTGTAGCGCTTTCGCCAGGTGCGTTCGGCCGCCGGCACCTGGGCCTCCGTCACCAGCCCGCCGAAGGTGTCCCAACGGGTGGCATTGGAGATCACCCGGCTGGCACGGATCTTGTCACCGCCCGCCAGCTCGACCCCCACAGCCTTGCCGCCCTCGATCAGCACCCGGGTCACCCGGGAGCGGTAGCGGATCGTGCCGCCGTGGCGCTCCAGGCCCTGTACCAGGTGGCGTGCGATTGAGCCCACACCACCGCGGGGGTAGTTGATCCCGCCGGCATGACGGTCGGAGAAGACCATGCCGGCGTTGATCATCGGCGTGCGATCCGCTGGCATCACCGACCAGCAGAAGCACTCCATGTCGATGAACTTCAGCAGCGCCGGATCCTTGATGTGCCGACGGGCCACATCGCCCACATTCACCGGCAGCCAGCGGGCCAGGCCAAGGCAGGCCAGTGGTGCCCGCACAAACACCTTCGCCAGGTAGGCCGGATCCTCAAGCGAGAGCAAGGGCATCGCGTCGAGACACCGAAAGACGCTCCAGCAGGTGTCGTAGAAGCGGCGGATGCCGGTGGCCTCATGGGGGAACAGAGCCGAAAGCCGGTCGATGAAGGTGTCGTAGTCACGATCGACCGCCACGGTCAGCCCGCCGGGGAGGTGGTACTCGAGCTGGGCCGGATCGGGGATGGTCTCCTGGCGCTCGCCCACATCGGCCAGGGCGCGGGTCAGCAGGTTGGTGTGTCCCTTCTCGCCGAAGCCGAAGATCATCGAGGCGCCCACGTCGAAGGTGTAGCCCTCACGCTTGAAGCTGCCGCCGGAACCGCCCGGGATCAGGTAGCGCTCCAGCACCAGCACCCGCGCCCCCTTGGCGGCAAGCTGGGTGGCCGTCACCAGGCCGCCGATCCCAGAGCCGATCACCACGGCGTCCCAGTCCTGGGAGGGCGCTGGGCTGGTGGCTGCCGCGTTGGCGGGGCTGGAGATGACGCTCACGGGGGTGGGCCTGCTGGCAGGCTTGACCCTAGGCAAAGGTCAGGGCAGCACTCCGGGCTGCTGGCCTGAACGGTGCCAGATCAGCCAGGGCGCGGTCGCGGTAGGCGCCGTAGCGGGCCCGCTTCTCCCGTACCCGCGTGCTCAGCTCGGGCATCAGGCCGAAGTTGGGTGGCATCGGCTGGAACTTCGCGCTGGGGGCTTCGGCGATGAAGTGGGTGAGGGCGCCGATCATGGTGGTGGGCGGCAGGGCCATCGGGGTTTCACCTCTGGCGAGGCGGGCGGCGTTGGTGCCCGCCAGCCAGCCCCCGGCGACGGCGGCGGCATAGCCCTCTGTGCCGGTGATCTGCCCCGCCGCCAGCAGGCTGGGCCGCTGCCGGAACTGCAGGGTGGGATCCAGCAGCTGTGGCGACTGCAGGAAGGTGTTGCGGTGCATCACCCCGAAGCGGACGAACTCGGCGCTCTCAAGGCCTGGAATCAGGCGCAGCACCCGTTTCTGCTCACTCCACTTCAGGTTGGTCTGGAAGCCCACCAGGTTCCAGAGACGGCCGCCTTTATCTTCCTGGCGCAGCTGCACCACGGCATGGGCCCTCCTGGCGCGGCGCACGTCGCGGTCCTGCAGGTCGCCCCAGCGCGGATCCCAGAGGCCGATGGGCTTGAGCGGGCCGTAGCGCATGGTGTCGTCGCCACGGCGGGCAAGCTCTTCGATCGGCAGGCAGCCCTCAAAGAAGCTGGCACTCTCCTGCTCGAAATCCTTGAGCTCGGCCTGCTCCGCCGCCAGCAGGGCCTCTCGGAACAGCTCGTACTGCTCCCGGTTCATGGGGCAGTTGATGTAGTCGGCGTCGCCCTTGTCATAGCGGCTGGCACGGAAGGCCACCTGCAGGTCGATGCTCTCGCCCGCCACGATCGGACTGGCGGCATCAAAAAAATGGCAGTCGTCGCGGCCGGTGAAACGGCGCAGATCCTCGGCCAGGGCATCACTGGTGAGTGGTCCCGTGGCCAGCACGGTGATCTCCCCTGGCTCGGGTAGACGCAGCTGTTCAGCCCGCTCCACCTGGATCAGGGGATGGGTTTCAAGGATGCGGGTGAGATCAGCGCTGAACCGGCCGCGATCCACAGCCAGCGCACCGCCGGCCGGAACCGCGTGGCCATCGGCTGTGCTGATCACCAGTGAACCCAGTTGACGGAGTTCCTCCTGCAGCAGCCCGGCGGCCCGATCGCTGGAGAGGGCGCCGAAGCTGTTGCTGCAGACAAGTTCAGCGAATTCGGCGCTGTGGTGAGCGGGAGAGCGCCGCACGGGCCGCATCTCCACCAGCCGCACCGGCAGTCCTGCCTGGGCGATCTGCCAGGCCGCTTCGGTGCCGGCCAGCCCGGCACCGATCACCAGAACCATCAGGCGCGGGAACGCTTGAGCATCAGTTGGAGCTGACCGACGGCCGCACGGCCGATGTTGAACACGGCCCAGGCCACGGCGAGCAGGATCGGGGCGGTAACCAGCAGCAGCCGAGCGTCCATCGAGGGGAAATCATCGTGGTGCGATCTTACGGACATCCGCTGCCGCCCCAGAAGCGCTCCCGAGCGGTTGATCCAAATCGCAGCATTCAGGACCCACGGCCGGCATGAGCGGCTGCCAGCTGGCTATAACGCAGGGCGTGCTGGAGCTGCTCGGCGGCCTCGAGCTCGCTCAGACTGCGCTTGGCCTGCGCCGGGATGCCCGCCACCAGGGTGCGGGGGGGAACGTCTCTGGTCACCACCGCCCCTGCGGCCACCAGGGCGCCCTCCCCAACCCGCACCCCATTAAGAACGATGGCGCCGATGCCGATCAGGCAGCCATCCTCCAGGGTGGCGCCATGCACCACAGCCCGGTGGCCGATGGTCACTCCCGCACCGATCAGCACAGGCTGGCCTGGATCCCCGTGCAGCACGGCCCCGTCCTGGACGTTGCTGTTGGCCCCGATCTGGATGCTGCAGAGGTCGCCCCGGGCCACGGCCAGCGGCCAGAGGCTCGCTCCGGCGCCGATGGCCACATCCCCGATCACCACCGCCGAGGGGGCCACCCAGGCTTCGGGGTGAACGCTGGGTTCGGGCCAGGGGGAGGAGGACATGGCAGCGCGGGGCAACCGGGGGATCAGCACCCCCTGATGACTCGACCATGCTCTCTTGGAGGAGGTGCCCCCTGGGTGATACGTTCCAGGGGTGCCCGCGAGGGCAGCCCACCAGGGCGGGTCGCTAGCTCAGCGGTAGAGCACTCGGCTTTTAACCGATTGGTCCTGAGTTCGAATCTCAGGCGACCCATACTTCACTGATTCAGCTGACTCTCGACAAGGACCTGTTGGGTCAAGTGGTTGTCATTTCCCTGATCCAGCATCACTTCCATGTCCGCTCTATAGCTAGTCATGGATTAAGGTTTTCCAGCGCGTCCAGTCCCTTGCGCAACAGCTTTTCAGACTGCTCCCTCAGCCGTTGCTGATCTGTTTTCCTGACGCAATTCTGGGTCAGGTAATTGATGCTTCGTGTAGCCGGGTGATAGCCAACTGAGCGCAATCTGCAGAGCTCGCGCCCTGGCTTGCCAGCTTCACGCCGGAGCACTTCTCCCTCCAGGCATCGATAGCCACTTGACCCATCACGCCGGCACAGGGCCAGGTTGCGGAAAACCACATCTTTGCCCTCAGCTTTCATGCGGCTGTTGGCAAAGCTTGTGAACGAGACAGGGTCGTAGCTGAAGGGTGCAGCCATGGCCAGGTCAGCAAGCAGCAGTTTGGCCAGTCCAAGCGACGAAGCTGCGCTCCAGCTGAACCATCTGCGCATCGCAGGTGAGTTTCCCATGACTGAATGGCGTCTGAAACTCAACGGTACAGTCGGAAACTGGATTCATTTCATGCTGCATGGCTGAACCCTTGGCTGAATCGGCCTCCATAGACGAAAGCGTCCCTCAAGCGCCCAACTGCAGCAACGAGGACTGGCGACGGATCCGTGATGCCCTGCGCTATCTGGGTCGGGATCTACACCGGCGCTCCTACGCTGTCGAGGCCCAGAGGCGGAAGTTGCTCTGGGCCGAGATGGACGCCTGTCTGCTGCTGGCGGAGCGGATTGACGCCACGCTCTCCGAGGCAGAACCCTGACCGACTGGATGGGCGAATCTCTATGAACGGCCGATAATTCTTGGGCGAATGACCGTTTGAGGCTGAATTTGAGGCCGAAGATGATGCGCCGTGATCACCTGGTTCTGATGGTGTGAGCGCATGGCTTGGTCATGGCATTTGAAGACCATGGTTGAGGCCAACAACTGTGATCATGACGCTGTCAGTCGCTCTGATGAAGGAGGCAGCCGTCGTCAACACCAGCAAACAGCTGGAACCGCCTGATCTGTTCCAGCTGTTGCCCGATGATCACACCGGGCTGAGCCTGCTTCTGCAGCTACCCCACGTTGTGGAGTTTCAGACAGAGCCGAAGGCCACCTGACAGGCTGCATTGAGCAGTTCTGCTTCGGCAGCATTGCTCGGTTCGCGGCCATCGAGAAGGCCCTGGTTGCAATCAGCCGAGAGCTGGTAGGTGGCGCCATCGGCAGTAACGGCGAAGCTGACACCCTGGGAGCCGGAAGGCTGGACAGAGCCGAACAGAAGCTGGTAATCGGTGTTGGGCACCACGATGTAGGTGGTGTTGGTGCTGACGGCATTATCAACCGCATTGTTGATGATGGCCGCCGTGGCCAGGGAGGCCACACCCCATGTCGCGGCTCTTGCCCCCCACCATCCCCAGGTGGGAGAGGACCAGCCGCCATACCAGCCGGCATTCCAAGGCCGGGCCACGCCCCAGCCCGGACGAGCCCAGCCGGGGTTGACATTCACATTGCCGATGTTGACGCGCCGATTCGTATTCCAATTCACGTTTCGGTTGATGTTCCGGTTCACATCCCTATTCACATCCCGACTGATGTTCCGGTTCACATCCCGGTTTACGTCTCGGTTCAAGTCCCGATTGATGGACCGGTTGCCGTCGAGATTTCCGCTTCTGTTGAAGTCGCGGTTGCCGCTGCGATTGAGATCGCGGCTGATGTTGTTCGATCCGGAGGGCCGTTGGATCGACGGCCGCGCCGTGGGAGACGACACGTTGTTGCTCCAGCCGCCACTGGGTCGGCTGTTGCCGCGGTTCAGGCTCGTGCCTCCACCGCTCATGCCTGTTCGGGCACTGAAGTTGCCGCCACCGCCACCGCGACTTCCGCCGCCGCCACCGCCACGGCTCCCACCACCACGGCTACCGCCACCACGACTTCCACCGCCTCCTCCCCGGGCCAGCAGCTCAGTGGTGATGGGGTTCTGGCTGTCCGCAGGCGATCTGTCCAGGGCCAGTGCTGAGCCTGCCGGGACGGCGAGCACGCCGGAGAGCAAAAGGCATAATCCAGGAATTCTTCTCATTTGCGCACCACGTCGCAGCCTTCGTCGTAGCAGCTGGCATCGACACGGCCGTCGCTGCCGAAGTGGACCATCACGTGGTCACGGCCTTTCATGGCAAGTGTCTGGTTCTGGAGGACGCTGTTGAGATAGTTAGGGTTGACGACACACAGATCCGTGCCGTTGAAGCAGACCGTGTTGGTGGAGAAACGTGCTTCGGCTCGCTTCAGAGAGGTCCAGGCTTTCGAGTCCTTGGACCAGAGGTCCATACGAACGGGTTGATCTCTCACCCGGACCGTCATCACGTTGGCCCCTATCTTGTGGCGGTAGAGGGTTGATTGACCATCATTGACCGCTTCGATGATGCAGGCCTTGGCGGGCTCGCCATTGAGGCTGCACTGTGTTGTGAGGGTGTAAAGAACCTCGCTTTTGCCCTCACCCCCGTTCAGGACGACCAATGAGGTGGCTGCCGCTATGGCAAGGCCGCCGCGCAACAGATGGTGACGTATGGACATGAAGCGTGATTGCCGTCGTGGTGACATCAGGATTGAAGAGCGAAGAGCTGCCATCAACCTCCTTTCAACGTACCAGCATGTTTCCCATCAGGCCGCGGCGGGATCGCTGATGCCTTCATCAACTGAAGTCATCGGCAACTGATGCCATCTGCCAAGCCCTGGCGCCCTGGCCCGCCATCAGCGTCTCCTTGAGCCGATCCAGCTCGCGGATATCGATCGGCGAGATCAGCGATCCACCAGAGCAGCCGCTCAAGCTGTTGCTCTCAGCGCTTGAGGCAACTTCTGCGGGACGCGCAGCCCCCCTACGATTCAGCCATGCCCAAACCCCAGTCCCTTCCCGCGATCACCCATTGGTCTGAAGAGCCCAGCCAACGGGGCAACATTTCCAGCCGCCGCCGCGAGGAGCCAGGCGCCTCTGCTCAACGCAAGCGATACCTCGCCTCCCTGGATGCGGCTGATCCAGCGAGCTGAGGACTCAAGTCCCGCTTCTTCAGGCTGGCGGCGGCGGTGCACTGAAGAATCCAAGCGAATTCAGCCATAGCCCCAGAAGCAGCAGCGGCAGCAACACCGCACCGGCGATCTGGAGTTTCACGGTGGTGGCGGACCGTTCCTTGGGGGCCATGGCAGCGGCGAAGCCGGGGTGAGCCGTCATCCTGGAGCACCCGCTCAGCCTGGATGTCTGCTGCCCCCCCAGCTGAGCTGTCGGGCCCGCTTCCCTTGCCCCCGCTGCGCCTGGCAGTGGTGGGTCACGTGGAGTGGGTCAGCTTCGTGATGGTGGAGCGCCTGCCGTCTGCCGGTCAGATCCAGCACGCCCTCGAAACGCTGGAGCAACCCGCCGGTGGAGGCGCTGTGGTGGCTGCCCAGTTCACCCGGCTCACGAATCAACCGGTGGCCTTCTACACCGCCCTGGGCCGCGATGCCCTGGGAGAGCGGGCGGCCGCCGAGCTGCGGGCCATGGGGCTGGAACTGCATGTGGCCTGGCGGGAGACCCCCACCCGTCGGGCGATCACCTTCGTGGAGGCCAGCGGGGAGCGCACCATTACGGTCATTGGCGAACGGCTTGCTCCTGCCGCCAGCGATCCCCTGCCCTGGGCCGAGCTGGCTGGCTGCGACGGTGTGTTCGTGACCGCCACTGATGAAGCCGCCCTGCGGCTGGCCCGTCGGGCGAGGGTGCTGGCGGCAACCCCCAGGGTCCGTTTGCCGGTTCTGCAGGCGGCCGCCGTGGAGCTCGACGCACTGATCGGTAGTGCCCGCGATCCCGGAGAGAGCTACCAGGACGGGGATCTCTGCCCAGCTCCTCGCCTTTATGTGGCCACGGAGGCCGAGCAAGGGGGATTCACTGTTCCTGGAGGTCGCTTCAGAGCGATCGAGCGACGCCACCCCCCGGTGGATGCTTACGGGGCTGGCGACAGCTTTGCTGGGGGTTTCACAGCGGGCCTGGCGGCCGGGTGGGAGCGCCGAGACGCACTGGCGCTGGCCTGCCGCTGCGGCGCCGCTGCCCTCGATGGCCGCGGGGCCTATGCCTCCCAGTGGGGTGCGCCCCAGCCCCTCACTGGGTGACCACCAGATCGTGGGCGCCGCTCTGCTCCAGCAGCGCCGCGAGGGTGAGCAGGTCGCTGCTGCGGATCAGGCCGATGCAGCCGTCGGTGCCACTCTCGGGGCCCATGCCGGCACTGGGATCGTGATGGATCCCCAGGGCGCGCCGCGCCGTTGGGAATTGAGGCTCCAGTCCGATCCAGAGCACTCGCCCCAGTTCCACGGGATCCTCAGGCCTGATCTCGCTGACGTCGGTGAGCCGGTAACGCCCCGGCGGCAGGGGGGCCTGGCTGCCCAGGCGGTGCCGGTCGGCCTCCTGACGCGAGGCCCGCCCCACCAGGGCCTCGAAGCTGCGGGTCTTCTGGCCTGGAACGATCAGCCGCAACTGCCAGACCGGATCACCGGTGGCTGGCAGGGTGCGTGGGCTGCGCTGGAGGCTCAAGACGGTGCCGGTCTTGGCCGAAGGCCGCTGCACTTCACCGGGGTGTGCCTGGGCCAATGCGCCCCCCATGGCCATCAGCGTGATCGCCGCGGTGAAGGCACGGGCACAAGCCATAGCCATGGGCCCTGGGTCCCCACGGCCTGTTTCAGAGCTGATTCGCAGCCCCATCACTCGCCTGCAGGGGCCTGGTCATAGCGGACATGCCAGCGCCGGCAATGGGGCCTCGGCCGGAACTGACCCCAGGCCGAAGGAAGGCTGCTCAGGATCTGCGCCAGGCTGGGTTCCGCTCCAGTCCCCGCATCACGCTTTCCAGATGGACCCGACACTCGCTGGCACTCCCGACGGGGCGGACCTGCTCCGGATGGAGGCGATCAGCCGCAAGCAAGGAGGTGCTGTTGAGGCTGCCCAGCTGATCGGCAGCTGGCGCCTGCAGCGCACCTGGCCGCGGGGATCCCAGCGGCCGGCTGATCTGGTCAGTGGACTCCTGCGGGCCTTCGGGGCACGGCTGGTGATCGAAGCCCCTGCGGGGGAGGGCGAGGAGCTGGCGATCAGCAACAGCGTTCAGCTGGGGGGCCTTCAGCTCACCTTTGAGGGACAGGCTCGGCTGGAGGGTAAGCGGCCCCTGCTGCTGTTCCGCTTTGAGCGTCTGTGTCTGGCGCTGGGCCCCTGGCGGGCCCTCGATCGCCCACTCCTCCAGCCGCTTCCGTTTGCACAGCAACGGGCCGGGGCGCTGCCCTTCTTCGCCCTGATCGGTGGCGGGGTCAACCATGGCTGGTTGGCGGCCAGGGGCCGTGGCGGGGGTCTGGCGCTCTGGACCCTCGATCCCGCTGATGACAGAGCCCATGGGGCTGCCTAAATTCAATGCAGAGCCCGGTCCTCCCGACCCTGAAACCCTTCCTGCAGGTTCTGTTCCTCACCTGGGTGCTGTTCCGTTGCCTCGACTGGTACGGCCGCTGGCATGCCGTTCGGGCCCGGAACCGACTCGCCAGTGAGTTCGCCCGGGAACTGCGGCGTCGCGGGCTGATCAGCACCCTGCGCTGAGGCCACGCCCGCGCCATGGTCCCCTGGCTGATTCGCTTTTGGTGTTCTTGATCTCGGGTTGATCTCGGGTTGATGTCGGGCAGGTCAACATTGGCGAAGCTCTGTCACATCTCCCTTCTGCCTGAAGCATGACCCGCCGACTGCGGCCACGCTGGAGACAGCCGATGAACCCCTCATGCATACCCACGATCTTGAAAACCACGACAACCTCTATGCCCAGGAGGTGCCGATCCATGGCCGTGAATCGGCCGAGGAGGCCCGTCACCATGTCTCCTGGGCCGTCGCAGCCCTGATCGCCGCCGTGGGTGTGCTGACTGGGGTGGCCGCCATGGGTCATGGTGGGCCATTGGGCTGACTTCCCATGACGATCGCCCCCCTTGTCGGGCTCATCACCCTGCTGGCTGTGGTCACCTTTCAGGCCACCGCCATGCAGGTGGGTCGGGCGCGCATGCGCTATGGGGTGAAGCCACCGCTGATGAGCGGTCCGCCGGCCTTTGAGCGGGCCATGCGGGTGCAGCAGAACACCCTGGAGCAGATCGTGGTGTTCCTGCCAGCCTTCTGGCTGGCAGTGCTGTTCTCCAACGCCACCGCGGCCTCGGCGCTGGGGGCTGTCTGGGTGCTGGGTCGGGTGCTCTATGCGGTCGGCTATCTGCGAGCTCCGGAGCAGCGGGGATTGGGATTCGCCATCAGCTTCATCGCTACGACGGTGCTGCTGGTGATGGCCCTGGTAGGCAGCGTGATGCGTCTGCTCTGAGCCCCTGGCCTACGCTCCGCTGCCAGGTTGCTGAATCCTCCTGGCCCGCCCAACGTTTCCCCAGAGCACCCGCCTGCGGGGCCGCGATCTTCTCGCCGATCCCTGCCTCAACAAGGGCACGGCCTTCAGCCGCCAGGAACGCCAGGCGTTCGGGCTCGATGGCCTTCTGCCCCACGCCGTGGAGAGCCTGGATACCCAGGTGGAGCGCCACTGGCAGTCCTTCCTCTCTCTGGGGACCGACCTGGAGAAGTTCCGCTTCGCTGCGGCCCTGCGCCAGGCGAATCTCACCCTGTTCCATCGCTTCCTGGCCGATCACATCGAGGCGGTGATGCCGATCGTCTACACCCCCACGGTGGGGGCGGCGATCCAGCGCTTCAGCCTCGATTACCGCACCCCCTCAGGCGGTGTGTTCCTGGCGGCACCGGATCTGGAGCGGATCGATTCGGTGCTGAGCCAGGCGGCGCCCGGGCCGGTGGATCTGATCCTGATCACTGATTCGCAGGGAATCCTCGGTATCGGCGATCAGGGCATCGGCGGAATCGAGATCTGTCTTGGCAAGCTGGCGGTGTACACCCTCTGCGCGGGGCTGGATCCCTCCCGGGTGCTGCCCTTGGTGCTTGATGTGGGCACCGACCGCTCGCAGCTGCTGGACGACCCTCTCTACCCCGGTTGGCGCCACCCGCGCCTCGATGGCCCCGACTACGATCTCTTCCTGGCCCGCACCGTGGAGGCCCTGCAGCGCCAGTTCCCGGGAGCGCTGCTGCATTGGGAAGACTTCGGCACCGGCCATGCCCACCAGCTGCTGGCTGAGTACCGCGAGCGGGTCCCCAGCTTCAACGACGACATCCAGGGCACCCGCGGAGTGGCTTGCGCGGTGGTGCAGGCGGCCTCCCACGGCGCCGGCCTGGCTCTGGAAGACCACCGCATCGTGGTGTTCGGGGCGGGCACCGCGGGTTGTGGCATCGCCGAGGGTCTGGTGCGCCTGCTCACCAGGGCAGGCTTGAGTGAGGCAGAGGCGCGCCGCCGTATCTGGGCGATCGATCGGGAGGGCCTGGTGCTGGCCGATCAGCCCGATCATTCCCCCATGGCCCTGGCCCTGGCCAGGGATCCTTCCGAGCGCTCGGCGTTCGAGCACGACGTGCAGGGCCGGATCGGCCTGCTGGAGGTGGTGCGGACGGTGCAACCCACAGTGCTGATCGGCACCTCCACCGTGGCGGGGGCCTTCAGCCGCGAGGTGGTGGAAACGATGGCGGCGGCCGTGGAGCGGCCGATCATCCTGCCCCTCTCCAATCCCACAAGTCTGGCGGAGGCCACTCCGGCCGATCTCTATGCCTGGACCGGCGGAAAGGCCCTGGTGGCCAGTGGCAGCCCGTTCGAGCCGGTGAGCTGGCAGGGCAGCCTTCGCCGGATCGGGCAGTGCAACAACTGCTTCCTGTTCCCCGGCCTGGGCTTCGCCAGCGTGGCGGTGGGAGCCACCCAGGTGAGCGAGGGAATGATCGATGCGGGGCTCGATGCCCTGGCCGACCGAATTCCGGCTTACCGGGATCCGGATGCTCCCTTGATGCCTGAGCTCACCCAGGTGCAGTCGGTGTCGCGGGCGGTGGCGGAAGCGGTGGCGCTGGCGGCAGTGCACGAAGGCCTCGCCAGCCGAGCCGCCAGTGCCGAGGAGGCGATCGAGCGGCTCGATCAGGCCACCTGGATGGCGGTCTACAGGGAGCTGGAAGCGATCTGAAGGCATGGGGGCCGCGCCCCCGTGCCGGCTTCAGAGGTCGTCCTCGACGTTGGGCTTGATCGTGCAGTCGGAGAGTGGGTAGCTGACGCAGAGCAGCGCGAAGCCCTCGGCGATCTGCTCGTCATCGAGGAAGCTCTGATCGGATTGATCAACGCTGCCGGAGAGGATCTTGCCGGCGCAGGTGCTGCAGGCCCCGGCGCGGCAGGAGTAGGGCAGATCGATGGACTGCTCCTCGGCGGCATCGAGGATGTACTGATCGTCGGGGCAACTGAACGACTTGCCGTCTTCCAGGGTGATGGTGAAGGAGGCCATGGCTTGGGATCAGCGCAGGATTGCCCACACTTGCTAGGCAACGCGTGCCCGCTTTGGGGTAGTCCTCGTGACAGTGGGCTGCCATCGCCACGGCAGACGGGTCCGAACCAGCGCCTGTGTGGTGGCTTGAACACAACGTTCAGAGCTGACTTGCGCCCCTCCCGCGCTCTGTCCATCAATGGGGACAGTGAGGATCGCCGGAGTTGTCTGTGGTCAGGGTCTTGGTTCCTGCGGAAAGCCGGGGAGGGGAGAGGCGTGTCGCCGCCACACCGGAGACGGTGCGCCGCTTGGTGGCGAAGAACTCCGAGGTGTTCATCGAATCGGGCGCCGGCCTGGAGGCCGGATTCAACGACGAGGTCTTCATCGAAGCCGGCGCCTCGATCGTGGTCAAGGGCTGCTCCGACACCTGGAGTGCCGCCGAAGTGGTGCTCTGTGTGCAACCGCCCCTTCAGGACAGTGAAGGTGGCAGCGGTGGGCTTGAGAGGCTGGCTTCCGGCTCCCTGCTGGTCGGTCTGCTGGATCCCTACCTGAACCGGGCCCTGATCGAGCGCCTCAACAGCCGTGGGCTATCGACCCTGGCCCTGGAGTTGCTGCCACGCATCAGCCGCGCCCAGTCGATGGATGTGCTCTCTTCCCAGGCCAACATCGCCGGCTACAAGGCGGTTCTCCTGGCGGCCGCTGAACTGGATCGCTTCTTCCCCATGCTGATGACCGCCGCCGGCACGGTTCAGCCCGCCAAGGTGTTGGTGCTCGGGGCCGGTGTGGCCGGTCTGCAGGCCGTCGCCACCGCCCGCCGCCTCGGCGCGATGGTGAAGGTGAGCGATGTGCGGGCGGCCGCGAAGGAACAGGTGGAATCCCTGGGGGCGCGCTTCATCGATCCCCCCAGCCGTGAAGCCCCGGGTGAAACCGGCGGCTATGCCCGCGAGGCCGGCGCCGCCTTCCTGGAGGCTCAGCGCCAGCAGCTCACCACACACCTGTCCGAGGCCGACGCGGTGATCACCACCGCCCAGGTGCCTGGGCGGCCCGCGCCACTGCTGATCACCGAGGAGATGCTCAAGGCGCTGCGCCCCGGATCGGTGGTGGTCGATCTGGCCGTGTCGACCGGAGGCAACTGCGCCGGCAGCCAGCCTGATCGCACCGTCGAGATCGGCGGGGTGCGCATCATCGGCTCCTCGAACCTGCCCGCTTCGGTGCCCCACCACGCCAGCGCCCTGTACGCGCGCAACCTGGCGGCCTTCCTCGAGCCCCTGTTCTCCGACGACGGCCTCCAACTCAACCCCGAGGACCCATTGCTTGACCCCTGCCTGATTTCCCATCAGGGCGCCTGCCGCCGGCCCGAACTGTGGCCCAGCCTTGAGGAGGTGACGGCATGAGCGTTCCTCTCAGTGGCACCTCCGCCCTCTGGGTGCTGGTGCTCGGCAGCCTGCTGGGGCTTGAACTGATCGGCAAGGTGCCCCCCACCCTCCACACCCCGTTGATGTCTGGAGCCAATGCCATCAGTGGCATCACCCTGCTGGCAGCCCTTGCCCTGATCGGTGAAGCCCCCACTCCTGCCCTGAAGCTGATCGGTGCGGTGGCCCTGGGTTTTGCCCTCTTCAACGTGGTGGGTGGCTTTCTCGTGACTGACCGGATGCTGGCGATGTTCCGCCGCAGGGAGGCGAACTGATGGTTGAACTCTCGATCGAACTGGGCTCGGTGCTGCTGCTGGCCTTCGGGCTCAAGGGCCTGGCCAAGATCCGTACGGCCCGCACTGCCAACGGCCTCGCCGCCCTGGCCATTGGCCTGGCGGTGGTGGGACTGCTGCTGCAGCAGGGTCTGGGCGGCTGGCCCTGGATGCTGCTCGGGCTGGGCATCGGCGGAGGCCTCGGGGCTGTGCTTGCCCTGAGGGTGGCGATGACCTCCATGCCCGAAACGGTGGCACTCTTCAATGGCTGCGGCGGCATGTCGTCGCTGCTGGTGGCGATCGGAGCGGTGCAACTGCCCACGCCGCTGAACCTGGTGGGTCAGGTGTCGGTGCTGGTGTCGGTCCTGGTGGGTGCGATCACCTTCAGTGGCTCGCTGGTGGCGATGGGCAAGCTGCAGGAGTGGCTGGGCACACCCGGCTGGACCCTGAGGCCCCAGCGCCATGCGGTGAACATCCTGCTGGCAGTGGCCTGCCTGGCCTGCTGCGTGATGGTGCTCAAGGGCATGGCGGTGGCCCTGATTCCCCTCACCGTGCTCTCTCTGCTTCTGGGCGTGGGCCTCACCCTTCCCGTTGGCGGCGCCGACATGCCGGTGGTGATCTCCCTGCTCAATTCCTATTCGGGGGTGGCTGCGGCTGCCGCCGGTTTCGTGGTGGGCAGTGAGCTGCTGATCGTGGCGGGCGCCATGGTTGGAGCGGCCGGTCTGATTCTCACCCAGGTCATGTGCACGGCCATGAACCGCTCGCTCACTTCGGTGCTGTTCGGCGGCGCCTTGGGCGCTGGGTCGAGCGAGCCAGGTGATGGCGCCGGCGGACGCGACGAGTACACCAATGTCACCTCCTGCAGCCCCGAGGAATGTGCCCTCACACTGGAGGCTGCTGAGCGGGTGATCTTCGTGCCCGGCTACGGACTGGCCGTAGCCCAGGCCCAGCACAGCCTCAAGGAGCTCGCCCGCCTGCTCGAGCAGCACGGCATCGAGGTGCGCTACGCCATCCACCCGGTGGCCGGCCGGATGCCAGGGCACATGAACGTGCTGCTGGCTGAGGCCGATGTGCCTTACGACCAGCTGGTTGAGATGGATGAGATCAACCCCGACTTCCCGCGCACCGATGTGGTGATCGTGCTGGGGGCCAATGATGTGGTCAACCCTCGAGCCAAGAGCGACCCGGCCAGCCCTCTCTACGGCATGCCTGTCCTGGAGGTGGATCAGGCCCGCACGGTGTTTGTGGTCAAGCGCAGCCTCGGCTCCGGATATGCCGGCATCCGCAACGATCTCTTCGAGCTGCCCCAGACCTCGATGGTGTTCGGTGACGCCAAGCAGGTGCTGCAGAGCCTTCTCCAGGAGCTGCGCTCCCTGGGTGTGGGCAAGGTTGCTGTCGGCTCTGGCAGCGCCAGCTGAGCGAGAGGCCCCCCTCTCCCTCTCACCGCCTCGGGACTCAGGGCAGGCCTGCAGCTTGGGCCTGCCAGCTCCCTCTGATGGCCCTGTGGGTTCGCCTTTGGCGGCGGCGCCACGGGGCTTTTTCTTGCCGGAGTGCTGACCATGGCGCAGCCAGTTCTCTCAGGGCCATGGCCGCATCGATCAGCACGACCGCAGCCCAGACCAGCAGCATCAGCCACTCTCTGCCTGTGTCTTCGCTTCGCTGTGGTTGCTTGGTCTGTGCGGGTGTCGCCTGAACAGCTGAGGCTTGAACTGGTCCAGGAACCACCGAACTCTCCGCTCCCGCTTCAATCACCACCCCTGTGGGTAGGGGCTCAGCAAGCTGCTGCCGTGGTTGTGGCTGACCCATCAGCAGGGCCTGGCTGGCTTTCCAGGACGTGGGTGGATGCCGCCGCCAGTAGGCCGCGTCTGCAGCGCCCGGACGACCACGGCTGGAGAAGGTGGGAATCATCGCCGCATCAAGACATGGATCCCAGGGCCTGGCCGCTGTTCCCATCGTCACAGCCCCGTTCTCTTAGGGTAGGTGTCTTCTGAGGACTGCTCCGATTTCCCGTCTGACCCACCCAGCTCCGGGAGAGGAGCAGATCAGCCCGACCGTTTCAGGGGCCGATCCAGCCGCCTCCGGAAGCCCGGTCCAGGATTTCGCCTCCTTCGGCTTGTCCGAGCCACTGCTCAAGGCCATTGCGCTCAAGGGCTACACCTGCCCGTCGCCGATCCAGGTGCAGTCGATTCCTGCCGTGCTCAGCGGCCGTGATGTGATGGCCGCCGCCCAGACCGGCACCGGCAAGACGGCCGGATTCACGTTGCCGATGCTGGAGCGCCTGCGCCACGGGCCCCATGCCCGCAACAATCAGGTGCGCGCCCTTGTGCTCACCCCCACCCGCGAGCTGGCGGCCCAGGTCGCGGAGAGCGTCCAGGCCTATGGCCGCTTCCTCGACCTGCGCGGCGATGTGGTGTTCGGCGGCGTCAAGGTCAACCCGCAGATGCAGCGGCTGCGCCGCGGCGCCGATGTGCTGGTGGCCACCCCCGGCCGCCTGATGGACCTGTACCAGCAGAACGCGATCCGTTTCGATCGGCTCGAGATCCTGGTGCTTGATGAAGCCGATCGCATGCTCGATATGGGCTTCATCCGCGACATCCAGAAGATCCTGGCCCTGCTGCCGCCCAAGCGCCAGAACCTGCTGTTCTCCGCCACTTTCAACCCCTCGATCCGCAAGCTGGCCCACGGGCTGCTCCACCAGCCCGTGCAGCTGCAGGCCACACCCGAGAACCGGGCTGCGCCGCTGGTGGAGCAGGTGATGCATCCCTGCGACATGGCGCGCAAAGGCGACCTGCTCTCCCACCTGATCCGAAGCAACGACTGGCAGCAGGTGCTGGTGTTCTCGCGCACCAAGCACGGCGCCAACCGGCTGGCGGACCGCTTGAGCCAGGAGGGCGTGGCTGCCATGGCCATCCACGGCAACAAGAGCCAGGGTGCCCGCACCCGGGCCCTGGCCAGCTTCAAGAGCGGCGAGCTACGGGTACTGGTGGCCACCGATCTGGCCGCTCGCGGCCTCGACATCGAGCAGCTGCCCCATGTGGTGAACCTGGATCTGCCCAACGTGGCCGAGGACTACGTTCACCGCATCGGACGCACCGGGCGGGCTGGCCAGAGCGGCCATGCCCTCTCCCTGGTGGCTGCCGAGGAACACGAACTGCTGCGGGCGATCGAGAAAGTGATCGGCAACGCTCTGCCCCGGGCGGAGATACCCGGCTTCGAGCCCACCATCCACTCGGCTCCCCCCCTCGACCTCAGTGGTGGTCGCGGCAAGGGTGGCGGCCGTCGTGGTTCCGGATCTCCGGCCCCCAGGCGCAACAGTCCCCGCAGCGGCTCCCCCCGCAGCCAGCCGCTCTCGCGCGAAAGCCGGCCCCGGGGTCGGGGCTGATCTGGGGGTGGACCTGGCTGACCCCAGCAACTTCCTGAGGGTGCAGTGTCCCCAAACCTGAGCTGATCCACCAGCCCGATCTCTCCCGGCGCCCGGCTCAGCTCCGCCTATTCAGACCCAGGTGGATGGTTCCGATGCGGCAGCCCGTCTGACCCCAGGAGATCCCCCACCTGTGCCCCCAGTTGCTGGATCAGGGCCTCCCCGGTCGCGGCGCGCTTCCCCTCCAGTTGCGCCTCGCGGATCAGCACCGGGCAGCCGCCCGTAGCCACCACCAGGCCCACGCCATGGGCCAGTTCCAGCACCTGGCCTGGTTCAACGGCGTTGGCTTCAGCCCCTGGCCCAGATGCCTTCTCACCCCAGCGCTCTGCCAGCTGGGCAGCGGCTGGCGTGAGCTGATCGCTCAGCCGCTCGACCAGAGGTTCCGTGGTCAGCAGCTTGAGCCTGCGTTGCTGCCACGAGCTCACTGCCCCCGGATGCAACCCCATCACCTGGCGGTGGATGGACAGGGCGAAGCCGGCCCAGTCGATCTGGGCATCCTGCTTCTGCAGCAGCCGGGCGTGGCTGAGGCCCTCGTGGCGCTGGGGTTGCAGGCCGAGCCGCCGCCAGCGCTCGGCCTCAGGGCCAGGGCCTGCCGCGGCAATCAGGGGCATGGCCTCCACCAACATCTCGGCGGTGAGCTGGCTCAGACGCGCCCCCAGCTGCGTCGCGTTCTCGAGCAGGCCGATCGTCAGACGCCGCTCCAGCAGCACCGGTCCTGTATCGAGGCCTTCCTCCATGGCCATGATCCCCACGCCGGTCTCAGCATCGCCTTCGATCAGGCACCACTGAATCGGGGCGGCGCCACGCCAGCGGGGCAGCAGCGAACCGTGCCCGTTCCAGCAGCCCAGCGGCGGCACGGCCAGCACCTCGGGGGGCAGCAATTGTCCGAAGGCCACCACCACTGAGGCCTCTGCCCCCAGGGCCGCCAGCTGGGCCTGCAGCTCGGGTTCACGCCGGATCCGGCTGGGGGTGAACACGGGCAACCCCAGCTCCAGGGCCCTCGCCTTGACCGCCGAGGGCACCAGCGCTGAGCCCCTGCCGCGGCGGCGGTCGGGCTGGCTCACCACCCCCACCAGCTCATGGCCAGCCGCCACCAGCGCCTCGAGGCTCGGCACCGCGTAGGCCGGGGTGCCCCAGAACAGGATCTTCATCCCATGATCCTCAGTCCTCAGTCCTCAGTCCTCAGTCCTCAGTCCTCAGACGTCGCCGGTGATCGAGAGTTCGTCCACCCACACCAGTGGGCAGATCCCATCGGGGGTGACCTTGGCTTGCCCCTCGAAGCCCACCAGGCCCTTGAGCACGGCGCGAATGTCGCCGGCCACGGTGGCGGCTTCGATCGAGCGGGCTTCACCACCCTGGATCAACCAGCCATCGAAGGGGAGGGAAAACGATCCCTGACTGGCCTTGACGCCGGCGTGCAGGGCCGAGAGGGAATCAATCCAGACGATGCCTTCCTGGCTGAAACGATCGAGGTTTGCCGCCCCCGCCAGTTCGCCTGTGCTGCCCGCCGGGCCGATCTCGAACCAGTGCGGTCCCACCGACACCTTGGCCCCCAGACCGGCATGGCCGGTGGGGGCCACACCGAAGGCGCGTGCGGTGGCTTCCGAGTGCAGGAAGTGCCGCAGGATGCCGCCCTCCACCAGAGGCAGCCGTGCCACGGGTGTGCCCTCGCCATCGAAGCTGGTGGCGCCGATGTTGCCGGGGTGCAGACCGTTGTCGTGGATGGAGAGAAAGGGCACCGCCAGCTGGCTGCCGAGGGAGTCGCGCTGGCTGAGGCTGACGCCATCGAGCACTGCGCGCGCGTTGAACAGACCGCTGAAGGCGCCGATCAGATCGAGGAAGGCCTCTGGGCTGAACACGCAGGTGTAGCGGCCGGTGGCGATCGGGGCGTAGTCGAGATGCTGGATTGTGCGTTCCGCCGCCTCTTCGATGCAGCCGGCCACGTCCAGCTGCTCGGCGCCGTAGGCCAACCGTACGGCGCCACTGCTGCGGGGTTTGCGACCGTCTTCCTCGGCGCGGGCGTAAAGGTAGAGGCTGGCCGTGCTCAGCTGCTGCTCGCGACAGGCCCCCTCGCTGTTGAGGTAGATCCGCTGGCTGCTGCGCTGGGCCAGACCGTTGTAAGGAACAGTGCTGATGGCGGGATGGCGGCCCAGCAGCTCGGCTTCGGCGTCCTTGAGGGTGTCCAGCAGCTCCAGGATGCCCCTGGGTTCACTGATGGGCTGCTCCAGCTGGGCCAGGGGCGCGGTGGCCAGAGGGGAGAACCCGGGGCTGTCGTCGGGATTGCCGTAGGTGCTGGCCTCACTGGCGCCGGCCAGGGCGCGGGCCAGGCCAGCGGGGGAGAGATCGGAGGTGCTGGTGATGCCCACCAGACCGTCGCTGTTCCAGGCCCGGACGGTGATTGAGCTGCGCTGGGCTCCCTTGAGCTGCTTGGCTTCACCCCGGTCCACCTGCACGGAGGTGTCGGTGCTGCAGGCCGCGCCCAGATCCCAGCGGCTCACTCCCAGCTCAGTGGCCAGGGATTGCAGCTGCCCGGCCAGATCACTGGCATGAAGGGTGCTGGGTCCGGCGGTGATGATCTCGGTTCCCATGATCAGCGGCCCCCCACGGTGATGGTGTCCACCTTGATGTGGGGCTGGCCGACGGTCACGAAGATGCTGCCGCTCACCGAGCCGCAGAAGCCGGCGGCCAGCTCCAGATCGTTCGCGCACATCGAGATGCGCGGCATCACCTCCTTGGCCTCGCCGATCAGCGTGGCCCCCTTCACCGGTTTGGTGAGCTGGCCGTCCTCGATCAGGTAGCCCTCTTCCACGGCGAAGTTGAACTGGCCGGTGGGTCCCACGCTGCCTCCCCCCATCGATTTGCAGTAGAGCCCACGGTCCACCGAGCCGATCAGCTGCTCGGGGGTATGGGGGCCGGCGGCGATGAAGGTGTTGCGCATGCGGCTGGCGGCGGCAAAGCTGTGGCTCTGGCGACGGCCGCTGCCGGTGCGCGCATGGCCGGTGCGCAGCTCTCCGGCGCGGTCGGAGATAAAGCGCTTCAGCACACCGTTCTCGATCAGCACCGTGCGCTGGGGCTCCATGCCCTCGTCGTCCATCGAGAGACTGCCGAAGGCCCCGTCACTCAGCCCTTCATCCACGGCGGTGACCGCCTCATGGGCGATGGTGACGCCCACCTTGTCGGCGAAGGGGGTGGTGCCCCGCTCCACCTGCGTGGTTTCCAGCAGGTGGCCGCAGGCTTCGTGGAAGATCACCCCGCCGAAGCGGTTGGCCAGCACCACGGGGTAGTTGCCAGCCTCCACGTAGCCGGCGTAGAGCATCGAGCGGGTGCTGCTGCAGAGATCGATCGCCGAGGCTTCCGCATCCCACTGGCGCAGGTCGTCTGGACGGCCGGAGCTGCCGTATCGGCGCCCCAGGCTGGCGCGATGATCGCCATCGGCAGCAAGAGCGTTGATCCCCACCGACTGGTGCAACCGGATGTCACGGGCGAAGGTGCCGTCGCTCGCAGCCACCAGCACCTCCTGCCAGTCGCGGGCATAGCTGCCGCGGCGGGCCTGGAGATGATCTCCATGCCGATCAAGCAAAGCTGTGGCCTCCAGCAGCCGAGCCGTGGATTCATCCAGGCCTGGGCAGTGCCGTAACCAGTTTTCCTTACTGGCCCCGTGGTCGCGCAGGGCGGCCAGGCCGTCGAAGCCATGGGCGCCGAAGTTGGCGCGAGTGAGGCCGAGCATCCCCAGGGCCTGATCCAGGGCCTGGAGCAGGCCTGCCTCACTCAGGTCGTTGGTGGAGACGAAGCCGTCCCGGTCACCCAGGAAAACCCGCAGGCCAGCACCGCGACCGAAAGCCGGACTGACGTTGGTGATCCGCTCCTGCTCTGCCAGCAGCCCGATGTGGTCTGTGCTCTCGAGGAACACCTCCACCAGGCTGGCTCCGGCGGCCGCACCGGCGGCCAGCACGGTTTCAAGCCGGTCACGCCAGCGTTGATCAAGGCTGTCGCCTGTCAGGGACGTGGTTGGAGTGGCGAGCAAGACGGGTTCAGTGAGGGCCGCCAGGCTAGCCAGGCAGACCCTCAACGCACGGCGGGTTGGAACTCCTCGCTGCGGATCGGTGCCATCAGGAACAGCTTGGCCATCTCCAGCCCATTGGCCATCCAGTAGGGGAGCTTGCGCAGGGCCCTGATCGGGGCCGGGCCGCCGCTCGCATCGGCGTCACTCAAGGCGGCGTTGTTGGTGACGATCCGCTCCAGGCGTGGATAGAACTTGGGATGCTCCACGTTGAGCACCACAGGAAACACGCGCGCCGATGTTTCGTTGGTTTTGGCGATCACCATTTTGTCGTACTCGCGGGCATCCAGGCCGAGTGCCTCGTAGAACTCCTTGCGGGCCACATCGCGCACATACATGGTGGCGAACACCGCCAGCAGGAAGAAGCGGCACCACAGCCTGGCCTGCAGACCACGGACGGTGTCGGGCTGGGCCTTCATCAGTGCATCGAAGAAGTCGCCGTGGCGGTTCTCGTCCTGGCACCAGTTCTCGAAGAAGTTGAAGATCGGGAAAATCTTGCTCTCCGGATACTTTTGCAGGTGGCGGTAGATGGCGATGTAGCGCCAGTAGCCAATCTTCTCGGAGAGGTAGGTGGCGTAGAAGATGAACTTCGGCTTGAAGAAGGTGTATGACTTGTTGGCGGTGAGGAAGCCGAGATCCAACTGCAGGCCGAAATCACCCATCGACTTGTTCAGGAAGCCGGCATGGCGGGCTTCATCGCGGGCCATGTGCGCAAAGCATTCGGCCAGCAGGGGATTCTTCTCTTTGATCCGGCGGCTCAGCTCCTTGTAGAGGAGGAATCCGGAGAACTCGGAGGTGCAACTCTGCTCGAGGAACTCCACGAACACCTTGCGGGTGTCGGGATCCAGCTTGTCGGCGGCGCCCTCGAACTCCTCATTGCGGACGAAGTGGTGGCGGTTGTAGTCCTTGCGGAACTCCTCGCAGATCGCTTCAAGCTCCTGCTCGTTGGGCCGCAGATCCATGGCGGCCATCGCCTCGAAATCCGTGGTGTAGAAGCGTGGGGTGAGGATCGTGTCCTTCACCGGCTCCTTGAAGGCCTTGGCCTCGGCGGCATTGGTGCCACGGGTGGCGGTGGGCGCAGCGACGGGGGGCACCATGCGTGCAGGACAGCGGAGTGTTCAACCCATCGTAGGTGGGCTTTCAGCGCACCCGGTCCGCATGTAAAGCCCCCGCAGCCAGGTCGTTGCGCTTGAGGTGGGCCGCTCAGTTAGGGCCCAGCCACTTCTGGCTGTTGAGCCTGGAGACCACACGCGAAATCAGCAGGGCAAGGGTCGTCGTCTTCTCGTCGATCAGGAACGACTCCAGCAAGCTTGGCTCGCTGCCCGTCTCCGCCAGGGCGAAGGTCTTGGCGGAGCTGATGCCAGCCTCTGTAAAACAGAGCCAGAAACGCCGGCCACCGGGGAAGGTTCCCCTCACCATCCAACAGGGGCTGCCCACCACCGGCATCGGCCCCTGCTCAAAGCTCAGCTGGGGGGCGGCTCCGCCGAAAGCCTTGATGTCCTTGAGCAGGGCCGGCAGGAACAGCTGAGGGATGAAGTCGCCGAACGGCTTGTCTTCTGGAGCCGGTGGCTTGACCTTGACGGCCGCCGGGGCTGGTTTGCTGGCGGCGTCGGCCTTGGTGGGATTCGGTGCGGGGCTGGCGGAATCGCTCACGGGCTGGAGCCTCAGCTCGAAACACTGCTGCCGACTTTAGGCATCTCCGGTTGCGGAGCTGTCCAGTGACTCAGCTTCACCAGTCGTCGCTGGAGGGTGTGTCCCAGCCCTCGGCGTCGCCGTTGCCCGGGCCGGGCGTTGCGGCGGCCGCTGCTGCCGGTGCAGCTGCAGCTCGACCCTGAGCTTCGCCACTGCCGGTGCGCAGGATCCTGAAGGGCACCGAGAGGGTGGGGGGTGGGTCCTGGGGCGCGCGCTCGGGGCCCGCGTACCCCGCCGGGGCTTCCTGCCGTGCAGGCCTGGCCCGCGGTTCGGGCATTCCCTCCCAGGGTTCCGGTTCACGCCGGTCGCCGCCGCCGAAACTCTCAACCGATCGGCGCCTCAGCAGCTGATCCCCCGGCTGCTGCAGGGCCAGGGCCGTGAGTCCGGCGCTGAGGGCGGCTCCACCGCTGGCGGCCAGAGCCATCCAGACCCCGATCGGCAGGGCCGGGGAAGTCCAGATCAATAGCCGCAGGCGGCTGGCGGGGGTGGGGTTCAGGGCCGCCACCAGCAGCACCGCCAGCAGCGGGGCCAGCAGAGGCAGGAGCAGGAGACGTTGCAGCACGGCGGGGTTCAGTCCGGGAAACAGACCGGCGGGCGGGCTCAGAGGCTGGCCGCGGCGGCCACCGGGCCATCCCAGCGGCGCAGGGAGCCGAGGTCGTAGCCCAGGCCATCGAACACCCGGATCACCAGAAAGTCGACCATCTCCTCCAGGGTGGTGGGGCGGTGATACCAGGCGGGAATCGGTGGAGCGATGCGTGCACCCGCCTCCGCCAGGGCCGTGAGGTTGCGCAGGTGAACCAGGCTCCAGGGCATTTCCCGGGGGGCGATCACCAGGGGCCGTCCCTCCTTGAGATGCACATCGGCCACCCGCTCCACCAGGTCGAGGGCGACGCCGCTGGCGATTCTCCCCACCGTTCCCATGCTCGCCGGCAGGATCACCATGCCGCGGGTGCGAAAGCTGCCACTGGCGATCGCCGCCGCCTGATCGTTCCAGCGGTGACAGCGCAGCTGGCCTGTTGCCACGCCCGTGCGATCCCGCCAGAAGCGGGCCTGGAGCTCGGGTTCGGCGGGAATGCGCACCCCCTGCTCTGCCAGCCAGACCCCCAGGGCACCGCGACTGGCCACCAGCTCAACCGTTTCACCGGCCTCCAGCAGCAACTGCAGACCCCGCTCGGCCAGCGGCATGGCGGAGGCACCCGTGACCGCCAGTACCACCGGATCCATTGCTCAGTCCTCCCCCTCGCCGCTCACCTCATCGACCTCAGGCAGCAGCACCACCAGATCGATCTGATGACGCAGCGCATCGACATTCTGGATCTGCACCTCCACCTGATCGCCAAGCATGTAGGTGCGGCGGTTCTTGCGGCCCACCAGGCGGTTCTGGCGCGAGCGGTATTCGTACCAGTCGTCCTTGAGTGAACTCACGTGCACCAGCCCCTCCACCTGGGAGGGGGGAATCTCCACGAAGAACCCGTAGCTCTGCACGCCGCTGATCACACCGGTGAGGGTCTGACCCACCAGGGGTTCCGCCGCCCGGGCCTGGGCCATGGCCAGCAGGTCGGACTCCACCTCGGCGGCAAAGCGGGACCGGCCGTTCAGCCGCTGCAGCATCGAATCGCTGCGCCCCTGCTGCAGCTCGGAGAGCTGGGTTGGGGTGAGCAGGGGCCAGTCGATGGCGCCGTGGCAGCTGGCGCTCGCCAGGTCGACCCTGGTCTTGTGGCGAACGCTGGGGCGATCCTTGCCCTCGGTGAGCAGGAGCACCAGCAGCTGCTGATTCCAGAGATCGGCGTAGTGCAGCGAGGGCAGGCACCAGGGTGCGTAAGCCGTGGGTTCACCAGCCAGCACGTGGACCTCGGCGCTGGCGCTCAGCTGGATCGGGGAGGTCACCTCACTGAGCTGGCGCTGGAGCACACGGCTGCGATCGGTGGCAGCGAACGTGGCTGCCAGGTCGCGCGGGGCGGGGGCATTGCCGTCGTCGCTGAGCTCGACTGGGATGTCGAGGCCCAGGGCCGCCTTGGCCACCTCGTTGATCTCGGTGCCATCGGCCGGTGGGTTGACCGCAAACAGGGCCGGCAGCCCCAGGGCACAGAGATGGGCGCCGAGGGCGCGGTTCGCCAGGATCACCAGCTCCCGCAGCAAGGCGGTGGGCTGGTTGTCGGGCAGCTGCACCATCCAGCCCTGGCGACGTTCCTCAGGAGCGGGGATGCTGAGGTCGCCAAGGGAGTCGAGGCTGGGTCGGGGCAGATCCAGTTCAAGGGAGCCGCTCTCCAGCCGGCGCTGGCGCAGCAAGGCCGCGACTTCCAGCAGCCGCTCCAGCTGGGGCAGCAGATCCTTGATGGGCTTGAGCGCCGCCGGCACGGTGCGGGCTTTGGGCTTGCGCTCCGCCAAGGCCTGCAGGGCGCTTCCATCGATAACAGCGTCCACCTGGATGCGGGTGAGCGCAAAGCGATAGTCGCTCAGCTCACCTTGTTCGTTGCAGCGCAGCCCCACCGAGACGGCAGCCTGAGCTTCACCGGGTTTGAACGCAGCGGCCTTGCTCAAGGCCGGGCTGAGCAGGGGCAGCCAGCGGCGGCCCAGGCAGATCGACTCCCCCTGCTCCCGCAGCCAGTGGTCGAGGCTGCCGCCAGTGGTGAAGCGTTCCGCCAGCGCTGGCACGTGGATCCACAGGCGCAAGCCCTCATTGCCGTCCTCCAGGGAGATGGCGGGCAGGATCGGGGCGTCGGCGCCGCTCCAGCCACTCAGCACCAATGTGGGCAGAGCCGTCAGGTCGATGCGGTCCTTTTCACTGGGGGCCTTGAGACTGGAGCGCGGCGCTGCCGGCCGCTGGCGCAGACCATGCTTGGTGAGCAGCAGATCCAGGTCGGCTTCCTCGCCGCCGTTGATCGGCAGGCGCCGCTCCACGTGGCCCAGGGGCGGGAACTGCGCCACTGGATAGCGGTCGAGCAGCACTTCCACCACCGACTGCTTCTCGGGGTCCAGGTAGCTGGCATCGGAGCTTGGCAGCTCCACCGAGGTCAGCAGACGGTCGTCGAGGGGCACGGCCAAGAGCCGGTCTTCCTGCTGCTCCACCTGGGCCAGGAGGTGGGTGGTGGCCCGCTCCAGGATGCATTGAACGCCACCCTCCGGGGAGCGGCGGCGGCCCCCCTCCCGGGTGATGCGCACCAGCACCCGATCGCCGTTCCAGGCGTGGTTGAGCTGGTGATCGCGGATGTAGATGTCCTCACCGCCGTCTTCGCGCAGGGCGAAACAGAATCCCTTGCTGGAGCAGCGCAGGCGAGCTTCGATCAGGGTGTCGTCCTGCCGCCGCTGGATGCCGTCCTCGGTTTCCACCAGCACCCCCAGCCGGCTCAGCCCCTCCAGGGCGATGCGCAGCTGCGACTTGTCCGGCTTGAGGCTCAGGCCCAGCGCTTTCTCGAGCTTGGCCACCGGCAGGGCATCGGCGGCAGGGAGCTGGTCGAGCAGATGGGCGACCGTGAACTTCATTAAAGGCAACGCGGAGTTGGAGGTGAGACGCGCGGCATGATGCCGGCAGGGGCGTGCAGCGAAGCCCCGGGGCATCGATGTCTCCATCAACAACTTTACGGAGCGTCGGTTCCTGAGCGCAAAATCAGCCTCAGGCCGATCACCAGGAAGCCCAGGGAGGCCGCCAGCTGCAGGGCATCGGGGGGGATCAGACTGGACAGCGAGCCTCCCGCCAGGGCCCCCAGCAGGCTGGCGAGCACCAGGGCGCCAGCACTGCCCAGAAAGACGGCAACCGTGTTGTTGGAGGTACCGCTGATCGTCACGATCGTGAGCTGGGTCTTGTCACCCAGTTCGGCTACGAACACGGTCAGGAAGGTGGAGGCCAGGAGAGGGAGTTGCATGGCTTGCCGCGGAGGCTCAGGGGATCGAACGATCGAGGACGGGCTGGAGCAGGCCGAAGGTGGCCTGACCCCCCAGCCAGAGGCCGAGGGACACCATCAACACCCCGGAGATCCGCTCCAGACGCTGGGCAGGCAGCACCGCCGCCAGCCAGCGTCCCAACAGCACTCCCGCCAGGCTGGAACAGATCAGAGCCAGGGCGGCCCCGGCGAACACCACGCCGGGCCGACCGGACTCAGCGGAGAGCAAAAGCGCCGCCAGCTGGGTCTTGTCGCCCAGCTCGGCGAGAAAAACGGTGGTGAAGGTGGTGGCGGCCACCGCCACAAAATCCGACGACTCCGGGGTCTCAATGTCATGGTTGACGCTGGCCTCGGGGCTGGTTCTGGAATCGGGATCGACGGGGTCGCTCATGTCTCGTTCTGGAGCTCGCTGGGGATCGGGGCCGCTGGGTGGTCACCAGGCTGACGGGTGGCCCGCTCGAAGCGACGCATCACAACCGAGCGCCCCCCATATTCCTCGCGGATCTGCTGCTGGCAGCAGGCGATCGCAAAGGCTTCCCCCTGCTCGAGCGGGATGGCGAACAGCTGGGCGAGGGCGCCCACCTGGCAGAAGTCGGGCCGTTCAGCGTAGATGCGGCAGGTTCTTGAGCCCGTGTTGAAGTGGCGGCACCAGCCGTCGGCCCCCACCATCGAGAGGTAGAGCTGGCGCTGCTCCTCACTCAGGGCGTCGAGTGCTTCGCCCCGTTGCTCTGGGTCAAGACGGCAGCAGGCGCCGCAGCCGCTGATGCAGCTCCAGTGGGATCCGGCGCCCATCCGATCGGCTCCAACGGCTGTGACAAGGCGTCACAGTGGCATGGGGACGGCGCTATCTGGGGCTTGGGCGACCCGTACGCTGAAGCCTGGAATTCCTTTATCCGAGCGCCGCATCCATGGGAATCGATTTCCATCTGATCGCCAACTTCCTGGCGCTGGCCCTGATCACCCTGGCGGGCCCGGCCGTGATCTTCATTCTCTTCTACAAACGCGGCGCCCTCTGATCGTGCTCAGGCCTGAAGCCCAAGGGCCAGGGCTGCCTCATCGATGAGTGCCCGCACAGAAGCAGGCTGATCTAGCGCCGGGAGTTCCACGAGGAGTTCCCGGCCTTCTTGATTGCGGATCAACACGCCATCCCCCTGACGCCGGCACCAGTAGGAACGCTGGCGCCGTTTGAGCAGCACATCTCCGTCACCACTGCCCCGCAATCCCACCAGGTCCAGTTGCAGGCGCTCCTCCCCCTGCCAGCTGTCGCTCCGCAGGCGGTAGGCCACATCCACCAGCTCCGGCACAGTGCCCTCTCCCTGCCAGCGCCAGGCAATCGCCCGCAGGCGGCTGCCCTGTTGCTCCAGCTCCAGTTGAAGGTGGCCGCCGCGCAACAGCCGCTGGCTGATCACCCGGCAGGAGTTGCTCCAGAACGTTGGTGTCGGCAACCCCGCCCCCAGGGGCTCCAGCCGCTGCAGGTCGCGCCAGAAGCCACGGCCGATTCGGTTCAGGGCCAGGCAGGCTTCCGGCTCCACCGGCGAGCCGCCGCCCCGGTCGCCAAGCCAGCTGGCCGCCAGCCCGTTGAGCTGGTCGTGCAGATCAGCCAGCCGTTCGGCTTTCACGGTGAAGCCGCCGGCGGCGGGATGGCCGCCATGGCGCTCCAGCAAGGCGCCGCAATGGGTCAGGGCCTGATCGACCGCAAACCCCCTGGGTGCCCGCACCGAGGCCCTCAGCCTGCCGCCCCCTTCACCGGCGAGCAGGGCCACGGGCAAGCCGTATCTCTCCACGAGCCTGGCGGCCACGATGCCGATCACGCCATGATGCCAGTGGGTCTGGGCGAGAAGGACAAAAGGGCTGGGCTCGGGGCCATCGGCCTCCACCAGGGCCACCGCCTCCGCCTCGATTGCCTCACAGAGCTCACGCCGCTGGCGGTTGAGGGCCTCGCAGTCCTGGGCCAGGGCCATGGCGCGATCCCGGTCGCCGGTGGTGAGCAGATCCACCACGAGCGCCGGATCGCCCAGCCGCCCCACGGCATTGATGCGCGGCGCCAGTTTGAAGGCCACCGCCGTGGCATCGAGGGGCGCCTCCCCCAGCCCCGCCAGCCGTTGCAGAGCCTGCAGACCGGGCAGGGGTGAGGCATGCAGCTGCCTGAGGCCATCCCGCAGCCAGCGCCGGTTGACCCCCAGCAGGGGGGCCATGTCGGCCACCGTGCCGATGCAGAACAGATCAAGGGCCATGGCGGTGGCGTCGGCGCGACCCAGCTCCGTGGCCAGCACCATCGCCAGCAGATAGGCCAGCCCGACCCCCGCCAGGCCCCGGTAGGGGGAGCCAACAGGCGTGCAGGCGGGATGGAGCAACGCCAGATAGGGCGGGGGCTCGGCTGGCAGGCTGTGGTGATCGGTGAGGATCACCTCCAGCCCAAGATCCCTGGCTCGATCGAGGGCCTCCCGGGCGGCGATGCCGTTGTCGACCGTGACCAGCAGGCGCACCCCCTCTCCCCAGAGGCGTTCCACCATGCCGGCATTGAGGCCGTAGCCCTCCTCCTGGCGGCTGGGGATGGCGGCCTGTGGCCGGGCCCCCAGCCGCTCCAGCACCCCCACCAGCAGCGCCGTGCTGGTCATGCCGTCGGCGTCGTAATCGCCGCAGATCGCCACTGGCTCCGCCACGGCGCAGGCCCGCACCAGCCGCTGTACCGCCACGGTCAGATCGGCGAAGTGCAGCCGGGGATCGGGGGCGGCGGGGGGCTCCAGCAGCTCGGCGATCGCCTCAGGGCTCTCGAAACCCCGCCGGCGCAGCACCGCCAGCAATTCCGGCGGCAGGCCCAAGGCCGCCATCCCCCTGGCCTGGCCTTCATCCTGGATGGTCGGCAGGGGTGCTGGCAGTTGCCAGCGTTGCTCGGGCGGAGTGAAGGGCAGGGGAACCTCAGGGATCGGGACTCATTCTGATCGGCTGGCCCCAGCTCCTAACCTGGGTGGATGCAAGCCCGTGCTGCCAAGGGTTCCCTGCGCGCCCTGCTCTGGGACGTGGACGGCACGCTGGCCGAAACTGAACTTGACGGCCACCGGGTCGCCTTCAACCTGGCCTTTGCGGCGCTGGGTCTCCCCTGGCAGTGGGACCGCTCCACCTACATCGAGCTGCTGGCGATCAGCGGCGGGCGTGAGCGCCTGCGCTGGTTTTTCCTGCACCAGCAGGGAAGGGAGCCTGAGGCATCCCTGCTGGACGCCTTGCATCAGAGCAAGCAGGGCCACTACCGCGAGCTGGTGGTGACTGGTGAGGTGCGGCTGCGCCCCGGGGTGCGGCGCCTGATCGAGGCGGCGGCGGCGGCGGGTCTTCAGCAGGCGATCGTGACCACCAGCGGTCGCGAGGCGGTGGCCGCCCTGCTGGACAACCAGCTCAGGGAGCAGAGCCGGCTGTTGCCGCTGCGGATCTGCGGAGACGACGTGAGCGCCAAGAAACCCGATCCTGAGGCCTACGCCCTGGCTTTGCAGCGCCTGGGGCTGGACCCCGGCCAGGCGGTGGCCCTGGAGGATTCCCCTGCAGGCCTGGCGGCGGCTACGGCAGCCGGCCTGCGCTGCCTGGTGACCCTCAGTGCCGCCTTCAGCCAGGCCTCAACCTCGATGTTCAACGCCGCCTCCAGCCTCACCGATGGCCTGGGTGAGGTCACAGCGCCCGCCAGGGTGCTGCGGGGCCCCGCTTGTGCCGGCGGCCTGATCACGCTCTCCTACCTGGAGCAGTTGCCACCAGTGCCATGAGCCCGTTGCCCGTGCAATCCACCCGCCTGCAGCAGGCCCTGGAGAGCAGCGGCCGCACGGCCCTTTCGGGATGGCGTGGTAATTGGCGCCACCGCAGTCTGGCGCTGCTCGCCCTCCTGCTCGGCTTGTTTGCCGGCAACAACGTCACCTCTTTTGTGCTCTACCAGTTCGGAACACGCCCCCTGGCGGTGCTGCTGCTGGTGGTGCTGGTGGAATTGGTGGTTCGCCTGCGCAGCCACTGGGTGCGCGGTGAACCCTCCCTGGGCTGGGTGCTCTGCGACAACCTGCGCATCGGTGTGGTCTACGCCGTGGTGCTGGAAGGGTTCAAGCTCGGCTCGTGAGCAGCCGCTCCTGGCCCTGGGGCTTCCCGCAGGAGCCTCACCGCCAGCTGCTGATCGGCTGCGGCGTGCGTGATCCCCTCGCCTGGGAGGAGGAGTGGCAGCAACGTCTCGGCGCCTGGCAGGGGCCGCCCCATCCCAGTGTGCTCTGGGGCCTCATCCTGCCCCTGCTCAGCTGCTGCCTCTCCAGGTCTGGAGGCGGAGAGGCCGGCTGGCGGACCCCGCTGCTGATCGGGCTGAACGGGCCGGTGGGGGCAGGCAAGACCACCCTCGGCCGGATGCTGCAGCGGCTGGCCCCCAGCCTCGGACTGCGCCTGGCGGTGGTCTCGATCGATGACGCCTACCTTCCCTTTGAGCTGAGGCTGCAGCGGCTGGCGGGCAATCCCTTCGGGGTGAGCCGGGTTCCGCCCGGCAGCCACGATCTGACCCTGTTGCTGGAATGCCTGCGCCGCTGGCGCTCGGGAGAGCCGTTACAGCTGCCCCGTTTCGACAAACGCCTGCGCGCCGGTCAGGGGGATCGGGCCGGCTGGCACCGTTTCGAGGCCGTCGACGTGCTGGTGCTGGAGGGCTGGCTGGTGGGCTGCCGGTCCCTGGGGGAGAACGCTCTCTCCAGGGCGATGGCCAGGCCCACGAAGGAGTGGAGCAGCCCCCTGAGTGCTGCTGAACTGGCCTGGCTGCCCCGCTGGGACCGGGAGTTGCAGGCCTATCAGCCGCTCTGGGATCAGCTTGATGGGCTCTGGTTGCTCAGGCCCAGCCGCTGGAGCCTGCCGTTGCGCTGGCGCCTTCAGGCAGAAGCACGTCAGCGCCGATCGGCCGGCCAGGCCCTCCAGGCTTCAGAAGTGGCCTGCATGGTGAGAGCCACCCTGGCTTCTCTGCCCCCTGAGCTCTATCAGGACGGCCTGGCGGCAGCACATCCTGGATCCGCGGGTGCCAACGCGGTGATCAGACTCGACGGCCAGCGACGCTGCATCTGGAGCGGTCCGGCGCAGGAAGCTTTGTTACCTGGCCCGGACCAAGGGACCATGAATCCAGATGGATAGCAAATCAGATCCGCTCTGGAGAAGCCGATCGAGCTGCCGTTGTGATCCTTGCGTTGTCAGAATCAGCGTGATTTCCGATCGGTGTGTTGTCCGATGGGTGTGATGCTGGGCGACGAGTTCGATGACCGGATCAGGGGGTGACCGGATCAGGCAGCCTTGAGGCCGGCTGATCTGATCTGATCTGCGCAGGGCTCAGGTCTCGGTGTCTTCGGCGGATTCGTCGATCGGATAGACGAAGCCCTGGGCCCGGCCACTCAACACGGCCTTGCCCAGAGACATGGCCTTTCGAGCGGCAACGGTTGCCTTCGCCTTCCAGTGGGCATGGCGCTGGTTGCGCTTGCCCTTGGAGGTTTTCTTCTTGGGAACAGCCATCCCGCGCGATCAGCCAAACAACGATCCTCCGTTGTCGTGAGGCCTTTCGTCAAATCGCTAAGCTCACTCCAGAAGCAGAACCCTGTGAGCAGCCCGCGTCCGGTGCTCCCTCTTTGGCCAGAGGGTACCCCTGCTGTCCTGGCGGCGGCACCGGCCCAGCCGGAGGCCACCCCCTCCTCAACCCCGACCAGGGAGGGAGGTCTGATGGGCCGCCTGGTGAGACAGCCCGAACCAATTCCGTCTTACAGCGAGTTGCTCACCCTGATCAAGGGGGGCACGATCAAGGAGCTGGAGCTCTCTCCCCGGCAGCGAGAGGTGCAGGTCCAGTTCAAGGACGGCCGCAGCATCCGGGTGCCTGTCTTCGCCAATGATTCGCTGTTGCTGCGCACGGCCGAGCAGAGCCGCGTTCCGCTCACCGTGCGCGATGACCGCCAGGACGACGCCACCGCCGGGCTGTTGGTGAACGTTCTGCTGGTGGTGCTACTGCTGGGTGGACTCACCTTGCTGCTGCGACGCTCCTCCCAGGTGGCCAGCAAAGCGATGGGCTTCGGCCGCAGCCAGCCCCGCCTGCAGCCGGAGGGCTCGGTGAGCGTCCGCTTCGAAGATGTGGCCGGCATCAATGAGGCCAAGGCTGAACTTCAGGAGGTGGTGAGTTTCCTGCGCCAACCGGAGCGGTTCACCGCCCTTGGAGCCAAGATCCCCAGGGGGGTGCTTCTGGTGGGACCGCCTGGAACCGGCAAGACCCTGCTGGCCAAGGCGATCGCCGGCGAGGCCGGGGTTCCCTTCTTCTCGATGGCGGCCTCGGAGTTCGTGGAGCTGTTCGTGGGGGTGGGTGCCAGCCGGGTGCGCGATCTGTTCAAACGGGCCAAGGAGAAAGCTCCCTGCATCATTTTCATTGATGAGGTGGACGCGGTGGGACGTCAGCGCGGTGCCGGCATCGGTGGCGGCAACGACGAGCGGGAGCAGACCCTCAACCAGCTGCTCACGGAGATGGATGGCTTCGAGCAGAACTCGGGCGTGATCCTGATTGCGGCCACCAACCGCCCGGATGTGCTTGATGCGGCCCTCACCCGCCCGGGGCGCTTCGACCGCCAGATCCAGGTGGACCTGCCCGACCGTCGCGGCCGCGAAGCGATCCTGGCGGTTCATGCCCGCAGCCGCCCCCTCGATCCCTCCGTGTCGCTGAGCACATGGGCGGCGCGCACCCCCGGCTTCTCCGGTGCCGATCTGGCCAATCTGCTCAATGAGGGAGCCATTCTCACCGCCCGCCGCCAGCGCAGCAGCATCGACGACCAGGCGCTCAGCGACGCCCTGGAACGCATCACCATGGGCCTGGCGGTTGCCCCTCTGCAGGACAGCGCCAAGAAGCGCCTGATCGCCTATCACGAAATCGGTCACGCCCTGCTCAGCACTCTGGTGCCCCACGCCGACAAGCTCGACAAGGTGACCCTGCTGCCCCGCTCTGGTGGTGTCGGAGGCTTTGCCCGCACCATGCCGGATGAGGAGATCCTTGATTCAGGACTGATCAGCAAGGCCTACCTGCGGGCCCGGCTGGTGGTGGTCATGGGTGGCCGCGCCGCTGAACTGGTGGTTTTCGGTCCGAGTGAGATCACCCAGGGTGCCTCCGGTGATCTGCAGATGGCCACCCGCATCAGCCGGGAGATGGTGACCCGCTACGGCTTCTCTCCCCTCGGTCAGGTGGCCCTGGAGGGGGATGGCCATGAAGTGTTCCTGGGACGTGACCTGATCCATACCCGCCCCAGCTACGCCGAGTCCACCGGCCGTCAGATCGACCTTCAGGTGCGTCAGCTCTCCCAGCAGGCCCTGGACCAGGCGTTGGCTCTGCTGCGCCCCAGACGTGCCCTGATGGATGAGCTGGTCGACCGCCTCATCGAGCAGGAAACCCTCGGGGGCGACGATTTCCGCGCCATCGTTGACAGTTTCGAAGCCAGCGGGGCTTGTCCTGCTGAGGCTGGTTCCCAGGCGGCCCTGCCGGTGGCGGGCCCCGCCTGATCCAGAAACCGAGATCTGGCCAGGGCTGATCAGGTGAAGCGGATGTCGAGGCTGCGCAGATAGGTGTGCAGGGCGGCGTCCTGGATCGGCAGCAGCAGGGCGTCTTCACCGCTTTCGTTCACGTGGCCGTGCCAATGGCCGGGCGGTGTCACGAAGGCCGCACCCGGCTCCCACTCCATCCTCAGCGGGTTGCGAATCGTGCCGTCAGGATTGAGCTCGGGTCCCGAGAGAGTGGCGCAGCCCGGGGCGCAGGCGATCACCAGGTCCAGGGCCACCGATTGGTGCCGATGGGGAGCCTGAACAGCCCCGGCAGGCACCAGCCCGTACATGGCCCAGAGGGTGTGGGTCACGGTGCGGCTGGCAGGAAGATCGCTGTTGGCCAGCAGCAGGCTGAGCCGGTTGCTGCGGGCGCTGCTGGGATCCGCGGCCAGGGCAGCCAGCTCCCGCCGCAGCCATTCGCCCGGGTAGTGGGTGGCCTCGAAACGGGGCTGATCGGCGCTCACCCCCAGGTGGCTGAGCAGCGGGGCGTCATGGACCCAGTAGAGAACACTCTCCTCACTGGCTTCCAGCTGGGCCGCCTCGCCGCAGGGCAGCACGAACAGATCCCCCTGGCCCCAGTTCTGATCCACCGCACCGCCCAGCGCGCCCGCCGGCCGCCGGCACCGGCCGGCGCCGCGCCAGACGTAAAACAGGAAGCTGGTGGCGTTGGCCCCGGCGCTGATCGACTCACCGGCCAGGATGCGGATGAAGTTGGCACTCAGGGCCGGGCTGGTGGCCGGACTGCGGCAACCCAGCTCGCGGCTCAGATCCAGGGGAAGGATGGCGCTGGGGCCGCTGGAGTGCAACTCCGGTCCCCAGCGCCCCTCGGGAATCGGTTCGGTGAGGCCCCGTCGCACCGGATTTGCCGCCTGGCGGTAGTCGAAGAGCAGGGCCTTGCCGGCCGGGGCCACCGACAGGGCGGCGCTCTCATCAGGCCGCGAGGCCACCGGGGCTTCGGGAGCTTGGGTCATGGATCCAGCCGCACGGAATGTGCGCAGAGCCTATGGAGGATGCCCACCCGATTGGGTGCTTGCGGTCACACCTGCTCTTGGGGGCTGTCGTGAACGGAGCCTGATCAGCCGCCGGCCACGGCGGGCACGATGCTCACCTCATCGCCGTCGGCGAGGGCCGTGGCCTGGTTGTCGAGGAAGCGGATGTCCTCGCTGTTCACGTAGACGTTCAGGAAGCGCCGCAGCTTGCCGCTCTCGTCGGTGAGCCTGGCAAGGATGCCGGGGAAGCGTGCTTCCAGAGCCTCGAGCAGCCCGTCGACGCTGGTGGCATCGAGCTCGACGCTGGATTGATCCGCGGTGAACTTCTGCAGGGGAGTGGGGATCAGAACCTGTATCGCCATGGCGGAAGAGGATGCGGCGGCGCCGCGGGGAACGGGACGTGGATGGGAGAGGTGGAGCGATGGCTCAGGCGCCGATCGGCTCCCAGCTGGCGCGGTGCAGCGACTGGGCCCGCTCCCAGGCGGCATTGAAGCTGGCGAGCTGGGGTTCGATCGTGTGAGGTTCGCCCACTGAGGAGGCCACTGCTTCGGTGGTCTTGAGGCCGTTGCCGGTGATGTAGGCCACGGTGGTTTCGCCGGGGTCGATCTTGCCCTGCTCCACCAGCTTCTTGAGCACCGCGATCGTGGTGCCGCCGGCGGTTTCGGTGAAGACGCCCTCGGTTTCGGCCAGCAATTTGATGCCGTCGATGATCTCCTGGTCACTCACCGCCGCGATCGTGCCGTTGGTGCGGTTGGCCAGATCGATGGCGTAAGGGCCATCGGCCGGGTTGCCGATGGCGATCGACTTGGCGATCGTGTTGGGCTTCACCGGCGTGATGAAGTCGCGGCCCTCGGCAAAGGCCTGGGCGATCGGGCTGCAACCTTCGGCCTGGGCGCCGCTGAAGCGCACGGGCTTTTCGTCGACGAGGCCCACCTTGATGAACTCGTCGAAGCCCTTGCGGATCTTGGTGAAGAGGGAACCGGAGGCCAGGGGCGCCACGATGTGATCAGGCAGTTGCCAGCCCAGCTGCTCGATCACCTCATAGCCAAGGGTCTTGGAGCCCTCGGAGTAATAGGGGCGCAGGTTGATGTTCACGAAGCCCCAGCCGTAGGTGTTGGCCACCTCGGAGCAGAGGCGGTTCACCTGGTCGTAGTTGCCCTTCACCGCCATCAGGGTGGGGTTGTAGATGAGGGTGCCGAGCACCTTGCCCATCTCCAGATCACTGGGGATGAAGACGCAGCACTCCATGCCGGCGTGGGCGGCGATGGCGGCTGTGGAGTTGGCCAGGTTGCCGGTGGAGGCGCAGCTCACCGTGGTGAAGCCCAGTTCGCGGGCCCGGGTGAGTGCCACCGACACCACCCGATCCTTGAAGGAGAGCGTCGGCATGTTGACGCCGTCGTTCTTGATGTAGAGGTTCCTGAGGCCGAGGCGGCGGGCCAGCCGGTTGGCCTTGAGCAGAGGGGTGAAGCCGGTGCCCACATCGATCGGATCCCCCTCGATCGGCAGGAATTCGCGGTAACGCCAGATGGAGGTGGGGCCGGCCTCGATCGAGGCCCGGCTGACCCGGTTGCGGATGGCGTCGTAGTCGTAGACGACCTCGAGGGGGCCGAAACAGACGTCTTCACAGACGTGGCGGGCGCCCGCTTCATAGGGGTGGCCGCATTCCTTGCAGCGCAGGCCCGTGAAGGTGGAGCGGGAGAGGGTGGCGGTCAAGACCCGACAACAGCTGTGAATGCAAGCTAGCAGCGCCGGACAGAACGCTCCATTAAAGCCGATCTTCGGGATCGGGTATTTGGATCGGCTGGTGCTCACTGCGATCAAGGGCGGAGCGGGCGTGGTTGCCTGCCGCTGTCTAGCCTCATGCCGTGACCTCCCGTCTCCCGCGCCTGCTGTCGCTGCCTGCAGCCCTGGCTGTGCTGGCGCTCGTCCCTCTGGCGCTGATGCTGATCTCCCGGCTGAGCCTCGAGCTCGACTGGTTTGCCCAGTTCGGCTTCGAATCGGTGCTGAGGCGCCGCTGGTGGCTGCAGATCGGGGCCTTCCTGCTGGTGATGGGGCTTGGGGTTCCGCTGCAGTTGCAGCAGCTGCAGCGCTGCTGGCGCCTGCGCAGCGCCAGTGCCACCAAGGCGATGCCGCGCCTGACCTTGCTGCGGCTGGAGCCCCTGCCCATGGTGCTGGTGTTGGCGGGCTTGGAGTTGCTCCTGGCCGCCGGACTCACCTACCTGATCGTCCAGGCATGGGGACTGATCAGCGCCCCATTCAGTGGCGAGATCTTCAGTGGCTTTCGGGTGCTGGCCGACCTGCCGCTGCCGCTTCTGCTCGCCATGGCCGCCGGACTGCTGCTGCCGCTGCTGGTCAAGCCCCTGCCGACCCTGCAGCTGGTGCTGGTGGCCGCCCTGGCCGGATCAGCCACCGCCCTGGCGCGGGGCTGGAGTCTGTGGTTGCCGGCCCTGCTGGCGGTGCCGTTCGGCGAGGGGGATCCGCTCACTGGGTTCGACATCAGCTTCACGGTGCTGCGCCTGCCGGCGCTGCATCTGCTGCTGAGCATCCTTCTGGCCCAAGGGATCGTGGGGTTCGCGGCCTGCCTCTGGCTCACCTTCACCGAAGGATCCAGCCTGAGTGACCTGCGCTTCGTGGGCCTGAGCCGTGACCAGCAGGGAGTGCTCAAGCCCCAGCTAGCGGTTCTCTGCCTGCTGGCCGCCTTCAGCACCGCCCTGGCCCCCTTCGATCTGATGGTGCGGGGCAGCGGCGTGGCTTCCGGCGCCGGATTCGTCGATCTGCACGTGCGCCTGCCGTTGCGGCTGCTGCTCGCCGCCCTGCTGGTGCTCACCGCCCTGGGTCTGCTCGCCTCGGTGCGGCGCCACTGGCTGCGGCGGGTCGTGCTGGTTCCCCTGCTGGCCACGGTGGCGCTGGTGCCGATCACCGAGTTCCTGGTGGCTCCGCTGGTGCAGCGCTTTGTGGTGCAGCCACGGGAGCTGGTGCTGGAGGCGCCCTATATCGAGCGCAGCATCCGCGGCACGCGCCAGGCCTTTGGGCTGGGGGCGATCCAGGAGGGCACACTCAATCCAGAGCAGAAGCTCACCCCTGGCGATCTGGAATCGGCCCCGGGAACCCTGGCCAACATCCGTCTGTGGGACAGCCGGCCGCTGCTGGCCGCTAACAGGCAGCTGCAGCAGTTACGGCTGTACTACACCTTCCCCTCCGCCGCAGTCGACCGCTACCCGCTGCTGGGGGATCCCCTCCGCCGCGGGTCGCAACAGGTGTTGATCGCGGCCCGGGAACTCGACAGCGGTGCCCTGCCGGCCGGCTCGCGCACCTGGCTGAACCGTCATCTCGTCTTCACCCACGGCTTTGGCTTCACCGTCTCGCCGGTGAACGTCTTCGGCCCTGACGGCCTGCCGCTGTTCTTCGTCAAGGATCTTGGCCGCAGCGGCCGGGTGCAGGGCATTCCCAAGCTCGGCATCAGTGATGCCGCGGCCGTGAAGTCTCTGCCGTTGGGGCAACCACGCCTCTACTACGCCTCGGCGCGGGCTCCCTACGTGATCGCCCCCACCAAGGTGCAGGAGTTCGACTTCCCCGACGGGGAGCTGAACGTCTACACCCATTTCGCGGGGCGGCTCGGGATCCGGCTCGACACCTCCTGGCAACGGTTCAAGGCAGCGGTCTATCTGCGGGAACCGCGGATGCTGTTCAGCGGTTCGTTCACGCCCGACTCGCTGCTTCTGATCCGCAGGCAGGTGAACGAACGGCTGGAGGCTCTGGCGCCGTTCCTGCACTTCGAGGCCGAGCCGTATCTGGTGACGGCGCGGGTGGAGGGCTCGGCTGGCTTCGAGCCCTCCCAGCATCAGTACTGGATGCTCGACGGGTTCACCACCAGCCGCAGCTATCCCTACAGCGACGCCAATGCCAAGGGCATCCGCTACTTCCGCAACCCGGTGAAGGCCGTCGTGGATGCCCACGACGGCCGCCTCTGGCTCTACGTGAACGATCCCACCGATCCGGTGCTGCGCACATGGCAGCGAGCCTTCCCCGAGCTGTTCCGCCCGCTGCTGGAGATGCCTGCTGCGCTGCTCAGCCACATCCGCGTGCCGCTCAGCCAGTTCGCGATCCAGTCGGAGCGCCTGCTTCGCTACCACGTCACCGATGTGCGCACCTTCTACAACGGTGATGACGTCTGGTCGATCCCGCTCGAGGTCTACGGCTCCAACAACGTGCCTGTGGAGCCCTATCACGCCACCCTGCAGCTGCCAGGAGAGGAGCGGCCGGAATTCGTGCTGCTGCTTCCGTTCTCGCCGGTGCGCCGCACCAACCTGGTGGGCTGGCTGGCGGCGCGCAACGATCCGCCCAACTACGGCGAACTGGTGCTGGTGCGCTTCCCGCAGCAGCGGCTGCTGCTGGGTCCACAGCAGATTTCGGCGCTGATCGAGCAGGATCCTCTGATCAGCTTTCAATTCGGTCTGTGGAACCGCACAGGTTCCCAGCTCGTGCGCGGCAATCTGCTGTTGCTGCCTGTGGGCAAGGGGCTTCTCTACGTGGAGCCGATCTACCTGCAGTCGAAAAGCAACGATCTGCCCACCCTGGTGAGGGTGGTGGTCACCGACGGCCGTCGGTTCGTGATGGAGCGGGATCTCGCCACGGCACTGGAGAAGCTGGTCTCCGGCGAGGAGAGTCCGGCTGGTGTGCCGGCAGGCGTCGTCGGTCCCGGTGTGCCTGGTCCGCTGGCTCTTCCCGGCCTGCCACCGTTCACACCGGTTCCCTGAGCAGGCATGAAAAAAGGGAGCCTGTGGGGCTCCCTGAACAGACCGCAAACGGGGGTCTGGGTTGAGCCGAAGAAAGACTCAGACGGCCACAGCGGTCTTGGGATCAAGGGCGCCCTTGGCGTACAGAGCGGCGTAGTAGTTGATGTTCTGCTGCTTGATCTTGCTGGCCTGGCCGGCGCACCAGAACTGCTGGTAGCGATCAAGGCACACCTTTTTCATGTAGGCCCGGGCCGGCTTGTTGAAGTGGCGGGGGTCGAAGTTGGCGGGATCCTTGAAGGCGGCTTCACGCACGGCGGCTGTGAAGGCCAGACGGTTGTCGGTGTCGATGTTCACCTTGCGAACGCCGTTCTTGATGCCGTTCTGGATCTCTTCCACCGGCACGCCATAGGTTTCGGGAATGGCACCGCCGTACTTGTTGATCATGTCGAGCCATTCCTGGGGCACAGAGCTGGAGCCGTGCATCACCAGGTGGGTGTTGGGGATCGCCTTGTGGATCTCGGCAATGCGGGAAATGGCCAGTACTTCGCCGGTGGGCTTGCGGGTGAACTTGTAGGCGCCGTGGCTGGTGCCGATGGCGATCGCCAGGGCATCCACCTTGGTTTTGGCGACGAAGTCGGCGGCTTCGGCAGGATCGGTGAGCAGCTGCTCGCGGGAGAGGGCACCTTCGAAACCGTGGCCGTCCTCGGCTTCACCCTTGCCGGTTTCCAGCGATCCGAGACAACCGAGCTCGCCTTCCACGCTCACGCCGATGGCATGGGCCACATCCACCACTTCCTTGGTGACAGCCACGTTGTAGTCATAACTGGCGGGCGTTTTGGCGTCGGCTTCCAGTGATCCATCCATCATCACGGAGGTGAAGCCATTGGCGGCGGCACCGAAGCAGGTGGCGGGGCTGTTGCCGTGGTCCTGGTGCATCACCACCGGGATGTCGGGATAGGTTTCGGTGGCGGCGATGATCAGGTGACGCAGGAAAATCTCACCGGCGTACTGGCGGGCCCCGCGGGAGGCCTGCAGGATCACGGGGCTGTCGGTTTCGTAGGCCGCCTCCATGATCGACTGGACCTGCTCCAGGTTGTTGACGTTGAACGCTGGAATGCCATAGCCGTTCTCAGCGGCGTGGTCGAGGAGCAGCCGAAGCGGAACGAGGGCCATGGGAAAAACCTCTGAAGGTTGGGTGGGTGATGCGTCAGGTTCGGCCCCGGAGGACCGGATCACCGGCGTCGGGACCTTGACGCGGGCTGGCAAGAATCTAGTCGATCCCCTGTAAATGAGGTCCCAGCGGCCTCGGCTTCAGGCTCATGCTCAGCCTCAGGCTCTCAATGCTCGCCGCGGAGTTATCAGCTCCGAGTTCCCAGGACTCAGCTGCCGAGGGTCTGGCGCAGGCCGCTGGCATCGGACTCGAGGGCCAGGTCGCAGCAGAGCTGGCTGCGTTCTCCTTCCGCCAGGCCCGGCAGCATGGGCCGTCCTTCGCGCACGCTGTCGCTCCACCAGCCCTGCAGGCGCGCCACCGGGGCGATGCGGCCGTCGGCCCAGGTGCGGCCAAAGGCCAGGGCTGGATCCGCCGGTACCGGCTGAAGCGGCTCCCCAGGCAGGGCCAGCCAGAGGTGGAAGCCGTGCACATAGTCGGCCTGGTTGTCGCTGCCCAGGATCAGCGTGGCCTCGCTGCCATGGAACTCAAGCCAGCAGCCCCGGCCGGCGCGGGTGACCGAAGAGAGGCTGAGCTGGGCTGGTACCGACTCCCCTGAGGATGTTTCGAGCTCAAGCTGAAGCAGGGCCACGTCGTCGGCGTCGACGACTCCCGATCGTTCCGGGCTTGCGGGCAGGGGCCGCTGGTGGATGGCGGTGGAGAGGCTGGCGCTCAGCTGGCGCACTGGCCCCATCAGCCACTCCAGGCTGTCGAAGGCATGGGTGCCGAGGGAGCCGAGCACACCGCCACCTTCAGAGCGTTGGGACGCCCAGCTGAAGGGCCTGCCGGGATCGGCACGGCTGCTCATCAGCCAGTCGAAGCGCACCAGCCAGGGGTCCCCCAGCACTCCCTGGCTCAGCAGTGCCCGCAGTTGCTGAAACACCGGCACAGCCCGGTACTCGAAATCCACCGCCACGCTGAGGCCCCGCTCGATCGCCAGCCGCCTCAGCGCCCGGACCTGGGACACCTCCAGGGCGACGGGTTTCTCCAGCAGCAGGTGCTTGCCGGCTTCCAGGGCGGCGCGGGCCAGCTCGAAGCGGGGGCCTGGCGGGGTGGCGATCACCACAGCTTCCACGGCAGGATCCGCCAGCAGCGCTGCAAAGTCGCTGTGGCCAGGCAACTCAGCGGCACGGCAGGCGGCCTCCAGCCGTTCGGGTCTGGGGTGCCAGAGGGCCACCGGCTCCGTGCCCGGGCAGGCCCGCAAGGCGGGCAGATGCACCTTCTCTCCGAAGCCGAGGCCGGCCACGGCGACCTGGAGGGGCTGACTCATGGGAGGGGGTTCAGTGGATCAACGGGACGCCAGTAGCTCGGTGCCGGCCGCGCAGGCCTGATCGAGCACATCGCTGATCAGAGAATCGCCGCCCGTGGGCTGCCACTCGGCTTTGAAGCGGGGCAAGCCGTTCACGGAGGTGTCGCGGTAGAGCCCCTGATCGCAGTCGAGCTCCATCACGTAGAGCTGGCCTCGATCCTCGGAGGCCGGCTGGAACCGGGTCAGCACCGAAAGCTCACCGCCACGGCTGAGGCGCAGGCTGCCCGTGTCCCACCACTGGCGGCCTGCCGGGCTCTCGGGCACCTCCTGCCAGTTCACCGGACCCGCCCAGGCAGTGGCAGGCCCTGCCGCCAGGCCGATCGCCAGCAGCGCCACCGCCACCACAGCGGCACGCAGAAACCGCTGCAGTCCGCTCATGCCGCTACCGGAACGCTGACGCCGTGCAGTCTCAACAGGCTGGCGAGAGTGCTGCGCAGGCGGGTTCTCGGCACGATCAGATCCACGAATCCATGCTCCTGCAGATATTCGGCGGTCTGGAAGCCTTCGGGCAGTTTTTCGCGCAGGGTCTGCTCGATCACCCGGCGCCCGGCAAAGCCGATCAGGGCCTTGGGCTCGGCCAGGATCAGATCACCCAGCATGGCGAAGCTGGCCGTGACCCCGCCGGTGGTGGGGTGGGTGAGCAGGGGGATGTAAAGCAGGTTCTGCTGGCGGTGGCGTTGCAGGGCACCGGAGACCTTGGCCATCTGCATCAGGCTGAGCATCCCCTCCTGCATGCGGGCGCCGCCGGAGGCGCAGACGATCAGCAGAGGCTGGCGGAGTTCGGTGGCCTGTTCGATCAGCCTGGTGAGCTTCTCGCCCACCACCGAGCCCATCGAGCCCCCCATGAAGCGGAAATCCATCACCCCGAGGGAGAGAGGCAGGCCCTCCAGGCGGCAGTGGCCGGTGACCACGGCATCGCGCAGCCCGGTGGATTGCTGGGTGTCGCGCAGCCGGTCGGCGTAGCTGCGACGGTCTTTGAAGGCGAGCGGATCAGTGGGGGCCAGCTCGGTGTCGATGGCGCTGAAGCTGCCCTCATCGGCGATCACCCGGATGCGGGCATCGCTGTCGATGCGGTGGTGGTACGAGCAGCCACTGCAGACGCTGGCGTTGGCAATCAGATCCTTGCGATACACCACCAGCCCGCATTCCGGGCACTTGCTCCAGAGCCCGTCCCCATCGTCGACTTCCTGGGTGGCGCGCACGACCGGATTGGCTTTGCGGCGATCGGCGAACCAGTCGAACAGGGACACGGGATGGGACCTGGCAACGGAGCGGTGAATCCATTAAAGGGTGGCGCCCCACCGGCTCCATTGCTGCAGCCACCAGCCCTCCCCCACCAGCCAGACCGCCACACCACCAAGGGCGAGAAAGGGGCCGAAGGGAAAGGGTTGGGACGGCCCGAGTCGGCCGCTCAGGCGCCCGAGCACTCCCACGGCAGCTCCGCTGAATACCGCCAGGGCCACCGCCAGACCAAGGCCCGTGAGTCCGAGCCACGCTCCCAGCAGGGCGGTCAGCTTGGCGTCGCCCAGCCCCAGGGCCGGTTTGCCCATCAATCTTTCGGCCAGGGCACTGAGCCCCTCGAAGGCGAGCAGGCCGAGGCAGGCGGCGAGCAGGTGGTTGAAGAGCAGAGCCCGCGAAACCACCTCCGACTGACTGAGGCCGGCGGCGAGAGTGACTCCCAGACCCAGCAGCAGACCCCAGCGACAGAGGGGTTCCGGCAGCCAGAGATGGTCACAGTCGATCAGCACCAGCGGAATCAGCCAGCTGATCAGCAGCCAGCCCGCGCCGATCTGCAGCCAGGCCGGCGACCCGGCCAGGGGACTCGGGCTTGCCTGAAGGGCCGCCAACCACAGCCCGGCGCATAGCAGTTCCACCAGGGGGTAACGGGGGGAGATCGGGCCCCGGCAGTTGCCGCAGCGACCCAGCAGCAGCAGCCAGCCCAGCACCGGTAGGTTCTGGTACCAGGCCAGGGGCACTCCGCAGCGGGGGCAGTGGCTGGCGGGGAGCACCAGTGACTCCCGCCGCGGCAGCCTCCAGGCCACCACGTTGAGAAAGCTGCCGACGCACGCCCCAAGCAGGGCCACCAGCAGGGGGATCAGGAGATGGGCGGCCTTGTCGGGCTCCACAGGCATGGCACTAGGACGCGGATGGCGTTCGCTCAGCCGCGCTGGGGACTGCGGATCGAGCGGGGTCGGCCGGCACTGCGGCCACGGATCAGCTCCAGGGGGACGAACTGCTCATCCGGCAGCAGCACCGGTGCCTCAAACACAACCCGCCCCAGGCCACCGCTGCTTTCGAGCACGATCCCGATCGGCTCCGCCCCCCCCGGGCATTGCTCCACGTAGTGGAAATACACACGCCGAGCCTGTTTGATGACCACACCGCTGTTGATCTGATCCCAGCGAACCGGAGGATTGCCCGGATTGGAGGCCCCGCGGATCTCGAAGGACGGCATGGTTGTCCTCCCTGAACCGGTGGAAGCCGCCGGGGAAACGGGGTCGAATGATGGAGGTGTGGCGAAGGTAATCGGCCTCAGCCATTCCGATCGGCCCCTGCAGCTTAATCGCTCAGGCGAGTTTGTTCTTCTCCTCGATCATGCGGTGAATGATCGGGGTGAGGATCAGCTCCATGGCGAAGCCCATCTTGCCGCCGTTGACCACGATGCTGGTGGGGCTCGACATGAAGGAGCCGTTGATCATCCGTAGCAGATAGGAGAAATCGATCCCCCACTTCTCACGGGCTCCCTTGCGGAAGTGGATGATCACGAAGCTCTCGTCCGGGGTGGGGATGTTGCGGCAGATGAACGGGTTGGAGGTGTCCACCGTGGGCACCCGCTGGAAGTTGATGTCAGTGCGGCTGAACTGCGGGCAGATGTGGTTGATGTAGTCAGGCATGCGGCGCAGGATCGTGTCCACGATCGTCTCGGCCGAATAGCCCCGCTCGGCGTTGTCGCGGCTGATCTTCTGGATCCACTCCAGGTTGGCGATCGGCACCACGCCGATCAGCAGGTCCACCAGGGAGGCCACGTCGTAGCCGTCGCCCACCACACCGCCGTGGAGACCTTCGTAGAAGAGCAGGTCGGTGTTTGGGGGGATCGGCTCCCACGGGGTGAACTGGCCGGGCTCCAGTTGGGTGCCGAGCCGGGTGTTGTGCTCGGCGGCCTCCTCCACAGAGTGGAGGTAGTAGCGCTTCTGGCCGCCACCGGTTTCGCCGTAGGACTTGAACTGCTCGGCGAGCTTGTCGAACAGGTTGGCCTCGGGGCCGAAGTGGGAGAAGTTGACCCCGGAAGCCTGGGCCTCAGCCATCTGCTCCTTCATCGGGCCGCGCTCGAAGCGGTGGAAGCTGTCACCTTCGACAACCGCTGGCTCGATCCCCTCCCGCTGGAAGATGTGCTCGAAGGCACGCTTGACGGTGCTGGTCCCAGCGCCCGAGGAACCGGTGACCGCTACAACCGGGTGACGCTTGGACATCGGCGCAGGGGGAGTAAGAGCGAACGCGAGTTTGGCAGGTCGCCGGTCCGGTGGCGCTCAGAGCTCTGCCAGAAGCTGCTCGCCCATGGCCGCGCAGCCCAGCTGGGTGCAGCCCTCCGCCATCAGATCGCCCGTCCGGTAGCCGGCGCTGAGCACCCGGTCGACCGTCGCTTCCAGCTCGCTGGCGGCCGCCTCCTGTTTCAGGCCCACCCGCAGCATCATCGCGGCGGAGAGCACCATCGCCATCGGGTTGGCCAGATCAGCCCCGGCGATGTCGGGGGCGGAGCCGTGCACCGGCTCGAACAGTCCGGGGCCCTCGGCACCCAGCGAAGCGGAGGGCAGCATGCCGATCGAGCCGGTGAGCATCGCCGCCTCGTCGCTGAGGATGTCACCGAAGAGGTTGCCGGTGAGCAGCACATCGAACTGGCGGGGCGAGCGCACCAGCTGCATCGCCGCGTTGTCGACGTAGAGGTGGCTGAGCTCCACCTGGGGGAATTCGGCGGCGATCGCCTCCACCCGGTCACGCCAGAGCTGGCTGACATCGAGCACATTGGCCTTGTCGACGCTGCAGAGTCTGCTGCTGCGCTCACTCGCCAGCTGGAAGGCCACCCGGGCGATCCGGTCGATTTCGAAGTCGCTGTAGACCATCGTGTTGAAGGCCCGTACGTGGCCATCGGCCACCACGCGTCCCTTGGGGGTGCCGAAGTAGATGCCGCCGGTGAGTTCGCGCACCACCAGCAGATCCACCCCGGTGATCACCTCCGGCCGCAGGGTGCTGGCCCCGATCAGGGCCGGAATGATCTTCACAGGCCGCAGGTTGGCGAACAGGCCCAGGCCCGACCTGAGGCCCAGCAGGCCGGTTTCGGGCCGCTGCTCCCGGGGCAGGGCATCGAAGCGGGGACTGCCGATCGCTGCCAGCAGCACGGCGTCTGAGCTGCGGCAGGCCGCCAGGGTGGTCTCCGGCAGCGGCACACCCGTGCGGTCGATGGCGTCGCCGCCGATGGGCTGCTCGTCGTAGGCGAGGCTGAATCCATGGCGCGCACTCACCGCATCGAGCAGGCGTCTTGCCACAGCCGTGATTTCCGGTCCGATGCCGTCGCCGGGGAGCAGGGTGATCCGGTAGCTGGTCATCGTGGAGGAAGCGCTGGGCGCGAGGCTACTTCTGCAGCTGGCGCAGAGTCTTTGCCATTTCCGGCAGCTTGCTGAAAGCGGCGGAGCAGCGCAGCCACAACCGGTTGGGGATGGCTGGGTAGCCGCTCACCACCTCGCCGGCGGCCACCTCCCCGTGGATCCCCGACTTGGAGGAGGCGATGGCGCCATCGCCGATCCTGGCCCGGTTGGCCACGCCCACCTGTCCGGCCAGGATCACTCCATCGCCGAGGGTGGCGCCGCCGGCGATGCCGACCTGGGAAGCCAGGGCACAGCCTCGGCCGGTGACCACTCCATGGCCGATCTGCACCAGGTTGTCGATCTTGGTGCCGGCGCCGATGCGGGTTTCTCCCACAGAGGGACGGTCGATGGTGGTGCCGCAGCCCACCTCCACCGCCTCCTCCAGCACCACCAGGCCGGTCTGGGGCATTTTGCGCCAGCCGCTGGCGGTGGGCACGAAGCCGAACCCCTCCGAGCCCACCACTGCGGTGGAGTGCACGACGCAGCCACGGCCCAGGCGGCTGCCGGGGTGCAGCACCGCATTGGCGTGAATTTCACAGCCCTCCGCCAACTGCACGTCGTCGTAGAGCACGGCACCGGCGTGGAGGGTGGAGCCATCGCCGATCACGCTGCCCTCCCCCACCACCACATGGGCGCCGATGTGCACGTCGCGACCCAGGCTGGCCCCCGGGGCGATCACGGCGCTGGGGTGGATGCCCGGCGGCAGGCGGCGGGGCGGATACAGGGCCTCCAGGGCTTCAGCGAAGCCCAGCCGCGGATTCTTCAGGGCCACCCAGGCGATTCCCCGGGCGCTGGCGAGCTCCTGCAGGGCGGCATCCGGCGGCAACAGCAGTGCGCCCGCCGAGCAGGTCTCGAGGGCTGCGGCCAGGCTGTGGCCAGGCTCGAGAAAGGTCAGCTCCGTCGCAGCGGCCCGGTCGACGGCCGCCGCTGTGATCAAGTCGGGATCAGCGGCCAGGTCTCTGGGGCTGCCCTCGCTCAACTCGCTCAGGTGGGTGAGCAAGGTGCTGAAGCGCATTCCAGGGATCGCGGCCGGTGGCCGGATCGTAGGGCGGCTCCTCAGCCCCGGGCCGCCGCCGGCGTGGTGAGCACCAGGTGGTCGCGGTGAACCACGGCATCACCGGCGCCATGCTCAAGGGTGGTCTCGGCCGCTTGGCTGCGCAGCCCAAGCACCTGGGCCACTTCGGTGCTGCTGAGGGCACAGAGCCCGCGGCCGATCTCCCGCCCCTCCAGCGACAGCAGCCGCACGGCATCCCGGCGCTCGAACTCCCCGTTGACGGCACGGATGCCCACCGCCAGCAGGGAGGCCCCCCGCTCGATCAGGGCATGCTCGGCACCTGGGTCGATCAGCAGCTCCCCCTTGGGCAGAAGGGCATGGGCCAGCCAGCCCTTGCGGTCGGGCAGGGGGCTGGGGCTGGGGCGGAAGAGGGTGCCGAGACGCTCGCCGGCCAGCAGGGCTTCGAGCACCGCTGGATCGCGGCCATCGGCCAGGCGCACGGCGATGCCGCTGGAGGTGGCGATGCGGGCCGCGGCCAGCTTGGTGGTCATGCCGCCGGTGCCCCAGCTCCCGCCGCCCTGGGCCACGCCGCTGAGGCGCTCCAGTTCCAGAAGATCACGCACTTCCTCGATCGGCCTGGCACTGCTGTCGCTGCGGGGATCACCCGAATAGAGCCGATCCACATCGGTGAGAAGCACCAGCTCATCGGCTCCGATCGCGACCGCCACCAGGGCCGAGAGGGTGTCGTTGTCGCCGAAGCGCAGCTCATCGGTGGCGAGGGTGTCGTTCTCGTTGACCACGGGCACCACGCCCCAGCTCAGCAGTTGCTCCAGGGTGCGGCAAGCATTCTGGTAGCGCCGGCGCGAGGCCAGGTCGCCGCGGGTGAGCAGCACCTGGGCCACGGTGGTGTCGTGCTGGGCGAAGGCCGTTTCATAGAGGCGCATCAGCCGACCCTGGCCCACGGCGGCGGCAGCCTGAAGGGCCACCACGTCGTCCGGACGCTCCCCGAACCCGAGGGCATGGCAGCCCAGACCAACGGCTCCGCTGGTGACCAGGGCGATGGCATCCCCCTGCTGGCGCCTGCGGCTGAGGCTGGCGGCCAGACCTGCGATCACCGCTTCGGTGTCGCGCTGGGCCGTGCCACGCAGCAGGCTGGTGCCCACCTTGATCACACGGCGTGTCGGGGAGGTGGGAGGCCTCATCGGTTCAACTCGGTGCCCACCAGCCGCGCCAGACGCACCTCCAGTCGCTGCACGCGATCCTGCTGACAGGGTCGACCCTCCGGACCGATGGGCTTCACCAGCACGGTGAACAGACCGAGGCGATTGCCCACCAGGACATCGGTGAAGAGGCGATCGCCGGCCAGGGCCACCTGCGTGGGGGGAAGGTCGAGGTCGGCCAGCACCCGGCGCAGGGCGCTGCGGCGAGGTTTGCCCGCCGAGGTGGTGAAGGGCAGATCGAGGCGCTGGGCCACCGAGCCGATCCGTCGCCGTGAGGGATTGTTGCTGAACAGATGCAGCCGCAGACGATCCTTGGCCTGCCGCAGCCACGCCTCCATCAGCGGGGGCATCTCGGCCTGGCGGCGGGGGAGCAGGGTGCGGTCCACGTCAAGAACCAGGGCGCGGATTCCGCGATCGAGCAGGTTCTCCAGCGGCATCTGGGCCAGGGTCGTGCTCAGCATCCAGTCAGGGCGCAACAGCTGCTGGAGCTTCACCCAACGCTCTCCCGATCATCCAGCTCGGCCTCGATGCGCGGCTGCACCCGCTCGAATTCCTCGCCTTCCACCAGCACGGCCTCATTGTTCACCATGCGGGCCACCACGAAGAAGGGATCAAGGGGGATGTAAAGCCCGTATTCCCGGTCTTCGGCGCGGAACTGGATCAGCATCTCGTAGAGATCGGTCTCCTCGTCGCCATCGCCGTCGCCCTGAAGGTCGTCCTCCAGATCCTCAGGGTCCGGTTCTTCCAGCTCACCGCTCACGGTGAGGGTCACCGCCGAGCGCACCAGGGTCAGGTCGTGCTCCTGCAGCACCACATCGGCCACGGTGAGGATCGACTCGGCGGCATCGACCTCTTCGACCACCTCGTCCTCCTCGTCGTCTCCCTCGGCGATACGGACCAGGCACACCGGGGTGTCCACCGGCGTCAGCAGGGCGTAGTCGTGTCCATCGAGGGGGATCAGTTGCTCGAGAAAGCAGAGCAGCTGACGGTTCTGGCCATCCCGAACGAGCACCGTGGGAACGTCACCGGATCCGATGATCGACGGTCCTTCGGCACTCATGGGGAATCAGCAGGTCCCATCAGAATGTCGCAACGCCTGCCGGCTGGTCGAGTCTCGGTGTCGCTGGGCTGACCGGACGGGCTTCGGGGCCCTCCCTCAGCCACTGCTCCAGCAGCAAGGCCGCCGCGGCACTGTCGAGTTGGCCGCTGCGATCTCCATGCAGTCCGCGACGCTCGCCCGCCTCCCAACTGCTGCCGTGTTCATCCACCCAGGCCAGGGGCAGCGCCAGTGCCTGGGCCAGGCGCTGGCCGTAGCGGCGGCAGTGCCTGGCCTGGACGGTGAGCTGCTGGCTGGCATCTAGGGGCAGCCCCACCACCAGGGCCTGCACACGCCGCTGGGCCACCAGGGGGCGCAGCCGATCGAGATCAGCGGGGAAGGTTCCCCGGGCCAGGGGGGGCAGGGGGGTGACAGTCAGGCCGAGCGGGTCGCAGCCGGCCAGACCGATCCGGCGACGGCCCACATCCAGTGCCAGCACCGAGCGGGGCGGCGGCGGCTGGCGGCTCAACGGTCGCTGCCCAGGGACTGGGGGCAACCGAGGGGTTGGGGGCCGTGGTGGCCGCCCACCCCCCGCTGCAGCGGGGTGGGAACAGGGCGGCGGCGGGGCTTGAAGGGGTCCAGCACGGTGTCGAGCCGCCAGGACTGGCGGCTGAGAATGCGGGAGTCCTGACGCCGCCAGACGCTGCGGGCCATCAGCAGCTCCTCCCCCTCCGCCACCGCGCCAAGCAGGCTCAGCCAGCGCTCGCGCTCGTGGTCGTCAGTGTCACTGCGCAGGCGCAGGGGCGAAAATCCGCCCGCCTGCTGCTGCACCAGACGAGCCAGGGCGGGGCCATGCAGGTGGGCCCAACCGGGGTGGAGGGTCACCTCCAGCTCCGCTGGACCGAGGCGGTGGCTGCGCAGCCGTCGCACAGCCGCCACAGCCTGCTGGCGGCTGGGGTCGACCCAAAGCAGCCCCTGCCCTTCGCTCTGATCAAGCACGTCCTCGATGCGGCGATCGAGCAGCTGGCGCAACTGGGCCGGGCAGGTGGCCTGCTCCAGGTGCCAGAGCAGGGGGGCGCTGCGGCGGTTGAGGGGCCGCAGCTGCAGATCGTCGCCGGGTGGCGCGGCCGCCGGCTGGCTGGTGCCTGCCTCGGCAGGATCGGGCTCCCAGTACCAGAGGGTTTCCTGGAGCAGCGGCTGGAACCCCTGCTCCCGCAGCAGGGCCAGGCGATCCTGATGTCCAGTCGGAACCCTGGTGATCCAGCTGGAGGCACCGGGGCAGCGGTGCAGAGCCTCGCGCAGCAGGGCTCCCTCCACCTGCCTGGCGGTGGGGGAGCCCGGTTCGCTGAGGGCTCCGCGGCAAAGCCGCAATTCCTCCACTCCCCAGCAACTGCCGCTGCGGTTGAGCCGCCGCACGACGCTCAGTCCCAGCAGACGATCGCCGCCGCGGTGGGCCACCAGCACTTCAGGGGCCAGGGGTGGCCGCCGCACCAGGGTGCTCAGCAGCCGCTCCGGGGTCTGAAGCAAGAGGGCTTTCTGGAGCAGGGGTTGCAGATCGAGGACAGCGGCGTCCTGCAGGTGCGGCAGCATCCAGCCCTGCAGGGGTTCAACCTGCACCTCCCCGGGGGCGATGGGTGAATCACCTCCCGGGGAACGGGATGACATGGGGTGACGCACGGAATAACCGCTGATGACCAACTGTATCGGGGCGAGACAGGAGCCTTGAGGCCTCAGGCAGGTCGCACCAGCACCAGGGGTGTGCGTTCGTTGGCGTTGCCGGCCGGGTTGGGACGCAGGGCACGCTTCAGCAGGTTCTCGTCGCAGCCCGCGCTCGAGGCCAGCACCTTGACCCGGCCAAGATCGTTGACGTCGACCACGGCCACCGGCACCCCCAGGGCCTGGGCCAGCTCCTGGCAGCTGCGTTCGGGCTGATCGGGACCGAGCACGATCGTCTGGTCGTAGGGGGGAGTGGTGCCGGTGATGTCGTCGATCAGCCGGGCCTGGTCACCGGCGAGACGGTAGAAACCGCCTTTGCTCCCGGCCAGCTTCATCAGGCTGCCGGCCAGCCAGGCACAGAGCACCCGCGCCGGCCCCACCGTGTCGATCAGGCTCTGCAGGCCGCAGGCCGTGGCCAGGCTGCTGGTGGGATGGAAGACGCGGCAGAGCAGCCGGGCCAGGCAGGAGGGCTCCACCATGGACGGGTGTTGATAGCGGCCCTGAATCACCGCCAGGGGCGTTTCGCCGATGGTGAGGATGTCGCCAGGACGCAGCACCGGACCGGCGTAGCGGCGCAGCACTTCAGCTGGATCATCCAGCACTCCCAGCAGGTGGGTGGGCACCGGCAGCACCTGGCAGCCGTCACCGTTGCGCCAGGCTGCACTGGTCGGATCGAGCGGTGCGGGATGGCGAACCGGCACCAGGAACCCTTGGCGGCGCTCCAGGCGCCCGAATGGTCCGTAGTTCACCCAGATCACCTCCAGCCAGAGGGTGTCGAGCAGCTCCTCCAGGAGGGTGTGGCGCTCTTCAGGGCCCGGTCCGCTCGCTCCGGCCGGCAAGCTGATGCACACCGCGGCCTTGAGCTGGGTGCTCTTGTGCCCCTTGACGATGTAGGCCGCCCAGTACCCATCGGGCCGGCTCGGCTCATCGGGATGGTCGGCGACGACGGTGGTGCTCACCCGCAGGCAGGAGAGATCCTGGCGGCCGAGCACGGTGGGGCGCAGCCCCAGTTCCGGCACCATCACCTCCATGCGGGCATGGGGGTTGTCGATCCGGAAGCTGCCCTCCAGCGTCACCGCTCCCTCGTTGCTCCAGCTGGTGGTCCAGGGGCCCGAACTCAGGCGAAGGGGTGAGGCCGGCCGCAGGCGGTGGCGCAACTCCAGCCAGAGCAGGGTGAGGCCGAAGAGCAGCGCCAGCAGAAGCAGCGCGCAGAGCGGTGGAGGCAGGGTCGGCAAGGGGCAGGGGCGCCGGGTCTGCGGGAGCGTAGGTCGTGTCTGGTGCCAGGGGCTGGCGGGGTGGACACCGCTACGGCCTAGGTTCACGGACTAGCCATTGCGGCGTGGGTGATGAAGAAGACCTTCGTTCTCGACACGAACGTGCTGCTGCACGATCCCCAGGCCATCACCCGCTTCGAAGACAACACGGTCGTGATTCCGATCGAGGTGGTCGAGGAGATTGACCGCTTCAAGCGCGATTCTTCTGAAAAGGGCCGAAATGCCCGCCAGACCTCCCGTCTGCTCGATGAGCTGCGCAACAAGGGCAATCTCTCCGAAGGGGTGGAGATTGATCCCGAGCACCACGGCATGCTCAAGGTGGTGTTCTGCCGCAGCGAAACCCTCGCCCAACTTCCGCCGGAACTGAAATCCGGGAACGGCGACAACAACATCCTGGCGGTGGCGCTTGAGCAGCGCCTCCAGGACGTGATGGGCAACCATCCCCCCGTGGTGCTGGTCACCAAGGACACCAACCTGCGCATCAAGGCCGATGCGGTGGGCCTGATCGCCCAGGACTACAGCACGGACAAGGTTGCGATCGCCGACCTCTACCCGGGCTTCTGCGAGTGGGTGGTCACGGCGGAGCAGATGGAGCAGCTGCACCACCAGGGATCGCTGGCCCTGGAGGAGCTGCCGCCAAGTTTGCCGCCTCAGGCGCCGCTGGTGGCCAACGAAGGGGTGACCCTGGTGGATGCCCTGCAACCCCAGCACACCTTGCTGGCCCGGGTGGATGCTGCCGCCAGGGGTCTGCGGCCCCTTCAGAAAGCAACGCGGATCAAGCTCGGGCGGGTGAGCCCCCGCAACCGTGAGCAGACCTTCGCTCTCGATCTGCTGTTGGATCCGGCCATCAGCCTGGTGACCCTGGTGGGCAAGGCCGGCACCGGCAAGACCCTGCTGGCCCTCGCCGCCGGGCTGCATCAGGTGGCCGATGAGCACCTCTACGACCGCCTGCTGGTGACCCGGCCTGTGATCCCCCTGGGCAAGGACATCGGCTTCCTGCCCGGGGATCTGCAGGAGAAGATGGGTCCCTGGATGCAGCCGATCATCGACAACCTCGACTACCTGCTCGGTGGTGAGGACTCGTCCCAGGGCAGCATGCGCTCCAGTCGTGGTCCTCGCAGCAACTGGTCGGACCTCAAGGGCATGGGCCTGCTGGAGGTGGAGGCGATCACCTACATCCGCGGCCGCTCGATCCCCCGCCAGTACATGGTGGTGGATGAGGCCCAGAACCTCACGCCCCATGAGGTGAAGACGATCGTGACCCGGGTGGGGGAGGGCACGAAGATCGTGTTCACCGGTGATCCCTATCAGATCGACAACCCCTACGTGGATGCCGACAGCAACGGCCTCACCTGGCTGGTGGAGCGCTTCAAGGGACAGCGGCTGGCGGGCCACGTCACCCTGCTGAAGGGGGAACGCTCCCCCCTGGCGGAGCTGGCGGCCAATCTGCTCTGAGTGCTTCAACCATTGTCCGGGCGCCATCCACCTCAGCGTGGGTTGGATGTTGAAGTTAGGAAAAGACCGCGATCCAACTGATGAGAACGCCAGGCGGCCGTGCGCGCATGAGCGCCGGGATCGATTCGAGACACCTCGTCCTGAAGGATTTCCCGTGGAAGCGTGCGGACGGCGTTCCTCATTTCGACGACTTCCTGACAGCGGATCGCCGGACTTCGATGCAAGAGAAAAATCGTACGGGCCTACAGCTCTGTCTTGCGCTGGGATGGGGTGCCACTCTGAACTCCCCTGCGAATGCGATCAGATCAGTTCGTTCAACAAGTGGGCTTGCCTGGAATGGTCTCTGAGTGTGAACGGGCAGATGGCTGACTTGAAGTCAGAGTTGCAATGGACTGAGCGATTCTCCTCTAGCGAGGTTAAGAATGAGTTCAATGGCTGCCAGAGGCAGTCCACTTGAACGTCTCCCGATCACCTGCCCACCACGAGCTAGTGGGAGTGTCAGCAAGCCCTGGGTAGCGGGTCAGGTGTATCGGATTGTTCGGCACTATCTGTTCTCGGCGACTGGCCTTGGTGAAGCAGGATTCATCAGGCAGAAGTCTCATAAAGATACCTCTGGAAGCCTGAAAAGAGCTGGCCGATTTCCTCTGGTCTACCGAGATCGGCCACGGCATCAGCGATGCTGTTCTGATATCGGAGCTGCAGCAACGGCGTGAGCTTTTCCTGGGCCAGCTCCTGCACGCCCATCGTCACGTAGTGCTGGAGTACAAAATCCAGGAAGAGCTGCTGCTTGCTGGTGAACCTGGAATGGATGTACAGGCGTGCATGCTCGGCGCGGGCCTCGCGGGGGATGGGCTGCAGGGCATAGGCCACATGGGCCAGGACATCGAACAGATCACTGTTCTCGGCATTGATGATCTTCTGCATCTCGGCCAACTGGGCTGCACCGAAACCCTTCTCCTCAAGGCCCGTTAGCAGCTTACGGCGAGTGTCTGGCGAACTCCAGAGTTCCCGCAGCTCGGTCTCGTCCTTGACGAACTCAGGCAGCTTGCCATAGAGCAGTTCAAGGAACTGCTGCGAACTCATCGGTGTGCCGTCTGGGTGCCAGAAACTGGTCACCATCATGTGCTGGATGGAGCGTTCCTTGCCGTCGCCCAGCCTTATGCGAACCTTGGTGCGGCGGGGTTGGTCGCTGGTTTCATCCTTGCCATCGTGGTCCTTGGCTTCCGGGGTTTCGATGGGAAGTCGAGGTGGTCGAGGGATAACCTCTACCGGCCCCTCGGGTTCGCCATCCCACTCTGGATCACTGAAATGGTGATGCGCCTTCACGAAGTCGTAGACGGTGAAATAGTCCTTGCCGTCGTAAAGGCGTGTACCGCGACCGATGATCTGCTTGAACTCGATCATCGAATTCACAGGCCGCAGCAGCACGATGTTGCGTACGTTGCGGGCATCCACTCCGGTGGAGAGCTTCTGCGAGGTGGTGAGGATTGTGGGGATGGACTTCTCGTTGTCCTGGAAGGTCCGCAGCCAGGTGTTGCCCAGTTCGCCATCGTTGGCGGTGACCCTCTGGCAATAGTTGGGATCAGTGCTGGTCTTGAGCTGGTTGATCAGATCACGGATCGCCAGGGCGTGATCCTGGGTGGCGCAGAACACAAGGGTTTTTTCGCGCTGATCGATCTGGTCCATGAAAATGGTGACCCGCTGCTGCTCCCGCTGTTTGATCTCGATGATCTTGTTGAAGTCGGCTTCCTTGTAGAGCTTGCCGGCTTCGATCTCGCCTTCCACCACCGTGTCGTCGGGCGTGTAGACGTATTCATCGAGAGTGGTCGTGACCTGCTTAACGCGAAAGGGAGTGAGGAAGCCATCATTGATGCCTTCCTTGAGGGAGTAGGTGAACACCGGCTCGCCGAAGTAGGCGTAGGTGTCGGTGTTGTCTGTGTGGCGGGGGGTGGCGGTGAGGCCAAGCTGCACGGCGGTGGCGAAGTACTCGAGGATGCCGCGCCAGGTGGATTCGTTGTTGGCGCCACCGCGGTGGCATTCATCGATCACGATGAAATCGAAGAAATCGGGCGGGTACTGGCCGAACCAGGGGGAGGGCTTGCCATCCATCGCCGGTCCGCTCATGAAGGTCTGGAAGATGGTGAGGAACACACTGGCGTTCGTGGGCACCCGGCCCTTCTTGCGCAGAGCATCAGGTTCGATGCGGACCAGGGCGTTGTCTTCGAAGGCGGCAAAACCGGTGAAGTCGTTGAAGGCCTGATCGGCGAGGTTGTTCCGATCAGCCAGGAAGAGGATGCGGGGCCGGCGGGTGGCCTGGCCGGAGAGGTTCCAACGGGCCTGGAACAGCTTCCAGATGATCTGGAAGGCGATCGAGGTTTTGCCGGTGCCGGTGGCCAGCGTCAGCAGGATGCGGTCGTGGCCGCTGGCGATGGCCTCCAGCACGCGGGTCACGGCGATGTCCTGGTAGAAGCGGATCTGCCAGCTGCCGCCCTTGTCGGGATAGGGGATGGATGCAAAGCGATCGCGCCAGGCGTTCTGCTCAGCGAAGGTGCTATCCCAAAGTTCGTGCGGGCTGGGAAAACCGGTTGCCTCCGCCTCCGCGCCGGTTTCCATGTCGATGGCGTAGACGCCTTTGCCATTGCTGGCGTAGGTGAAGCGGATCTGGAGCTTGGCTGCATAATCCTTCGCCTGGCCTACCCCTTCCGTGAGTGGGAGGGTGTCGGCCTTGGCTTCCACCACCGCCAGCTTGGTGTTGCGGAACTGGAGCACATAGTCGGCACTGAGGGCCTTGCCGCGCTTGCCGCCGCCCTCAATGCGGCCAGGGGTGATCGGAAACTCGCGGCGGATACGGCTGCCTTCCACCACCCCCCAGCCCGCTGCGGCCAGCATCGGATCAATCAGCTCAGCGCGGGTTTCGGCTTCGTTCATGGCAGCAGCCTGCCTACGTGATCGAGCAGATCAGCGCAGTGCTGGTTCCAAACGGCTCGATCAAGCTTCAGCGATTCCGGTTCATCGTCGTAGCGAAGCCTGGCCCCGAAGGGGCTGAACCGCTGCAGAGCCTGAAACGATGAAGGATCACCACCGAAATCACTGATCAGCCTGTAAAGCAGAGCCAGGTCATGGGTGTAGGGATACTCGTGGCCGAGGCACGCAATCCAGGCCTTCAAGGACTTTTCTACGGCCTGCTGGATCTGGAATCCCCACGTGGGCTCTTCAAACAGGTCGGCGTCAAGCATGGCGCTGGCGGCTTTGAGATCGCGGTGGGCGATGCGCAGCATGCGAACCGCCTCGCGCTGGAAGTCAGCCTGCATGGAGCTGCTTGCCGTTTCGATAGGCCTCAGTCACCACATGTTGTCTGTACTGTTGCCGATCCAGCACCTCCTGATGGGAATACAGGAGTAAATCAATGGGTATGCGGTGATGGGCCAGTTTCCAGCCCAGGGCATCCGATTCCTCAAAACGCGAATGGCTGGCCAACCAGGCATCCGGCACGGTGACCAGCAGATCAAGATCGGAATCGGGCCGGGCGGTGCCGCGGGCGCGGGAGCCGAACAGCCGCACTTCAGCGCCGGGGATGGCCGCCTGGATCTCGGACGCGATGGAGCGCAGCAGCGGCTCATCCACCACGTATCGATAGCTGGAGGGGCGGGCCGAGGCGGTCATGGAGGGCAGTCTGGCCGATGTCCACAGCTGGAGCCCATCACGGCAGGGAAGGAGGGCACGATGATCAGGCCGGATTCCGGCTCGCCGTGGATCAGGCAATCCCCACCGGAGGCGGCGTGGTGGGCGGTGAGGGCGCAGAGGGCAGCATCGATTAGGTCGATGCTGGTGAGCGGCACCAGCTCGATGCCCGCTTGCTGCAGCAACTCCCGGCGCTGCGTGCGCTTCTGGGCTGCCTTGGCCTTGCCGCCGCGCAGGTGCCAGGTGATGGCGTGGGGGAAGGTTTCAAAGCAGGCGTTCCCGGCGATGGGCAAGCGGCAGACCAGGGGATGGGACGCCTCCAGCGCCTGATACAGCTTCTCCCCCTGCAGCATCCAGTCGAAGTAGCCGGTGCGATGGGGGGTGTGAGCCTTCTGATGGGTGGGGGAGGAGAAACACCAGATCCCCTTCTGCATCAACTCCCGTTCGCAGGGACGCGCACGGCCATCGGTGCTCCAGCGGCAGGGGGCATCGATAGCGATCACGCGGGCGCCCACCAGCGAGCGGCACCAGTGGGCGAGCTCCTGCACATCAGCGGTGGCCAGCTGGCCGGCGTAGGCGCCGCCGATGAGGACGACGGCGTGGAAACCCTTGCGGGCGCCCCCCACATCGATGCCCACCACAGTGATCGGGGGAGGGGTGGTTTGGGGTTGTCGTTGCACAGCATTGGCCGAGTTCAGCCGTTGGTTTGCGGAGTTTGATGCCGCCGCCTGGGATCGCCAGCTGGAAGCCGACGTCACCGCAGGCAAGCTTGACGCTCTGCTGACGGAAGCGGACGACGACTACCACATCCAGCCCCATCGCTCCCTGTGAAGCACACGGCATCGAGCAGGTTCTGGCGCTGCTGCGTGGCCTTGCCTGCTGATGTTCGGGATCTTGCCGATAAGAACTTCAGGCTGCTGAAGACGGACCCCAAGCACCCCTCGCTCCATTTCAAGTTGCTGGCTGGCCGAAGGGTCTACAGCGCCCGAGATAGGAAGCTTCCAGGGTTCATTGATCCTCCTTCATCCAGTCCCTGAGCTAAGCATCCAGCGCTGGAAGATCGTGGAGAATGATCACCCAGATGATGGGCAAGCTGAGGCCGAAGTATTCATGGACAATGCGATTGCGCAAGCCATTGAGCGCCGACCAATCAATCGCAGGCCGGCCCTTCTTCAGCTCAACAGGAATCGCTCGGGCTGCCTCGCCAATGATTTCCAGATTGCGCACCACGGCTTCAACGGTGCGACTGTCTGCTTGGAACTCCTCGATGTTCAACCCACTGATGTAGCCATTGATCTTGCCGGATGCTTCCAGCATGTCGGCCACAAACAGCCTCCATTCACGGCGCGACATGAATGCGGCTGCTCAGGATGAAGGAACGCCTGTTTTCCTTGATCCCATCGGACGCCACCAGATCGACACGACGACCGAGAAGGGTTTCCAGATGGTCGGCCAGGTGGATGAAGGCAAAGCCCACGGGCTCAGAGAAGCTCACCAACAGATCCACATCACTGGCAGGAGTTTGCTCCTCGCGTGCGAAGGATCCAAACAGGTCCAGGTTGCTGACCTTGAACTGGGAGGCCAGATCCGGGTAGTGCTGACGCAGCCTCGCCAGCACCTCAGAGGCGCTGGCGCAGGGGGTGACCGCAGGGGCGGACATGGGCTCACTGGGCTGAGGGCCTAAGTGTAGGTGGACCGACCGAGAGCTTCCAGCCCTGCGCCCTCACAGCTCTCCGCTGAAGGCCTGGTGCAGCAGCGACTTCTTCAACGCCTCCAGCGCGGCGAGCTTCCGCTCGTAGAGGCGGGCGAGGCATTGGGTTTCTTCTGACAAGGCGTCCAGTTGGGCAACGATTCGTTTTTGTTCCGCCACCGGCGGAAACGGAAACCGTTCGTGCTCGAACGTGCCCATGTTGATATTGGCTTGGGCGCTGCCCTTTCCCATCGCTTGGATACGAGCTTTGAATGACTGGAGCAGGTATTCGATGAAGCCGAGTTCCGCCTCCTTCGGATTTGCGACCACGCCGATCACGCTGTCAGGGAAACATGCGTCGAAGCCAAGGATGGCCGTCTCTGCGATGTTCGCCGCGATGGTGATGCAGATTGTTCCCTTCGGCCACAGCTTGCTCTGTGCAAGTCCAGCTTCGCTATAGGTCTGCGAATACTCGGTGATGGTGTGGTCGGCGTTCCGAATGTCACCGGTTTGAACGAACGGGTATCTGCCACCGTAAAGGTGCGGTGCGTTGCGCGGCCGGTGCTTTGACCTCCCTCGGCCAAAGGTAGTGGCGATTTCCTCCAAAGTCGTTTGCTTCCACCCCGTGCCGCGCTGGGTGAAGACGGATTGGAGGTGGCTTTCGAAGAGGGCGCGGGCGTTTTGGAGGTTCTTTTCGGCGTTGGCTTTGGCGGTGGCGAGGCCCTCAAACGCTTCGTCCAGCAGGCCGACGATCCGCTGCTGTTCGGGGAGTGTGGGAACTCGCGTGACCTGCGAGTAAACCTCGTTGCGGTTAAGGAACCCCTGAAAAACCCGCTAAAATCAGTCCAGATCCAAGACTGAGACTGGAACGGATGGCCGACCCTCTCCAGCTGGGCTTCACGGACTACGAGCAGATCTATGCCAAAAAGAGGACGCGTCGCCAGCGCTTCTTGGATGAG